>JBGMOD010000185.1:0-5279 GCA_041424235.1 Hyphomicrobiales bacterium
GCCTATCGAGAGAACGGCAGCCCCTCACCCGGATTGCTTCGCAATCCGACCTCTCCCCGACGGGGGAGAGGTGAACAAGCAAGTGACCGCGTCGATTCAACCAAAACGCATCATGCTTTAGCGTCAGCCACCCTCGCCCGGCAGTGCACGGCGCTGCGTTTCCGGCGCTAGCAGCGCGGCACAAAGACTGACGAATGCCAGACCCGCAAGCCAGGCGGCGGCCGGCCAGTAGCTTCCGCCGGCCCATTTGACGAGCGCGGTCGCGATCAGCGGCGTGAGGCCGCCACCGATTGCTGCGGACAGCTGATAGCCCAGCGAGGCGCCGGTGTAGCGCACGCTGGTCTTGAACAGCTCCGGTCCGAACGATCCCATGATTCCGAACAACACGCCGTTGGCGGCGCCGCCGATCGCCATCCCCAGCATGATCAGCCCCGTGACCTTGGTATTGACCAGCCAGAACAACGGGAACGCGAACGCGATCGTGAACAGCGCCGACAGGATGAAAACCGGCTTGCGGCCGATGCGATCGGAAAAGGCGCAGACCGGAACGATGATCAGCAGTTCGACGGTCGCGAAAGCCAGCACACCATTGAGCATCAGGTCGCGGGGCAGCCCCAGGTTGGTCGAACCGTACGCGACCATGAAGGTGACGTAGACATAGAACCCACCGCTGGTGACCAGGAACAATCCCGCGGCGAGCAGAACTTCGCGCCACTGGGTTCGCAGCGTCTCCGCAAGCGGGAACGCAACGATCGCGTTGCTGCGTTTGGCCTGTGCGAACGCCTGACTCTCCGGCATCGAGATCCGGGCAAACGCGCCGACGACGACAAGCACGAGACTGAGCAGAAACGGCAGCCGCCAGCCCCAGGCCGCAAATTGCGCCGGGGTCATCGCGGCTGTGCTGCCGGCAAAAACCAGCGTGGCGATCACGAGACCGCCGGGCGACCCCAGTTGCGGCAGGCTGCCAAGCAGCCCGCGCCGGCTCTGGGCGCGGCTCTCGGTCATCACCAGCACGGCCCCGCCCCACTCGCCACCGAGCCCGATCCCTTGCAGCAGGCGCAGCAGCACCAGCAGGATGGGTGCAAACACACCGACGGAGTCGTAGGTCGGCAAGCAGCCGACCAGCAGCGTCGCCGTGCCGGTGAGCAGGAATGTCGCGATCAATGTCGATTTGCGGCCAAGGCGATCACCCATGTGCCCAAAGATGACGGCTCCGATCGGTCGGGCGAGAAAGCCAACGGCGAAGGTGGCAAACGACAGCAGCGTGCCCGCAACCGGATCGAAGTTCGGGAAGAACTGGGTGTTGAAGATGAGGGCGGCGGCGAGCCCGTAGATCTGAAAATCATACCATTCGATGGTGGTCCCGACTGTCGCAGCTAGCGCGGAACGGGCCAGCGAATCTCGCTTTGGTGGGTTTTCAGCGACCTCGGCGGCTGGCGCGTTTGCCTCGATCACTTCCGATACGTTCGACATCCTCGGTACTCCCTGAAAATCTGACGTTTCCGCTGAAACGAGACCCAAAAACCTGTTGCACAACTATCGATATTAGATTATCGATAATCGAATCTGAAAAAGGGTATGTCAAGATGATTACGGCCGATGCCCTCCCCAGCGGAACAGGACTCAAGATCTCCACCCCCGAGTTGATCGCCGATCAGCTTCGCCGCGCCATCCTCGAAGGCAGCATCGCCGGCGGCGTCCAGCTCAAGCAGAACGACGTGGCGGCCCGTTTCGGCGTCAGTGTCGCACCGGTTCGCGAGGCGCTGCAGCGGCTGATCGCCGACGGGCTCGCCGTGCTGCATCCCAACCGCGGCGTCACGGTGTCGAGTGTGTCGGAGCAGGATTTTCTGGAAATCGCCGAGTTGCGCGCGCTGCTCGAACCGCACGCGTTGCGGCTCTCCGCACCGCGGCTGACGGCCGCCAACCTTGCACGGTCCGAACAGCTTCTGAAGCAGGCCGCGGACGCCCCCGACCCGCTGCAGCGCGCCGGCCTGCACTGGGAGTTTCATCGCAGTCTGTACGAGAAAGCGGAACGGCCGCGACTGCTCGCCCAGATCGCCGGCCTTTATCAGAGCATCAACCGCTACCTGCTGCCGGTGTGGGCGACATCAGGCCTCAGCCCGGCCTGGGTCGACAGCCATCTCACGATCGTCGCTGCGATCCGCCGCGGTGATCTCGACGAGGCCTGCCGCTTCATCGTCGACCAGACCGTCGCATCGTCCGACCGGGTGCAGACACAGCTGCAGCGCATGCGGCAAACATCGAGCGAGACCCACGCATGATCGATTTCAAATCCTACAAGGCCCTCACCTTCGATTGCTACGGCACGCTGATCGACTGGGACAGCGGCATCGCCGATGTCGTCGGCCCCTGGCTGCAGGAGATGCGGTCGGCAGTGCCAGCCGATGTCGTGATCTCGACGTTCGCGCTGATGCAGGCCCGGCACCAGCAGACCCGCCCAGTGCTGCTCTATCCCGAAGTGCTGCGCCGATCCTGGCGCGACATCGAGGAGCAGTTTGGCTGGGACGAGAGCCCGGCGCGGGCCGAGGCTTTCGCGCGATCGGTGCCGTCCTGGCCGCCGTTTGCCGATACCGTCGAAAGCCTGCGCTATCTCGCACGTTTTTACAGGCTCGGTATCCTGTCAAACGTCGACAACATCTCGCTCGCCGGCACGCTGAAGTTGCTCGACGTCCCCATCGCATTCACTGTGACCGCGGAAGATGTCGGCTCCTACAAGCCGGGACAACCGCACTTCGATGCGGCGTTCCGCCGTCTCGCCGAGGACGGCATCGCCAAACACGAAATCCTGCATGTTGCGCAGAGCAAGCATCACGACATCGCCCCCGGGCGACAACTCGGCCTCACAACGGTGTGGGTGGACCGGCGCCATGGACGGAAAGGAACAGGTGCAACGCTCGCGGCAAGCGCCGAGCCGACCTTGAAGGTCACGTCACTGGACGAGCTTGTTGCGCTCCACAAAGCAAGCTTCGATGCATCGGACACTGCGGCAGCGGCGCATGATCATGCGTGATGGACCGACGTCCGGGTCACTCAACTGACACACAAAAACCCCGGCACCAGGCCGGGGTTTTGCATACAGTCGACTGAGATGTTCGGTCTCAGGATTCGAGTTCAGTACTTGTTCAGTACTTGGCCACCACTGGCGAATTGAAGTGGTAGTTCAAGCCGGTGCGCAGCATGTGCTCCTGCGCGCGGGTCGAGAAGTTGACGGTCGTGCCGCCAACAGTGAAGCTGTCGTTCGCGCGGCCGAGGTCGACGAACAGGTATTCGGTCTTCGACGTCCAGTTCTTGCCGAACCAGCCGAACAGGTCGAACGGCGATTCGATGCCGCCACCCACCGCATAACCGGTCTTGGTGCGGGAGAACGACTGGTCGATCGGAGTACCGAGGGCTGAACCGAGGAGGCTGGTCTTGACGTTGCCGTAAGCGAAACCGCCGGTGGCGTAGAACAGCGACGACCCAACCGAGTAGCCGAGCCGGCCGCGAACGGTGCCGAACCACTCCATCTTCTGATTATATGCGATAAGCAACGGAGCCGTGGGGGCACATGCGAGACCGCATGCAAAGTCGTCCTTGAGCGAGCCGCCCTGGATGTCGGTTTCGAGGCCATACACGATATTGCCGGCCTGCCAGTTGTAGCCGATCTGGCCACCACCGAAATAACCGTCCGGACTCAGGTTGAAATTCTCTTTGAACCCCGTGGCCTGCAGCGAGCTCTTGTTCAGGGCAGTGCCGCCACCGCCGTTTCCGCCGATGTAGAAGCCGGTCCAGTTCGCCACCGGTTCCGGCGCGTAGACGCCGGTTCCGCCAAAGCGATAGTTCAGACCGGCGCGGAAGATGTGCTCGCGGACTTCCGATGCGTAGGTGTAAGGCACGAGGGTATCGGTGCCGCGCTGGGTACCGAGATCGACATAGAGATATTCGACCTTGCCGGTCCAGTTACCGCCCAGCGCCGCTTCGACGCCGGAGCCGACGGTCCAGCCGGTACGGGTGCTGCTGAAGCTATCGTTGAAGGCGCCCGGAACCGAGATGTTGGTCTTGACGCTGCCGTAGGCGAAACCGCCGGTGAAGTAGCTGAACACCGGACCCGAGGCGACGCCGACGCGGCCGCGCGCGGTACCGAACCAGTCAAGCTTCTGATTCACATTGACGTTGGTCAGGCCCACAATGTTGGAGCTGGTGCGATTGTCCTCGAGGCCGGTGCCCTGGATGTCGGCTTCGACGCCGAATACGATATTGCCGAGGCCAAACATGTTGCCGGCCTGCCAGTTGTAGCCGATCTGGGCGCCACCGAGACCCCCGAGGCCGCCGACGCGGGAACGCGGATCAACCAGGCCGCCGCCGAACGCGACGTCGGTCTTGCTGCGGCCGAAGCCGATGCCCGCGTTCACACCGGCGTAGAAACCGGTCCAGTTGTAGGCCTGCACCACCATCGGCGGAGCCTTGGTGTAGACCCGGGCCGGCAGATCGGCGGCCAAAGCGGCGCCGGATCCGGCGGCGGTCGTTCCAACAAGCGCGACTGCGATCAAATGCTTCTTCACGGCTCCCCCCAATCAAAAACGTCGGCAATCTGAAATATGCAGAAAAGCTACGCGACTTCGCGCCAAAAGTCTGTGCCGCCAGAGGCACAGTCAGGCGCAAAACAAGCCCCGCGACGGAGGCCGCCCATAAGCAAAAACCCCGGCGCGAGGCCGGGGTTTTGAAGTCAGTTTGCTGAGATGTTCAGTCTCAGTACTTCGCCACGACGGGCGAATTGAAGTGATAGTTCAGGCCGGTGCGCAGCATGTGCTCCTGCGCGCGCGTCGAGAAGGTGAGGGCCGTACCACCGACCGTGAAGCTGTCGTTCGCGCGGCCGAGGTCGACGAACAGGTATTCGGTCTTCGAGGTCCAGTTCTTGCCGAACCAGCCGAACAGGTCGAACGGCGATTCGATGCCGCCACCCACCGCATAACCGGTCTTGGTGCGGGAGAACGACTGGTCGATCGGAGTACCGAGGGCTGAACCGAGGAGGCTGGTCTTGACGTTGCCGTAAGCGAAACCGCCGGTGGCGTAGAACAGCGACGACCCAACCGAGTAGCCGAGCCGGCCGCGAACGGTGCCGAACCACTCCATCTTCTGATTATATGCGATAAGCAACGGAGCCGTGGGGGCACATGCGAGACCGCATGCAAAGTCGTCCTTGAGCGAGCCGCCCTGGATGTCGGTTTCGAGGCCATACACGATATTGCCGGCCTGCCAGTTGTAGCCGATCTGGCCAC
>JBGMOD010000186.1:0-5253 GCA_041424235.1 Hyphomicrobiales bacterium
CAGTGCGCTGGTGATTTCTGGACTGGTTCGCGCCGCGCGTGGCGTTCTGTAAAGTCGATATCGGAGGTTTGCGATGACACCGCTCAATCTCGACGTGCTGGTCTGTGGCGGCGGAATGGCCGGCTCGGTCGCGGCCATCGCGGCGGCGCGCACCGGCGCGGACACGCTGCTGATCGAACGCTGGGGTTTTCTTGGCGGCTCGGCGACGGCCGCCGCGGTCGGCCAGTTCGTCGGCTGGGAAACCGAAGCCGGCCGCCGGGTGATCCGCGGCATCGCCGAGGAGATCGTCGACACCCTGATTGCGCGTGGCGGCTCGGACGGCCATTCGCACTTCGTGATGTCGACGGGCCATCGCATGGACCAGGTGTCGTATGATCCGGAAACCCTCAAGATCGTGCTCGACGAGCTCCTGACCACGGCGCCGGCCCGCGTCCTGTTCAATGCGGTGGTGATGTCGGTGGCGCGCACCGCGCGGTCGATTTCCGAGGTGACGGTGCTGACCAAGGCCGGCCCGATCGCGCTGCGCCCGAAGGTGGTGATCGATGCCTCGGGCGATCTCGACGTGCTGGCGCGCGCCGGCGCGGCGTTCCTGCCGCTGGAGGAGGGCGAAACGCTGCAGCCGGCGACCATGATGTTCCGGTTCGGCCCGATCGATTACGACGTGTTCAACGCCATTGCGGTGCCGGAGATGCAGGCCCTTGCGCGCCGCGGCGCGAGCGAAGGCGCGCTGGCGCGCGCAGCGCTGCACCAGAGCCGCGTCACCGGCACCCGCGACGGCTGGTTCAACATCAGCCGCGTCAGTGTCGATGCCACCGATCCGTTCGATCTCAGCCGCGCCGAGATCGAGGGGCGCAGGCAGGCGTTTTCGGCAGCGAAATTCATCCGGGACAATGTGCCGGGATGCGGCGACGGACGGCTGATCACACTCGCCGCGCAGCTCGGCATCCGCGAAACCCGCCGCGTCCGCGGCGAGACCATTCTCACCGCGGACGATCTGCGCCAGGGGCGCCGGTTTCCCGACGTGATTGCCTCCGGCGCCTATCCCATCGACATGCATCCGGCCACCGGCGCCGGCCTCGGCTTCGAGACGCTCGGCAAGGATCACAGCTACCAGATCCCCTATCGTGCGATCGTGCCCTCAGGTTTGGACAATGTGCTGGTGGCCGGCCGCGGCATCTCATCCACCCATGAAGCCCATGCCTCGACGCGGGTGATGCCCAACACCATGGCGATCGGCCAGGCTGCCGGGGTTGCGGCCGCGATGATCGCCGAGGGCAATATCAGTGCGCGTGAGTTGCCGGTCGAGCGGATGCAGGCGAAGCTCAGGGAGGCGAACGCCTATCTCGGGTAGGGGATGAGCTTGGCCAGAGGCGAAGGGGCCGCTTCTCCCTCGCCCCGCTTGCGGCGACGTTGCGACGATGCTGTGCGCGGCTCCCTCCCCCCCTTGTGGTGGAGGGCTGGGGAGGGGGGCATACCGGCTTCTGAATAGGTGATACAACGGCATCTGATCTGCAACGCTGTGGGTTTGCCGTTACCCCCCTCCCTAACCCTCCCCCACAAGGGGGGAGGGAACAGCTCATTGCATCGGCATCGATTCAAATCGAAGCCATCACATCATGTCGTAATCGATCAGCTCGAAGCGCTGCGGATTGAATCCCTCGCCACCCGGCGTAAACGCGCGCGTGGTCAATGTCACCGGGGAGGGATGCCAGCGTTCGGGGACGGCGATCCCCGGCGGTCGCACGAGGGTTTCGTTGAAGCCGATGTAGCAGAACATCGGGTTGCGGTGGGTGTGGCAGGCGGCGGCGACCAGAGCGCGCATCGATGCGGGCGGAATGGTCCTGCCGTCGGCCGGCAGGAAGCCGCACAGCGTGGTGAAGTCCAGTCCCTTGATGGTGTGGCGGCAGGAGATGGCGACGGCATCGTTGTTGCCGTGAAGCGCGAAACGCGTGATCGGGCTGCGCAGCCGGCGCACCAATGAGGCGCCGGTCCATTTCCGCCCGCCGGCGGAATGAGAGACGAAGCGATCGAGCAGCGGCACGATGTCGGCGTCGCGCAGCGTATCGACAAGGGCGCTCAACGAAACCCCGCGCCGCCGCACCGGCGCGGCGAGGCCAACGCGAATGCCGAGCTTGCGGATGGTTCGTGTCCGGAGCAGGCGAGGGGTGATGCCCATCGAGATGGTGTTCGGCACGCCGTAGAGCCCATCGAAGCCGGCGGCGGTGCCGAACTCCACGACCTTGCGGCACAGCTTGATCGTCAGGGGGCCGCTGCGATGCTCGGGCGCGATGAAAAAATCAACCACCAGGCCGAACAGCCGGGTCTCGCCGTCGACCACCATCTCATAGGGGAGCAGGACCATCTGTCCGATCTTGTCGTCACCCTGCATCACCGCCACCACGGTCGCGGCGTGATGGCCGGAGCGATACAGCCATTGCAGATAGCCAGCGTCGTGGGGGTAGCCCTGCGGAAAGGATCGCTTGAGCAGCGCCGTGGTCGATTCCATGTCGGTGGTCTGCTCGATGCAGATCCTGACATCGTCACCGGATGCGGGCGGTGTGTGGGGGGTGCCGGTCGCCCGATCGCTGAGCACACTGTCGGGCGAACGCACGACGGCGATGTCGTGCGCGGTGTGCCCGTCATGTGTTCGGCGTTTGACCAGCATTTGCGCTACTCCTGACTTCGGCGGTGCGGACGCGATGCGTCTCGCCGGCCGTCTCGCGTGCGTGATTCTGCGACACGATGGTTATCGTGACCAGCGCTTCATTCTGAATTCTCCGCGAAGAGTAAAGCGACGGGGTTAATAACGCGGGCGATATGTTTCCGGATGTGTTTCCAACTAGGACGTGGCGTGCCATCCTACCGTCGTTGATCAAATCTGCGGCAATGTCGCGGCAATGTCCTGCACGCTTGCTTAGGCCGGGCATTGTCCGATCCGGTGACTGGAAGTCGCCGGAAGAAAAGCTTACCGTTACCTGACAGTGTTCGTTACCTGACGATGTTCGTTTTCTGACGGTGTTGAATTGCGCGGTGCAGTAACGCACCGCTTCTGCCTTTATTTACAGCATTTTAGTTTTCGAAGACGCGAGACGCCTTTTTCCGGAGGCAATGATGTCTGACCGCGATCGGATTTCGAGACTTGGTGAACACATTCAATCGGCACTTGTGATTGCATCACAACTCAATCTCGTCCTCGTGAAACAGCTCTTGGCGATGACGCGCTTGGCGTTGCTGGATGCGCGGCCGCGGTTCGAGGTCATCCCGGCGGATGTGGCGCCCGATCGAAAGAATTTCAATTCTGAATATTTCAGGATCGTCGGCTCGTGGGATTGGGATCTGGTCTCCGATCTCGTCTATGCCGACGCCGATGTCGCCCGGCTGTTCGGCGTGCCGGTGCGGGATGCCGAACTGGGAACGTCGGTCCGGGCCTACCTGCCACGGATCGTGCCGGACGATCTCGCCCAGGTGCGGATGTTGCTGGACCGCACCCGGCGCACCGGCGGCGCCTACCGCGCCAACTACCGGCTGATGTCGCCGGACGAAGGCCTGAAGAACATCCTGGCGGTCGGGCGCGTGGTGCTCGACGGCAACCACCGGGCCGTTCGTTTTCCCGGCACCGTGATCGAACTGCAAGGCGGGGAGGCTGCGCGCGACCGCGCGGCCAACGATCCGGTATCGAGCGATGCCGAGAGCCTCACCGGCGAGCCGCGCTGGCGGATGGAGTAGGGGGGCGACCTCATCGAAGCGCGGAGCAAAATCGCTGAAGGCGGCTCGCGATCCAGTTGAGCGTGAATTGAATCTCGCATCGGTGGGCGATGAACCATTGGTCGGATTGTCAACGACAGCGGCGTGCACCTAGTATCCCGCTCCCTTCGATGATCAATCCCAGCCCGACCCGGAGTTTTTCAAATGACCCCCATGACCCGTCGCGGACTCCTCACCAGCAGTGCGGCAGTGGCGGCCGGCACGGCCTTGTCGGGCGAACCGCCAGCCCATGCCGCCGCGCCCGTGATCGGCAAGCAGGCGCCGGGCTTTTATCGCTACAAGGTGGGCGATGCCGAGGTGACGGTCATCGCCGATGGGGCGCTGGGGTTTCCGGTTGAAAACTTCGTGTCCAATGTGACGACCGAGCAGGTGAAGGCGGCGCTGACGGCGGCGTTCCGCAGCACCGACTCGCTTTCGGTGCCGTTCTCGCCGGTTGTGGTGAACACGGGACAGAAACTGATCCTGATCGACACCGGCCTGGGCGAAGCCGCGTTCGAACGCAGCAAGGGCACGATCGGGCAGCTCGCCGGCAATCTCACCGCGGCCGGCATCGCGCGCAAGGATATCGACGCGGTGGTGATCTCGCACTTTCACATCGACCATGTCGATGGCCTCGTGACCGCGGACGGCAAGCCGGCGTTTCCCAACGCGGAGATCTTCGTTCCTGCGGCGGAATGGACGTACTGGACGGACGATGGCGAAATGAGCCGGGCGCCGAAGGGGCGCATCGAGGGCCTGTTCAAGAACACCCGCCGGGTGTTCGGCGCGCTCGGCAACAAGGTCACGCCCTATGAGGCCGGCAAAGAGGTCGTCGGCGGCCTCACCGCGGTGGCCACGCCCGGGCATTCCGTCGGCCACAGCTCGTTCGTGCTGTCGTCCGGCGCGAGCACGGTGTTCATCCAGGGCGACGTCGCGCACATCCCGGTGCTGTTCGTCGCCAATCCGGGCTGGCATGCGGCGATCGACCAGGACCCGGTGATGGCCGAAGCCACGCGGCGCAAGGTCTACGACATGCTGGCCGCGGAGAAGATGCTGGTGCAGGGCTTCCACTATCCGTTCCCCGCGCTCGCCCATGTGGAGAAGACGGCGACCGGCTATCATGAAGTGATGGTGCCCTGGAATCCGAGCATCTAGCGTCCTGCTCCCGGGACTGGATTCCGTGTCGCACGCGCTGCGGTGCAGCGTTCTGCTGCGCTGCGTTTGATGTCGGATTGTATAAATCCCGGGAACCGCCGGCCGGGATCGCGCGTTGATCGATGCTTCCGTCAAGAGGAGTGCATCGTCATGCGCGATGACATCAACAACCCTGACCGCGACCCGCGTTTTCTCGACCTGGTCGCCGTGATCTTTCTGATCGCCGTTGTCGGGATGGCGCTGGTCATGATCAACCGCGGCTTTTCCATCGAGCCGATCCGGACGGCCGGCGTTGACCACTACGTTCGCTGGTAGGATTCGCGCTGATCGCATTCGCGCTGGCGGGGGTTGTGC
>JBGMOD010000187.1:0-49120 GCA_041424235.1 Hyphomicrobiales bacterium
GGTCAACTCCGCCATGACGCCCTTGGCATCCATGCCGGTGGCCAGCATGTGGCCGTGATCACGATATCCGGTGATGATCTGATCACCGTGCTTCAGCGCCATCTGCATGCCGACGACGACGGCTTCCTGACCGATATAGAGATGGCAGAAACCGCCGATGGCGCCCATGCCGTAAAGCTGTCCGGCCTTTTCTTCGAACCGCCTGATCAGCAGCATCTCGCGCAGTGCAGTTAATTCCTGATCCTTGGTGAACTTGATGTCTGAGACCGAGCGGGCACCATTCCCCGCCTCCTGAGCGACGCTTTTCTTGGCAGCGGCCATGATCAATCCGGGTGAGAGAAGAAAGAGAGAGGATATCGATCCTCTCTACCTTAACTCAAACCGTCGTGGAAGGTTTGTATGTCGCATGATTTGATGCGACCTATCGTCTTCATCCCGCACTGCAGCGAAGCGGCGAAACTTTGTGCAAGCAATCCGCTCGCTTTTTGAAATTTAAAAAATTTCAAATCTAAAGGATGGAGATCGAGCCGGCGTGACGTCAGGTCAGTGCGCGATCATGCGGACGAGATCGCGCGGATGCGCATAGTCCAGCTGATAGCGCGCCCGCTCATCCAGCATGTCCGGATCGACGCGATCAGAGCGCAGCAGCGAGACCCTCTGCTCGGCATCGGCGCGCTCCTTTTTCAGGCGCGCAAGCTCGTTGGTCAGCGCAATGATTTCCTGGTCGAGTTCGACGCGCGCCGTCAGGCCGTATTTGCCGGTGTAGGCGTTGACGCCGAAATACGCGATCATCGCCGCCGCCATCGTATAGAGGGCGAGCCCGGTCATGATTGCTTTGAGGCGGGTGCGGGAAACCATCGGCGCACGATGCAACGCCACAGTTAAAGCTTTATGAACCCGGTGCGACCGGTTGATCGAAAAACTGTGATCACGCCGGTGACACGGCTGCGCTGCCGTGCCACCGGTCCGTCGAATGGCGGATGCCGTACAGGCCGGCTCAGCTCTTGAAGCGGACTTCCGCGCCCTTGATCGCCGCCAGTCCGCCGTAACGGGCCTGGGTCCCCAGCTCCTGCTCGATGCGCAGCAGCTGGTTGTACTTGGCGGTCCGGTCGGAGCGCGCCAACGATCCGGTCTTGATCTGTCCGCAACCGGTGGCAACCGCGAGGTCCGCGATCGTGGAGTCCTCAGTCTCGCCGGAGCGGTGCGACATCACGGCGGTGTAAGCCGCCTTGTAGGCCATCTCGACCGCGGCCAGCGTCTCCGTCAGCGTGCCGATCTGGTTGACCTTGATCAGGATCGAATTGGCCCGCCCGTTCTTGATGCCGTCGGCCAGCCGGGTCACGTTGGTGACGAACAGGTCGTCGCCGACCAGCTGGCACTTGCTGCCGATCAGGTCGGTCAGTTCCTTCCAGCCGTCCATGTCGTCTTCCGACATGCCGTCCTCGATCGAGACGATCGGATAGCGCGCCACCAGGTCGGCCAGGTACTTCGCCTGTTCGGAGCGGCTGCGGGTCTTGTTCTCTCCGCCATAAACGTACTTGCCGTCTTTGAAGAACTCCGTCGAGGCGCAGTCCAGCGCCAGCATGACGTCATGGCCCGCCTTGTAGCCGGCCTTGCCGATGGCCTCCATCACGAACTCTAGCGCGGCGTCGGCTGACGGCAGGTTCGGTGCGAAGCCGCCCTCGTCGCCGACATTCGTATTGTGGCCGGCCTTCTTCAACTCGCCCTTCAGGGTATGGAAGATCTCCGAGCCGCAGCGCAGAGCTTCCGCGAAGCTGTCGGCGCCGACCGGCATGATCATGAACTCCTGGAAATCGATCGGATTGTCGGCGTGAACGCCACCATTGATGATGTTCATCATCGGCACCGGCAACGTGCGCGCCGAGGTGCCGCCGACATACCGATACAGCGGCAACGCGCTGGCGTCGGCCGCGGCCTTCGCGACCGCCATCGAGACGCCGAGAATCGCATTGGCGCCAAGCCGGCTCTTATTCGGCGTACCGTCGAGGTCAATCAGGGTTTCATCAATCAGCACCTGCTCTTCGGCTTCCATGCCGCCGATGGCTTCGAGGATCTCGCCATTGACCGCGGCGACCGCCTTCAACACGCCCTTGCCGAGGTAACGCCCCTTGTCGCCATCGCGCAGCTCGACCGCTTCGTGCGCACCGGTCGAGGCGCCCGACGGCACCGCAGCACGGCCGAGCGAGCCGTCCTCCAGCAGCACATCGACCTCGACGGTCGGATTGCCACGGCTGTCGAGGATTTCGCGGCCGATAATGTCGATAATGGCGGTCATGGAGGTCCCTTCATGGCTGCGGGGGTGACGATGGGGGTGCTTCTACAGGAAGCCCCGCTGCCGGAAAAGACCGAACCGGCCCCCTGGAACAGGTGACCTCGCGGCCGGTATTGGCTATCAGGAGCGCCACGGAGATCATCGAAATGTCACGAAAGCCGCGCTCGTCCACAGGATCCAACTTGCAACTCGGCAGGGAGGTGAAAACGCCGCAATCGCCGGATGAGGCGCAGCTCGACCGCGTTCCCAATCCGCATCGTGACACCGACTATCTGGTTCGCTTCGCGGCGCCCGAATTCACCTCGCTCTGCCCGATCACCGGGGCGCCCGATTTCGCCCATCTGGTGATCGACTACGTTCCCGGCCAATGGCTGGTCGAATCCAAATCGCTGAAACTCTATCTCGCGAGCTTCCGCAACCACGGCGCCTTCCACGAATCCTGCACGGTGGAGATCGGCAAGCGGCTGGTGCGCGAGCTAAAGCCGCGTTTCCTGCGCATCGGCGGCTACTGGTATCCGCGCGGCGGCATTCCGATCGACGTGTTCTGGCAGACCGGGAAACTGCCGAAGGGCCTGTGGCTGCCCGATCAGGGCGTCGCGCCCTATCGCGGCCGCGGTTGACGCAGACCGTTACGCTTTGCTTTTGGCGAGTTGATCGAACGCCATCAGCGTCTTGATCAAGCCTTCGAATTCGTTGAGCGGCACCATGTTGGGGCCGTCCGACGGTGCGTGATCGGGATCGGGATGGGTCTCGATGAACACGCCAGCCACTCCGACGGCCACCGCGGCACGCGCCAGCACCGGGACGAACTCCCGCTCACCGCCGGACGAGGCGCCCTGGCCGCCCGGCTGCTGAACGGAATGGGTGGCATCGAAGATCACCGGCGCGCCGGTGGTGCGCGCCAGGATCGGCAGCGCGCGCATGTCAGACACCAGCATGTTGTAACCGAACGAAACACCGCGCTCGGTGACCATGATGTTGCGGTTGCCGCTGCTGGTCAGCTTGGTGACGACATTGGCCATGTCCCAGGGCGCCAGGAATTGGCCTTTCTTGACATTGACCACCTTGCCGGTGGCGGCCGCCGCCAGCAACAGGTCCGTCTGACGGCACAGGAAGGCCGGGATTTGCAGCACGTCGACCGCCTGCGCCACCCGGGCGCACTGCCCGGCTTCGTGCACGTCGGTCAGCACCGGCAGGCCGAGCGATGATTTGATCTCGGCGAAGATCGGCAGCGACTGATCCAGCCCCAGACCACGCACCCCGGAGACGCTGGTGCGGTTGGCCTTATCAAACGACGTTTTATAAACCAGACCGATCCCGAGCCGCGTCGCGACCTCCTTCAGCGCGGACGCGACTTCGAGCGCATGCGCGCGGCTTTCCAGCTGGCAGGGACCGGCGATGATCGACAGCGGCAGCGTGTTGCCAAATTTGACCGGACCAACTTCAACGACGGGGGCTGCTATGACGCTGGCGTTCAACGGATGTCCTTCTCTTGTCCTGCGGTTTGCTTTGCAATCGCGTTTCGCCAAATCAGGTCTTGGCGGAACGCCGGTCGCAAGTCCGGTTCATTTCACCGACGAAAACGCAGTCGGTGCGAGAAACTGGTTGCTCACATTGGCGACGATCTGGCCGTCCTTTTCGGTCTCCGCCCGCGCCGTCAGCCACTCCGGATCGACCATGAACGCACCCCATTTCTGCTCGCGCTCGGCCATCGACTGCCATTGCAGCAGATAGGTCAGTTCCGAATTGGAATCCCCGACCAGCGTGGTGAAGAAACCCGCTTGGCGGATGCCGTGCTTTTCCCAGATTTTCAGCGTGATCGTCTCGAACCGCTTCAGCAGCGCCGGCAAGCGTCCGGGCACGCAACGGTAGACGCGCATTTCGTACATCATCGGGCTTTTTCCCTGACCTGATTATTCTGCTTTGTCGAAAGCCGGATGTTCCGGCGATCGCGCGCAGTTGTCGCAATAATCCGTGAAGCCGTCAAAACACGAAGATACAGTGCAGGATCAGACCAGCCGGCTCTGCACCATCGCCGCCTGGACGAACGAGGCGAACAGCGGATGCGGCTCGAACGGCCGCGACTTCAGTTCGGGGTGGAACTGGACGCCGATGAACCAGGGATGATCTTCGTACTCGACGATTTCCGGCAGCACGCCGTCGGGTGACAGCCCGGAGAAGCGCAGGCCGTGCTGCTCGAGCCGATCCTTGTAGGCGGTGTTGACCTCGTAGCGGTGGCGATGACGCTCGGAGATTTCCAGCGCGTTGCCGTAGATCTCCGACACCCGGCTGCCGCGCTTAAGCGCGGCCGGATAGGCGCCCAGCCGCATGGTGCCGCCGAGATCGCCCGCCGCGTTGCGCTTCTCTAGTTCATTGCCGCGCAGCCATTCGGTCATCAGGCCGACCACCGGCTCCGACGTCGCGCCGAATTCGGTGGAATTGGCATCCGCGATGCCGCCGAGATTGCGCGCCGCCTCGATCACAGCCATCTGCATGCCGAAGCAGATGCCGAAATACGGCACGTTACGCTCGCGCGCGAACTGCGCCGCGCGAATCTTGCCCTCGGCGCCGCGCTGACCGAAGCCGCCGGGCACGAGGATGCCGTTGACGTGTTCGAGGAACGGTGCGGGATCTTCATTCTCGAACACCTCGCTCTCGATCCAGTCGAGATTGACCTTCACCTTGTTGGCGATACCACCGTGCGCCAGCGCCTCGGTCAGCGATTTGTAGGCGTCCTTCATGCCGGTGTACTTGCCAACGATGGCGATCGTAACCTGGCCTTCCGGATTGCGGACCCGCTCGTTGATCTGGTGCCAGCTCTTCAGCTCCGGCGGCTCTTTCGCGGCCATGCCGAACGCAGCCAGCACTTCATCATCGAGACCGGCGGCATGATAAGCCTCGGGCACGGCGTAGATGTTGTCGACGTCGCGGGCCTCGATCACGGCGCTTTCCCGCACATTGCAGAACAGGCCGAGCTTGCGGCGCTCCTCCTTCGGGATCGGACGGTCAGTGCGGCACAGCAGGATATCCGGCTGGATGCCGATCGAACGCAGTTCCTTGACCGAATGCTGGGTCGGCTTGGTCTTCAGTTCACCGGCGCTCGGGATGTAGGGCAGCAGCGTCAGGTGGATATAGATCGAGTGATCGCGCGGCAGGTCGTTCTTGATCTGGCGGATCGCCTCGAAGAACGGCAGGCCTTCGATGTCGCCCACGGTACCGCCGATTTCGCAGAGAACGAAATCGTAGTCATCGTTGCCGCTGCGAATGAAATCCTTGATGGCGTTGGTGACGTGCGGAACCACCTGGATGGTCGCGCCGAGATAATCGCCGCGGCGCTCCTTGGTCAGGATGTCCTGGTAAATGCGGCCGGTGGTGATGTTGTCCTGCTTGGTCGCCGGCCGGCCGGTGAAGCGCTCGTAGTGACCGAGATCGAGATCGGTCTCCGCGCCGTCATCGGTCACAAACACTTCGCCATGCTGATACGGCGACATCGTCCCGGGATCGAGGTTGAGATAGGGGTCGAGTTTGCGAAGGCGAACCTTGTAGCCTCGCGACTGCAGCAGCGCGCCGAGAGCCGCCGATGCCAAACCTTTGCCGAGCGAGGAGACCACGCCGCCGGTGATGAAAATGTACCGCGCCATGGGACTTTACCTTTAACGCTCCGCACGCGATTCGCAAAACGAATCGCGTTTTTCCGCGACCAAAATTCTAGCTTGTGGGTGACTTCAAAACCGAAGTCATTCCAGTGAGTTCGGACGATCCCTTCAGATCGCCCGAGAGGCAGGCATGTCGCATCAGCAATGCATTATTGCGAACGTGGTGCCTGCGGAGCCTGGGGCGTCTGCTGATCCTGCTTCTGCAGCTGATCCAGGATGCCGCCGCTGGACGACGGCGCCACCGGCGTCGCCGAGCCGGGCGCCGAAATCGGAGCCGGACTGGTGTTGATGATCGACGTCGGCTTGCGCTCGTAGCTCGCGAGCCACGACAGGAAGAGGCTGGTCACAAAGAACCCGGCGGCCAGGATCGCCGTGGTGCGGGTCAGCAGGTTGGCCGTGCCGCGGCTGCTCATGAAACCGCCGCCACCGCCGACGCCAAGGCCACCGCCTTCCGAGCGCTGCAGCAGCACAGCTCCGATCAGGGTGGCGACGATCATGAGATGAATGACGATAATGACGGTCTGCATCGGATCCTTCCGTCACAAACGGCTTCCACCGCGACGACGGCGGCCAGAGGTGTTTGCGGGAGTTGAAGTTGCGCGGTGTCTACACGATGGAAACGGCGAATGCCACCCCTGCCTGCACGCGCAAAACCGGCAAAACCGCTCCCGCGTTCAGGCCCTGGTGCGGCCTCACCTGCCCCCTCATTTAGGGACAGGCTGTTGCTATCGCAAGGAAATCGGCAGCCTTCAGGCTTGCGCCGCCGACCAGCGCACCGCCGACATTGGGCACCGCCATCAGTTCGGCCGCATTGGAGGGCTTGACCGACCCGCCATAGAGGATGCGGACCGCAGCCCCCTGCTTATTCATCTTGTCTGTCAGCTTGCTCCGGATAAAGCCATGAACTTCCTCGACATCCCCAGCCGTCGGGGTGCGCCCGGTACCGATTGCCCAGACCGGCTCATAGGCGATCACCAGGTTCGACACCATGGCCCCGTCCGGCACCGAGCCGGCGAGCTGGCTGCCGATTACCTCAAGGGTCTTGCCGCTGTCCCGTTGCTCCTGGGTCTCACCAACGCAGATGATCGCCAGCAGGCCAGCCCGCCAGGCCGCCCGCGCCTTGGCGTTGACCGTCGCGTCGGTCTCACCATGGTCGCTGCGGCGTTCCGAATGCCCCACAATGACCGCGACCGCTCCGGCATCCGCCAGCATTTCTGCGGAAATATCTCCTGTGTGGGCTCCGGAGGCGCTCGGATGGCAATCCTGGCCGCCGAGGGTCAGTTTGGATCCCGTCACGATGCCGGCCGCCCGGGACAGCAGGGTGGCGGGCGGACAGATCATCAGGTCGACCTTGCGCGCGAGATCGTCGGCGCCCTGGGAAATCGCCGCCAGCTCAACCGCCGACGACTTCAACCCGTTCATCTTCCAGTTCCCCGCAATCAGCGGGCGCACAGCTACGGCCATGAATCCCTTCCCGTTCTCTTCCGATTCATTGTCACGTTTGCGCTAGCAGAGGAGATCAGCCGGCGCCAGTTGACAAGATCAAGCCCTGCGACACCTGACCGCCTTGTGACGGCCCCATCACAGCCCTTGATCACACACCTGCGGTCATTCCTGGCGCCTCCCGCCAAGGTTGCGGGCACAGGGGGGGCACTTTATGATGCAAAACAACACGGTGATGCGTATAAGCGCGCCGTTCCCTCTCCTCAACACAAGATGGATTCAATGCTTCGAGGAATGCGCAAGGCCTCATCCAATTGGCTCGGCAAAACCATCATGGCCACGGTCATGGGGGTGCTGATCATCAGCTTCGGCGTCTGGGGCATTGCCGACATCTTCAAGGGATTCGGACAATCAACGCTGGCCAAGGTCGGCAGCACCGAAATCTCGACCGAACAGTTCCGTCAGCTCTACACCGACAAGCTGCAGCAGATCGGGCGGCAGTTCGGACGGCCCCTGACTTCGGAGCAGGCCCGCTCGTTCGGCATTGACCGCCAGTTGCTGCAGCAGACCATCGCGGAAACCTCCCTCGATGAAGCCGCGCGCCGGATGGGCTTGGGACAATCGGACGCCGACGTGATTCGCTCGATCCA
This sequence comes from Hyphomicrobiales bacterium, assembly GCA_041424235.1. GTDB lineage: Bacteria > Pseudomonadota > Alphaproteobacteria > Rhizobiales > Xanthobacteraceae > Bradyrhizobium_A. Next base: position 8,043 of record JBGMOD010000187.1, read on the forward strand.
GGCCGATCCCAACTTCAAGGGCCCGACCGGCACGTTCGACCAGCTTCGCTTCACCCAGACGATCCGTCAGTTCGGCTACACCGAGCAGCGCTACATCGCCGAACAGCGCCGCGTATCGCTGCGCCGGCAGATCGCCGGCACGCTGAGCGCGAATCTCGAGCCCGCCAAGACCCAGCTCGATATCCTGAACCGCTTCCAGAACGAGCAGCGTTCGATCGAGTATGTCAGCCTCACGGCAGCCCAGGCCGGCACCATCGAGCCGCCCTCACCCGAGACGCTGGCGAGCTACTTTGACGACCGCAAAACGATGTTCCGCGCGCCGGAGTACCGCAAGATCGGCGTGGTGATCGCGACCCCGGACGAGATCGCGAAATGGACGGCGATTTCCGACGAAGATGCGAAGAAGGCCTATGACGAACGGCTGGAGAGCCTGTCGACGCCCGAGAAGCGCCAGATCGGCCAGATCGTGTTTCCGAATGCGGACGAAGCCAAAGCGGCCCGCGACCGGATCGCCGGCGGCCTGTCGTTCGAAGACCTCGCCAAGGAGCGCAACCTGAGCGCAACCGACGTCGATCTCGGGCTGGTGGCCAAATCCGCCATCATCGACAGCGCGATCGGCGATGCGGCGTTTGCGCTCGCGGCCAACGAGGTCAGCCAGCCGGTGCAGGGCCGGTTCGGAGTGGCGCTCTTGAAGGTCAGCAAGATCGAACCCGGCACCACGCCGGCCTACGAGCTCGTCGCGCCCAAGCTCAAGCGCGACCTCGCCGTCGAGCGGGCCAAGGCCTCGATCAGCGATCTCTACAACAAGATGGAGGACGAGCGCGGCGGCGGCGCCAACGTGCTGGAAGCCGCGCAGAAGGCCGGGCTCAAGGCCATCACCATCGATGCGGTGGACCGCTCTGGCCGCGGCCCGAACGGCCAGCCCGTCACCGGACTGCCGCAAGGCTTCGACCTGGTCACGGCGGCGTTCGCCAGCAACGTCAATGTCGAGAACGATCCGCAGCAGTACAATGGCGGCTACCTCTGGTACGACGTGCTCGATGTCACCCCGTCGCGCGAACGCAGCCTGGACGAGGTGAAGGATCAGGTCGAGACGCGCTGGAAGGATGACCAGATCGCCGCGCGCCTGCGTGACAAGGCCAAGGACATGCTGGCGAAGCTCGAAGGCGGCGCCAAGCTCGCCGACGAGGCGGCAACTGCCGGGGTCAAGGTCGACACCGCTGCCGCATTCAAGCGCGAGACCAAGGTCGACAACGTGGCGCCGAGTGTCGTCGAGGCCGCGTTCCGCACCGCCAAGGACGGCTACGGCCAGGCGCAGGGTCCGGGTACGGAGTACATCGTCTATCGTGTGACCGACATCACCGTGCCGACACTCGACGTCGCGTCCGACGACAGCAAGAAGATGAAGGACGCCCTGAAGCAAACCCTCGGCGACGAGCGGATCGGCCAGTACATCACCAAGCTGGAGACCGACATCGGCGTCACCATCAATCAGGCTGCGTTCGCGACCGCGACCGGCGCTGCCGCAACCAATTGACGCTCATGGATGATCTCAAAGCCCTTATCGGCAAGGTCGCGACCGGCGCCGCGCTGACCCAACAGGAAGCCGCAAACGCTTTCGACCGGATGATGTCCGGGGAAGCCACGCCATCGCAAATGGGCGGCCTGCTGATGGCGCTGCGGGTGCGCGGCGAAACCGTGGATGAAATCACCGGCGCCGTGTCCGCAATGCGGGCCAAGATGCTGACGGTCAAGGCGCCGGCAGACGCAGTCGATGTCGTCGGCACCGGCGGCGACGGGTCCGGTTCGGTCAACGTCTCGACCTGCGCCTCCTTCATTGTCGCAGGCACCGGCGTCCCGGTCGCCAAGCATGGCAACCGTGCGCTGTCATCGAAGTCCGGCGCGGCCGACTGCCTGGCCGCGCTCGGAGTCAAGATCGACCTGACGCCCGACGACGTCGGCCGCTGCATCAGCGAGGCCGGGATCGGCTTCATGTTCGCTCCCGCGCACCATCCGGCGATGAAGAACGTCGGCCCCACGCGTGTCGAGCTCGCCACCCGGACCATCTTCAATCTGCTCGGGCCGCTGTCCAATCCGGCCGGCGTGAAGCGCCAGATGGTCGGCGTGTTTTCCAAACAATGGGTCCTGCCGCTGGCGCAGGTGCTGAAGAATCTGGGCGCCGAGTCCGCCTGGGTGGTGCACGGCTCCGATGGTCTCGACGAGATCACCCTCACCGGCCCGACCTTTGTCGCCGCGCTGGAGAACGGCAACATCCGCAGCTTTGACGTAACGCCCGAGGAGGCTGGCCTCGGCCGCGTCGACATCGGCGCGCTCAAGGGCGGCAATGCCGACGACAACGCTCGGGCGCTCCAGGCAGTGCTGGACGGCACACCCAGCGCATTCCGCGATGTCGCTCTGCTGAACGCCGCCGCCGCACTGGTGGTCGCCGGCAAAGCCAAGGATCTCAAGGATGGTGTCGTGATCGGCAAGAAATCACTCGACAGCGGCGCTGCGGCGAAAAAGCTCGATCATCTCATCGCCGTCTCCAACGCCTGATCGGAACCATCATGTCCGACATCCTCACCAAGATCGAAGCCTACAAGCGCGACGAGATCGCCGCCGCCAAGCGTGCGCGTCCGCTCGCCGAGGTGGAAGTGGCTGCGAAGGCAGCCTCTGCCCCTCGCGGCTTTGCCGACGCGATCCGGGCCGCGTTGAAGCGCGGCGACTATGCGCTGATCGCCGAAGTCAAGAAGGCCTCGCCGTCGAAGGGATTGATCCGCGCCGACTTCGATCCGCCCTCGCTGGCGAAGGCCTATGAGGCCGGCGGCGCCACCTGCCTGTCGGTTCTCACCGACACGCCCTCCTTCCAGGGTCATCTGGACTTCATGGTCGCCGCCCGCGCGGCAACCGCGCTGCCGGTGCTGCGCAAGGATTTCATGTACGACGTCTATCAGGTGGTCGAAGCACGCGCCCATGGCGCGGACTGCATCCTGGTGATCCTGGCGGCGCTCGACGATGCCGCTGCGAAGGATATCGAGGATGCGTCGCTTGCGCTCGGCATGGACGTGCTGCTCGAGGTGCACAATCGCGAGGAGCTGGATCGCGCGCTCAAGCTGCGTTCACCGCTGCTCGGCGTCAACAACCGCAACCTGCGCACCTTCGAGACCACGCTCGCCACCAGCGAGCAGCTGGCGCCGCTGATCCCCGGGGATCGCATCATGGTCGGCGAGAGCGGCATCTTCACCTCGGCCGACCTTGCAAGGCTGGCACGGGTCGGCATGTCGACATTCCTGGTCGGTGAAAGCCTGATGCGGCAGGCCGATGTCACCGCCGCGACACGAACGCTGCTGGCGCGCGAGCCCGCAGCCGCGGCGCATTGACCGCCTGACATGGCCAAGCCAAGCAAGCCATCCAAACGGGCCGCCCTCACCCACATCGACGCCAAGGGAGAAGCACGGATGGTGGATGTTTCGACCAAGCCCGCGACCGAGCGCCTGGCGGTCGCCGAGGGCCACGTGATTGTTTCGAAGGCGACGCTCGACCTGATCGTTTCAGGCAATGCGGCGAAGGGCGACGTGCTCGGCACCGCGCGGATCGCCGGCATCATGGCAGCGAAACGAACCTCCGAACTGATTCCGCTGTGCCACCCGCTGGCGCTGTCGAAGGTCACGATCGATATCGAGCCCGATAAGAAGCTGCCGGGATGCCGCGTTACCGCCACCGTCAAGGTGAACGGCCCGACCGGCGTCGAGATGGAAGCGCTGACCGCAGTGTCGGTGACCTGCCTGACGATCTATGACATGGTCAAGGCGGTGGAGCGCGGCGCACGGATCGAAGCCATTCGACTGATCGAAAAGAAGGGCGGCAAATCCGGGCACTTCATCATGACGGATGACGACACATCCCCTGATTCACGCGCCCGCAAAACACGCACAAAAGCGAAGCAAGACTGACAGGAGTTGTCCCATGGCGCTGATGCCGGTCGCTGATGCGCTCGCTGCGGTGGTGTCCGGCGTGGACGCGTTGCCGGAAGAGAGCGTCGCGCTCGAAGCCGCCTATCACCGCGTGCTGGCGCGCGATGTCGCGGCGCGACGGACCCAACCGCCGAATGCGATGTCGGCGATGGACGGCTATGCGGTGCGCGCGGCGGATGTCGCGACCGTTCCGGCGCGTCTCACCGTGACCGGCGAAGTCGCCGCCGGCCGGCCATTCGTCGGCACACTGCATCAGGGCAACGCCATCCGCATCTTTACCGGCGGCGTCATTCCCGACGGCGCGGACGCGGTGGTGATTCAGGAAGACACCGTTCGGGACGGCGATGTCGTCATTGTCAACGAGCCCGCGGTGGCGGCGCGCCACATCCGCCCCGCCGGCGTCGATTTCCGCGAAGGCGACGTACTGCTGCGCAGTGGATCTCGCCTGACCGACCGCGCGCTGTCGCTGGCGGCCTCGATGAATCATACCTTGCTGCCGGTGCGGCAGCGCCCGAAGGTGGCGATCCTCGCGACCGGTGACGAACTGGTTTCCGCCGGCGGCGCGCCCGGTCCCGGACAGATCATCTCATCCAACGCCTATGCACTGCAGGCACTGGCGCGTGCGGAAGGCGCCGACGCGATCGATCTCGGCACCGTCGGCGACACCCTCGACGCCACTACCGCCGCAATCCGGCGCGCGCGCGACAGCGGCGTCGACATCCTCGTCACCACCGGTGGCGCTTCGGTCGGTGATCATGATTTGGTCAAGACAGCGCTCGATGCCGAAGGCGTCGCAATGGCGTTCTGGAAGATCGCGCTGCGCCCCGGCAAACCGATGATGCATGGACGGCTCGGACCGATGCGGATCCTCGGCCTGCCCGGCAATCCGGTGTCGTCGTATGTCTGCGGTTTCCTGTTCATGGCGCCGCTGATCCGCGCGCTGTCCGGACGCAGCGACCTGCATCCGCCGCTCGAAGCAGCACAGCTTGGTGCCGATTTGCCCGAGAACGATCAGCGCCAGGATTATCTACGCGCACGGCTCGAATTGCGCACCGACGGACTGCCAATTGCCACCGCCGTCAGCAAACAGGACAGTTCGCTGCTCGGGAATCTCTCGGCCGCGCAGGCCCTGATCGTACGGCCACCGTTCGCTGCAGCCGCGGCCGCAGGATCATCGTGTTTCATTCTTAAGCTTCCCCTTTAGCCATTCTCCGATTTGTTGACCGTAAATTAAGAGGTTGCGGAACACATATGGAACATATAGTGTCCGTTCATGATTTGTTTCGAGTGAGTCCACTTACTCGATCCAACCGACCGGTGGCTGTGGCAGCGCCGTAATTGAGGGAATGGTTAAGATGCTCACGCGCAAGCAATATGAACTTCTCCGCTTCATCAATGAGCGGCTGAAGGAAGCCGGAGTGCCCCCCTCGTTCGACGAAATGAAGGATGCGCTCGACCTGCGCTCCAAGTCCGGCATCCATCGTCTTATCACTGCCCTGGAAGAGCGTGGCTTCATCCGCCGCCTCCCCAACCGGGCCCGGGCCATCGAAGTCATCAAGATGCCCGAACAGGCCGCCAGCGCCGGTGGCGGCGGACGCCGCGGCTTCACCCCGAGTGTCATCGAAGGCAATCTTGGCCGAGTGGTGCGCACCACGTCTGAAGACGAAGGCGGACGTCCTGTGGCCGTCCCGGTGATGGGCCGCATCGCGGCAGGTACGCCGATCGAGGCGCTGCAGACCCGCAGCCACACCATCAATGTCCCGCCGGAAATGCTTGCCTCTGGCGAACACTACGCCCTCGAGGTGCGTGGTGACTCGATGGTGGAGGCCGGAATTCTCGACGGCGACATGGCGCTGATCCAGCGCACCGAAGGCGCCGACACCGGCGACATCGTGGTGGCGCTGATCGACGAGGAAGAAGCCACCCTGAAACGTTTCCGCCGCCGCGGCGCATCGATCGCTCTGGAGCCCGCAAACGCGGCCTATGAGGTGCGGATCCTGCCGCCCAACCGCGTCCGCATCCAGGGCAAGCTGGTCAGCATCTTCCGGCGTTACTGAAGCACTTTTTCAAGCGATCAGCCGCGACATTCGCTGGCATAAAGGGCGAACCGAGAAAAGCCGGCGGGCGTTACGCCGCCGGCTTGTTCCTGCAGCTGCCGGCCCGACACATTGTCCGGTTCCGCCGCGTATGGGCTGATGCTGAGCCGGGATGGTTAATCCAAGATTAATCCCCGACAACAATCCCATTACGATTTATTGGACTCCTCTTGCGCGGGTTCGGTTCACGGTTCGTTGGCGGCTTACGCCCGATATGGCGTCAATCGTCAGATGAGCGATCGCTATCGGCCGGCGTCACGTCTACCGGACGATCGCTGGTGCGATTTGGCGTACTCGCGGCCTGCCCCTCCTCCGAAGGCATTGCCGGGGCCCAAGGCCGATCGCGGCCTGCCGGCTTTTCCGCATCCACCAGGAAGCTGCCTGCCGTGCGACGCAGCGCCAGCGAGCCAGACCGGCGCAGCCTGTTGCGGTCAATCACGAACGCCGCGCAGTCGGCAGGCACCTGCGCCTGCGCAACAACCAGCGTCGCCTTGGCGCAATCGTCGGCGAAGGCGTCGGGCCGGATCGACAGTGCGGCCAGCGAGCCGTCGCGCATTCCGACGACGCAGCCGGAGCCGTCGCACGACACCCCATCCATCAGCGAGGGATCGACCGGGGTGCGCGCATCCGCGTCGGCGGCCAGCCATTCCTTGACCAGGAATGCGTCCTTGCCGGTGCGCATCAGGTGCAGCCGGCCGTCCTTGCCGCGCACGCCGACATTGTGGCCATCGGACGAGATGAGAATATCGGGCTGGGGCGTCGCCAGGGCCCACGCGGTGGCCAACACGATAATTGCCGCACCGCTCCAGCGCAGCGGCGTCCGCAGCAGCCCGAGCACGATCATCCCTGCCGTCGCCATCAGCAACGGGCCGGTACCAAACGCCGGCATCCGGCCGATGGCGCCGGGCAGGGCCGCGACCCACTGCGCAACCAAGATCATCCAGCCAATGCCGATGTCCATCAGCCGCCAGAACACCCCGTCGAGCCCGAACGGCATCGCAAGCAGTCCAAATATCCCCGCCGGCATCACCACGGCCGAGACCACCGGCATCGCCGCGAGGTTGGCGAGCACGCCATAGGGCGTGACGCGGTGAAAGTGGAATGCCGCATAGGGGGTGGTGGCAAAGCCGGCGATCATCGACGCCAGCATCAGGGTCATGAATTCGCGGCCGCCCCACAGTGCAACCTTCGCGACCGTCGAACTGTCGGATCGCGAGAACAAGGTCGGCATGCCGTTCGCCACCAGCGCAACCAGGCCCAGCGTCGCGGCAAACGACATCTGGAAGCTCGGATGCACCAGGGCTTCCGGCGCGATCAACAGCACCGTCAACGCCGCGATCGCGAGGGTGCGAAAGGTGATGGCGCGGCGATCGACCATGATGGCAATCAGCACCACGGCCGTCATGAGAAACGAACGTTGCGTGGCGACGTCCGATCCTGACAGCAGGAGATAGAATGCCGACGCCATCAGGGCTGCGGCCGCGGACCACTTCTTGATCGGAAACGTAACCGTCAACAATGGCACCAGCGCCAGCAGACCACGCATGGCAAAGAACACGGCCCCCGCCACCACGGCCATGTGATACCCCGAGATCGACAGCACATGGCCCAGGCCGGAAATGAACATCGCGTCGTTGACCGGTGTGGTGATCGCATCGCGGCGGCCGGTCAGCAGCGCTGTCGCGATTGCTCGTGCATCGCCGCTCAGCGAGGTCCGGATCCGCGCATCGATCGCATCGCGCATGTTCTGCAACACCGTGGCGTAACGGAGCCACAGGCCACCAGCGGCGGGCGGCGCCTCGACGGTCTTGATAGCTCCCATCACAAAACCGGATGCGCCGATGCCCTGGAAATACATGTCGCGTCCGAAGTCGTAGCTGCCGGGCCGCAGCGGCGCGAGCGGCGGCGACAACCGCGCCTTCATTTCCACGAAACTGCCGACGGGCGGCGCGGCGCCCTTGCGGACCGACAGCCGCACCCGCGTCAGCTTCGACTGCTGCCGCGGACTGTCCATCTCCTCCACCCGCAGCACGAAACGATCGGTCCGTTCCCGCTCCTCGTGGGTTTCGACAAAGCCTTTCAACGCCACCGACGTGATCGGCCGCGCCAGTACACCGTGTGACACCCGCGCGGTTTTCAGTGTCGCAGTCGCGAAGCCTGCGGCAACGGCCGCAACCATCACGGCGATCGGAAAGGCCGCACGCCGGCGCATTAGCACGCACACGCCACACAGCACGACAGCCACGATCGCGGTGATCCAGGCCACCGGCTCATGATCGGCGGTAAAATAGCAGGCGATCCCGGCACCGAACGCCACCGGCACCCAAGGCAGCATCCGCCCGGCGCCGGCTTCCGCGCGGATCCAGTCCCGGACCTGTGACGACCAAGCGGGCCATACGCCGAAACCAATGGGGATATTCGCGCCCCCGGCCGCTGGCTGCGGCCAGGTCACCGCGCGGCTGCGCGCCCTCTCCTGGCGCGTGCCCTGGAGTTTTTCCTGGGTCCCTTCCGGGCTCCCGCCCCCATCCGGCGTCATGACGAGGTCTTCACCACGGCAACGCTCCCCCCCGGCGAGGATGCTACACGAGCCCCGCCGGCGTCACCAAGGCCGATCCCGCCGATTTCGGCGGGATGTCGCGTCCGGTTCCTAGCCGGCGGCCGACACCTTGGCCCAGGTATCGCGCAGGCCGACGGTGCGGTTGAAGACCAGCTTGCCGGGTGCGGAATCCTTGTCGCGGCAGAAATAGCCCTGCCGTTCGAACTGCACGGCGGCGTCCGTGTTGTCGGTCGCGAGCGCCCGCTCGACCACGCAGCCGGTGAGCGTTTCCAGGGACTCCGGATTGATCTGAGCGGCAAAGTTCGCCGCATCCGGCTGCGGCGCGGTGAACAGCAGATTGTAGAGCCGCACCTCAGCCGGCACCGCCTCGGCAGCGCTCACCCAGTGGATCGTGGCTTTGACCTTGCGGCCGTCGGGCGCATTGCCGCCCTTGGTGGCGGGATCGTAGGTGCAGCGCAACTCGACGACCTCGCCGTCAGCGTTCTTGATGATCTCGCGGCAGGTGATGAAATACGCATAGCGCAGGCGCACCTCCCGCCCCGGCGACAACCGGAAGAACTTCTTGGGCGGATCCTCCATGAAGTCGTCCTGCTCGATGTAGAGCTCGCGGCCGAACGTGATGCGCCGCGCGCCCTGCGCGGGATCGTCGGGATGGTTGACCGCTTCGAGTTCTTCGGTTTGCCCTTCCGGATAATTCTCGATCACGACCTTCAGCGGCCACAGCACAGCCATGCGGCGGAGCGCCGACTTGTTGAGGGTTTCCCGAACGGCAAAGTCAAACATGCCGATATCGACGGTGCTGTTCGCCTTCGCGACCCCGATGCGCTTGACGAACTCGCGCAGCGCCGCGGGTGGCACGCCGCGCCGCTGCAGGCCGGCCAGCGTCGGCATGCGTGGATCGTCCCAGCCGGACACATGGCCGCCGCGCACGAGTTCGGTCAGAACGCGCTTCGACAACAGGGTGTGCGTCATGCTGAGCCGGGCGAACTCGTACTGGTGCGGACGCGACGGAACCGGGAGGTTGTCGAGACACCAATCGTAAAGCGGCCGGTGGTCCTCGAACTCCAGCGTGCAGATCGAATGGGTGACGTGTTCGATGGCGTCGGACTGGCCGTGGGCGAAATCGTAGCTCGGATAGATATTCCAGGCGGTACCGGTGCGCGGATGGTGCGCATGGAGGATGCGGTAAAGCACCGGATCGCGCAGGTTGATGTTGCCCGACGCCATGTCGATCTTGGCACGCAGCACGCGCGCGCCGTTCGGAAACTCGCCGGCGCGCATACGCGCGAACAGATCGAGGTTCTCGTCGACCGGCCGATCCCGGAACGGGCTGTTCTGACCGGGCTCCGTCAGGGTGCCGCGGGTCAGCCGGATCTCCTCCTGGGACTGATCGTCGACATACGCCTTGCTGGCGCGGATCAGATGCTGGGCCCAGGCGTACAACTGCTCGAAATAGTCCGACGCGAAATGCAGGCCCGTTCCCCAGTCGAAGCCGAGCCAGCGCACGTCGCGCTGAATGGCGTCGATATATTCCTGCTCTTCCTTGGTCGGGTTGGTGTCGTCAAAGCGCAGGTTGCAGCGTCCCCCGAACTCCTCGGCAATGCCGAAATTCAGGAAGATCGACTTGGCATGGCCCAGATGCAGGTAGCCATTGGGCTCCGGCGGGAAGCGGGTGACAACGCCCTCGGATTTTCCGGAGGCGAGATCATCGGCGACAATGTCGCGGATGAAGTCGCGGCCCGCCTCAGACATCGATTCGTCAGTCATCGTTTACCTTTCAAGCTGGGCCCTATGTGCCAAATCGGCAGGCCCTCGCCAAGTGCTGAACTCGTGCCGAGTTAGGCCACATTTGCCCCGGGAACAGGCGGACCCAATCCCGCCGGCCGGAGCGAGGCTGCGTCGCTTTTCGCCAGCGGACAACAACAATAGCCCTGAGACAGGCTCTTGCCGTTATGGTACATGGCCGCGCATGCCCTTCCCCACGAGATTGATTTAACGCCCGAAATGACCGCACCGATCATCACCCGCTTCGCCCCCTCGCCGACCGGCTTCCTGCATATCGGTGGCGCGCGCACGGCCCTTTTCAACTGGCTCTATGCGCGTGGTCGTGGCGGCAAGATGCTGCTGCGGATCGAGGATACCGATCGCGAGCGTTCCACGGAGGCGGCGATCGACGCCATCCTCGACGGGCTGAAATGGCTCGGCATCACCTGGGACGGCGACACGGTCTATCAATTCGCCCGCGCCGCGCGGCACCGCGAGGTCGCGGAGCAATTGCTGGCCGACGGGCGCGCCTATCGCTGTTACGCGACCGCGGAAGAACTGACGCAGATGCGGGAAAAAGCCCGTGCCGAAGGCCGCGCCAAGCTTTACGACGGCCGCTGGCGGGATCGCGATGCCTCGGAAGCGCCGGCCGGCATGAAGCCGACCATCCGCCTCAAGGCACCGCTGACGGGCGAGACCGTGATCGAGGATCAGGTCCAAGGCCGCGTGGTCTGGCAGAACGAGAATCTCGACGATCTCGTGCTGCTGCGGAGCGACGGCAATCCGACATACATGCTCGCGGTGGTGGTCGACGACCACGATATGGGAGTGACCCATGTCATTCGCGGCGACGACCACCTGATCAACGCCGCGCGCCAGAAGCAGATCTACGATGCGCTGGGCTGGGACACGCCGAACATGTCTCATATTCCGCTGATTCATGGCCCGGACGGATCGAAGCTATCGAAGCGCCACGGTGCACTGGGGGTGGATGCTTACCGGGCCCTGGGATACCTGCCGGCGGCGGTGCGCAATTATCTGGTCCGGCTCGGCTGGAGCCACGGCGACCAGGAAATCTTCTCCACCGAGGAGATGATCCAGCTGTTCGACCTGCCGGCGATCGGCCGCTCGGCCGCCCGGTTCGACTTTGCCAAGCTGGAAAACCTCAACGGGCATTATATCCGCACCAGCGACGATCAAACCCTCGTGACGGCGTTCGAGGACGTGCTGAACTACATTCCAGCCGGCGCGGCCATCAAGGCCAAGCTGAACCAGGCGACACGCGCACAGCTGTTGCAAGCCATGCCGGGCCTGAAAGAGCGTGCCAAGACGCTGGTGGAACTGGTCGACAGCGCGGCCTTTATCTTCGCCGAACGGCCGCTGGCGATCGAACCGAAGGCCGCCGCGCTGCTGACGCCCGAAACGCGGCAACTGATCGGCCGATTGAAGGATGTGCTGGAAACCGTGGCGCCGTGGAGCGCGCAAACCGCGGAGGCCGCGGTCCGCACATTTGCTGAGCAGAATGAGCTAAAGCTCGGGGCCATCGCCCAGCCGCTGCGGGTGGCCCTGACGGGACGGACCACCTCGCCTGGCATTTTCGACGTGCTGGCCGTCATTGGCCGCACGGAATGCCTGGAAAGGCTGGCGGATCAGGCTCAACTTAAGGTGTAACGGAGCACAATTCTCCGCATCTTGCAGCGCACACAGCAATGAGCTACCCATTTATCCCGGCGCTTCCGGCCAGCTCGCCGTGCCTCGTTTTTGGGCCCCACGAGCTCTCAGTAACGATCACATCCGGGGACAATCACGATGGATGCAACAACCAATACAAAGCAGGCAACGCTCAAGGTCGACGACAAGAGCTTTGAATTCCCGGTCTACAGCGGATCGGTCGGCCCCGATGTCATCGATATCAGCAAGCTGTACGCCCAGACGGGCATGTTCACCTACGACCCCGGCTTCACCTCCACGGCGAGCTGCGAATCCAAGATCACCTATATCGACGGCGACGCCGGCGTTCTCTTGTATCGCGGCTACCCGATCGAGCAGCTGGCCCAGGGCGACTTCCTGGAAACCTGCTACCTGCTGATGAACGGCGAACTGCCGAACGCCGAGCAGAAGAAGGATTTCGACCACCGGGTCACGAACCACACCATGGTTCACGAGCAGATGGCCCGCTTCTTCCAGGGCTTCCGCCGCGACGCTCACCCGATGGCGGTGATGGTCGCCTCGGTCGGCGCGCTGGCCGCGTTCTATCACGACTCCACCGACATCACCGATCCGAAGCAGCGCATGATCGCCTCGATGCGCATGATCGCGAAGGTGCCGACGCTGGCGGCGATGGCCTACAAGTACACCATCGGCCAGCCGTTCGTGTACCCGAAGAACTCGCTCGACTACGCCTCGAACTTCCTGCGCATGTGCTTCGCGGTGCCCTGCGAGGAATACGAGATCAATCCGGTGCTGGCGAAGGCGCTTGATCGCATCTTCATCCTGCACGCCGACCACGAGCAGAACGCCTCGACCTCGACTGTGCGTGGCGCCGGCTCGTCGGGCGCAAACCCGTTCGCCTGCATCGCCGCCGGCATCGCCTGCCTGTGGGGCCCGGCACACGGCGGCGCCAATGAGGCGGCCTTGCAGATGCTCGCCGAGATCGGCACCGTCGACAAGATCCCGGAATTCATCGAGGCGGTGAAGAACAAGACCAGCAAGATCCGCCTGATGGGCTTCGGCCATCGCGTCTACAAGAACTACGATCCGCGCGCCAAGCTGATGCAGCAGACCTGCCACGAGGTGCTGAAGGCAACCGGCCACCAGAACGACCCGCTGCTCAAGGTCGCGCTGGAGCTGGAAAAGATCGCGCTCAACGACGAGTATTTCGTCTCGCGCAAGCTCTATCCGAACGTCGATTTCTATTCCGGCATCACGCTGAAGGCGATCGGCTTCCCGACCTCGATGTTCACTGTGCTGTTCGCGGTGGCGCGCACCGTGGGCTGGATCAGCCAGTGGAGCGAAATGATCCAGGAGCCGAACTACAAGATCTCCCGGCCCCGCCAGCTCTATCTCGGCGCCGACAAGCGCGATTACGTTCCGCTCGACAAGCGCAAGTAAGCCGAGCGAGTTTCCTGAATCAGAACGCCGGCGCGGTGATCCGCGCCGGCGTTTTGTTTGATACCTGAGACGAGACGCCGACCGATCAGCGCGCGGGATTCCGCATGGTTGCCAGCACGATCTCGGCAGCCCGCTCACTGGGAGATTGCGCGCCCGTCGACATGATACCGTCAAGCCGGCCGAAGGCCTCGACCTGACGCTGGCGCGCCGCGGTGTCGCCGAGGATGTCACGCAACGCCGGCACCAGATTTTCCGGCACGCAATCCTCCTGCATGAATTCCGGAACGACACTCTCGCCGATCACCAGATTGGCCAGGATCACAGTCGGAACCCGCACCATCCTCCGCGCCACGAAAGCTTCGATCGCGGTGCCTTTGTAGGCGGTGACCATCGGCACACCAGCAAGTGCCAGTTCCAGCGTCACGGTGCCGGACTTGGCAAGCGCCGCATGCGCGATGCGGAACGCAGCTCTTTTCTCGTCGTCGGTGATCGCCAGGCGTGGCTGCAGCGGCCATGTCTGCAAGGCAGCTTCCACCGTCCCGCGCAGATGCGGCGTGGTCGGCAGGACCAGCTCAAACGGCACTCCATCCGCCCGCAGCCGGCCGAGCGTCTCGCCGAACACTTGCATGTGGTGGCGGATTTCGCTGCGCCGGCTGCCCGGCAGCACCAGCAGCACCGGAGGCTCGGCGGCGCGGCGCCGCTGCTCACCGGCGTCGGGCCGCAGCGTTGCGAGTTGCTGGATCAACGGATGACCGACATAGGAGCACGGCGGGCCGCCGAGGTTGCGATGGGCTTCCGGCTCGAATGGCAGCAGCGCCAGAACGTGGTCGACATATCCGCGCATAGCCCGCGCGCGTCCCGGCCGCCACGCCCAGACCGACGGAGACACATAATTCACGATCGGAATCGACGGATCCGCCTTGCGGACGCGCCGAGCCACGCGATGGGTAAAATCCGGACTGTCGATGATTACCAGCACGTCGGGCTTTGCTTGCAGCGCCGCCTCCGTGACTTCGCGGATGCGCCGCAGGATCAGCGGCAGCTTCCGCGCGATCGCCGCCAGCCCCATGATCGAGAGCTCCTCGATCGGAAACAGGGACGTCAGTCCCTGCGCGGCCATGTCACGGCCACCGACCCCGGCGAATGTCACCTCGCCGTCGCAGCGCGCGCGCAGCGCCGCCATCAGCGGACCACCCAGCCGATCGCCGGATTCTTCGGTCGCGACCAGGAAGATCTTGTGCTGCGGTTGTGTCATCTGGCCGGAACGCCGGTCACGAACAAGCGAGCCTTGTCGGCGATGTCGATCATGGCCTGCGGCTCGGCGACAATAGCGCGGCCCGCCACCATGGCCACACCGGACAATCCCGCCGTGATCGCGCCTTCGATGGTCTTCGGACCTAAGGTCGGCAGATCGAAGCGCAGATCCTGGGTGCTTTTGGGGGCCTTCACCAGCACGCCACGGCCGGGCTTGGCACGGACCCGCCCCTGCTCGCGCAACCGCACGATGCGCGCCAACAACCCATCGGTGCCCTCGATGTCCTCGACGGCGACGACATGTCCGTCGATCACGACAAGCGCCTGCCCGATGTCAAACGGGCTCATGGCATGGAGCGCAGCGAGGCCTTTTTCGATGTCGCCGCGATCGTCCGCATTCGGTGTCGTGCGCGCCAGGTCGCCCTCCGGCATCACGAGGTCCGGCGCAACCTCTTGCACACCACGCAACCGAAATCCGTGCTGCTCGAAGATCCGGCCGATACCGGATAGCAGATGATCGTCGCCACCGCGCAACGCGGCGGCGATCTTGGGCAACACCCGCAACGTTCCCCAATCCAGCCGGATCTCGGCCAAGGCCGGGCGCACCAGTGCGCCGATGAACACGACATCACCGCAGTTTTCGGAGCGCAACAGCCGTGTCAGTCGCCCGACCTGGCCGAGCGCGACCCAATGATGCCGATAGGACTGAACCCGTGCCGGATCGCAAAAGCCACGGATCGCGAAAATCGCCGGCTGCCTTCCATTCTTGAGCAATGAATCCGCAACGGCGAATGGCAGGCTGCCTGCGCCTGCAATGACCCCGACCGAGGACTGCGGTTGCGCGCTCATTCGTCTCCGGAGCCGGCTCGTCCTTCCGAGGTGCCGTGGATTTCCGCCGGCATACAGAGCGGACGTTTCTTGCCGTCGCCGATAAAGGTCAGAATGTCCGCAATCGCCGGATCGTCGGATGCACGGTGTTTTGCCCGCGCCAGCCGCTCGGCGAAGACGCCTTCCGAATGAAACAGATCCTGATAGAACGAGCGCACCAGTTGCAGACGGGCGTGGGAGAATTTTCGGCGGCGCATGCCGATGACGTTCAGGCCTTCGAGATGGGCGAACTGACCGCTGACGATGCCGTAGGGAATCACATCGCCGCGCAGGCCCGATACACCGCCCACCATCGCCTGCGGGCCGATGCGGACGAACTGATGCGCGGCGGACAGCCCGCCGATGAAAACGAAATCACCGACCTCGCAATGGCCGCCGAGCGTGGCCGAATTGGCGAAGATCACGTCGTTGCCGACATGGCAATCATGACCGACATGGCTGTAGGCCATAAAGAAGCCGCGGGCACCGACCGTTGTCAGGCCGCCGCCGGAGACGGTGCCGATGTTCATGGTGACGGATTCACGGATGATGCAGCGCTCGCCGATCTCCAGCCGGGTCGGCTCGCCACGATAACCAAGCGACTGCGGCGCCCCTCCGAGCGACGCGAAAGGATGGATGACGCATCCAGCACCGATCGTGGTGTGGCCGCTTATGCTCACGTGCGACACCAGCCGGCACTCCGCGCCGATCGTCACATTGGCTCCGACGACACAATACGGGCCGATCGAGACGCCGTCGCCAATAACGGCGCCATCCTCGATACGGGCGGTGGAATCAATCATGCTCATCAATCAGCTTTCCAGCAATCATATCCGGCAGGCTCGACCTACGACGGATCGGCCCGCACGTGGAATCATGAATTGTTACGTTTGATGAGGGCGGCGCCCCCTCAATCCGCCAGCATCGCCCCGATGTCGGCCTCGGCCACCGTCACCCCGTTGACCTTGGCATCGCCGTGAAACCACCACATCGCCTTCTTCCGGTTGATCAGGCGCATATGGTACTCAATGGTATCGCCCGGCAGCGCCGGCTTGCGAAACTTGCACTTGTCGATGGTCAGGAAATACACCGCCGTCGGGCGGTCGGTTTCCCCGGTCGACAGCATACCGATAACGCCAGCAGTCTGGGCCATACCCTCGATCATCAGCACGCCAGGGAAGATCGGCCGCCCCGGGAAGTGCCCGGTGAACTGCGGTTCGTTGATGGTGACGTTCTTGATGCCGACGCCGCTGAAATCGCTGCGGACGTTGACGACCCGGTCGATCAGCAGAAACGGAAAGCGGTGCGGCAGCGTCTTGAGGATGAGGGCAATGTCCACCGCCTCGATGGTGATCGGTGCTGCGTCCATTACCCCTGCCCCTCTTTGTCGTTTTCCGCGGTCTTGGCTTTGGCGCCCGGCGCCCCCGCCCGTCCAAGGCGCTCGAGTTCGAACAGCTCGCGGAAGAATTGCTTGATCGGCTTGGCGGGAGACCCGCCCCACCGCACCCCAGGTGGAACCTCGCCCACCACGCTGCTGCGGGCGGCGATCTGGGCACCGTCGCCGATCACGGCGTGATCGCTGACGCCGACCCGCGCCGCCAGCACCACACCATCGCCGAGGACGGAACTGCCCGCAATGCCACTCTGGCTGACCACGATGCAATTTCGTCCGATAACGACGTTGTGGCCGACCTGCACAAGATTGTCGATCTTCGTCCCCTCGCCGATCACGGTGTCACGCAGCGCCCCGCGGTCGATGGTAGTCCCGGCCCCGATTTCAACCATATTCTGGATCAGCACGCGGCCGATCTGCGGCACCTTGGTGTGGCCGGCAGGCCCCGGAACGAAGCCATAGCCATCCTGGCCGATCCGGCAACCGGGATGGATGATCACTCCGTTGCCGATCAAGGCGCAGAGGATCGACGAGCCGATCCCGATGCTGCAATCTCGACCGATCTTCACATGGGCACCGATCACCGCATTGGCGCCGATCACCGTGCCCGCACCAATTTCCACGTCCGGACCGATCACCGCCAGCGGATCCACAACCACCCCGTCTTCCAGGTGCGCGCTCGGGTGAATGACGGCCGACGGGGAAATGCCATCATTGCCGAACGACGACTTTGGACGCAGGCTGTCGGCGTGGAATTGATGCGCGACGCGGACGAAGGCACGATAGGGATCGGCCACACGCAGCACTGCCACATGAGGCGGGATACTGGCCTCCAGCCGCTCGCTGACAAAGCAGGCGCCAGCGTGGGTGCGGGCGAGTTGGTCGGCGTATTTCTTGTTGTCGAAAAACGTCAGATGGGTGGGCCCCGCCCCCTCGAGGGCGGCCAGACGATTGACCCGCACATCAGCGCGACCGGCGTCCAGCAACTGGGCACCGGTCAGCACTGCAATCTCAGCCAGCGTTGACCAGGCCGGTTGCTTGAAGAACGTCAGCTGCGCCATTCCACCCGCCGCAGTCCGGCTCGTGGTCGAACTCAGAATGAGGTGCCGCCTCCGAACCGGAACTCCTGGGTGCGGTCGTACTGGCCTTTGGTCAGCGGCACTGCGTAGTCGAAGCGCAGCGGACCGAACGGCGACGCCCAGATCAGGCCCACACCGACCGACGAACGAATGGTGTTCTGGTCGCTAAAGGTCATGGTTTCCAGAGTCTGGGCCCAGCTTGTCGGCCCCTTGTAATTCCAGAGCGAGCCGGCATCCGCGTAGACAGCGCCCTTCAGGCCGACTTCCTTGGGCAGGAACCAGAACGGCACCTGCACTTCGGCCGAAGCACCCCAGTACATGGTGCCACCGATCGCGTCGTTGGTCGTGCCAGGCGTAATGTCGCGCGGACCGATACCCTGCGGAGCGAAGCCGCGGACCAGCTGCGGACCCATCTGGAAGTGATCGAGCATACGCAGCTGATCGTTGCCGAGCTGGTTCATGATGCCGCCCTGCAGATGGATCAGGCCGACCAGATCCGCCACCAGCGGCTGGTAGTACTTCACGTCGCCGGTCGACTTGATGTAGCTGACGTCGCCACCCACGCCGGCGAAATCCTGGCGCAAGTCGACGAGCAAGCCGGCAGTCGGGTTCTTGTTATTGTCGAGGGTGTTGAAGGTCAGGGTATAGCCGAGCGCCGAGGTCAGGGTGCGGCCCTGCGACAGCTCGATCTTGACCGGCAGCGACGCTTCGCCGTCGGCATAACACCCGAGGTTACCGGCTGCGACCTGCGCCGCGGTCGGTGTGTTGAACACCGGCAGATTGGTATTGGCCGGGTTGTTGTTACAGTTCGCCAGCTGGTACGGCAGCGAGATTTCCTGCTGGAACAGCGAGTAGCGCAGCTGCAAGGTCAGGTCTTCCCGCAGCTGGAAGCCCAGCCGGGTGCTGAAGCCCATCGTCTTGGTGTCGTACGACACATAGCTGTTGGCCAGTTGCTGGCGCTGATAGACGTCGACACCGAAGGCGACGCGGTAATCAAGCAGGTACGGCTCGACGAACGACAGCGAATAACCGCGGGCGTACTGGCCGTACTGGACCGACGCCTTCGCGTACAGCCCGCGGCCGAGCAGGTTGCGTTCCGACACACTGACTTCACCGAGGAAGCCGTCCGACGTCGAGTAGCCGCCCGACACCGAGAACTCACCGGTCGACTTCTCTTCGAGATCCACGTTGAGAATCACGCGATCGCTCGACGAGCCCGGCTCGGTGGTGATCTTCACGGTCTTGAAGTAGTCGAGGTTCTTCAGACGACGCTCGGCGCGATCAACCAGCGCCCGGTTGTAGGCATCGCCTTCCGAAATATCGAATTCGCGACGGATCACGTAGTCGCGGGTACGGGTGTTGCCCCGCACGTTGATGCGCTCGATGTAGGTTCGCGGCCCCTCATCGATGGAGAACACGATCGCAACGGTGCGCGCCTCGAAATTCCGCTCGCCGCTCGGACGAACGGTCGCGAACGCATAGCCGCGCCGCGAGGCCTCGATCGACATTTCCTCGACCGATTTTTCGATCGCCTCGGCGTTGTACACCGACCCGACGCTGACGCGCGACAGACTGGCCAGCGAATTGCCGTCCAACGTGCGGATTGTCGAACGGAACTGAACCGAACCGACGCGATACTGCTGCCCTTCCTCGATCTTGAAGGTAACGATGAAGCCCTTGCCCTCCGGATCATACTCGGTGAGCGCGGCAACGACCTGCACGTCGGCATAACCGTTCTTCAGATAGAAACGCCGGATCAGATCGCGGTCGGCCTCGACCCGATCGGGATCGTAGGTGTCGGCACCGCCGAGGAAGCTCAGCAGGTTCGATTCGCGGGTCTTGATGACGTCGCGCAGACGGTAGGCCGAATAGGCACTGTTGCCGATGAAATTGATGGTTTTGACACCGGTCTTGTTGCCTTCGGTGACCTCGAAGATCAGATCCACCCGGTTGTTGGGCTGCTCGATGATCTGCGGGACGACACGAACGTCATAACGGCCGGAACGGCGATAGATTTCGGCGATGCGCTGGGCGTCCGACTGCACCATCGGGCGCGAGAACGTACCGCGCGGCTTCGACTGGATTTCAGCCGACAGCTGGTCATCCTTGACCTTCTTGTTGCCCTCGAAGGCAACGCGACCGATCACCTGATTCTCGACAACGGTCACGATGATCCGGCCACCGGCCTGGTTGATCTTGACGTCCTGGAACAGGCCAGTCTCGTAGAGGGCCTTGAGGCCATCATCGATCCGACCGCTGTCCAGGCGACCGCCCGGACCCGGCTTGAAGTAGGAGCGAATGGTCTCCGCTTCCACGCGTCGATTGCCTTCCACGACAATCGACGACACGGTTTGAGCCGATACTGGCGAAGAAACGAGCAAACCCGTCACCGCACCAGCGACGGGCAGAGCGACCAACATCAGGGCAGCGAAGACGCCTCCCCTAAGCACTCGCATTCCAACTTTCATGCGCCAAGCGACCTTATCATTCCAATCCCGGCTTGCTCCCCAGCGAGCCAAGAGATTCCCCAAATTCTGCGTCGCTTGTAGCCAATTTTCCCCGGCTGGCAAACGACGTTTCGCAGTGCAATTCCAATTTCTCTCCAATACGTTGCCTATCGGCCACGGATTGAAAATTATTGCAATGAACCTGTCACGAGCCTGCCAGATGCAGAATGTCGTTGTAGGTCGCAAATATCATCAGCATCAGCACGAGCGCGAGCCCGAAACGGAAGCCCATTTCCTGCGCCCGATCCGACAAAGGCCGGCCCCGTACCGCCTCGACGGCGTAGAACAAAAGGTGACCGCCATCGAGCAAAGGTACCGGAAACAGGTTAAGGAGACCGATTGAGACCGACAGAACCGCAGCCAAATGGATCAAAGGCGCGAGTCCGAGGCTCGCAACCTGGCCGGACATCTGGGCGATTCGCAGCGGACCACCGACCTGGTTCGCCGCCTCACGCCCCGTGAAAACGCCGCCGATATAGGCAAAGGTACGATCCACCACGAACCAGGTGGACTTGACCCCGAGCCACAGGGCCGTGGCCGGATCCACCGGCTGGGTCACCACCTCGCCCGGCGTGCTGGAGCGCGTGATTCCCAGAATACCGAGTCGCTGGGTGTTGCCGAAATTGTCCTTGATCTCACGCAGCTCGGGCGTGGCCTGCAGGGTGACGGGCGCCCCACCCCGCTTGATCGTGAAAGTCAGCTTCTCGCCTGCATTGATCGAGACAATGCGCTGCATATCGGCAAAACTATCGATGACTTTGCCATCGATCGCGGTGACCACGTCGCCGGACTGAAAACCGGCGGAGGCGGCAGCGCTGCCCGGCTGCACGGTATCCACCTGGGCCGTCATCGACGGCTTGCCCAGGAAGGTGAAAAGCCCTGCGAAAATCAGGATCGAGAGGATGAAGTTGGCGATTGGGCCAGCGGCCACGATGGCGGCTCGCGGCCCAACCTTCTTGAAATGGAAGCTGTGCACACGCTCCTCGGCGGTCATCGCCGCGAGGCTATCCGCGGACGGCGTGCTGGCTTCGCTCTCGTCCCCGAAGAACTTGACGTAGCCGCCGAGCGGAATTGCCGAAATCTTCCAGCGGGTGCCATGACGGTCGTTGAAGCCGGCGATCTCGGGGCCAAATCCCAGCGAAAAGGTGAGAACCTTCACCCCTGCCCAGCGCGCCACCAGGAAGTGCCCGAGCTCGTGAAAGAACACGACAATCGTCAGAACGAACAGGAAAGGAATGACATAGCCGATCAGAGTATGGCTTAAGGTACTGAAAGTGTGCACAAAAATTTCGGACATCCGTTCCTCGTCCTGGAGCGCAGGGCCCCACTCCCAACCCTCTAGGATGCCTTTGCGGCAATTTGAGGCAAGAGGGTGGCAGCGATAATTCGCGCGTTATGGTCAATGGCGATCGCGTCGTCCGCGGTTGCGGGCGTTTTCGCCGATCCGTTGGCGATGGCCGTTTCGATGGTGGCCTCAACCAGTCGCGCGATCATGCCGAACTTGATCCTGCG
Organism: Hyphomicrobiales bacterium; assembly: GCA_041424235.1. Taxonomy (GTDB): domain Bacteria; phylum Pseudomonadota; class Alphaproteobacteria; order Rhizobiales; family Xanthobacteraceae; genus Bradyrhizobium_A. Next base: position 30,157 of record JBGMOD010000187.1, read on the forward strand.
ATCGACGAATGCGGCGACGGCGATCTCGTTGGCCGCATTATAGACCGTCGACGCCCCGCCTCCCGCCCGCAGCGATTCGAACGCCAGCCGCAATCCCGGGAACCGCTTCAGGTCCGGAGCCTCGAATGTCAGTTGACCGATCGCGGCGAGGTCGAGCCGAGCCGCCGGACCGGGAATCCGGTCAGGCCAGCCCAGGCAATGGGCAATCGGGGTGCGCATGTCGGGCGCACCGAGCTGGGCCACCACCGAGCGGTCAACGAACTCGACCATGCTGTGAATGATGGATTGCGGGTGAACCAGCACGTCGATCTCATCGGCGGACAGGGCGAACAGGTGCGCGGCCTCGATGACCTCAAGGCCCTTGTTCATCATCGATGCGGAATCGATGGTAATCTTCTGCCCCATCGACCAGTTCGGATGCTTGAGCGCCTGCTCCAGCGTCGCCTGCTCGATCTGCTCCACGGGCCAGGTCCGGAACGGACCGCCCGAGGCCGTGATGATGACCCGTGTGAGCTCTTCGCGGTTGCCGGACGAGAGAGCCTGAAACAGCGCATTATGCTCGGAATCGGCCGGGAGGACCTTCGCTCCCGCCTTCATGGCCCGCTGCATGAAAATCTCGCCGGCACACACCAGGCATTCCTTGTTGGCCAAAGCAACGGTGGCGCCACGATCAACTGCGGCCAGCGCCGGCTTCAGCCCGGCCGCGCCGCTGACTGCCGCCATCAGCCAGTCCGACGGACGCGCAGCCGCCTCGATCACAGCCGATTCGCCAGCACCGCAGGCGATTCCCGTGCCTGAGAGAGCCTCCTTCAATTCGCCCAACCGCGTCTGGTCGGCGATCGCGGCAAACGCGACATTGAACTCACGGGCGAGCTTGGCCAGCGCATCGACATTGCTGTTGGCGGAGATCGCCTCGACCCGATAACGGTCTCCGCCGCGCCGCAGCAAATCCATCGTGCTGTCGCCGATCGATCCGGTTGCGCCCAATACGGTCACGACCCGCTGCTGTACGGAGCGGGTCTGATCGATCGTCTTCAAGGGTACTGCGCTCATTTGACTCACCAAACCATAAGACCGCGGCCGACACCATCAATACCGCCGCGCAAAACACCGATCAGCGCCGCGACAACAATCGCCGCGACAAAGCCATCCAGCCGATCCAGCAGTCCGCCGTGCCCCGGAATGATGTGGCTGGAATCCTTTACCCCGAAATTGCGTTTCACCGCGGATTCAAACAGGTCGCCGAGTTGCGACACCACTGAAAGGACCGTCGCCAGCAGCAGCATCGGACCCATCCGGCCAAAGCCGGCAACCGCGAATACCGTCGCCACGACCAGACTGCCGGCCAGCCCTCCGACCGCGCCGGCCCAGGTTTTCTTCGGGCTGACGCGCGGCCAAAGCTTGGGGCCACCGATGCCCCGGCCGGCGAAATACCCCCCGATATCCGTGATCCAGACGATCAACAGGACGAAGACCAGCGCGAGAAAACCGGCCGTGGGATCAAACCGGACCACCACCGAAGCCAGCAACGCAAGCCCCGCGTACAATGCGCCACCTGCGGTCCAGGATCGCAGGCCTGATCCCGCGACAGCTGCGGCCACCGCACCGATCGCGACAGCCGCAACCGCAAGATCGACCCTGCCCGCCATCAAGCAGAAGCCCGCGGCGACAAGCGCCACCACGCCCACGACAGTCCCTGCGACATTGCGCGATGCACCGACGATCATCAGCCATTCGACGTAGAGGCCGATCGCCGCAAGCATCACCAGAACTGCCCACAGCCAGCCACCGGCATAAGCGATCGCGATAGTCAGCGGCGCCAGGACGAGCGCGGCGATCACCCGCATCAGCAGATTGCGCGATCCCTGATCGGTCGCCGCCGTGCGCGTGGCGTTGTCGTCAGCCACGCCGATCATGATCCGGTTTTGGCGGCGAGGCCGCCAAAACGCCGCTCGCGCCGGGCATATTCGGCGATCGCCCCCTCGAGCGCGGTCCGATCAAAATCAGGCCAGTGGATCGGCACGAACACCAGTTCGCTGTAGGCCGCCTGCCACATCAGGAAGTTCGACAGCCGCTGTTCGCCGCTGGTGCGGATAATCATGTCCGGATCGGGAATGTCGGGCGCGTCGAGATAACGGCCGAGGGTCTCGGCGGTGATGCTCTCCACCGCGCGCTTGCCGTCGGCAACCTCACGCGCCAGTTGCTGCGCCGCGTGCGCAATTTCCTGCCGCGACCCGTAATTGAAAGCGACGACCAGCGTCAGCGCCGTATTGTCCTTGGTCAGTTCTTCGGCTTCCGCCAGCAGCGCGCGAATGTCCTGCTCAAGGCCTTCGCGCACGCCGATGACACGAACCCGAACACCATCGCGATGCAATGTCGCCAGATCGTTGCGGATAAAACGGCGCAGCAGGCCGAACAGATCGCCGATTTCGGTGGCGGGGCGCGACCAGTTCTCCGAACTGAACGAATAAATCGTCAGATAGGAAATCCCAAGTTCATGGGAGGCGCGCACCACGCGCCGCAACGCTTCCACCCCGCGCCGATGGCCCTCACCGCGTGGCAGGCCGCGGGCGGCAGCCCAGCGTCCATTGCCGTCCATGATGATCGCGACATGCCGCGGCGTCTCCGGCCGAGCCGGTTCATCTGGATGGGGCGACGCGCCGTTCGACATTGGGTGATTCCTCAAACGGTGAGGATTTCCTTTTCTTTGGTGGCCAGCAACTGATCGATTTCCGTGATCGTGGCGTCGGTCGCCTTCTGGATCTCGTTGGTGTGGCGCACCTGATCGTCTTCGGAGATCTCGTGATTCTTCTCGAGTTTCTTGACGACGTCGATGCCGTCGCGCCGGACATGGCGAACCGCCACGCGCGCGGCTTCGGCATATTTATGCGCCACCTTCACCAGCTCCTTGCGGCGCTCCTGGTTGAGTTCGGGAATGCGCAGGCGCAGCACCTGGCCTTCGGTGGCCGGGCTGAGGCCGAGGTTGGAATTGACGATGGCCTTTTCCACTGCGTGCACCATCGACTTGTCCCAGACCTGCACCGACAGCAGGCGCGGCTCAGGCACGCTCACGGTGGCGAGCTGATTGAGCGGCATATGGCTGCCATAAGCCTCGACCTGCACGGGTTCCAGCATCGAGGCCGCCGCACGGCCGGTCCGCAAGCCGCCGAGTTCGTGCTTAAGCGATTGGGTCGCGCCCTGCATGCGGCGCTTCAATTCGTTGAGATCGAAAGTCCCGGTCGCCATGGTCTTTTCCTTCTTGTCGATAGTCGCTTCGCAATCGCGCGTTTCGCAACGCGCACATCCTCCCGCGATCCCCTATCCCGCGACGATGGTTCCCCGCCCGGTCCCATTCAAGATCGCACCGATCGAGCCCGGCTCGGCGATGGAAAACACGATGATAGGCACCCCGGTTTCACGAGCAAGGGCGAACGCGGTCGCATCCATCACCTTATAGCCGCCTTCCAGGGCCTGCGAATGCGTCAGGCGCTCGAATCGCTTGGCGGACGGGTCCTTTTTCGGGTCGGCGTTGTAGACCCCATCGACGTTGGTGGCCTTGAGCACCGCCTGGGCGCCGATTTCGCCGGCGCGCAGCACCGCCGTGGTGTCGGTGGTGAAGAACGGGTTTCCGGTGCCGCCGCCCAGCAGGACGATGCGGCCTTCGGAGAGGTACTTGTGCGTGGCGCTGCGGGTGAAGAGCTCGCTGATCTCCGGCATGACGAACGCGGACAGCGTCCGCGCCGGCTGACCCTTGCGCTCGAGCGCAGCGTCAAGCGCGAGGCAGTTCATCATGGTGGCGAGCATGCCCATGGTGTCGCCGGTCGGCCTCGACACGCCGCGGTTGGAGACCTCGACACCACGGAAGATATTGCCGCCGCCGATGACGACGGCAATCTCGACCCCGAGCTCACGGGCCTTGATCAGGTCACCGGCAATCCGGTCGATCGTCGGCTGGTCGATGCCGAACGACTGCGAACCGGCCAGATACTCGCCGGAAAGCTTGATCACGACGCGTCGATAGACCGGTTCACCCATGGCGCGATAGCTCCCTTTCGATGAACCAGGACTCCGAAAACCTCGCTCAGTCGGGCTTCTTTTGTCCGCTGGCGGCGGCGACCTCGGCGGCGAAATCGGACTCCTGCTTCTCGATTCCCTCGCCCAGAGCATAGCGCACAAAGCCCGCGACCTTGATAGGCGCGCCGACCTTACCCTCAGCTTCCTTCACGGCCTGCGCAACCGACTTGCCGGTGTCGTGAATGAACGCCTGTTCGAGCAGGCAGACTTCCTTGTAGTAGGTCTTCAGGCCGGACTCGACGATCTTCTCGATCACGTTGTCGGGCTTGCCCTGCTGGCGATACTTGTCGGCCAACACGTCCTTTTCGCGGCGCACGGTCTCGGGATCGAGGCTGGCGGCGTCGAGCGCGGCCGGATTGGCGGCTGCGACATGCATCGCAAGCTGACGGCCAAGCGTGGTCAGTTCGTCGGTCTTGCCGGCCGATTCCAGCGCAACGATCACGCCCATCTTGCCGAGGCCGTCGGTTACCGCGTTGTGCAGGTAGCTCGCAACCACGCCCTTGTCGACCGACAGCTCGGCGGCGCGGCGCAGCGTCATGTTCTCGCCGATGGTCGCGATGGCGTCGGCAATGGCGGTTTCCACCGTCACGTCGCCGACCTTGGCGGCCTTGATCTTCTCGACGTCGGCGCCGGCATGATGCAGCGCGACCTGGCCGATCATCTTGACCAGTCCCTGGAACTGCTCGTTGCGGCCGACGAAGTCGGTTTCGGAATTGACTTCCACCAGCACGCCCTTGGTGCCCGCAAGCACGGCGCCGATCAGACCTTCGGCGGCGACGCGGCCGGCCTTCTTGGCGGCCTTGGAAAGCCCCTTCTTGCGCAACCAGTCGACCGCGGCCTCCATGTCGCCGTTGGTCTCGTTGAGCGCCTGCTTGCAATCCATCATGCCTGCGCCGGTCTTGTCGCGCAGTTCCTTGACCATCGCCGCGGTAATCGTTGCCATTTGAATGTCCTCTGCAGGTGAGCGCCGATCCGCGCCAATGGCGGCCATCCGAGCGTCACGTCCCGATTCGAATTGCGGGAAACTATCCGGCCACTGTGTCGTGGCCGCGAAATCCGTTCAAAGCCGTTTCGGGAAGCCGATCCGGGCTTCCCGAAACAGTTTCGCGTTCGTTATTCCGCTTCCGCGGTCAGTTCCTTGGCCTTGGCGACCCAGCTGTCGGCGCGGCCCGGCAGGCCAACCTCTTCGCCGATGTGGTGGGCGGTGTCGTGATCGAGCGCAGCGAGCTGCCAGTAGTGGAAGATGCCGAGATCGTTCAGCTTCTTCTCGATCGCGCCGGACACACCGGTCAGCTTCTTTAGATCGTCCGCCACGCCGCGCGGGCCGGCCAGACCCTGGAAGCCGGGCTTCTCGTCAGCGGCGGGAAGCTCCTCACGCGTCGGGTTCGCCAGCGCGCCGATATCGATGCCCTGCTCGCCCTGCGCCCGCGAAATGCCGTCGATCGCGGCACGCGCGATCAGGTCGCAATACAGGCTGATGGCGCGACCGGCGTCGTCGTTGCCCGGCACCAGGTAGGTGATGCCCTTGGGATCGCAGTTGGTGTCGACGATCGCCGCAACCGGGATGTTCAGCCGCTGGGCCTCCTGGATGGCGATGTCTTCCTTGTTGGTGTCGATCACGAAGATCATGTCGGGCAAGCCGCCCATGTCCTTGATGCCGCCGAGCGAGCGGTCGAGCTTGTCGCGCTCGCGCTGCAGATCGAGGCGCTCCTTCTTGGTGTACTGCTGACCCTCGCTGGAGGCGAGGATCTCATCGAGGTGGCGCAGGCGCTTGATCGAGCCGGAAATCGTCTTCCAGTTGGTCAGCGTGCCGCCGAGCCAGCGCGAATTGACGAAGTACTGCGCCGAACGCTTGGCTGCATCGGCCACGCCGTCCTGGGCCTGGCGCTTGGTGCCGACGAACAGGATACGGCCGCCCTTGGCGACGGTATCGCTGACGGCCTGCAGCGCACGGTGCAGCAACGGCACGGTCTGCGCGAGGTCGATGATATGGATGTTGTTGCGGGCACCGAAGATGTAATCCGCCATCTTCGGATTCCAGCGGTGCGATTGGTGACCAAAGTGCACGCCAGCTTCAAGCAGCTGACGCATAGAAAATTCGGGTAGTGCCATTGTGTATTCTCCGGTTGGTTCCTCCGGAAACGTGTGAGCATAACGAGCCTCGCGGCCCGGATGCCACCGGACGGCCTTTCAAGCCATGTTTCCGTGTGAGATGCGGCGGTGTATAGCGGCGCCCCACCCGCAACGCAAGGATTTCCAGCAGCTATTTGCGGTCCGAGGACCCTCCGGGCCGGCGTTCGGAACCGGGCCGGCCAGCCTCGGATCGAGGTCTGACCGGCCCTGATCGCGGCCCACCTTCAGCAGCGCGGAACGTTCGGCGGGCACTTCTTGGCAGCCGGCGGGGCCGGCCGTGGCGGCGGAGGCGCCGGCCGCGGGGGTGGCGGCGCTGCCCTTGGCGGTGGCGGCGGGGCCGCCCGTGGCGGAGGTGGCGGGGCCATCCGCGGCGGCGGCGCCGGACGTGCCACCGGAGGCGCGGGCCGCGGCGGTGGCGCCATCCGGGGTGGCGGCGCGGGTCGCGCGACCGGTGCCGGGCGCGGAGGCGGCGCCGCGCGCGGCGGTGGAGCAACCCGCGGCGGCGGTGCAGCCCGCGGGGGTGGCGCGGCCGCTCGCGGGGGTGGCGACGCAGGCCTTTGAACTTGCGGGCGAATCTCAGGCTTCGCAACCACCGCAGGCGGCGGTCCAGAGGGACCGGCTGCAGGCGGATGCGCCAATGGAGGTGCCGCTCCCGGCCGCGGGGCGATTTCCGGAACAGCACCGCCAGGGCGCCCGGCAGGATGCTCGACCTGACCTGCCGGCGCATTGGGCTGGCCGGGGAGCTGGTGACCGGCCGCATTTGGATTCGGAGGCTGGGGCGTCCCCGCTCCCGCCGGCGGTGGATTCACACCGGGACGGCCAGGACCAGGGGTGCCTGGGGCGGGGCCAGCCGTTCCCGGGGGTGGCGGAGGCGCGCCCTTGGTTCCCGGAACCGGCAGGGCGTTCGCCTTCGGCAGCGCCTGTGCCGGCGGCAGTGCATTCGGCGGCGGCGCCCCGGGCTTTGGCGGTGCATTCGGGGATGATGCACTGGCGGGAATGGCTCCCGGTGTTCCGGGTTTCGCCCGCGGATTGATCAGGGCGCTCTGCGGCATCGGCGCCTTTCCCTGCTGGATCAGCGCGGCCTTTTGCTGGACCGCGCCCGGCAGGGCCGGCCCAACGGCAACCCGCGGGGCCCCGCCGGGCCCAGCGGGACCTTTGGTGCCCGGCGGCAGCGGGCCTGCTCCAGCGCCAGGTCCAGCGCCAGGACCAGCCCCGCCCTTGGCTCCGGGCGGAATGTTGGGGCCACCCGGCTGAACCTGTCCCGGCGGCGGGTTGTTGATGACGGTCTTGTTGATGACCGTGTTGATGATGGTCGTGTTGTGGATGTTGGCGAAGATGATGTTGTTGGGCGGCGGCGCCACATAGATCGGCGGACTGACATAGACCGGGATCGGCACGAAGAACGGTTGCGGCAGCATGAACAGCCCGTCCGGCGGCGGCGGCGGCTCCAGGTCGATGAAATCGGGCGGCGGCGGCGGCAGGTAATACACCGGCGGCGGTGGCGGCGGTGCGAAATCAAACTCAGGATCGCTGAACATCAGCACCGGCCGATCGACATAGACGATCTCGTCCGGCGGCGGCGGCGGCACATCGTAGTCGATAGCAGCGAACGTCTGCGGCGGCTCCAGCGGCGCGGTGAGAATGGCGAGGCGGCGACGGGCGTCGGCGGCATGCGGTCCGCGTGAGTAGCGCCGCAGATACGACCAGTAGGCTTCCGGTGTGTCGGCGCGATAGGTGCGGCGCCAGGTGATCGCCTCGCGTCGCGCGGCGACGATTGCCCTCACCCGCTTGGCCATCGGATCGCTGGGATAGGCAGCAAGGAAATCCTCATAGCCCTGCAGTGTGTCGCGCTCGAGCGCCGCGCTGTAGGCGTCCTGGGCGCCCAAATCACGAATCGGCTTGTCGCGCATCGCCGCGACCTGATCGGCAGGCGCCGGGGCCGGCGCATCCGGCGCACGGTCGAAGAACATGAAGGGCGCATCGACCTTCTGTGCATCCCACGGCACCTGCGCGCCCTTGCTGGCTTCGTTGACGCGCAACCGCAGACGATTGAAGACTTCGGGCAACGGCAATCCGCCGGTGCGGATCATTTCCGCCAGCGATTGTGCGTAGATTCCATAAGCTCCCTGCTCGGCCGGCGCGATCGTGCCGGGCGCCGCATTGAAGGCGATCAGCATGTGAGCCTCGGGGTCGACCAGCGCGAGGCCGCTGGCGATCTGCTGGCCGCCCTCGATGAAGGGCTGTTGCCGCGCGGCATCGAGCACCACGATTCCGGCCTTCAGGGGCAGCGCGGCGAGCTGGCGCAGATAGTCGCTGATCCGCAGGCCTTCGACTGGAATGTCGGTGTCGCGATTGACGGTCGAGTCGACCGGGATGAAATAGTTCTCGCCGGCCAACTGCAGCCCATAACCCGCAAGATAGACCATCGCGACGGTGTCGGGACCGGACGCCTCGGCCTTCTGGACAAAATCGCGGAAGCTCTTGCGCAGGGTGTCGCCATCGAGATCGCGGGCGCCGACCACGTCGAAGCCCGCGGCCTGCAGGGTTTGCGCAATCAGGCCGGCATCGTTGGCGGCGGTGGCGAGCGGCGACTTGGCATACGCGCCGTTGCCGACCACCAGTGCAATGCGCTTCTCCTGCGGTTGTTGCTGGGCCGAGGCCGATCGAATCAATCCCGGCAGCGCGGACATGACGATCAGGCAGGCGGACAAGATCGACACAGCTCTGGTCAGGCGCATGGCATTTCCGTCCCGGTCATGATGGCAGCAGTGATTGCTGCATTGAGCGGAGATTAGGCTGAACATCGTTTGAACGAAAAGCGTTGCCATTAAGGCGCGATCGCATAACTGCCGGTCGCTGGCGCCGGGTCGGGTGACCCCGGCGCACTCTCGAATGAGAGATTTGGACCGCGACTCAGATCGTCTGCACGTCGACCACGCCGGTCACAGCCTTGAGCGCCCCGGCAATCTGGGGCGAGACCTTGAACCGGCCCGGCAGCTTCATCTCCACCTCGGTCTCGAGGTCGAGCATCATGACAAGGGTCACCTCTCCATCGCCGGCGGAGCGTGGCGGCGCGGCGCTGGCGACCGGCTTCGGCGCCGCGGGCCGCGGGCCGCCATTGGCCGCCGCTTCCGGCATGGCCAGACGCCTCGCGATCGAGTCCAGCGGCTTGGCATCGCGCACGAAGATCTTCAGGCCCATCGAGGTCTTGGCGGCGGCGTTGTCCAGCAATTCGACATTGTTGATGCGGGCGCGAACGTCGTCGCCCTGCAATTCGGCCCCTAGTGACAGCAGGACGGCAAGCCCCGGCTCCAGCATGTCGCGGAACTGTCCCAGTGCCTCGGAGAACAACACCGCCTCGAAATGCCCGGTGGGATCGGACAGGCCGATGATGCCCATCTTGTTGCCGGTCTTGGTGCGGCGCTCCATGCGCGACACCACGGTGGCAGCGACCTTGCCCGCGGTCCGGCCGTTCTTCACGGCCTGCGAGAACTCCGCCCACGACTGGGTGTTCAGGCGTTTCAGCACCGCTTTGTAATCGTCCAGCGGATGTCCCGAGAGGAAGAAGCCGATGGCGTCATACTCGCGTTGCAGCCGTTCCGCCGGCAGCCATGGTTCGATCGTCGGCAGGATGACCGAAGGCGCATCCGGGAGACTTCCGAACATGTCGTTCTGCCCGATCGTCACGGCCGCGTGGCTGCGCTGACAGGCGGCGAGGATGGCGTCCGCACCGGCGAACACCCGCGCCCGATTGTTGTCGAGTTCGTCGAAGGCCCCCGCCGCCGCAAGGCTTTCCAGCACGCGCTTGTTGATCGCGCGCGGATTGACCCGCGATGCGAAATCCGCGATCGACGTGAACGCCTTGTCGCCTCTCGCTTCGATGATCTGCTGCACCGCCTGAGCACCGACACCCTTGAGCGCCGCGAGCGCGTAGAAGATCTTGCCCTCGCTGACCTCGAAGGTGACGCCCGAGCGATTGATCGACGGCGGTACCAGCTTGATCTCCAGCCGCTGCACCTCGGCGCGGAATTCCGACAGCTTGTCGGTGTTGCCCATATCCAGCGTCATCGACGCCGCCATGAACTCCACCGGATGATGCGCCTTCATATAGGCGGTCTGGAAGGAGACCAGCGCGTAGGCGGCGGCGTGACTCTTGTTGAAGCCGTAGTCGGCGAACTTGGCCAGCAGTTCGAAGATGGTGTCGGCCTGGTCCTTCTTGATGTTGTGCTCGACCGCGCCGGAGATGAAGCGCGCGCGCTGCTTCTCCATTTCGGCGCGGATCTTCTTGCCCATGGCGCGGCGCAACAGATCGGCTTCGCCGAGCGAGTAGCCCGACATCGCCTGGGCGATCTGCATCACCTGTTCCTGGTAGATGATGACGCCGAAGGTTTCCTTCAGGATCGGCTCCAGCATCGGATGCAGGTATTCCGGCTCCTCGTCGCCATGCTTGCGCGCGCAATAGGTCGGGATGTTCGCCATCGGACCGGGACGATAAAGCGCGACCAGCGCGATGATGTCTTCGAAACGGTCAGGCCGCATGTCGACCAGCGCGCGCCGCATGCCCTGGCTTTCAACCTGGAACACGCCGACCACTTCGCCGCGCGCCAGCATGGCGTAACTTGGCGGATCGTTGATCGGCAGCGTACCGAGATCGAGTTCGACATTGCGCTGCTTCAGCAACTTCACGGCAACATCGAGCACGGTCAGCGTCTTCAGGCCGAGGAAGTCGAACTTGACCAGGCCGGCCGGCTCCACCCATTTCATGTTGAACTGGGTGACCGGCATGTCGGATTTCGGATCGCGATAGAGCGGCACCAACTGGCTCAGCGGCCGGTCACCGATCACCACGCCGGCGGCGTGGGTCGAAGCATGGCGGGTCAGGCCCTCGAGCTTTTGCGCGATGGCGAAGGCGCGCGCGACCACCGGATCCTCGTCGCGAAACGCCTGCAGCTTCGGCTCGCTTTCGATCGCCGCGGACAGGGTGACGGGCGCGGCCGGGTTTTGCGGCACCAGCTTGGTCAGCTTGTCGACCTGGCCATAAGGCATCTGCAGCACGCGGCCGACGTCGCGCAGCACGCCACGCGCCTGCAGCGTTCCGAAGGTGATGATCTGGGCCACCTGGTCACGGCCGTAGCGATCCTGCACATAGCGGATCACCTCGTCGCGGCGGTCCTGGCAGAAGTCGATGTCGAAGTCCGGCATCGAGACGCGTTCGGGATTGAGGAAGCGCTCGAACAGCAGCCCGAAGCGAAGCGGATCGAGGTCGGTGACAGTCAGCGCGTAAGCCACCAGAGAGCCTGCGCCCGAACCACGGCCCGGCCCCACCGGAATACCGTGCGCCTTCGCCCACTTGATGAAGTCGGACACGATCAGGAAGTAGCCCGCATAATTCATGCGGTTGATGACATCGATCTCGAACGCGAGCCGCGCGTGGTATTCTTCCTCCGCCATGCCCGGCGCGACACCGTGCAACGTGATACGCGCTCGCAGTCCCTCTTCCGCCTGGCGGCGCAATTCGGCCGCCTCTTCGCTCGCCGCGTCGCCGCCACTTGCGGCACCAACGGTGAAACGTGGCAGCAGCGGCTTGCGGGTCAGGGGGCGATAGGCACAGCGCTCGGCGATTTCGAGGGTCGAGGCCAGCGCTTCGGGAATGTCCGCGAACAGCACCGCCATCTCGGCCCTGGTCTTGAAACGATGGTCAGGCGTCAGCTGGTTGCGGTCGGTCTCGGCGATCAGCCGGCCACCCGCGATGCACAACAGCGCATCATGGGCTTCGTAGTCTTCGGCAGTGGCGAAATACGGCTCGTTGGTCGCCACCAGCGGCAGGCCCTTGCCGTACGCCAGGTCGATCAGCGCCGGCTCGGCGCGTCGCTCGCTGTCGAGGCCGTGGCGTTGCAGTTCGATATACAGCCGGTCACCGAACAGCTCCGCCAGGCGCTCACAGCGGATGGCCGCCAGGGCTGCCTGATCGGCATTGATCGCGAGCGAAATCGGGCCTTCCGGACCGCCGGTCAGAGCGATCAGGCCCTCGGTCTCGCCTTGCAGCCAGTCGAACTTGATATGCGGCGACTGATGCACCGGCGTTTCGAGGAACGCACGAGAGTTCAGCTTCATCAGGCTGCGATAACCAACCTCCCGCGCTGCCAGCAGCACGATACGGCCGGGGGTCGACGCCAGTGAACTGCGCGAGCCTGCCTCGATATCGCCGAAATCGACCGCAATCGCGCAGCCGACAATCGGCTGGATGCCCGAAGCTGCCATCTTGTCGGAAAATTCCAGCGCACCGAACATGTTGTCGGTGTCGGTGAGCGCCAGCGCCGGCTGATGGTCGGCCTTGGCAAGTTCGGCGAGACCGCCGATCTTGATCGCGCCCTGCAGCAGCGAATAGGCCGAATGAACGTGAAGGTGGACGAAACCAGCAGAGGCCATGGAATTTAATCAGCTTGAGGACGTCCCTTTCGGGCCCGGCCGAGCGGCAGGACTGGCGGCAAGGGAACCGGCGTTCGACGGCTCAGCGCCGCCGTTCACACGACTCGGCCCACCGACAGTGAAGTCTGGACGCGGCGCTGTCCACGTTCGATGACCACGGCCGCCAACCTCTCCTGCTTTTCCCCAAGCTGTCCGCCTCAGAGCTGCGGGATGACCTGCGCCCAGATCGCGACCATTCCGACGAACAGCACGATCGATGCCAGCGCGGCGGCTTCTTCGACAAATGTTCTCAACATCATGGACCCCTTTTCAGGCCGTCCCTTGCGCTCACCACAAGCCAAAGGAACATATGAAGAACAATGTTCCTTTTTTGTTCTTTGAGTCAAGTGCCGCCCATCGGGGACACGGAAAAAGGACCGCACTGGTTAATTCCCCCAGGTCTCAAGGCACGGCCTCAGGGGCACAGGTCGGTCAGGCTGGGCTTTTGACCGTAGGTCGTTATCCCCGGTCTTTCGGGAGGAGAACACCCGAGATCAGCGCCAGACCGAGGAAGGTTGCGCCTTCGAGGGCGTCGCGACGGATGGTTCTGGTCGATCCGCCCAGGGCATCGTGCGCCAGGAACGCCGTGAGTACGGCGACACAGGCGGCGGTCCCCGCGAACATGGCGATCTGCTTTGCATATCGTTTCATACCGCCAATATGCCCCCGCCACCGCCGACCGCAACCCCGGCGAAGCCGGTTTCCGAAGGTCTTTTCCGCAACGCCTCACCCGACCGCCGGATTGAACCGGGAACGAAGTGACGCCACAAACGTAAGTGGTTTTGCAGCCGTCAACGCACCGGCGTGGTTTGACGGACCCCGGCCGACAAGGCTTGGTGCGCGCAAGACCTCTGAATTGTCGAGAGCCGGCAGGAGGGTGGAATGCGAAGCATCATGTCGGCCGTTTTGGCCGCGTTGGGGCTTGGACTGGTCGTTGGTTTCGTTCCGCCGCCAGCTTCCGCTGGCACGACCTATCCGGTTTGCCTATATGACCGTGACCGCAACGATTGCAGCTTCAGCTCCATGGCGCAGTGCATGGCGGCGGCATCGGGGACCGGCGGAGCATGCCGGGCCAATGCGGCCTTTGCAGGGGGAGGACGTTCCTCCTTCAACGACGAGCCGGCTCCTCGGGTGCGGGCCAGGAAGAAACACTGGTACAAAGAGTACTATTGAGAGTCGGCCGAATCGGCGGGAGTTGGAATGCGAAAGATCTTATTGGCGGCAATCGCGGTGACGGGTTTCGGCATGGGGATCGCCACATCGGTGACACCGGCCCAGGCACAAGCACCGATCTGCCTGCACTGGAGAGACGACCTGACGGACTGCCGGTACTTCTCGATGGCGCAATGCAACGCGTCGGCCTCCGGCATCGGCGCAACCTGTCTCTACAACCCGGCCTATGCCGCGCGCGTCGAAAGCTATGACGAAGAGCCGGCCCCTCGCCGACGGCCGCGCCGCCGCCACACCCGGGACTACTGATCTCTACCCGATTAATCCCACACGACGGGACTGCCCGCGAGACCAGGCGAATCGGCGCGGGCCGGTTCGCTGGCACACCTTTCGCTCGGCAACGCGCTAATCCAGTTCGACGACGTGACCGTCCTCGAGCGACACCCGGCGGTCCATGCGGGCCGCCAATTCCATGTTGTGCGTGGCGATCAGCATGGCGACCCGTGTCGCCCGCACCAATTGCATCAGCGCCTGGAACACATGATCGGCGGTATGCGGATCAAGATTTCCGGTCGGTTCGTCAGCGAGCAGCACCCGCGGCGCATTGGCGACCGCACGCGCGATCGCCACACGCTGCTGTTCGCCGCCGGATAACTCGGCCGGCCGATGGGTAACGCGCTCGCTCAGACCCAGATAAGAGAGGATTTCCTTCGCCCGCTGGATGGTCTCGGACCGCTTCAGGCCGCGGATCATCTGCGGCAGCATGACGTTTTCGAGCGCGGTGAACTCCGGCAGCAGGCGGTGCGACTGGTAGACGAAGCCGATGTCGGTGCGTCGCATCTGGGTGCGCTGGGCATCGGACAGGCCCGAGGTTGGCGTGCCGGCGACATAAACCTCACCCTCGTCAGGCGTCTCCAGCAAGCCCGCGATATGCAGCAATGTCGATTTGCCCGAGCCCGACGGCGCCACCAGCGCCACCGACTGTCCCGGCCATAACGCCAGCTTGGCGCCGTCGAGAATCGTGAGCACCGCCTCGCCCTGCCGATACTGGCGGCGGATGCCGTGAAGATAGATCGCTGGTGTGTCTTCCGCGTCCCCCGCCATCGTCATGCCCTACTCGTACCGAAGGGCGTCGACGGGATCGAGGCGCGCGGCGCGCCACGATGGATACAGCGTCGCCAGGAACGACAGCGTCAGGGCCATGATGACCACGGCTGCGGTTTCTCCCACGTCCATTTCCGCCGGCAGCTTCGACAGAAAGTAGAGCTCGGGGGAAAACAGCTGGGTGTTGGTCATCCAGGACAAAAACTGCCGGATAGATTCGATGTTCAGGCAGACCACGAGCCCAACCAGAAATCCGACAATGGTGCCGACCACCCCGATGGCCGAGCCGGTGATCAGAAAGACACGCATGACCGAGCCCTGCGAGGCGCCCATGGTGCGCAGGATTGCGATGTCGCTGCTCTTGTCCTTCACCAGCATGATCAGGCCGGAGACGATATTGAGCGCCGCCACCAGTACGATCAAAGTCAGGATCAGGAACATGACGTTGCGCTCGACCTGCAACGCATTGAAGAAGGTGGCGTTGCGCGTCCGCCAGTCGACCAGGAAGATCGGCCGGCCGGCGGCTTCGATCACGGCCTTGCGGTAGAAATCGACCTTGTCGGGGTTGTCGGTGTAGATCTCGATCGCGGTGACATCGTTGGCGCGGTTGAAATAGGCCTGCGCCTCCGCAAGCGGCATGAACACGAACGAGGCGTCGTATTCGGACATGCCGATCTCGAACACCGCCGTCACCTTGTACGGCTTGATCCGCGGTGTCGTTCCCATCGGCGTCACAGCGCCGCGCGGCGCCACCAGGGTGACACTGTCACCCGCATGCACCGACAACTGATCGGCCAACCGGCGGCCAATGGCGATGCCCTGCCCCTCGTCAAACCCTTCCAGCGTGCCTTGCTTGATGTTCTTCGCAATCGACGTCACGTTGTCGAGGTCCTGAGCGCGGATCCCGCGCACGAACACACCCGCGGCATTGAAGGGCGAGGACGCCAGCGCTTGGCCATCGATCACCGGCGCCGCCAGACGGATACCCTGCACCGCGTTGATCCGTTCGGCCACTTCCTTCCAGTCGGTCAGGGTCGATTCCTGCGGCTGCACCACGAGGTGGCCGTTCAGACCGAGAATCTTGTCCAGCAGCTCTTTGCGGAAGCCGTTCATCACCGCCATGACGATGATCAGCGTCGCGACCCCCAGCATGATGCCGAGGAACGAGAAGCCGGCGATGACGGAAATGAAGCCTTCCTTGCGGCGCGCGCGCAGGTAGCGCGACGACAGCATCCACTCGAAGGGCGCAAAGGGGGCGGTTCGGACAGGCTCGCTCATCGGTTCATCCATGACACGGATTTCACACGATTGGGGCTAATTCGGGTCCGGCCTGCGCACCGCCGCTCCGATGAACAACTCATGCGGCCAGCCGGGCGAGCACGTCGTCCGGCGTCAGCAGTTCGCGTTCGCCGTCGCTGCGACGCTTCAGTTCGACCTTGCCTTCGGCCAGGCCCTTCGGGCCGACCATCACTTGCCAGGGGATGCCGATCAGGTCGGCGGTCGCGAACTTCGCGCCGGGGCGTTCGTCACGGTCGTCGTACAGAACATCGACACCCTGGGCGGCAAGCGCTGCATACAGCTTCTCGCACGCCGCATCGGTATCGGCGCTGCCCTGCTTCAAGTTGAGTAGAGCGACACGGAACGGCGCGACCGGCTCCGGCCACTTGATGCCGTTCTCGTCATGAAACGCCTCGATGATCGCACCCACCAGGCGCGAGACGCCGACTCCATAGGAGCCGCCATGGATCGGCACTTCCTTGCCGTCGGTGCCCATCACCTGCGCCTTCATCGGCTCGGAATACTTGGTGCCGAAATAGAAGATCTGGCCGACCTCGATGCCGCGGGTGTGCACCCGCTTGTCTTGCGGCACTTCGCTCTCGAACCGGGCCGCGTCGTGCACGTCCTCAGTCGCGGCATAGAGTTCGGTCCATTGCTTGATGATCGGCGTCAGGTCCCCGTTGTAATCGACGTTTTCGTTGGGTACCGGCAGATCCAGCACATCGCGGTTGCAATAGACGGCGGACTCGCCGGTCTCCGCCAGCAACAGGAATTCATGCGACAAGTCGCCACCGATCGGCCCGGTCTCGGCCCGCATCGGAATGGCCTTCAGGCCCATTCGCGCGAACGTCCGCAGATAGGCGACGAACATCTTGTTGTAGGAGACCCGCGCGGCGTCCTTGTCGATATCGAAGGAATAAGCATCCTTCATCAGGAATTCACGCCCGCGCATCACGCCGAAACGCGGCCGCTGCTCGTCACGGAACTTCCACTGGATGTGGTAGAGGTTGAGCGGCAGGCTCTTGTAGGACTTCACATAGCTGCGGAAGATGTCGGTGATCATGTCCTCGTTGGTCGGGCCGTACAGCAGTTCGCGCTTGTTGCGATCCTGGATGCGCAGCATTTCCGGACCATAGGCGTCGTAGCGCCCGCTTTCCCGCCACAGGTCGGCGAGTTGCAAGGTCGGCATCAGCAGTTCGATGGCCCCCGCCCTGTTCTGCTCCTCACGGACGATCTGCTCGATCTTTCGCAGCACCCGCAGGCCGAGCGGCAGCCACGCATAGATCCCCGCCGCCTGCTGCCGCATCATGCCGGCGCGCAGCATCAGCCGATGCGACGCGATCTCCGCCTCCTTCGGCGTCTCCTTGAGGATGGGCAAAAAGAAACGCGACAATCGCATGGGAACACTCGGGAATCGTTATGGACAGGGATTTCTGCAGTGAAACCGGATCGGAGCCCAAAACACAAGCGTTCGGGACCCCGAATCGGCGTTTTTGCCGCCGGATGACCGGAATGTCATCCCCGCCGCCGGGCAACATGCCCACGCCGCGAGGCCACCCCAAAAAGGCCCGGCGGATCAGAATTTCACCCTGACATCCGCCACATAGGTCCGCCCCGGAAATGGGTGGAACAAGGTGTATTTGGTGTCCCCGACATTATCGACGCCGAGATTGACGGTGGCCTGGTCGCTGAACATGTACTGGGCGCGCAGATCCACCACCGTGAAGCCGTCGAAAGCCTGATAAACGTGCGGCACCACATCGGTGTTATCGAGCGTGGTGTACTGCTTGCCGCTGTAGCGCATGGCCGCTGTGAACACCCAGTGCGCATCCGGCCGATAGGTCACGCCGGCGGTGGCGCGCCACATCGGGATGTTGGGCACGTGCTTGCCCACCGCGGTGGTGCCGGTGGTGCTGACGAACGAGGGATCGCTGAGGATCCGCGAGTCGACATATGTCACGCTTCCGAACGGCTCGAGGCCCTGGATGAACACGTTGTTTTTCTGGGCGGCGAGTTCGACGCCGGTGTTGCGGATGGAGTCGACATTGGTGACAAAGCTGGCATTGCGCCCCGTTCCATCATTAAGCGGCGTCAATTGCGAGATCAGGGCGTCATGAACATTCTCGTTGAACAGCGAGAGCCGGACTTTTCCATCGGTAAATCTCCGTTCCAGCGCAATCTCCTCGCTCAAGACGCTCTCGGGTCTCAGGTTTGGGTTAGGCAGCACCGGCGTCGTCCCCACCGTCGACAGCTGATACAATTCGCCCACGGTCGGAAATCGCGACGCCTGACCGACGGAGGCGGTCAGCAACCAGGCCGCGGACGGCTCGAACGCCAGCGAGGCCTTTGGTGAAAACCGGGTCGCGTTCAACTCGGGCTGGAGTTGTGCGATCGGGCTGCCGAGGATGTTGCCGTTGGTCGGGCTGGTGACCGTGTTGTCGGTCTGCGTCGTCAAATTGTAGCCGTCATATGCCTTCCAATTCTCGAGCCGTCCTCCGACCGTCAACTTGAGCAATGGAGCGAACCGCCATGCATCCTGGGCCCACAGGGCCAGGGTTCGCGTGGCGCCCACACTGCTGCTGTAAAGCGAGTTGGTCGAATCCGGCCCCCCGTTCCAGGTTGGCGTCTGGTAGGTCGGGCTGTTGAGATAATAGCGATCCGCGTGGAATCCGAAGCTGACTTCGTGCGCATCATTGGGGCGCCAGATGCCCTTCGCATCCCCATTGGTCCAGTTGGT
>JBGMOD010000188.1:0-5240 GCA_041424235.1 Hyphomicrobiales bacterium
ATGAATCCGACACCCGCTTGCGGGGCGAGGGAGAAGTCACCGCCTTTAGCCGTCGCCGTATTTCGCCCGCAACGCTTTCTTGTCGATCTTGCCGACGCTGGTCTTGTCGAGAGCATCAACGAACAGGATCTTGTGCGGAATCGCGAACCGCGAAATCACGCCCTTGTCGGCGAACGTCTTGACATGCGCCTGCACGGCGTCGGCACCGACGGTGTCAGCCGTCTTGGTCGAAGCGACCAGGATGGCCAGCGGGCGCTCGCCCCACTTGGGATCGGAGATGCCTATAATGGCAGCTTCACTCAGCTGCGGCATCTGCAGCAGGATGTCCTCGATCTCGATCGACGACACCCACTCGCCGCCGGTCTTGATCACGT
This sequence comes from Hyphomicrobiales bacterium, assembly GCA_041424235.1. Classification (GTDB taxonomy): domain Bacteria; phylum Pseudomonadota; class Alphaproteobacteria; order Rhizobiales; family Xanthobacteraceae; genus Bradyrhizobium_A. The sequence continues at coordinate 375 of JBGMOD010000188.1, forward strand.
CCTTGATCCGATCGGTGATCTGCACCACGCCGTGCTCGGTCATGGTGCCGATGTCGCCGGTGTGCAGGTAGCCGCCTTCCCACAGCTTTTCCGACGCCGCGGGATTGTCGAGATAGCCCATGGTCAGCCATGGCGCGCGGACCACGATTTCGCCCGCGGTGCGGCCGTCGTGCGGGAGGTCCTTCATGTGCCCGTCGACGATGCGGAAGTCGACCAGCGGCACCGGCGTTCCGGTCTTGGTGCGCAGTTCGGCCTCGGCGTCCGCATCGCCCGTGAGTTCATGCGCCTTCAACTGCGCAATGGTCAGGATCGGGCCGGACTCCGACATGCCGTAGCCGGCGAAGATGTCGATGCCGCGCTCCATCGCCGCCTTGGCCAGCGCCTTGGTCAGCGCCGCACCGCCGATCACCATTTTCAGTTTCGAGAGATCGACATCTCGGCTGTTGGGCGCCGACAGCAGCATCTGCAGGATAGTGGGTACGCAGTGGCTGAAGGTGACCCCTTCGGTCTTGATCAGGTTGAGCAGATGCTCCGGCTGGTAGCGCCCCGGATACACCTGTTTCACCCCGGCGGCCGTGGCGGCATAGGGCAGCCCCCAGCCGTGAACGTGGAACATCGGCGTAATCGGCATGTAGACATCACCGCGATGGAAGCGGCCCTGGCTTGCCGGCGATCCGAAGCCGATGAGATCGACCAGGGTGTGCAGCACCAGCTGGCGATGGCTGAAATAAACGCCCTTCGGCGCACCCGTGGTGCCGGTGGTATAGAACATGGTCGCGCGGGTGTTTTCATCGAAGTCCGGAAACTCATAGTCCGGCGAGGCAGCGGCCAGCAGGTCCTCGTAGCGGCCCGCGGCCTTGACGCCGTCGGGCACCACACCGTCGTCCGACATCAGAACGATGCGTTCGACCGACTCCAGCTTGTCGCGCAACTGCTCGACCAGGGGCAGGAATTCGACATTCACCAGCAGCAGCTTGGGCCGCGCATGGTTGAGTGTGAACAGCACCTGCTCGGGCGACAGGCGGACATTCACGGTTTGCAATGTCGCGCCCATCATCGGAACGGCGAAATAGCATTCAAGATAGCGATGGCTGTCCCAGTCCAGCACGCCCACGACATCGCCGCGGGCCACGCCCTGCGCCGACAACGCGCTGGCAAGACGCCCGATCCGTGTCCGCAAGTCACGGTACGTGTAGCGGCTGACGTCGCGATAGACGATTTCCTGGTCGGCCGCCTGGGTGAGCGGCCCATGCAGCAGATGCTTGATCAGCAGGGGATAGTGATAGGCCGAGGGGGTGACCTCGATCGCAAAATCCGACATCGCTTCCTCCGTTGCCGCCGGCAACTCGTTGTTCGCCGGTCGTCGTGAGCTCGCGGATTCTTCGGACCCGTCAGGCTCCTTTCCGGAAGCATGATCCTTCGGACCACCGGTGTCCACACCATGCTTCCGCCGATTGCAGTTTCCGTCCGTTACGCTCAGCGGCCGGCAAATGCTGCGGCGCGGCGATCGCAGCGCGTTTTCTTAATCTATCGCGCGCTTGATTAATTGGCAAGGAAGCCACGATCCCGCAGACCGCCGCCCATGCAGCGATACGGCCTTGCTGTCCAAGGATATTCGACGCGCAGCGCGATCAGCGCGGCTTGCGTGGCGTGGGCTTCGCCGCCGCGCCGCGCGCCATCAATGCGATCTGCCGGCCGACCTGCTCGACGCTGAGGCGGCCGTCGGCGCTGTACCAGAACACGGTCCAGTTCATGGCGCCCAGCAGCGACAGCCGGAACGCATGCCGGTCGCACTCCGCCGGCAGCGGCAGTTCGTCGATCAATCCGGCAAAGATCTGTTCGTAGTCATCGCGCTGGCGAACCAGCTTCTTGGCGCCGGGCAGCTTGTAATAATAGTAGCGCGGCGGCGTCAGGATGGCGCGGGTCACGCTGCCGCCGAGCAGCACCTTGCAGTGCGCGACGATGGCCTCCTCGAGCCGCTGCCACGGATCCGAGAGATCGACGATCGCCGCCTCGACCTCGCGCCGCATCGCCGTCAGGCTTTCCTGATGCACGGTGAAGAGCAGGTCTTCCTTGGAGGGAAAGTGATAATAGAGCGAGCCGGACAGCACGCCCGACGCCGCGGCGATGTCGCGAATCGAGGTGCCTTCGAAGCCGCGGCTGGCGAACAATTCGGACGCTGCGGCAATGATCTGCTTGCGGCGGTCAGGCCCGCGCCGAAGCTTCTTCGGCGCCTTTTTCGGCAGACTTTTGCGTACGCCAGCGCCGCGTTTGGGCATTGTCATTCTTGAAGCGCCGCTTTGCTTGAGGTCGGTTGTTATAGAATTCGAATGCAGGTGGTTCAAGTCAGCCGAGCCTGTTGGCGCCGGGCGATTGCTCAATCGGTGGAGAACCCGAACGGAACGCTCAGCCGCCTGAAATCGTCGGGAAGAAGCTCGCGGCCGATCGGAAGCTGCGACCGCGCCGCGCATCTCGGGCGATGGCAGACGCGGCATGCGACGCCGACCGGCGTCGGCACGTCCGCAGGCGGGCCCGCGCCATCGCGGGTATAGATCAACTGCCCGGCGTGTTCGGCGGCACAACCGATGGCGATGGCGCGCTCCACGCGCACGGCGCCGAACGCACCGCCGCCGGCGGTCACGGTGCGCGCGATGGAAAAGAAACGCTGGCCATCGGGCAACTCCAGCCACTGGGTGACGATCTGGCGCGGCGTCTTGAAGACGCCGTGAACCGACCACAGCGGACACGCGCCGCCGTGCTTCGCAAACGGAAAGCCCGCGCCGTCCAGCAGCTTCGAGATATTGCCGGCCGGATCGACCCGGATCAGAAAGAACGGGACCTTTTCCAGACCCGGTCTCTGCAGGGTCGTGATGCGATGCGCGGTCTGCTCGAAGCTGGTGCCGAACTGGCGGCCCAGCGCTTCCAGATCGTAGCGGCGTGTGTCGGCAGCTTTCGCAAATGCGGAATACGGCATGATGAGCGCCGCGGCGGCGTAACTCGCGAGCGCCCGGCGTGCGAGTAACTCGGCGCTCTTGGTGGTGAAGTGACCGGCCTCAAGCGCGGTGCCGATCTCGTCTTCCATTTCGAGATACGCCAGTTGCTGCGCCAGCTGGAAGTGAAGGCTGGCGGTGTCGAGGGAGTCCTCAAGCAGCAATTGCCTGCGGTGGAGATCGAGCCGCCTGACGGAGCCGAGCATGACGTCCGGCGGGAGATAACGGACCGTGAGGTTGTGACGAACCTTGAGACGCTCGACAAAACCATTCACGCCGCCGGTCGCCTGGACAAGGCGTTCGCCCGCATCGTCGATGTCAGCGAAATTGTTGCGGCGCGCGGCCAGAAACCGCCTGACTTCCGCGACGGGATCGTTCGCGTCGTAGCCATCCGCGCCTGAAAGCGACGCCTCGCCTGCGAGGGCCGGAGCCCGGCGATCCGCCAGCGCAAGCTGCTCCTCGCGATAGGCCGTATAGAGGCGGAGGAAAGCCTCGGTCACGCCCGGATAGCTGACGGCGATATCGCTGATTTCAAGTGAGGGGATATCGATGTCCGAGAACATCGGCTCCTTCATGATGGACTGCATCCGCGCGGTGTGATCGGCGCCGCCGTCGCCGGCAAGATCGGCCAGGTCGATCTTGTAGGTGCGGGCAAGACGCAGCAACATATCCGCCGTCACCGGCCGCTGGTTGCGCTCCAGCAGCGCCACATAAGGCGCTGAAATCTCCAGATCGGCGGCCATGTCGGCCTGGGTCAGCCCCAGGTCGCGCCGAAGCCGCCGCAATCGAGGACCCATGAAAACCGAGCGGGCGGTTGAGGTTGCCATGCCGGAACTTTCCAGGAAAGTAAGATGTTTACAGCATTACATCGAAATTCTGTAAAGTATGACAAGTTATCCGCGTAACGTCTAGCACCCTTCAGCCCGGCGCGTACAAACGCAGCAGGTTTTGTTGCCAGCGGAAGGGATCAGCGACATGAACTACCAGCCACGCGGAATGAGCGACCTCGCCATCAAGGGCCCGGCTTCCTATCAGAGCGAAATCGAAGCTGCGGAAGCGCTGCTCAAGACCAAGGACACCTGGAACGGGGTCACCGCCGAGGCCGTCGCGCGGATGCGTCTGCAGAACCGCTTCAAGACCGGCCTGGACATCGCCCGCTACACCGCCGCGCTGATGCGCAGCGACATGGCCGCTTATGACGCGGACTCCACGAAATACACCCAGTCGCTCGGCTGCTGGCACGGCTTCATCGCCCAGCAGAAGCTGATCTCGGTGAAGAAGCATTTCGGCACCACCGATCGCTGCTATCTCTACCTCTCCGGCTGGATGATCGCGGCACTGCGCTCCGAGTTCGGACCGCTGCCCGACCAGTCGATGCACGAGAAGACCTCGGTGCCGGCCCTGATCGAGGAGCTCTACACCTTCCTGCGCCAGGCCGACTCCCGCGAGCTCAACGACATTTTCCGCAACCTCGACGCGGCCCGCAAGGCCGGCGACAAGGCGAAGGAAAAGGCGCTGATCGAAAAGATCGACAGCTTCCAGACCCACGTCGTGCCCGTAATCGCCGACATCGATGCCGGCTTCGGCAATGCGGAAGCGACCTATCTGCTTGCCAAGAAGATGATCGAGGCGGGCGCTTGCGCGCTGCAGATCGAAAACCAGGTGTCGGACGAGAAGCAGTGCGGCCACCAGGACGGCAAGGTGACGGTGCCGCACGAGGTGTTCCTGGCGAAGATCCGCGCCTGCCGCCACGCCTTCCTCGAACTCGGCGTCGAAGACGGCGTGATCGTGACCCGCACCGACTCGCTCGGCGCCGGCCTCACGCAGCAGATCGCTGTCAGCCACAAGCCGGGCGACCTCGGCGACCAGTACAACA
>JBGMOD010000189.1:0-5206 GCA_041424235.1 Hyphomicrobiales bacterium
AATCAAACTCTTCTCAACGCGCCTCTGGATTGCCGCTAATGAGTCTACGGCCTAGCATCGACAAGCGTTCTGACCGATCCGAGCCTATCGTTACAGTCCATAATCCAGCGAACGGATGCGTGATTTCTGCAGTTCGCGGTCCTTGCGTGCGCGCTCCGGCTTGGCTTTATCTGGCTTTGTTTGATCAGACTCGGCAAGCGCTGGCGGCACCTTGTCGGTCCGGGACGGCTCGCCTGCGGCGGCCTTGTCCAGCAGCTGCGTGCTTTCGAGCGCTGAGGTCTTGGTACCCGGGTTCGTTTCGACCGCGCGCTGAAGCCGCTCACCGCTGTCAACAATGAGCGTGATCCCGTCACGTAGCCGCGTCACGGTGACGAGGAAGTTCTGTTCGCTGACGAGCTTGCGTTCGCTGCTGTCGATCACCCCGATACCGCGATCACTGGTCAGCCCCTGGGCCATGTGGGCATTGAGGGCATAGGCGAGATCGAGACGCCGCAGCATCGGATCGCGCAGCCCGAGCAACACTTCGACCCCGGCACTGGTCCGGACCATGACACCCTTCCTGCCGATATCGAGCACTTCGGCGCGGTCGGCATTGAACAGTCCGCGCCGGTGATCGCTGGCAGTCCAGCGGACCGGATCGCCGGGATGGAGTTCAAGCTTTTGTCGCTCGTAGAGTTCGAGCGGACTGCGCTCCTCGCCGGTGCGAAGCCGTGCAGGCCGGAAGCGGTGCTCACGACCGCGCATATCGCGCAGGGTCACGATCCCGGAGCGCCGGTCGACCTGATCGACCTGGTGCTCGCCCGGTTTCAGACCCTGCGCGCGCAGCGGCTTCGACAGCTGCATGACCTGGCCGGCACGATAGGCATCGGCATGGCGCAGCTCTTCGCGGGTCACCTGAACCCGGACCAGCGTTTCCAGGGGCAAGCCTTCGGTGTCGATCTCGCCGCGCGCCTTGCGTCCTTCCTGGACCGCTGCATTGACTTCGCCGCGCAGACGCCGTCCGGCAACGAAGATCGCGGTCTGCGCGCGCTCGTCCGTCGGCAAGGCAAGCCAGTGCTCGGCCGCAGTTCGCGCGAGGTCGCCGTGCACTTCGATGGTGTGCGGTTTGAGCAGGGCGAGCGCCCGACCGGTTTCGCCTGACTGCGCGGCATATTGCGCATGGCGCAGGGTCTCGTCGCGCGCCCTGGTATTGAGGTTCATCGCGGCGGTCTGCAAACCTGCCTTCTGGAGCACGTCGAACGGCTTGCCGGCATCGACCGCGCCTAGCTGCTTGCGGTCACCGACCAGCGCGAAACGCTGCACTTCGAGCCGATTGGCAAGCCGGGCGAGCTTGTCGAGATCGACATTGCCGACCATCGATGCCTCGTCGAGCAGGATCACGCTGCCGCGCCATTCCTTGCGCGCTGCGCCAAGTGCCCCGGTGTCTGGCCCCGGTCCCAACAATGCGCGATGCTCGCGCAGGAACCGCGCGACGGTCATCGAGGTGATCCCGGTGTCGCGCTCTAGCATCTGGACCAGCGTGTTCTGGACCGCGAGCCCGACTACCTTGCGTCCCTCTTCGCGCAGCAGTTCGGCGAGCGGTCGCAGCAGTGTCGACTTGCCCGATCCGGCGATGCCCTGCACCGCGACGATGCGGTTCGAAGACCCGAGGATCAGCCGCCCGGCCGCTTCCTGCCCGCCATTGAGAGTGAGGCCGGAATTGGCCTCGGACAGCGCCTGGAGCCGTTCGGCAGCAAGGTCGGGGGCCATGACGGGCGCAACGCTTCCCCGCCCTGCCCGGACCTCCCCAACGATGCGCTGCTCCATTTGCAGGGCACCCAGCGTGGTTACCATGCCGCTTGCGCTGCCACGACCCTTGAGCAGCACCTTTCTCGCAAGCAGCCGGTCAACCTGCCGCTCGATCGGGTCCACAGTGGTCGGCAAGCCGAAATCGAGCGCGGATTTGAGCACATCGGTCCGGGCAAAGGCCGCTTCACGCTCGGACAGGTGCCGAACGGCGGAAGCAACCGCCAGCGCTGCGGCACTATCCTCGCGCGCACCGCGTTCGGGGCGCGGGGGCAACAGCGGATCTGAGGGTGCGAGCCTCAGACGCTCTGCCAGACCGGAAAACCACTCACGGACCTGCTCGCGGGTCTCGCCCAGTCTGGTGCCGATTGATCCGACCAGGCCAATGTTGTGCGAGGCGCGCGCATTGGCGCGTTCCATCACCGAGGCCAGGTCAATGCCCTCCCCGCGCGCGAGATCCTGCCATTCGCTGGTAAGCGCTTCGCGGTCCTCGATTCCGGCCTTGGGAGCGCGCGACATCAAGGCCGCTGTAATGCCGACCTTGAGCCCGCGATGGTCGAGCTTAGCTGCTGCCGCAAGGACCTCCTGGCGGCGGGTGCTGAAGGCCATAACAGCTTCCCGCGAGACACCAAGCGCCTCGAAGTTTCCATGCTTGAGGGTTGGGCCAGGTTCGTAGCCGAGCGCGACCACGCGCTCGCGAAAGCGCGCCATCGTCATCGAATTGAGTAGGGTATTGAGGCTCCAAAGTTTGTCGTTGCGCAGTGCGCGCCAGGATCCATCGGGCAACTGGGTGACATTGGCAACGACCGCATGGAAGTGGGCATTGGGCTCCTGATTGCGGTTGGTATCGTGCTGGAACAGGGCGATCGCGAGATTGCCAGTCTGCACCAGGCGTTCCTTGCCGCCGCGCTCGAACCGTGCCTGGGCGGCATTGCGTTCGGCCCATTGCAGGGTCTCGACCACCGCCGCCTTGTAGGCGTCGAGGATCCGGGAATCGCCCCCAACGAGGGCCAGCAGTGACCAGCTCTTGGGGAGCGAAAAGGTGAGATCGACCCCGGCGCGGTGCAGCTGTCCGGGGCGTCCGACGCTGCTGCCATCGGGCAGATCACCCCTGAGCAGCGCTTCGAAGGACTTGGGATCGATTGACCCCGACAGGCCTAGCTTTTCGGCTGCCTTGCCGAGCCATTGTCCCGAGCGGTCGGCGTCGGCCCGGGTATAGTAGTTGTCGGCTGCGAAGTAGTTCGCAGCGCCGCCCGCTGAGCGTACAAGCGCGACCGACAACATGGGTTAAGGTCTCCTGGAATAGACGCTGGGGTCAGATCAACCAGGCCCGAAATCACCGAGATCGGGGCCGCGATCCTTCTCCGGTTCGGACGACCCGTCGATCTCACGCTGGATCGCAGCGCGGCGCTGACCGGAGCGCTTCGATGCGGCCGCGCTGCGCTTCAGACCGTCAGACTGCGCGCGCGCCTTGCCCTGCCTTTCGCCGGTTTCGCCTGCCTTGTCAGGCTCGGCCGTGGGCAGTCCGGGATCGCTGCGCGCCTGGTCACCAGACGGATCCTGCGCCGTTCCAGTGGGACCGGTCACTGCTCCTTCGGAAGGCAACGGCAGTCGCTGGTCAAGATCGAGCATAGCTTGTCGGCCTTGTTCACGGGGGCCAGCCTGGCGCGGCTTTCGCGGACGGTCGAGATCTCGTTCCTTGGCGCCGGCCGGGCGTGCTTCGGCAAGCTTGCCGCTTTCATCGCTGGCCGATCCATCGCCGCCACCGGTATCCGACTCGTCGTCCGCATCGTCCCAGTCGCGGGCATCAGATTCATGCCGACCCACAAATGTCTTGCTGCCCCGGACCAGTTCGAAATCACCCCGCGCGACAAAGCCGGGCGCGATCCTCGGTCGCATTCTGTACGTCAAATGGACCGGCGCCGGAGGCAGGCTTCCGGGCAGGCAGATGTAACCGTGGAGCGGATCGAGATCGCCGATCTCCTCGGGCATGACGATCCGCACCTCGCGCTTTTCGGGACTGAGGTTCACCGAGTCCCGCGACTTGCTGTAACCAAAACTGTAGCCTGTATTCATGTCCTGAACCTCGGCATTGCCGATCACTTCCGAACACCACTTCGCGGTGTCGGGATCGGGGTTGCCAAGGATCAGCTTGGTCTTGGCGAGCGAAGACAGCTCGTGCGCTGCCTCGACGCCGTAGACCTCGTGCAGCTTGGCCTGGGTGTGCACACCGGTAACAAAGGCCCCGCCAAAATTACGCGCGGTACGCATTCCGGATTCGAGCGCGGGCATCCGGTGCAATGCGCCGAGCTCGTCGATCAGGAACCACATCTTGAGCGCGCGCGAGGGCTCTTCCGCCATCAGCGTATTGACCGCAGAGTTGAGCCACAGGGTCAGCAACTGCCGGCAAACAGGCAGGTCGACATAGCGCGACGAGATGAACAGGATCGCGCCGTCCTGCTTGCCTTCCCGGACCCAGTTTCGGATCGAGAACTGCGGTCCATCCTTGGGCAGGTAGAGCAGCGCCTGGGCATTGGCGTTGAACACCGCGCGGACCGAGTCCGCGAGTTTGGGGGAGTCGGGCGAAGACATGGCCGCGGCTGGCGTGTCCTTGACGAACTGATAGACGGTCTCGACGTCGGCGGTCATCAGCTTGGTCGCAAGGTTTTCGTTGGTCGCCATGTCGTGCTCGACAAGCGAGTTACACATATTGGTGAAGAGCATGCGTGCGCCCTGCACCCAGAACTGCCCTTCCCCGCCGCCATCGCTCGGGATCAGCGCCTCGGATGCGGCCATGAATTCGGCAGGGTTGCTGCACTCGTCGAAGATCGACCAGCGCGGGCAGCGCGCATCGAGCGGGTGGAGGATCGTATCGCGCGCGGGGTCGTAATAGGCGGAGACATAGGCCCCGGTGAGGTCGAAGACGACCGCTCGATGACCCCGAGTGCGGACCTGATCGAGCAGGTCCATCAGTGCCACAGTCTTGCCGGTGCCGGTCGAACCAACCAGCATCGCGTGGGTCTGCTCTTCGCGCCACGGCCAGGGTATCCCGGCGAGCGAGAACGGGCGGAAATCGAGGCCAGCACTCGCGAGTTCCTTGCGGCTGGCAAAGCGCCAGGCCTTGCCGAGCACCGTGCGCAGCTCCTCGGCGCGGCGCGCGACGTTGACCGCCTTGACCATGCGCAGCAGTTCGCGAGTGGAGACAAGCCGCCGCCCGCGCTGGTGTTTGCGTTCCTTGGATCTCCGGCCAAAGCGCGCCGCGATCCACACGAACGCTGCGGTTGCGGGGACTGCGATGAGCACGCTGAGCCAGGCCGAACGGACGAGGATGGCGGTAAATGCACCCCAGGCCCGGACCACCGAAGGGTAAGCGATGTGCTCAGGCCACGGCGATCCAGGGCATGAGTTCGCCGACGGCGTT
>JBGMOD010000190.1:0-5205 GCA_041424235.1 Hyphomicrobiales bacterium
GGATTAAATATACGGAGTTGGTGGCGGCCCCCCCACCCCCGCCGCGCAAGGGCGCGGCGACCTCTCCCCGCAAGCGGAGCGAGGTGAAGCGTAGCGCGCGTCGATGTCAGCGGCTCACAACCACGGGGCCGGCTTGTCCATCGCGATCAGTTCTTCGACTTCGACGCGCGGACGCACCACGGCGTACTGGTCGCCCTTGACCAGCACCTCGGGCACCAGCGCGCGGGTGTTGTAGGTGCCGGCCTGCACCGCGCCATAGGCGCCGGCGGTCATGATGGCGATCAGGTCGCCGGCCCTGGGTTCCGGCAGCGTGCGGTCGAGCGCGAGATAGTCGCCGGTCTCGCAGACCGGACCGACGACATCGGCGACGATGGTGGGCGCTCCGGGCGCGGCCTGCCGCACCGGCAGGATATCGTGATGCGCTTCATACAGCGTCGGGCGGATCAGATCGTTCATCGCGGCATCGATGATGACGAAATTCTTGGCTTCGCCCGGCTTCACATAGATGACGCGCGTGACAAGAATGCCGGCATTGCCGACAATCATCCGGCCCGGCTCGAACATCAGCGTGCAGCCAAGATTGTGCGTCACCCGCTTGACCATCGCGGCATAGGCGGACGGCAGCGGCGGCGCTTCCCGGTCCATGTGATAGGGAATGCCGAGCCCGCCGCCGAAATCGATATGCGAGATGGTGTGGCCATCGGCGCGCAGCGTCTGCACGAATTCGGACAGAATCCGGAACGCGGTTTCCATCTTGGACAAATCGGTGATCTGGCTGCCGATATGCATGTCGGTGCCGGTCACTTCGATTCCCGGCAGCTTCGCCGCGCGGGCATAGACCGCGCGGGCGCGCGTGATCGGAATGCCGAACTTGTTCTCGGACTTGCCGGTGGCGATTTTCGCGTGGGTGCCGGCATCGACATCGGGATTGACGCGCAGCGAAATCCGCGCGGTCTTGCCGGTCTCGACGGCGAGCTTCGACAGCAGTTCGAGCTCCGGCTCGGACTCGACGTTGATGCAGAGAATATCGTGGGACAGTGCCGCGCGCAGCTCGGCTTCGGTCTTGCCGACGCCGGAGAACAGGATCTTGTTCGGCGGAATTCCCGCCGCCAGCGCCCGCTGCAGCTCGCCACCGGACACCACGTCTGCGCCGGCTCCCAGCTTCGCCAGCGTGCGCAGCACCGACTGGTTGGAATTCGCCTTCATGGCGTAGCAGACCAGCGTCTTCTCGCCGGCAAAGGCTTCGGTGAAGACCCTGTAGTGCCGTTCCAGCGTGGCGGTCGAATAGCAATAGAACGGCGTGCCGACGCTCTGCGCGAGCGCGGCCAAGTCAACGTCTTCGGCGTGGAGCACGCCGTTGCGATAGTCAAAATGGTGCATGGCGGCTTTAGTCCAGGATCGGATCGATGATAATGCGTTTCTTCTCGCCGCGCGGCGCGTATTTCGTCCGGTCGGACGGATTGGCGGCGGAATCGAACACGTTCTTGCCCGCCGCTGCGGCGCCGTTGCCCTGCGCCGGCGCGTCCGGATCGGTCACCGAGCCATTGGCCGCCGGCCCGGCCGATGCGCTCGGCGGCAGGTCAAGGCCAGCCTTGCGCCCGCAGGCACCGAGCGCCAGCGTCATGGCGGCCAGCAGCACCAGCGCCACCCTTCCCGGGACAGGTCTTGCAGAAACCACGTTAGAACCACGAGTCACGATCGAAATCCCCGAATGCGGCGCCACCCTACAAAGATCGCCCGGTTTTGGCGAGCCCCGCGCACCATCGATTTTTTACCGGATCAGCCTGAATTTTGCTCTTTTTCCAAGCGCTTGAGCCAGCCCTTGGCCTGCGCGCGAACATTCTTCGGGGCGGTCCCGCCATAACTCACCCGGCTTTTCACCGAACTCTCGACCGACAGCACGTCCAGAACGTCTTTGGTGATGCGCGGCTCGATCGCCTGCATCGCCTTCAGCGGCAAATCATGCAGCGCCACTCCGTCCGCGGACGCCTGTGCGACGATTCGCCCGGTGACATGATGGGCATCGCGGAACGGCATTTTCAGCGTTCGCACCAGCCAGTCGGCAAGATCGGTCGCGGTGGCATAACCCTCGCCCGCGGCGGCTTTCATCCGCGCCTGGTCCGGCACCAGATCGCGCACCATCCCGGTCATCGCCCGGACCGCCAGCGACAGCGCGGCGAAAGCTTCCATCGCGCCCTGCTTGTCCTCCTGCATGTCCTTTTGATAGGCCAGCGGCAATCCCTTCATCACGATCAACAAGCCGTTGAGCGCGCCGATGACACGGCCGGTCTTGGCGCGCACCAGTTCGGCGGCGTCCGGATTGCGCTTCTGCGGCATGATCGAGGAGCCGGTGGTGAATTTGTCCGACAGCCGCACCAGGCCGACCAGCGGCGAGGTCCAGATCACGATCTCCTCGGCAAACCGCGACAGATGCATCGACGCGATCGCCGCCGCCGACAGCACCTCGAGCACGAAGTCGCGATCGGAGACGGCATCGAGCGAGTTCGCCATCGGGCGGTCGAAGCCGAGCGCTTTCGCCGTGGCGATACGGTCGATCGGGAACGAGGTTCCAGCCAGCGCCGCCGCCCCGAGCGGGCTCTCGTTCAGCCGCTTGCGCGCGTCCTGGAAGCGGCCGCGATCGCGCGACGCCATTTCCACATAGGCCAGCAGATGATGGCCGAACGTCACGGGTTGCGCGGTCTGCAGATGGGTGAAGCCCGGCATCACCGTGTCGGCATGTTCCAGCGCCCGCTCGACCAACGCGTGCTGGAAGGCGGCCAGCGCCGTATCGGTTTCGTCGATGACGTCGCGGACATAAAGGCGGAAATCGGTTGCCACCTGATCGTTGCGCGAACGGGCGGTATGCAGCCGGCCGGAGGCCGGGCCGATCAATTCGCCAAGCCGGCTCTCGACATTCATGTGAATGTCCTCGAGCGCACGCTTGAACGTGAAGGCGCCCTTGCCGATTTCTGACAAAATCGTGTCTAGACCCTTGGCAATGTTTTTTGCATCGTTTGCCGTAATGATGCCCTGAGTGGCGAGCATGGCGGCGTGCGCCTTTGACGCGGCGATGTCCTGTGCGTAAAGGTGCCGATCGACGTCGATGGAGACGTTGATTTCTTCCATGATCGCATCGGGACTTTCGCCAAAGCGGCCGCCCCACATCTTGTTGCTCATCGACTCTCGCTTTTTGGCTTGCTGCTTACCGGAAACCACTCATCGCATTCGCCGTATCTGTCACACCATCAATTCCGCCTCGCGCGAAACCAGAGCCCATGACCGACAAGACACCTGACGACAAGACACCCGACACCGACCGGCCCGCCCCGAAGGCCATGAAGCGCGTACCGATGGTGCTCGGCGCCGTTGTTATCGGCGCCGCGATCGGGTTTGCGGGGGTATACGGGATCGGCGGGCTCAAGCGCAATGGATCGGGCGATGTCGCCTGCGCGCCGGCGGTCAATCTGTCGCGGAAAATAGCGCCCCTGGCCCACGGCGAAGTGGCGGCGCTGACCATGGCGTCCCAGCCGCTGAAAATTCCCGATCTGACGTTCGAGGACGGCACGGGAGGCCAGAAGAAGCTCTCGGACTGGCGCGGCAAGACCGTGCTGGTCAACCTCTGGGCCACCTGGTGCGTGCCCTGCCGCAAGGAGATGCCCGCGCTGGATAACCTCCAGGCGAAGCTGGGCGGCAAGGATTTCGAGGTGGTGGCGATCAACATCGACACCCGCGACCCGGAAAAGCCGAAGGCCTTTCTCCGGGATGCCGGCCTGACTCGCCTTGGCGTGTTTTCTGATCAAAAAGCAAAAGTATTTCAGGATCTTAAGGCCGTCGGTCGGGCCCTGGGCATGCCGACCTCGGTGCTGGTCGATGGCGCCGGCTGCGAGATCGCGACCATTGCCGGCCCCGCCGAATGGGCCAGCGACGATGCCGTCAAGCTGATCCAGGCCGCGCTGCAGCCGCTGTAGGAGCCAGCGTCACCTCGCCCCGCTTGCGGCTCTACGAGATTCACACATCTCCGCGCTCAGATTGATCGCAAGCCTTCAGCAACTTTGCTTCTGCGCGTCGATTAGGTTTGTTCCCTCCCCCCTTGTGGGGGAGGGTTAGGGAGGGGGGTAGCGGCAAACCCGCAGCGCGCCAGATCGGATGTCGTTACACCACCACGTCAGAATGCTGGGTACCCCCCTCCCCAGCCCTCCCCCACAAGGGGGGAGGGAGCCGCAAAACAACATCGTCCCGTTCGTGGAACGGCCGCTTCGCTGAATTCTTCTCCGAAATCACCAGCCCGTCAGGATCCCCCTTGACGGGCTGATTTATGCGCCTATACTTAACCATATGGTTTACTATTCATCCAACCCACTCGATCGCACCTTCGCCGCGCTGTCGGACCCGACGCGGCGCGCCCTGCTGGCGCGGCTGGAGGGTGTCGAAAGCCTGTCTGTCACCGAACTCGCCCAGCCGTTTCCGGTGTCGCTGCCCGCGATCATGAAGCATCTCGATGTCCTGTCGGACGCCGGGCTGATTTCGCGATCGAAGACCGGACGCACGGTGCGGTGCGAGCTCAACGCCGCACCGATGGAGCAAGCGATGGAATGGCTCGCCCGCTACCAGCGTTTCTGGACCGCCGCACTCGATCGCCTGACCGCCTTTGTTGAGGAGGATGCATGCTCACCCAGCCAAGCCTTACCCTCGCCCGACGACTCAACGCCTCACCCGCAAAAGTCTTCGCCGCGTGGACGGACCCCGAAAAAATAATCCACTGGTTCGGCCCCGCCGAGACCGTGCCGGGTTCGGTGAAGGCCGACATGGACGTGCGTGTCGGCGGCGGTTTCCGCATCAGCTTCAACACCGCGGACGGTGAATATCACCAGGTCGGCGGAAAGTACCGCGAGGTGGTGCCGGAGCAGCGGCTGGTGTTCAGCTGGGCCTGGCATTCGACGCCGGAACGCGAATCCGTGGTTACCGTCACGATCAAACCCGACGGCAACGGCAGCCTGCTGACCCTCAATCACGGCCAGTTCTTCGACCAGGCCGCGCGCGACGGACATCAGCGCGGATGGACCGGCACCCTCGACAAGCTCGAAAAAATGTTCGCCTGACCTCACGGAAGGAGATCGCCATGAAGCTTTTCTATGCAGAGACCTTCAACCCGCGAAAGGCCTGCGCGGTCGCGAAGTACCTCAATTCGCCGGTGACTTTCGTTCG
>JBGMOD010000191.1:0-5145 GCA_041424235.1 Hyphomicrobiales bacterium
GGCACCTCAGGATGACGGATGACATTGAACAAACCATATCTCATCATGCTCTAGGGCTGCTGTTTTTCCTGCAAAGCGCGGAACGGGCTGTCATGGCCGGCCACGACCTTGACCAGATCCGCTTGCCGCCGCGTGCCGGTCTTCTCGAACAGGTGCTGCAGGTGGGTCTTGACGGTGGCCCCTGACAAGCCGAGCGCGTCGGCCACCTGCCTGGCGCCGCCGATCGTGATGATGGCGCCCAGCACACGTAGTTCGCTCGGCGTCAGCTTGTAGAGCTTTGCCACCGTCTCGAGCGTGGTGGGTTTATCGAGCGCGACCTTGCGGGCGAAGACCGCCGCGACCGCCGCATAGGTCGTGCCGGTTTGCCGCCGGGCGCCCGAGGTCAGCGGCAGGACATGCGCCAGCCATTGCTCGTCCGTCGGCAAGGACAGCGGCACCGCGATGCCACGCGCGCCGACCGCATCGTCGCCGCCGCGCGTTCGTGCGATCACGTCGCGCAACGTTCGATTCGCAGGCCCGTCGGTTGCGGTCAGGACATTGTTCGGATCACCCAGGACATCACACTGATCGAGCATGTCGCGGCCGCTGGAATTGGCGTGAACGATCTGCCCTTCCGCGTCCACCAGGAAGACCCCATGGCTGAGGTCATCGAGCACGCCGGCGAATGTCGCGGCCTCCGCCGCCCGCAAATCGATGACGCCGCCGATCATGACGGAGCGGCGGACGTGCGGCACGATGATCTGCATGCGGCGGCGCATCTCATCGTCCACGGGCCCGTTCGCCGTGCGCCGGTAGACGCTGATGAAGGCATGACTCGTCGCCGTTTTTTCCAGCACGGCACTGGCGGAATCCACCCAGCCCTGGGGGTGCGCCCACTCCCGATAAAAGCGGGTTTCGAGATAGTCCTCATAGGGCATGAAGTCGGCGATGCCGACCACCTGTTCCGGCTCGAACAGGCAGAGATCCGCCGTCGGATCGAGCGTCGCATAGGAACGGAAATAGAGCTTCAGATAGTCCGGATCGCAGCCATGGGTGTACAGCGCGAGAGGGCACTTGTTCAGCGAATTCCGGGTCGCGATTCCGGCCGACTGTCCCTCGGTGAACCCCGCGATATCCTTGAGCACGCCGGTCCACAGCGCAGGGTTGAGCGCCGCATCGTAGATAGCCCCAATCAAACGCGAAACGACGTCCGTGTCCAAACCGCAGGATTCCTTGCCGTCAATCGACAGGATGATATTGGGCGCGTCCGAAGATGCATCAGCCAAATGGCTGAGAGCGGTCACGATGGTGCGAGGCGCGATCGCGAGCGGCGAGGGTGGCCGGCCACGTCGATGCGTGCTAAGCTGATGACATGCATGACAAAATCGTAGATGGATGATGTTTCATCATGGCCCATCCGCTTGCCCGCATCATCAGTCAGTTCAAACGGGAGCCCTCGCGCACCGGTTCGCTGATCATCACGTTCTATGGCGACGCCATCCTGCCGCGCGGCGGCTCGGTGTGGCTGGGCACGCTGCTGCAGTTCCTGGAAATGCTGGAGATCGATGGCGGCGTGGTGCGCACCGCGGTGTCGCGGCTTGCCGCCGACGGCTGGCTCGATCGCGACAAGGTCGGCCGCAAGAGTTTCTACAAGCTGGCCCCGCACGGCCGCGAGCGGTTCGAAGCCGCGGTCGAACATGTCTACAATCCGCATCCGTCCGATGGATCCGGCCGCTTCGAGCTCCTGCTGATCGAAAACGGCGCCGATCGCGACACCGCGCGCGCGGCGCTGACGGAGGCCGGCTTCGGCAATCCGATGCCGGGCGTCTGGGTGGCGCCGGCCGGCGTCGCGGTGCCGTCGGTGGCGGCAGGCGCCATCCGTCTCGATGTTGCGGCCGCCGGCGAGATGGGGCGGCGCCTGATCAGCGCAAGCTGGTCGTTGCAGCGCACGGCGGATGCCTATCGAAATTTCCTCAAAGTGTTCGCTCCCTTGCAGCAGCGGATCGATGGCGAAGGCGCGCTGTCGCCGGCCGATGCCATGCTCGCCCGGGTGCTGCTGATCCAGCACTATCGCCGCGTGATCCTGCGCGATCCGCTGCTGCCCGCCGACCTGCTGCCCGCCGACTGGCCGGCCCCCGAGGCGCGGCGGCTGTGCGCGCGGACCTATCAGGCGCTGCTGCCGGCATCGGAAAAATGGCTGGATTCTCATGGGGAAAGCCTGCCCGGGTCGCTGCCGCCGCCGGGGCTGGAACTCGGCCGCCGGTTCGCCGATGTCGCGGACAATATGTTACAAAAATAACTTGCTTTCCGTTTTTCATGTTATATGTTTAGCCCATCGAGAAACAAGCTGCGCGTGGTCTGATCGCAAGATCGAACAGACGCTTTTGCGGACCACGCGTTCGGGAGAGACGGCCATGTACACGCAAGCGCTCAATGCGCCGCAAGCCGACGACCGTGTGGTCGAGGATGCCGCGAAGTCCGCCCGGTTCGAAGCCCGGGTCGAAGCCGAAGAACGCATCGAAGCCAATGACTGGATGCCGGCGGCCTATCGCAAGACGCTGACGCGGCAGATCTCCCAGCACGCCCATTCCGAAATCGTCGGCATGCTGCCGGAAGGCAACTGGCTGACCCGTGCGCCGACGCTGCGCCGCAAGGCCGCGCTGCTCGCCAAGGTGCAGGACGAATGCGGCCACGGCCTTTATCTGTATGCGGCCGCCGAAACGCTGGGCACCTCGCGCGAGGAGCTGGTCGAGCAGATGCTGAGCGGCAAGGCGAAGTATTCCTCGATCTTCAATTATCCGACCCTGACCTGGGCGGATATCGGCGCGATCGGCTGGCTGGTCGACGGCGCCGCCATCATGAACCAGATCCCGCTGTGCCGCTGTTCCTACGGCCCCTATGCCCGCGCCATGATCCGCGTCTGCAAGGAAGAGTCGTTCCACCAGCGCCAGGGCTATGAGATCATGGTGACGCTGTCCCATGGCACCGAAGACCAGAAGGCGATGGCGCAGGATGCGCTCAATCGCTGGTGGTGGCCGTGTCTGATGATGTTCGGCCCGCCGGATCAGCAGAGCCAGCATGGCGATCAGTCCACGCGCTGGAAAATCAAGCGTTTCTCCAACGACGAGCTGCGCCAGAAATTCGTCGATGCCACCGTGCCGCAGGCGCAGTATCTGGGACTGACCATGCCCGACCCGGAGATGAAGTGGAACGAAGCCACCGGTCACTGGGATTACGGCGCGATCGACTGGAACGAATTCAAGGAAGTGCTGTCCGGCAACGGCCCCTGCAACCGCGATCGTCTCGCCGCCCGCCGCAAGGCCCATGACGAGGGCGCCTGGGTGCGTGAAGCGGCCGTCGCCTATGCCGAGAAGCAGAAAGCGCGCAGCAGCACCGCTGCGGTCGCGGCCTGAGGGAGAGAGACATGAGCGTTCAGAACATTCAGCTCTGGGAAGTCTTCATCCGCAGCCGCAATGGCCTTGCGCACAAGCATGTCGGCTCGTTGCACGCGGCGGACGCCACGCTCGCCCTGCAGGCCGCGCGCGACATCTACACCCGCCGCGGCGAAGGGCTGTCGATCTGGATCGTGCCGTCGAACTCCATCATTGCCTCGGACCCGTCCGAGAAGGACATGATGTTCGAGCCGGCGATGTCGAAGATCTATCGCCATCCGACATTCTACGACGTGCCGGACGAAGTCGGGCATATGTGATTTTTCCCGTCATGGCCGGGCTTGACCCGGCCATCCACGTCTTACTTGCCGCGATGCAGTTAAGACGTGGATGCCCGCGACAAGCGCGGGCATGACGAGCTTGGGCGCAAACGCCGGCTTTTTGGCTAACCAGGTAAAGCAGGTTCTCATGGCTACCCCATCCATCACCGTCACCGAATCCCCGCTGGTGCTCTACGCCCTGCGCCGTGCCGACGATGCGCTGATCCTGGGCCACCGGCTGTCGGAGTGGTGCGGCCACGCGCCGATGATGGAAGAGGACATGGCGCTGGCCAATATGGGCCTCGATCTGATCGGCCAGGCGCGCGAGCTCTACAGCTATGCGGCCAAGGTCGAAGGCGCGGGCAACGATGAGGACAAGTACGCCTATCTGCGCGATGTCCGTCAGTATCGTAATCTCCTGTTGGTCGAGCAGCCGAATGGCGATTTCGCCCGCACCATCGTGCGGCAGCTGTTCTACTCCGCATTCGCCGATCCGTACTGGCGGGCGATGATGCGATCGACCGACGAGACCCTGGCGGCGATTGCCGCCAAGTCGGAGAAGGAAAGTGCCTATCACCTGCGGCATTCGTCGGAGTGGGTGATCCGGCTTGGCGACGGCACCGTGGAGAGCCATCGCCGCGCGCAGAACGCGGTCGATGATCTCTGGGCGTTTACCGCCGAACTGTTCCATGTGGACCAGAGCGATGCCGGTTTGACGGCGCAGGGCATCACCATCGATCCGGAAGCCCTGCGCGCGCAGTGGCTGGAGACCGTGTCCGGCGTCCTGCGTACCGCGACGCTCAGGCAGCCGAGCAGCGACTGGATGCAGAAGGGCGGCCGCGTCGGCCATCACAGCGAGCATCTGGGCCATCTGCTCAGCGAGTTGCAGTCGATGCAGCGCACCTTCCCGAACGCGACATGGTGACGACCAACCATAGCCCCGATTTGCGCCAGCTCGCCTGGAACGCGGCGGCGCAGGTGGTCGATCCGGAAATCCCGGTGCTGACCATCGCCGATCTCGGCGTGCTGCGCGATGTCACCGTGACCGATGACGCCGTCGAGGTCGCGATCACGCCGACTTATTCCGGCTGCCCGGCCATGAACATGATCGCGCTCGAGATCGAACTGGCGCTGGAGCGCGAAGGCATCCGCAATGCCAAAGTCCGCACCGTGCTGTCGCCGGCCTGGACCACGGACTGGATGAGCGAGCAGGGCCGCCAGAAACTCAAGGAGTACGGCATCGCACCGCCGCAGGCTGGCGGCGGGCGCCGGGCGCTGTTCGGCGAGCAGCAGGTGGCGTGTCCGTTATGCGGCTCGGTGGATACGGAAGTGCTGTCCGAGTTCGGCTCGACCTCCTGCAAGGCGCTGTGGCGCTGCAAGGCCTGCCGCGAGCCGTTCGATTATTTCAAGTGTCACTAGGATAGATGCATCCAGTGATACCGAAGTAAACCGTC
>JBGMOD010000192.1:0-48069 GCA_041424235.1 Hyphomicrobiales bacterium
GCACCAGGCTCCCCGCCACCAGCGACCAGCCGTCGACCAGCACGAAGAAGATCAGTTTGAACGGCAGCGACACCACCACCGGGGGCAGCATCATCATGCCCATCGACATCAGCACCGAGGCGACCACGAGGTCGATGATCAGGAACGGCAGGAACAGCAGGAAGCCGATCTCGAAGGCGCGCTTCAGTTCGGAGATCATGAACGCCGGCACCAGGATGCGCAGCGACATCTCCTCGGGCGTCGCCGGCGGCGGCTCGCCGGAGAGGTCCATGAACAGCTTGAGGTCCTTCTCGCGCACGTTCTTCTGCATGAAGCTGCGCAGCGGCACCGAGCTCTTCTGCAGGGCTTCCTCGACGCCGATCTGGTTGGCGATCAGCGGCTTGATGCCGTCGTCGTAGGATTTTTGCAGCGCGGGCCCCATCACGAAGGCGGTGAGGAACAGCGCCAGCGCCAGGATCACCGAGTTCGGCGGTGCGGTCGCGGTGCCCAGCGCCGTGCGCAGCAGCGACAGCACCACCACGATGCGGGTGAACGACGTCATCATGATCAGGATCGACGGCGCGATCGAGAGCACGGTGAGCAGCGCGATCAGCTGGATCGCGCGCTCGGTGACGCCGCCATTGCCCTGGCCGAGATTGATGCTGATGTCTTGCGCGGCCGCCGGCTCGATCAGCGATCCGACAGCGACAAGAACGAGAAGGGATAAAACTCTACGCGGGACCTTGCCGAGCCTCACGTCGGCGTCTTCGGACGGCCGAGCAGGCTCGCCATCTCATCTTCGAGATTCTCGAACGACGAGGCCTTGGGGCCGGGCGGTGCGACGGTCGGCGCCATGCTTTCGCTGCGCGGCGGCGGATTGACCGAAATCTCCGCGGCCGGACGCGGCGCGGGGCGGCTCGGCGGTTCCGGCGCAACCGGAGGCGCGCGGTCGGCGGCCGTCTCGGAGGGCTTGCGCAGCGCGGCTTCCAGACGCTGCGCCATCTCGGCGAGGTTCTGGTCCGCGGCTGAGAGCGTCGACGGCGCGGCAGCGGCCGGGCGCTCCGCCGGACGTACCGGCGGCGGGGCTTTTGCAACAGGCTCGACCGGCGGTGCCGACGGACGCGGTGCCATAGGCTCGCTGCGCGAAATTTGGGGCTCGCTGCGCGAAATCTGGGGCTCACCGCGGGGCATCAGGGGCTCGCTGCGCGGAATCAAAGGTTCGCTGCGCGGGATCGCAGCCTCGCTCCGGGAAATCAGCGGTTCGCTACCACGCGGTGCGATCGGTTCGCTGCTGCGCGGCAGCGGTCGCGACCGGACCGGGGGCAACTCGGCTGCGATCCCGGCCAGCGGATCGCTGCGGCGTTCGGCGGCCGAGGGAGCCGGCCGGCGCACCTCATCGGCGAACGAGGGACGGGCGGGGCGGGGCGGCAACTCGGGCAGCACCGGATCGTGGTCGGCCGCGTCGGATGAAGCATCGGCCCAATTGGTGGCGTCCGGCAGCGGGGCGACGCGGGGAGGCAATTCCGCACCGACCGGTCCGCGCTGTGGCATCGGCTCGCGCTGTGGCGCCGCGCGCACGATATTGGGCTCGATCACGATGTCGGTCGGACCGCCGATCATCAACAGGTGCTCGACGTTGTCGCGGCGCACCAGGACAAGGCGGCGCCGCGCATCCACCGTGGCGGCGTCGATCACCGCAAGCCGCGGCATCCGCCCGCGATTCGCATTGGAACTGAGGCGGTTGCCGGAAAACCGGCGGACCAGCCACAGGATCAGCCCAGCGAGCGCCAGGACCACCAGAAAGATAAGAGCGAATGTCACTAATTGCGGCATGTTTGGTCCCCACCAAACAGAGTGTACTTCAATGCGCAGATTCGTCGAATGTTGCCGTTCAAGAAAACACCGGAGACAGCAGCCTCCGTGCCCGAATCCCGAAGAGTCGCTCTATTCGTTAATGTCTTGCCCATCTGGTTAATGGCGGCCGGCAAGGTTTGCCACCCCTCATAACCCATGAATCGAATTGGCCAAAACGACTTCTGCGGCCAAGGCAGAAGACGTTTCAATGACTTGCGTGGTTAACGGCGAATTAATGGCAAAAGTGAGCCGTTCGCCGTCTTAACCGGTTGTTAACCATAACCACGGCAAATTCTGCCTACCGTGTTCGGGCGCTTCGCCCGGATGGGGCAGGGGCCGACCATGCCGATCACCGACATTCCCGGATTATCAGCGCTTCGCACCCGGATGCAGTGGCACCAGGAGCGTCAGCGGGTGCTCGCCGAAAACATCGCCAATTCCGACACGCCGAACTTCAAGCCGCGCGACCTGGTGGAGCCGAAATTCGACCGGGGCCTGGCCGCGCCGGTGAGTTCCGTGTCGATGATGCGCACCAGCCCCGCGCATCTCTCCGCCACCGGCTCGGCCGACAGCTTTGCCTCCAATACCAAGGGTGGCTACGAGACCCGCCCGGCGGGCAACGCGGTCAGCCTCGAAGACGAGATGCAGAAATCCGCGACCAACCAGATGGATTTCGCCGCAGCCACATCGCTCTACAGCCGCAGTCTCGGTCTCATCAAGACCGCGATCGGCAAGCGCTGACGCGCAAGAGGAGGCTAGGCCATGGCCGACGGCGGAGACTTTCTCAAGGCGATGAACATCGCAACCTCCGGCTTGCGGGCGCAGGCGGGGCGGATGCGGGTGATCTCCGAAAACATCGCCAACGCCGATTCCACGTCGCAGACCCCCGGCGGCGATCCTTACCGGCGCAAGGTGCCGACCTTCTCCTCCGAGCTCGATCGCTCGCTCGATGCCAAGGTGGTCTCGCTGGGGCGGATCAAGACCGACACATCGGCGTTCCGCGTCAAGTACGAGCCGGGCAATCCGGCCGCGGATGCCAGCGGCAACGTCAAGTATCCGAACGTCAATTCGATGGTCGAGATGGTCGATATGCGCGAGGCCCAGCGCTCCTATGAGGCCAACATCAACATCATCACCGCGACGCGCCGGATGATCCAGCGCACGCTCGATATTCTCAAGGCCTGATCGGGGATCTTCAAGCCATGGCTTCACCAACCGCAGCAGCCAATGCCTATTCAAGCCTCGCCCGCATGCTGGAGGCGGCCGGTAACGCCGGCAAGTCGGCGGGCGCTACGGCAGGAACGGAAGCCGGCGGCCCGTCGTTCGGCACCGTGCTCAAGGACGCACTGGGGAGTGTGATGGACGCGGGCCGCAAGTCGGACGCGCAGACGGTGGCGATGGCCTCGGGGAAGGCCAACGTGATGGACGTGGTGACGGCGGTGGCGGAAACCGACGTTGCGGTGTCGACCCTGGTGTCGGTCCGCGACAAGGTCATCCAGGCCTACGAAGACATCATGAAGATGCCGATCTGACGGACCGTGACGGAATTCTTCTGGACGGGTTTTTTGGGGTTAGGGGTTGACAATGACTGGGGCTGAAGTGCTTGACGTCGCGCGTGACGCGGTGTGGACGATCGTTGTGGTGTCGTCGCCGCCGATGCTGGTCGGCCTCCTGGTCGGTGTGGTGATTTCACTGGTGCAGGCCCTGACGCAGATTCAGGAGCAGACACTGGTGTTCGTGCCGAAGATCCTGGCGATCTTTCTCACGCTGCTGCTGGCGCTGCCGTTCATGGCGGATGCCCTGCACAGCCACATGATGCGTATCTCGTCGCGAATCATCGGCGGGTAGCGCAAGATGGCGGCGATCACCACGCCGCGGACGGCCCATGCGCATCGACATTTCGCTCTTGCCGGCTCTGGCCGCCGCCTTCGTGCTGGCGTTCGCCCGCATCGGCGCCATGGTGATGCTGATGCCGGGCTTCGGGGAAACCAATATCCCGACCCGTATCAAGCTCGGCATCGCACTGATGCTGACGCTGATCATCCTGCCGTTGCATCGCGCAGACTATCACGTCGACATGACGTCGTTGACGCCATTGATGGTGCTGATGGTGCAGGAAATCTTCGTCGGCCTGGTGCTGGGCGCCACTGCGCGGGTGACGCTCTCGGCGCTGTCGGTCGCGGGTTCCGTGATCGCGCAGCAGCTCGGTCTCGGCTTCGTCACCTCGGTCGATCCCACCCAGGGAGCGCAGGGCGCCCTGGTCGGCAACTTTCTCACCCTTCTCGGCCTGACGCTGCTGTTCGCCACCGACATGCACCATCTGGTGATCGCGGCGCTGAACGACAGCTACAGGGTCTTCGCGCCGGGCGAACTGATGCCGAGCGGCGACGTGGCTGCGCTCGCCACCTCGGCGTTCACCGTCGCGTTCAAGATCGGCGTGCAATTGTCGTCGCCGTTCATCGTCTTCGGCCTGGTCTTCAATGTCGGTCTTGGATTGCTGGCACGCATGATGCCGCAGATGCAGGTCTATTTCGTCGGCGTGCCGCTGTCGATTCTCGCTGGATTGCTCATCCTGGTTGCAGTGATCGCCACCATGATGGGCTCGTTCCTCGATTATTTCGGCGGCGTGATGCATCAGCTGTCGCCATAGCGCCTGCGGGACATACCGGGCGCGTCAAACAAGCAGAGTGGATCTGATCGATGGCTGATGACGACGCATCAGAGAAAACACAGGACCCAACCCAAAAACGTCTCGACGACGCCCATGAGCGTGGTGACGTCGTCAAAAGCCAGGAGGTCAACACCTGGTTCGTGGTCGCAGGTGGAGCACTGGTCGTTTCGTCATTCTCCGGCAGCATCGGCCTCGGCATCGAGATGCCGATGCGCAATCTCCTGGCGAACGCGCACCTGATGCGCACCGACGGCCCCGGCCTGCTGTCGCTGGCAAAAAACATCGAAATGATGCTGATCGCGGCGCTCGGCGTCCCGCTGCTGGTGCTCGCGCTGTCGGCGCTTGCCGGCAACCTGGTGCAGCATCGCCTGGTCTGGTCGGCCGAGCCGCTGATCCCGAAGTTCAGCAAGATCTCGCCGATGGCGGGCGCCAAGCGCCTGTTCGGCAAGCAGGCGGCGGCCAACTTTCTCAAGGGGCTGGTCAAGCTGGTGGCGCTTGGAGTGGTGATGGCCGCGATCCTGTGGCCCGAGCGCCATCGCGTCGACGCCATGGTGCGGCTCGATCCGGCGGTGATCCTGACCGCGACCAAGACGCTCTCGATGCAGCTGATCGGCGCGGTGGTGGCGCTGCTCGCCGCGGTCGCCGCGGCGGACTATTTCTTCCAGTACAGGGAATGGTTCGAACGACAGAAGATGTCGCTGCAGGAGGTCAAGGAAGAGTACAAGCAGTCGGAAGGCGACCCCCACGTCAAGGGCCGTATCAGGCAATTGCGCCAGATGCGCATGAAGAAGCGCATGATGGCGGCGGTGCCGACGGCCTCGGTGGTTATTACCAACCCGACCCACTTCGCCGTCGCGCTGAAATACGAGCCGGGCATGTCGGCCCCGATCTGCGTGGCCAAGGGTGCCGATGCGATCGCCTTCAAGATCAGGGAGGTCGCCAACGCCAACGACATTCCGATCGTCGAAAATCCGCCGCTGGCGCGCGCGCTGCACGCAACCGTCGAAATCGACGACGAAATTCCGGTCGAGCACTATCATGCGGTCGCGGAAGTCATCGGCTACGTGATGCGGCTGCGTCGCGGCTTTTCCGCGGGGGCAAGGCGCTAAGTTCGGGGCCGGGTGAGTGTCCTGAGCGCAATACCGGACCGTCTTTATGCGGGCGGCCTGCGTCCCGGCGCATGATTCGCTTGCGCTCGGGCCTGCGATTCAGGCACTCAGGGCGGGGCGAAGGCGCCCGACGCACCATAATGACGAGATGATGAAGGCAGCCCGCGTCGACCCCAAGACCATGGCCATCGAATTGAGCAACGACCCCCATCATCCGGAGCCGGATCAGGTCGAACCCCCGCGGCGCAGCGGCAGCATCCTTCTTGTGCTGGTGGTGGCGGCCGGCATCGTGGCGATGGCCGTGGCCTTCATGGTGCTCGGCCGCACCCAGGCGCAACCCTATATCCTCGGGCTGCTGGCGCTGCTCGCCATGGTCGGCCTGTTCACTCTGTTCGCCTTCGCGGCCGGCATCGTTCGTTTCGCCGACCGCAGCTCGGAAGACCCGGTGATGCGCCACATCGCCGACCAGGCGTTTGACGGGCTTGCGGTGACCGACGGCCGCGGTCACATCGTCTATGCCAACCAGGCCTATCTGACGCTGACCGGGGCTGCGGACGCCGACGACGTGCGCCCGGTGGAGCGGGTGTTCATCGGCAATCCCGATGTCTCGGAAGCGGTGTTTCGCCTGCTTAAGGCTGCGCGCGAGGGCAAGCGGCAGCAGGAGGAGGTTCGCGTCGCGGGAACCGACGGTGCTAATGGGCGCTGGCTGCGGTTGCGCGTGCGCCCGCTCGGCACCGCCAAACGTTCGGCCAAATTCACCGTGTGGTCGCTGGCCGACATCACCCGCGACCGCGAGCGGCAGGAAGACGTTTTCCAGGAATTGCAGCACGCCATCGAATATCTCGATCACGCGCCGTGCGGGTTCTTCTCGGCCAATCCTGCCGGGGATGTCATCTACATCAATGCGACGCTGGCCACCTGGCTCGACCATGACCTTGCGGAAATCGGTTCCGGCGGCCTGCGGCTTGCCGATATCGTTTCCGGTGACGGCGCGGCGCTGCTGACCTCGATCACCGGCGATCCCGGCGACGTCAAGACCGAAACCTTCGATGTCGATCTGCGGATGCGCAACGGCAAGACGGTGCCGGTGCGGCTCTATCACAAGCTGGCGTTCGGTGCCGACGGCAAGCCAGGTGCCTCGCGCACCCTGGTCATCAATCGTGCGCGCGACGAAGGCGCCGATCCGCAGCGCACCGCCGAAGTGCGCTTCATGCGCTTCTTCGACCACACGCCGATGGCGATCGCCACCGTCGACCGCTCCGGTGCGGCGGTGCGCGCCAATGCCCGTTTCGCCAAGCTTGCGCAGAGCCTGCCGTCCGCCGGCAGCGCCAACAAGTCGATCCTTGCGGTGGTGGCCGAGCGTGATCGGGGCGCGCTGACATCGGCCATCGCCAAGGCGGCCGAAGGCCACGGCGACATCGCGCCGGTCGATGCCATGCTCGATGGGCCGGGTGACCGGTGGGGGCAGTTCTTCGTCACGGCGGTCGAGAACGACGAGCGCGACGCCGAAGCCGCGATCGTCTACATGCTGGAGACCACGGAAAAACGTTCGCTGGAGAATCGCGTCACCCAGCAGCAGAAGATGGAAATGGTCGGCCAGCTCGCCGGCGGCATCGCCCACGATTTCAACAACGTGCTCTCGGCCATCATGATGGCCAACGATTTCCTGCTGAACGCGCACAAGCCGACCGACCCGTCGTTCCAGGACATCATGCAGATCAAGCAGAACGCGACGCGCGCGGCGACGCTGGTGCGCCAGTTGCTGGCGTTCTCGCGCCGGCAGACGCTGCGCCCGCAGGTGCTCGATCTCGGCGACGCACTGTCAGATCTCACCATGCTGCTGCGCCGGCTGATCGGCGAGAAGGTCAAGCTCGACCTGGTGCACGGCCGCGACCTGTGGCCGGTCAAGGTCGACGTCTCGCAGTTCGAGCAGGTGATCGTCAATCTCGCCGTCAATGCCCGCGATGCGATGCCGGACGGCGGCAAGCTGACCATCCGCACCGGCAATGTGGTTGCAGGTGACGCCGCCAAGCTGCCCTACAAGGGCATGCCGGCCGCGGATTACGTCACCATCGATGTCACCGACACCGGCACCGGCATTCCCGCCGACATCGTCGACAAGATCTTCGAGCCGTTCTTCTCGACCAAGGAAGTCGGCAAGGGCACCGGCCTCGGCCTCTCCACCGTCTACGGCATCGTCAAGCAGACCGGTGGTTTCATCTATGTGGATTCGGAAGCGGGGAAGGGCACCTCGTTCCGCATCTTCCTGCCGCGCCACCAGCAGGAGCTGGAGGCTGCGCCGGAAACCGCTGTCATCGCCGGCAACGGCCACGATCAGGCAGCGGCTGCCAAGCCGCGCACCGATCTCACCGGGCAGGGCACCATCCTGCTGGTCGAGGACGAGGACGGGCTGCGCTCGCTCAATGCCCGCGGCCTGCGTTCACGCGGCTACACCGTGCTGGAGGCTTCCAACGGCATCGAGGCGCTCGACACGCTGGTGGAGAATGACGGCGCGGTCGACCTCGTGGTGTCGGACGTGGTGATGCCGGAAATGGATGGGCCTACGCTGCTCAAGGCGATGCGCGGCCGCAATCCGGATCTCAAGATCATCTTCGTATCGGGCTATGCGGAGGATGCGTTCGCGCGCAGCCTGCCGGAGAATCAGCAGTTCGCCTTCCTGCCGAAACCCTTCACGTTGAGCCAGTTGGTGGCCCAGGTGAAGGAAACCATGACCGCGTCCTGACCCCGACGCCGTCTGTTTCATTGAGGCCTAACGTCGCAAGTTGGCGCCTGCAGCCTTGTTTTCACAGGGAAAAATGCCTTCGGCCGCGACTGAGGGCCGCAGCCCTCGCGGTTCCCATACGCTTCCCTTTTGGCCGGCATACCCCATGTTAGGAGCGCTTTCCCCGTGCCGGGGATTGAGGGATCACGCGATGAGATTTTCGCAGCGCATGCGCGCTTCCATTAAAGCTTTGGCGGTCGTGCTGTCGGTGGCCATGCCGGTGGCGCTGATCGCGTCCGCGGCCGACGCCCGCATCGGCGGCGGCTCCAGTTCGGGGTCGCGCGGATCGCGGACGTTTTCCGCTCCGCCGTCCACACAGACCGCGCCCAGCGCGGCGCGGCCGTTTGAACGCAGCGCGACGCAGCCGTCGAATCCGGGCCTCGGGTCGGCGGCCACCGCCGGCGCCGCCAACCGGGGCGGCTTCTTCAACCGGCCGGGCCTGCTCGGCGGCCTTGCCGCCGGCTTCCTCGGTGCCGGTTTGTTCGGCATGCTGTTCGGCGGTGGCCTGTCCGGCGGTCTCGGCGGCCTGTCGTCGCTGATCGGCCTGATCCTGCAGGTCGGACTGATCGTGATCGTGGCCCGGCTGGCGTGGTCGTGGTGGCAGCGGCGCAATGCGCCCGCCAATGCCTATGCGGGTGCGCCTGCCGGCGGCCCATCGCACTACGAGGCGCCGCCACAGCCGCAGCAGCCGGACCAGATCAAGGGCTTCGGCTTCGGTCTGGGATCGAATGCACCGCCGCTCAAGATCGTGCCGGACGACTATGAAGCGTTCGAGCGGCTGCTCACCGATATCCAGGCTGCCTGGTCGAAGCAGGATCTGACGGCGCTGCGTCGTCTGGCGACCGACGAGATGGTCTCGTACTTCAGCGACGATCTGGCTGAGAACGTCAAGAAAGGCATCGTCAACGAGGTCTCCGGCCTGAAACTGCTGCAGGGCGATCTTGCGGAGGCCTGGCGCGAGGGCGACACCGATTACGCCAGCGTCGCCATGCGCTACGCGCTGGTCGACAAGGATACCGATCGCGCCACCGGCCGCGTTGTCAACAACAGCGACCAGCCGATCGAGGTGACGGAGGTCTGGACCTTCCTCCGCGATCGCGGACAGGGCTGGATCCTCTCGGCGATCCAGCAGGTCTGAGACCTGACTGATTGCAGATTGAAATCAAAAGCGTCGCATTCGTGCGGCGCTTTTTTTGTATGCTGCAGCCGTCATCGCCGACGGGCGCTGCAGGAATAAACCGCTTCGGGGCGTGTTGATGATCGATGCGCACAACAACGAGCCGGGTCTGACGGCCGACATTCATCAAAGGGAGGTTCCAATGCCGATTTCACCGCGTCTTGCGAGACTGTCGTTCAGTGCAGCCGTGTCTGTGCTCATGCTGTCGGCGGCGCCGTCCCAGGCGCAGCAGGCCGCCATGACGTTTTTCGTCACCAGCGCCGGCATCGGCAATGGCGGCAATCTCGGCGGTCTCGCCGGCGCCGACAATCACTGCCAGGAGCTGGCGCAGGCGGCCGGCGCGGGCGCCAAAACATGGCATGCTTATCTTTCGACCCAGGCGGCCGACGGCAAGCCGGCAATCAACGCGCGCGATCGCATCGGCAAGGGCCCGTGGCAGAACGCCAAGGGCGTGGTGGTCGCCAAGGATGTTGCTGATCTGCATGGCGCCAACGCGCTGACCAAGCAGAGCGCGCTGAGCGAGAAGGGCGACGTCATCAACGGCCGCGGCGACACGCCGAACCGTCATGACGCGCTCACCGGCTCGCAGCCCGACGGCACTGCGTTCGCGGCCGGCGAAGACAAGACCTGCAAGAACTGGACAAGCAGCACCCAGGGCTCCGCGATCCTCGGGCATATCGATCGCATGGGCCTCACCGATACGGATCAGGCCAAGTCCTGGAACAGCTCGCATCCCTCGCGCGGCCCTGACGGCGGCTGCTCGCAAGCTGATTTGAAGAGCACCGGCGGCGACGGTCTGTTCTACTGCTTCGCGGCGAACTGAGGTCGCGGTTTGTGGGCGGGTTAGCGTTAGCGTAATCCGCCGTTATGCACATGTCGTTACGTGCGTCGGCGGGTTACGCTAACGCTAACCCGCCCTACGCGCTGATCCTGTTGGCCGCGCCGCGGTCTTTTTGCGTGGCGCTACCGGCTGCGTCCGTCCATCGGCATCATCTTGAGGCTGGCCAGATCGACATGGTCGATGGTCGAGACGTTGAGCGCGACCACGTCGGTGCCGTCGGGCTTTACGCCGCGGGCGAACACCTCGACCCCGCATTCGGTGCAGAGCTGGTGGCGGATGGCGTGCTTGTTGAAGAGGTATTCCTTCAGCGAGTCGGCGCCGGCGCGGAGCTGAAAACTCGGCGGCGGCAGAAACGCGAAGTGCAGGCCCTTCTTGGTGCAGATCGAGCAATTGCACGCGGTGACCGCCGCGAGATCGGTGGTGCATTCATAACGCACCAGGCCGCAATGGCAGCCCCCGGTATAAGTGCGAGCGTCCGTCATTGGCGTGCCCTCGGCTGGTCGGTGGTCCGAGAGTGGGGCGCGTTCGCGGCAATCTTGCGGCCGGGCTTTCTCGCTCTGCGGCTGCGGAAAAGCCAAGCGTGCTGTGCGTTGACAATCCATAAGCGAATACTTATAGATTTGCCATGTCGACGGCTCCGCTCACGCAGGTGATGAAGACACTGGCCGATCCCACGCGGCGAGCGGTGTTCGAGCGCATCGCCCGGAGCGGCGAGGTGACGGCCGGCGCCCTGACCAAGGCGGCGAAGGTGTCCCAGCCGGCGGTGTCGCAGCACCTGAAGGCATTGCGTGATGCAGGGCTGGTGCTGGAGCGGCGCAATGGTCGCAACATTCATTATCGCATCGATCCGAAAGGCATGACGCCGGTGATCGACTGGCTCGGTCATTACGCGGTGTTCTGGCGCGAGCGGTTCGAAAATCTGGAAACGCTGCTGGAGGAGATCGGGCCATGAATGAGCAGGTGGGTGAGCAGGCCGGCGAGATGCAATCCATCGTGGTCGAAAAGGCCCTGCCGTATGCGCCGGAGAGGGTCTGGCACACATTGACCGACAGTGCGCTGCTTGCACGGTGGCTGATGCCGAACGATTTCGTCGCCGAGGTCGGTCGTTGTTTTACCTTCAAGATCAGGCCGATGGGGACGTGGGATGGCGTGGTGGCGTGCGAGGTCCTGGTGTGCGAGCCGCCGCGTCTGCTGCGTTACAGCTGGAAGGGCGGTTCGGACGACAATGCCAAATACGGTTCGCGGCTCGACAGCATCGTGACCTGGACACTGACGGCGATGGAGAGCGGAACCCACCTGCGGATGGAACATGCCGGCTTCCGTTTGCCGCAGAACCGGTTCGCCTTCGACGCGATGAAGCCAGGGTGGGGAAGCATCCTCGACACAATTGCGCGCATCACCGCGGAGGCCGGCCTCACCGGATGACGCAGCTCAGATAACGCGGGCCACCTGAAGCGGTCCGCGTTATCCGGCTGGGATTCAAATCTTCAACGCACGCATACGCAACAAACGACACAAAACCGAAAAATCAATCCATGTGCGAAACCGGATACCGGTTCGCAGCAACGTCAAGGCGTTTGAACAATGCCTGGCGTGTCACTTACTCTTGGTGGCCGTGATGCTCGGCATGACCCTTGGCGGCTTCGCTCGCCGAGTGGGCGGCGTGCAGGCCATGAGCGTGGGCGAGATGGGCATGATGGCTGCCCTTTTCGTGATCGCCATCGTCATAATGCTCGGCGGCTTTCTTGTGATGGTGAGCGGCCTTCTCGTGATGCTGGGCGGCGCTTTCGTGATGGTGCTTGTGATCGCTCATGATTGTCTCCGGCAGGTTGGTTGGTCGAGCGCGATCAGCGTGGCGCGATTGTTTGAACGCGACGCGACGTTGCACTGAAGGTTGGGTGACAGTTTCAAGTCTTTATGTCCAAGCGTGCCAGGCCTGCAAGCCGGCCTTTATGCGGCATTTACAAACAAGGCCCTCGCTTCCCATCGAATTCCTATGCCGGCTCGATCATATCTCGTTGGTCAGACAGCTCGTTTTGCGGAGATGGTCTTCGCAAGATCCTTCAGGACAACGGCCATGAGTTCGGTTCTTTCAGCGTTTTCAACCCAGGCTGCGCGGGTGCAGCCGCGTGCGTTCGGCCGCAAGAAGAGCCGTTCGTTGTCCACAGCCGTGCGGCTAGCGTTCGTGCGGACCTATCGGGCGCTGATTGAGGCCAGGATGCGGCAGATCCGGATGGAACTCGCGCTGCATGGCGTGCGCTATGATCGCAATACGGAACGCCCGGCATCGAAGAACGAGGGGTAGTGTGCTCGATCCCTGCCGTGTCAGCAGCCGCGGCAGATGCTCTTGATCCTGGTGTTGAGCAGCTTGTCCACTTCGTCGGACGCGGCCTTGACGTACTTGTCGTTTGCGGTGCGCTGGCCACCTGCGAACTGGCCACCGTGCATACTGCCGCCGCCGCCAAGTCGGGCGCCGTGAAAGCCGCCGCGACCGCCGTGACCACCGCGTGCCTGCGCCGGTGAGGCGGCAACGATCAGCAACAGAGCTGCCAGCGCGGCTCCGCTCGCGCGTCTTGTGGTACCCTTGTCTCCTGGCGACATCGCAAACCCTCGTTGCGGGCGGTGCACAGGGCCTTGCGCCATCGATCGTTGTCGGGCGCACCCGTGTCGATCCGCCTCGCGGATGAACTGGATCAAACAGGCCGAGCGCGGCAAAACTGCGGCGTGGCCGTTCAGGATGGGTTCAGTCCGGCCGCCCTAAAGCCATGCGGTCTGGACCGGCGACATCCAGATCTCAGCACATCATCAAGGAGCCTCTTCCATGCAACGTCCACTGCTCGCTCTTTTTGCCGCCGCATCGCTCATGGTCGCATCGTCAGCTTTGGCGCAAACCGCGCCGGCTGCGTCTCCCGCAGCGCCCGCTGCCGCGACACCATCAACGGCTCCCGCTGCGGCTTCGGCCGGCAAGCGCGAGGCGTGCCGGCAGGAGGTGACGTCGAAACAGTTGAAGGGACAGGACCGCAAGGACCAGATGCAACTGTGCATGGCGCAGGCGCGGGTCGATTGCCTCAAGCAGGCGGTCGATCAGAAGATCGACGGTCCGCAGCGCAAGGAGTTCGTCAAGACCTGCGTTGCCGGGTAGTGCGATTCAGGACCGCGTCTCACCCGGCATCCGCCGGGTCGGGGCGCGCGTCCGCGTGCGGACGAAAGAATCCCCAGATTCCGATCGACAATGTCGACGCCGCGAAGCGCACGCGGCGAGGGCGCGCGCGTTGCCAGAACCAGCGGCGCTCGAACACCGTGATGTCCCACACAGGACAGTGATGGGTTTCGCCAGATACAGTTTCCCTGACCCACACCTTCTTTTGTGCAGGACGCGCACTGTCGTTCACGGCAGGCTGATCGGCCGGGACCTGGTCCCACGTATGGTTCCAGACATCGATTCCGGGCGCGATCTCGAGATGTTCGCCGCCGCAATAGATGCCCAGAAATTGCCATTGTTCAATTTCGGCATCGCGGCGCTCGGATGTCGCTGTGCAATCGACCATGAGGGATCCGTGAATGATACAATTTAGGTCGTCGCCAGTGCCGGCCGGGTTCAATATCGATCGAAGAAAGCCACCGGGACACTGATCTGCAATGGCTTTTACGGCTGTTCCGCGGAACGTTGCGCAAGTATGCCGCTTGACGCAGTGACATCACGGAGAACGCCATGCGTCCGGTCGGCACTGTCGTTACACTCGTCATTCTGCTGGTCATGCTGATTGCGGCTGTCTGGTTTGCCTACAGCGGCATGACGGCCGACGGTGGCGGCACCATCCCCGGTCATGGCTATGCCGCCATGACAGCAGGAATCGTGCTGTTGTTTGTCGTGGGCGTCGGATTGATGGCGCTGCTGTTCTACAGCAGCCGGCATGGCTACGACGAGGCGCCACGCACGCGCAACCGGCGTGGTTGATTTGTCTCGCAGTGCTCGATGCCGCAGCGATACTGTTTCGTAGAAATGATTCATCGCGAAAAAATGCGGTGCAAAAAATGTCCGTGATGCTGACCATGCGCTGCGGCACATCGCGCGCTTGACGGCGCGCCGGCTCGGACTATCCTTTGCGCAATCGTCACTTCGGTGTTGCCTTTTGGCAGTAGTGTTTGTCGCAACGTGACCTGTTGCATCACAAACAGGCGAATGAAGGAGGTGCGTCATGCCGGCAGCTGACTTCAATTGCTCTCCCACGCAAAATCCCTGCGCCCAATGCGGCAAGCCCATTGCCCGTCCGCTGTGGTCGGAGCGCGGAAGCGACCGTATGTCCTTTATCTGGTCGTGCAATGCCTGCGATTATCAGTTCACCACCATTGCGATCTTCCGGACTCACACACCGGATGATCACAAGATCGCCGCATAGCGCCGTTCACACGCGATCATTGAATGCGGATCGCGACGACCGGCAACCACCCGCTGTTTGATCAAGCACCGCCACGGGCATCCGCCCCTGGCGGCGCGCGTATGCCGCTTGTCAGGCCTCATCGGAATCCCGCACACTGTCGGTTCTGAAGCTGCGGAACGCCTGCGCCGTACGGCGCTTGTCGTTCCATGACGAGGATTCTTGCATGCGTTATGAACTGTACTACTGGCCGACGATCCAAGGCCGTGGCGAGTATATCCGCTTGGCGCTGGAGGAAGCGGAGGCTGATTACGTCGACGTCGCGCGTGGCGCCCGCGGCATGGCCGCGATGGACCGGCTGATGCAGGGGAAGGGCACCAAGACGCCGCCGTTCGCGCCGCCCTTCCTGGTGGCCGGCAAGCAGGTGATCGGCCAGACCGCGAACATCCTGTTTTATCTGGGCGCGCGGCACGGGCTTGCGCCGAAAGCGGATTCGGGGCGGCTGTGGGTGCACCAGCTGCAACTCACCGTCACCGACTTCGTGGTGGAGATTCATGACACGCATCATCCTCTCGGGCCGTCGCTGTATTACGAAGACCAGATCTCCGAGGCGAAAAAGCGCGCCGCGGATTTCCGCAGGGAACGCGCGCCGAAGTTTCTCGACTATTTCGAGGGTTTGCTGAAGCAGAACGGCAGCTATGTCACCGGCCGCCGGCTGACCTATGTCGATCTCTCTCTGTTCCAGATCGTCGAAGGATTGCGTTATGCGTTTCCCAAAGCGATGAAAAAGATCGAGCGCGATATTCCCCGCATCCTCGAACTGCACGATCGCGTCGCGGCAAGGCCGAATATCAGCGCGTATCTCGCCAGCGAGCGCCGCATTGCCTTCAACGAGGATGGCATTTTCAGGCGTTATCCCGTACTGGACGGGGCGTGATCGTTTCGAGAGCCTGAACGCCGGGAGCTTGAGAGCAATGGCAGACCTGGTGAGGGGCGGCGGCTGGCGTATATCGGCAACGCGCTCGAAAACATCCCGCCGCCTGGGGTGCGCAATTCTGTTCTGGACAATGGCTGCGGGGCTTTCTTCGGCGCCCGCCCAATCCCCGCCCGCGTCGCCGGAGCGTCCCGCGGCGGCCGGGACGACGATGTGGGTGACGACAACTCAACGCCTCAAGACAAGGGTCTATGAGAGTGCCGATCTCTCCGCCCATCCCATCCTGGTCGTGATCGCGCATGGCGACTCGCCCTTCGCGCCGCCCAAGTATCAATATCGGTTTGCGGCCGGCGCCGCGGCGGCGATCCCGGATATGGTCGCGGCTGCGATCCTGCGGCCAGGCTACAGCGATGGCCAGGATCGGTCCGACGGCATGCGTGGCGACACCACCGGCGACAACTACACGCCGGAAGTGGTCGAGGCGGTTGCGACCGCGGTCTCGGAGCTGAAAGCCCGGTATCATCCGCGCCAGGTGATTCTGGTCGGGCACTCCGGAGGCTCCGCCATCATGGCGGACTTGCTTGGCAGCAAGGCAGGCATCGCCGACGCTGCGCTGCTGGTGTCGTGCCCCTGCGATCTCGCCGCGTGGCGCAAGCACATGTTTGCCGTGCAGGGCGCTCCCAATTGGGAGCAGCCTGTCAATTCGCTGTCGCCGCTGGCGCTGGTCGACGACATCCCGACATCAACCAGGATATGGATGCTGGTCGGGTCGGAGGATCCCGTCACGCCCCAGGCCCTGACGGCTGCCTATGCCGAGGCGCTTCGCAACCACCATATCGCCGTGAACGTCACCGTGGCGACCGGCCTCGCCCATGACATCCTGCTCGAGCCGGTGGCGCTCGATCAGCTCAAGGATGTGGTCGCCGCGCTTGGGACTGGCCGATAGGTTTCTGGCTTGTCGCCCGGATGTCGCGCTGACGCGCTCATCCGGGCTACGAGCACTTTGCAGCGTTACGCCGTCACCGGATCAATCGGCGAGGGCGGCGTGCCGCCGGCCTCGATCGCTTCGCCGGCGGCGAGACACAGATCTTCGCGATAGCGGCCGGATGCAATCTGCACGCCCACCGGCGTGCGGCCGACCAGGCCGGTGGAGACCACAAGGCCGGGCAGGCCGAGGAACGGCAGCCCGATTTGCGGCATCTGGGCGTGCCAGATGTCGGCGAAGGTTTTGTCGTCGCGGGTATCGAGCTGGTTGGCGAACGGCAACTGGCCGGAGACCGGCAGCAGCAGCACGGCGTACTTCTCGAAGAACATAGACCACTCGCGCACCAGGGTCGCGCGCCGGGTCAGGAGCGCCGAGTAACTTGCGAGGTCGAGCGCCTTGGCCCGCTCGCGGTGGTTGCGCAGCACATTGAGTGCGGCGGGATCGCCCTCGCGCTCCGCGGCGGCAAGCTGCGCATCGTAATTGTCGGCGAGCCAGAGCAGGGTCTGGTAGTCGGAGGGCTCCGCGAGCGGCGGCGTGGTCGGCAGTTCCTCAACCACCCAGCCGGCGCGCTCCAGCCGTTTTGCCGCGTCAAGCACGGCGGCCTTGACCTCGGGCACCACGGTGAGGCCGTCGGGCGCGACACAGACCGCGGCGCGTTTCGCCACCTTCGGCCCTTCCAGCGGCGCCGGCACCCACCAGGGATCGCGCGGATCGCGCGCCGACATCACCGACAGCGCGAGGCGG
This sequence comes from Hyphomicrobiales bacterium, assembly GCA_041424235.1. GTDB lineage: Bacteria > Pseudomonadota > Alphaproteobacteria > Rhizobiales > Xanthobacteraceae > Bradyrhizobium_A. The sequence goes on from JBGMOD010000192.1 coordinate 17,456, forward strand.
ATGTCGGCAACCGTGCGCGCCAGCGGGCCGGAGACCGCGCCCAGTTGCGGACCGATCGGGCGCTCCGGCGAGGACGCGTTCCAGGCCGGGATGCGCCCGAGTGTCGGCCGCAATCCATGCACGCCGCAGGCATAGGCCGGATAGCGCACCGAGCCGGCGATGTCGGTGCCGTGGGCGATGTGCCCGATGCCGGAGGCGACCGCGGCCCCCGCGCCGCCGGACGAGCCGCCCGGCGTCAGTGCGGGATCGCGCGGGTTCCTGGTTTCGCCGTGCAGCTGGTTGGAGGTGAACCAGCGATACGAGAACGCCGGCGTGTTGGTACGGCCAACGATGACGGCGCCGGCTTTCAGCAGATTGTCCACCACCGGATTGTTGCTGGCGGCGATCAGATCGCGCTGCAGTTTGAGGCCGTTGGTGGTGGCAAAGCCGGCCTGGTCGACATTGACCTTGATGGTGATGGGCACGCCGGCGAGCGGGCCGATCTCGTTGCCGCGCTTGATCGCCGCGTCGATGAAATCGGCCCGGGCCAGAACGTCGTCGGGCCGGTGGTCGATCACCGCGTTGATGGCGGGGTTGACGGCATCGAGCCGGCGCAGCGCCGCGGTGGCCGCGTCGCGCGCAGACGCCTTTCCGGCGCGGATCAGCGCGGCCAGATCGGTTGCCGACATCTGCCAGAGTTCAGTCATGCGCGTCCTCGTCGTGTGGGAGGTGATCAGGTCAGGTGGCGATTATTGCGACGATGGCGGGGCGGGGCAAGGCGATCCGGCCGATGCGCAGGCAAACTGAGCCTGCACGGGGGGAATGTGGGACTTGCGGTGGCGCCATTGCCTTCAAGGCCGCAAAGCGCTATCAGGCCCCCCTCTGCGCAACTGGCGCTTTGATGGACGACCATCGGGGAGCGCAGAGACGATTTGCCGCGCGCCTGGGCACCACTCTTGAACGGAGGTGCCATGACTTCAGATATCATGACTTCAGATATCATGACTTCAGATATCAGCGCTGCGGAGATCATCGACGGACATAAACACGCACAAATCCTGCTCGACAGCGTCGCGGTCGAGCTGGAAGGGCTTGCGCATGCCCCGGGGCTGGCGGTGGTGCTGGTTGGCGACGATCCGGCCAGCCACATCTACGTCCGCGGCAAGATCAAGATGGCCCAGAGGCTGGGCCTGAGCGGCGAAGCCGCTATCCTGCCGGACAGTGTCACCGAAGCCGAGCTGCTGGCGGTCATCGCGGCGCTGAACACGCGGGACGACATCGACGGCATCCTCGTCCAGCTACCGCTGCCAGCGCACATCAACACCCTGCGAGTGATGGCGGCGATCGATCCCGCCAAGGATGTCGATGGCCTGCACGCACTGAATGCCGGCCGGCTGCTCCATGGCGCGGACGCGCTTGTTCCCTGCACCCCGCTGGGATGCCTCAAGCTCATCAAGTCGCTGATTCCGGACCTGACCGGTCGCCACGCCGTCGTGATCGGCAGCTCCAATATCGTCGGCAAGCCGATGGCCGCGCTGCTGCTGGACGAACGGGCGACGGTGACGCAAACCCATATCCACACCCGCGACACCCAGTTCATCTGCCGCGGTGCGGATATCCTGGTCAGCGCGGTCGGCAAGCCCGGGCTGGTGCGTGGCGACTGGATCAAGCCGCGCGCCATCGTCATCGATGTCGGCACCACCCGCGTCGAGCGGCCGGACGGCGGTTATGATGTCCGCGGCGACGTGGCTTTCGAGGAGGCGGTGCGGGTCGCTGGCGCCATCACGCCGGTGCCGCGTGGCGTCGGTCCGATGACCATTGCCTGCCTGATGGAGAACACGGTGAAGGCCGCGAAGGCGCGGCTGGCGCGCGGGCGATAGCCGTTGACGGGATGGGTGCGTTCGCAGCGCACCGCATCCCTCACTCCATCTTCGCGCCGGAGAGTTTGACCGCATCCTCGGCCTTCGCGGCCTCGGCCGCGAGAAAGGCCTGCATGGCCTCGGGGTTCGATCCGACGAGGTCGACGCCGAGCCCCGCCAGCCGTTCCTTGACTGCGGGCCGCTTCAGTGCGTCCGCGAAGGCCGCGCTCCATTTCGCCGTGATCTCCGGCGGCGTGCCCTTGCGGGCGATGGCGCCGAACCAGGATTTCGAGGTGAAGCCGGTGACGCCGAGCTCGTTGAGGGTCGGCAAATCGGGCATCGACGCAATCCGCGTCTCGTTCGCCACCGCGATCGGGCGCAGCGTGCCGGCCTTCAACTGTTCGGAGACGTTCTGCAGGTCGCCCAGCATGGCCTGCACATGGCCGGCCACCAGGTCGTTCATCGCCGGCGCGCTACCCTTGTAGGGCACATGCACGATGTCGATGCCGAGCTTGCGCTTGAGCACCTCGAAGCCGAGATGGTTGGACGATCCCGAGCCGAACGAGGCGAACGCCGCCTTGCCGTTCTGCGCCTTCGCCCAGGCGACGAATTCAGCCAGCGTCTTCGCCGGCACCGAGGGATTGACCACCAGGATGTGGGGGCTCACCGCGAACAGCGACACTCCGGTGAAGTCGCGCTCCCATTCATAGGGTTTGGTCGGCATCAGCAGCGGCGACACCAGGAAGCTGTTGGAGGTGGCGAGCAGGGTGTAGCCGTCGGCCGGCGCGGTGGCCACGGTCTGCGCCGCGATGGTGGTGCCACCGCCGGGCTTGTTCTCGATCACGACGGCCGCCTTCCAGTCGGTGGCGATGATGTCGGCGAGCGTGCGGGTGATCAGGTCGGTGCCGCCGCCCGGCGCGAACGGCACCACGATGCGGACCGGATGCACGGGATAGTCATCGGCACGCGATGGGCTGATGAACGTGATGGCCAACGCGAGGCCGATTGCGGCAGCGCGGCAGAGGCGGCGAACGGACACAAGCAATCCTTTCGATGGAGCGGCCCGCGGATGCGGGTCACGCCATCTTGTCCAAACATCGCGTCACTGGCAATCGCCGCGCACGACGCGGACGCCATGCCTCAGGTGGCGGCCTGGTAGACCTTCGCCGTATCGTAATACTCGTAGTACTCGACCGCCTTGCCGTCGCGGAAGCGCCAGAAATCGATCTTCGGTGTTTCCACGGTCTTGTCGGTTCGCTTGTTGGTCCATTTGCAGGAGCCGCGCGCCACGACCGCATCGCCCTGCGCGATGAACTCGTTCATGGTGTAATGCACCATGGTCCAGTCGTTCAGCAATCCGGTGAAATAGACGCCGAGCTGATCGCGCCGGGTGTAGCTCGTGGCAAAGGCCAGCGGCTGCGCGCCCTCGGCCAGCGATCCGAACTGGATGTCGTCGTCGACAATGCCGAGCCAGTGCTCCACGCTGCCGCCGCGTGTCGTCTGCCATTGATGGTAAGCGTCTTTCAGAATCCGGACGTTGGCTGCTTCGCTGGACAATGTCGCCTCCTGAAAATGGTCTGACTGAAAAATTGCCGTTTTGCAGAAGCGGCATCCGCCCGCTTGCGACGGCGCCGCTGCAGCCGGATCATAGCCGCGAACGATCGGCGGGAGAACCGGCCGCCAGTACCCAGATCTAGGAGGGGGGAGGCCGTCAGGCCCTGCGTTTCGCCCGCGGGAAAAATTCACCGGGATGCGCGATGCCATGCTTGGCGCGCCATTTCGGGCCGGGTCCGCGCATGTAGTGGCGGGACGGATGGTAAGCGGGTGTTTTGCGTCCGGTGATGAACACCGTCAGCGCTTTGACGATCAGGCTGAACGCACGCTCCAGTACAGAGAGCGTGGCGGAAGCTGCATTGTGAACCATGACACGGCTCCTCCGGCTCGACTACCTAGGCCGTTGGGCATAGGGATTCGAGACGGAGGCCGAGCCGAAAATATAAGTGCAGCATAAGGGCCGCGAAAAGCCCTGCGCGCCGGAATGATGAGGCGCTACGTGGCTGCCGCGAACACGGCTGCGGTGTCGTAATATCCGTAGAATTCGATGGCCTTTCCATCGCGGAAACGCCAGAAATCGATCTTCGGCGTGCTCACCGTCTTCGAGGTCCGCTTGTTGGCCCATGAGCAGGAGCCGCGCATTACCACCGTATCCCCCTGCGCGACGAATTCGTCTGCGATGTAATCGATCATGATCCAGTCGCTCAGGAGGCCATTGAAGTAGTGGCGCAACTGATCGCGGCGGGTGTAGTCCTTCGCGAACGCCAACGGCGCGGCGCCTCGGGGAATCGAGCCGAAACTGATATTGTCGTCGATGATGCTGAGCCAATGAGCCACGCTGCCACCCCGTGTGTCATGCCATTGACTGTAGGCCTCTTTCAATATTTCGACGTTGGTTGCTTCCTGCGACATTTCAACTTCCCGGATGCTTAGCGAAGAATCGATCTCTCGACGCCAGTGGTCTGACGCCATTTTTTTTATGCAGTTTTTCGTGTGGCAGGTTTCTGTACGGTGGTCTCCTCGCGTGCTTGTCCCAGGATTTTCTTCTCACATCCGCCGTCGTCGCGGACTGCGATCAGCCCTTCTTCACGATCCGACGGCAATGCTCCATGGCCGCGCGCACCAGATTCTCGCTGGCCTCGGGTGTGCGAAAGGCGGAATGGGCGGAGAGGGTGACGTTGCGGACCTTCGTCAGCGGATGGTCCGACGGCAGCGGCTCGATGTTGAAGACATCGAGGGCGGCGTGGCGCAGGTGGCCGGACGTCAGCGCCTCGATCATCGCGGTTTCGTCCACCAGCGCGCCGCGGGCGGTGTTGATCAGGAGGGCGCCCGGCCGCATCCGGGCGATGCGCGCGCGAGAGAGCAGGCCGCGGGTGTCGTCGTTGAGCAGCAGGTGCAGCGACACCACGTGGCTGTCAGCCAACAGCGTGTCCAGCTCGACGAAGGTGACGCCGCGCACCTTCTCCTTCGGGGTCCGGTTCCAGGCCAGCACCTTCATGCCGCCGCCATGGGCGATCCGCGCCACCTCCGCCGCGATGCCGCCGAAGCCGATCAGGCCCAGCGTCTTGCCGGTGAGCTGCATGCCGTCCTCGCGCAGCCACTGCCCGGTGCGCATCTCGCGGTCCATCAGCGCGATGTCGCGCGCCGCCGCCCACATCAGCGCGATGGTCGCCTCCGCCACCGCGGTGTCGCCATAACCCTTGATGGTGTGCACGGTGATGCCGAGTTCCGCGAGCTCTTCCGGGTTCATGTAACTGCGTGCGCCGGTACCGAGGAACACCACATGCTGCAGCGTCTTGCACTGCTTCGCCACCGGCGTGGGCAACTGGGTGTGGTCGATGATGGCGATGCGGGAATTGGCCAGCAGGGCGGGCAGCGCTTCGGGCGCGATCTCCGGATCGCGATGGATCCGCACTGACGGGTCTTTGTCCTGAAATTGGCGCTCGAACTCCTGCGCCATCGCTTCCTCGGCATCAACAAAGACTGCGACCACCGGCGACTCCCATGAACTGATCGTGTGAGATGGCAGCGTGCAGCCGAAGCGGGGCCTGCGTCAACGGCGAAGCAAGCAGATGAGGTAACCGCTCAGATCTCCCGCTCGCGCGAAATGCTCACGGTGGTGCCGGTCTTGCCGCCGGTGCAGCGGATGTCGAGGCGGCGATAGCGGGTGGCGATGGTGTAGCCGCGGAAGATGCCGATGCGTTTGATGCAACGCGAAGCACCGTTGAGCGCGTCGCTGCGCGGGATGGTGAAGACCAGCGCCGCGGCGCGGGCGACGAAGTCGTAGAACGCGTCCGACGGCTTGCGACTCTCGGTCGCGGCAAACACCTCGTTGGTGACATTGCGGCTGGCGCATCCCAGCGACGCGCGCTTCACCGCCGGATGCTGCAGGGTGATCAGGTTGGCCCCGGTCTTGCCGATGCTCAGGCCGTCGATCTGGCCCTTGAGCTGCCTGGCGAGGTCGTCGCAGGCGTCGGCGCGGGCCGTGGTCGCGGACAGCGGCAGTGGCCCCAGCAGCGTGACGCCGACGGCGAACAGGCGGGCCGCGGCAAAAGGCGAAAATCTCATGGTCAAATCCCCCGGGGCCATTAGAGCCCGGTCCGGGGGGCCGTTGCAAGAGCCTGAGGCGGCGGGGCTTTTCGGCGTCCACCGGGATCTGCCGGATGGCCGGATTGCAGTTTTGAACGCTTCAAAAGAGCCGGGAAAGGGCCTAGAAAGACCGCCACTCCGTTCCCTGTCGAGGCCCGCCCATGAACGCTCCCACCAAAGTCCCCGCCGTTCCGCCCTACAAGCACACCCCGCTGTTTCCGCTGGGCAAGGACGAGACCCCGTACCGGAAGATCTCGGCCGAGGGCGTGCGGGTCGAGACCGTGATGGGCAAGGAGATGCTGGTGGTGTCGCGTGACGCGCTGAAGGCGCTGTCCGAGACCGCCTTCGTCGACATCAACCACTACCTGCGGCCGGGACACCTGAAGCAGCTGCGCAACATCCTGGAAGACAAGGAAGCCAGCGACAACGACAAGTTCGTCGCCTTCGACTTCCTGAAGAACGCCAACATCGCCGCCGGCGGCGTGCTGCCGATGTGCCAGGACACCGGCACCGCGATCATCATGGGCAAGAAGGGCTGCAACGTCATCACCGATGGCGACGATGAGGCTGCACTTAGCGAAGGCGCGCGCGACGCCTATCTGCGCCGCAACCTGCGCTATTCGCAGGTCGCTCCGCTGACCATGTATGAAGAGAAGAACACCGCCAACAACATGCCGGCTCAGTGCGAGATCTATGCCGAGGGCGATGACGCCTACAAGTTCATGTTCATGGCCAAGGGCGGCGGCTCCGCCAACAAGAGCTTCCTGTTCCAGGCCACGCCCTCGATCCTGACCCGCGACCGCATGCTGGCGTTCCTGAAGGAGAAGGTGCTGACGCTGGGCACAGCGGCGTGCCCGCCCTATCACCTGGCCATCGTGATCGGCGGCACCTCGGCCGAACTCACCATGAAGACGGTGAAGCTGGCGTCCGCGCGTTATCTCGATGCGCTGCCGACCCAGGGCTCGGCCGACGGCCATGCCTTCCGCGACCTGGAGATGGAGCAGGAAATCCTGAAGATGACGCAGTCGCTCGGCGTCGGCGCGCAGTTCGGCGGCAAATATTTCTGCCACGACGTCCGCGTCATCCGGCTGCCGCGCCATGGCGCGTCGCTGCCGATCGGGCTCGGCGTGTCCTGCTCGGCGGATCGCCAGGTGCTGGGCAAGATCACCAAGGACGGCGTCTATCTCGAGGAGCTCGAGCACAATCCGTCGCAGTACCTGCCGGAAGTGGAAGGCGCGCTCGGCGGCGAGGTGGTGAAGATCGACCTCAACAAGCCGATGAAGGAGATCCTGGCCACGCTGTCGCAGTATCCGGTGAAGACCCGGCTGTCGCTGACCGGCACCATGATCGTGGCCCGCGATTCGGCGCACGCCAAGCTGCGCGAGCGGCTCGACAAGGGCGAACCGCTGCCGGACTACTTCAAGAATCACCCGGTGTACTACGCCGGCCCGGCCAAGACCCCGGAAGGCTACGCCTCCGGCGCGTTCGGCCCGACCACCGCGGGGCGGATGGATTCCTTCGTCGACCAGTTCCAGGCGGCGGGCGGCTCCATGGTGATGCTGGCCAAGGGCAACCGGGCCACCGCAGTGCGCGACGCCTGCAAGAAGCACGGCGGCTTCTATCTGGGCTCGATCGGCGGTGCGGCGGCGAACCTTGCCGAGCACTGCATCAAGAAGGTCGAGGTGGTAGAATATCCCGAACTTGGCATGGAAGCGATCTGGCGCATCGAGGTGGTGGATTTCCCGGCCTTCATCATCATCGACGACAAGGGCAACGACTTCTTCAAGGAATTGAATCTGGGGTAAGGTCGGCTCAAGACACCGCCGATCCAGACTGAGATTTCGTTGTTGAACTCGTCATGGCTGGGCTTGTCCTCAGCGACTTCGGCTTTGCCGAAGTCGCGGATACCATCCACGTCTTTCTTAGAGCGTCGCATTCAAGACGTGGATGTATCGGCGACTTGGCTTTGCCAAGTCGCTGGGCATGACGGAGAGCGCAGTTGTCGCGCGTTGCATCTCGCCAGAGCTGTTTCGGAAGGAATTGAAGCCAGATGAAGTTGCTCCATCTGCCGTTCGCGGCGCCGCTCCTTTTGTTGGCGGCGCTTGTTGTTACCGATCCCGCCATCGCGGGCTGCCGTGAAGATCATCTCGCAGCCGACCAGGCGCTGCGGAAGGCGCGGGCCAGCATCGAAAAGACCGCGCTCGGCACCGATGCCGCGCGGTGCGCGTCCTATCGCCGCTATCTGAGCGCGCTCAGCGGCCAGCGCGAGGTGATCGCCCGCTGCGACACCGGGCCGAACCAGGCGCAAAACGTGCAGGCGATCGACACCGAGATCGCGACATTTGCCCAGCGGATGCGCAATCTCTGCAAATAGCGGATCCACGCTCCGATGCGCCGGCTGCCGAAGTTGCAGCTGTGCCGGGATTCCCGCGTGCGGCGAGGCGCCATGCATCGCTCATATGGGTGATGTGCCGCGTCGTCCGGCGCGGTATTGCGGAGCGCGTTGAACCTTTATCGCTTTCGCTGGACTCATCGATCGAGAGAAGTTCTGTCTGCTGTTCGGCGTGGGCCGTCACGTCGCTCGGGTCGCGAAAAAAAGATTCTCGTTTGCACAGGATGAGAAGATTTTTTGCGCGGACCGCCGATAGTGCGGAGGCCCGATATTGCCGGGCGGCTGATGTCGGTGGACTGTGACCCGGGAGGAGCAGATCGGACATCAAGTTGCTTGATGGAGGATACCGATCTTGCGACCCTATTCGCCTTCGCGCGTCGCCCGTCGCACGCGCCTGAGCCACGTTTCATTTCATTTCAAATCCGCAGCCATTGCCGTTTTCTGTCTCATCGTGCTGATCGCGTGTGTCTTGGTGAGCGCCGCGCGGGCCCAGACCGAGATCATCAGTGTGGCGACCACGACGCGGGTCACCGCATCGGTCAACCCCGTTGCGCCGGACGGCACGGTGACCCTGACGGCGCATGTCGAAGCCGGCCGCGACGGCGTGCCGGGCGGCAGCATCGATTTCATCGATGAGAGCACCATGATCTGCCTCGGCCGCGCCGATATCGCGTCGCCTTCGATCACGGTCTCCCATCTCGCGCCCGGCGCACACCCGATTCGCGCGCATTATCTCGGCACCACCGCGTTCCTTCCGGTGCTGACCCTGCCGAGTTCGTCCGCCGTCCTGGTTCAGAACGTGCAGGCGCCGCCGCGGCTGGAGGTCTCGACCTCGCGCAATCCGAGTACCCTGGGCGAGCCGTTGACGCTGAAGGCCACCGTGAGCGCACGCGCGCAAAGACCCACCGGCACGGTGACGTTCCGCGACGGCGACCAGATCCTCGCCGCCAACATCCGGCTCGACCATGACGGCCGCGCCGCCTTCATCACCTCGGCGCTGTCGAATGGAGCGCATGCGATCAGTGCCGAATACGAGGGCGACGTGGTGCTGGCCAAGGCCGTGGCCACCGTGCGGCAGGACGTCGGCGCCGGTCCTGGTGACCCGTTCAGGGTTGGCCATCTCCCGCTGGATTAGTGCGGACCGACGGTCGGCGGCTTGACGTGAGCTGTCGAGCTTCCCACAAAGCCTGATGGCTGTTGTCTGCGGTCTCGATGGATTCCGGAACGGATGGGTCGCGGTCGAGATCGCCGGCCGGCGGCGCACGATCTCATTTCTTCACGACATTGCCGAACTGTTGTTGCGGCCGTTCGATCGGGCTGCGATCGACATCCCGATCGGTTTGCCGGACGCGGGAGATCGCGCCTGCGATCTCGCCGCCCGCGCGCTGCTGCGGCCACACGCCGCGCGGGTGTTCACCGGCGCCCGGCGCGGGATGTGGGACCATGGCTCGCAGGCGGTCGCCAATCGCGCGCTGAAGGCGCGGGGCGAGAAGATGGTGTCGGTGCAGCTGTGGAATCTCGGGCCGAAGATCATGCAGGTCGACGCGGTGATGACGCCACGGCTGCAGCATCGCATCCGCGAAGCCCATCCCGAACTGGTGTTCTGGCGGCTGAACGGACAGAGGCCGCTGCCGGCCAAGACGGAGGAGGGTGGCATCGCGCTGCGGCGGGCGCTGCTTCTGAAGGCGGGCTTTGCCGAACTCGACCAGTGGCTGACCGTCACGCGGATCGGCACCGGTGCGAAGATCGACGATGTGCTCGATGCCTGCGCGATGGCGCTTGCCGCGCGCGACGGGCGCTTTTGCGTGCCCGCCGGCCGCGCGCCGAAGGACGCGCGCGGGTTGAAGATGCAGATCTGGTACTAGCGATCAGCCGCGGTATTGCGCGTCGCTGACCTTCTCCAGCCAGTCGACATTCCTGCCGTCGTGCGATTCCGTGATCGCGATGTGCGTCATCGCGGTCGTTGTGGTTGCGCCATGCCAGTGCTTCTCGCCGGGAGGAAACCAGATGACATCGCCGGGGCGGATTTCCTCGATCGGGCCGCCCTCGCATTGCACCCAGCCCAGGCCCGACGTGACGATCAGGGTCTGACCGAGCGGATGGATGTGCCACATGGTGCGGGCGCCGGGCTCGAAGGTGACGTGGCCGCCGCTGACGCGCACGGGATCTCCCACCTGAAACATCGGGTCGACGCGGACGGTGCCGGTGAACCAGGCCTCGGGGCCTTTGCCCGAAGGCCGCGAGCCGTTGCGCTTGATATCCATTGTGCCGTTCCTTCGTTCGATCAGGTTTGTCCTCGCCTCGGTCTCCGCGATACCGGGATGCACTGTTGCCAGCATCGCCAATCCGCCTGTGCCTGCGAGCAGCCTGCGTCGCGTCAGCATAGGCTGCGTTGTCGTCGCATCGCCCCGACAATGCAGGACAGCGGTGCTCGATCGATCCATCGGCCGAATTCCGTCTTGTCGTGATGCCCCCTGCGGGACGCATCACTCAACCCGCCACCGAATTTAGCGGATGCGACATCGGGAATTAGTCACTATATTCGGCATGGACTTATGAGCAGGATCGATAAATGCAGCGTGGCAACCTCGATGACCTCTCGGCCTTCCTGATCGTGGCGCGCGAGGGCAGCTTCACCAAGGCCGCCGCCAAGCTCGGCGTGTCGCAGTCCGCGCTCAGCTACACCATCAAGGAGCTCGAGGCGCGCCTGAAGCTGCGCCTCCTGACGCGCACCACACGCAGCGTCTCGCCGACGGCGGCGGGCGAGCGCCTGTTGCGTCATGTCGGCCCGCGACTCGAGGAGATCGAGGCCGAACTCGCGGCCCTGGGCGAGCTTCGCGAAAAGCCCGAAGGCACCATCCGCATTACGGCCACCGAATACGCGACCAACGCCATCCTGCTGCCGAAGCTTGCAAGGCTCTTGCGCACGTATCCGGACATCAAGGTCGAGATCATCAGCGACTACGGCCTGACCGATATCGTCGCGCAACGTTTCGATGCCGGCGTGCGGGACGGCGAGCAGGTGGCGAAGGACATGATCGCCGTGCGCATCGGGCCCGATGCACGCATGGCGGTGGTCGGTGCTCCCTCTTATTTCCGCAACCGGTCGGAACCGAGGAAGCCGCAGGACCTGGTCGAGCACAACTGTATCAACCTGCGCCTGCCCACCCATGGCGGGCTGTACGCCTGGGAGTTCGAAAAAGGCGCGCGCGAACTCAAGGTGCGGGTCGAAGGCCAGCTGTGCTTCAACACCACCAGCCAGATGCTCCAGGCCGGGCTCGCAGGCCTCGGCTTGACCTATCTGCCGGAGGGGCTGGTGCAGCCCCATATCAACAAGGGCCGCCTCAGGCGCGTGCTCGAGGACTGGTGCCCGCCATATCCGGGCTACCACCTCTATTACCCGAGCCGCCGCCAGCCCTCCGCAGCCTTCGCGCTGCTTGTCGAGGCGCTGCGGCATCGCGGCTGAGCGTCGGTCAACCGGTCCGCGTCAGCGGATAGTGTACCCGCCATCGACCGCAAGCGCGTGACCGACCATGAAGCTTGCGGCCGAGCTGCAGAGCCAGAGGACAGCGCTGGCGATCTCCTCGGGCCGGCCAAGCCGGCCGATGGGAACGTCTTTCAGCATCGCGCCGAGGGCGTCGGCCTGCGTTTCCATCATCCTGTCCAGCATTGCCGTATGGATGATGCCCGGGCAGACGGCATTGATGCGAATGCCTCGTGCGGCATACTCCAGGGCCGCGCTTTTGGTGAGCCCGAGCACGCCATGCTTGGACGCCTGGTATGTTCCGCGCCCGGCGCCGCCCACCAGTCCGCCGATCGACGAGCAGTTGACGATGGCGCCGCTGCCCTGCCTGAGCATCTGGCGCAGCTCGAATTTCATGCAGCTCCACACGCCGCGGAGATTGACCGCCATCACGCGGTCGAAGTCATCCCGCGATGCATCGGCGGCTTCCGCGATGATGTTCTGAACGCCGGCGTTGTTGTAGGCCGCATCGAGCCGTCCGAACGTCGCAACGGTCCGCTCGACCATCGCTTCGACCTCCGCATCATCGACCACGTCGCAGTGGACGGCGAGGGCCTTGTGCCCCTGGGCGGACAATTCGTCCGCAAGGGAACGCACGGCGGTCTCGTTGGCATCGGCCAGCACCACCGAAGCGCCTGACGCAGCAAAAGCCTTCGCTGTGGCAAGACCCAGTCCGGATCCGGCGCCGGTGACGAGCGCGACCTTGTTTTCAAACGATATGTTCATGGCGAGTTTCCTGGTTCGTTGCAGTCAGCGGGGGCGCTTTGCAAAAACATCCTTGGCGACAGGCATCGCCGAAAAGACGTTCGGCCAGCCGACATAGAAGGCCAGATGCGTGATGGTCTCCGCGGCTTCCGTCTGCGTCAGTCCGTTGTCCATCGCCCGGTTGAGGTGCGGGGTCAGTTGGGCGGTCTGTCCGTTGGCGATCAGCGCGCTGATGGTGACAAGGCTGCGGTCCCTCGGTGCGAGATCCGGACGCAGCCACAGATCGCGGAACAGCACGTCGGTGGTGTACTCAACGACGCCCGGGAAGGCCGCGCCGAACTGATCCTGAACGAACGCTGCGCGTTGCGCTTCTGCGGCCTCGTTGATCGGCAGCAACGTCACGGAGACGGCTGGAAGCTGATCGGCACTGACGTGGCGCGCCGCAAAGATATTCCTCGCGATAGCGACGGCCGACATCGCATTGGCCCAGCCGGCATAGAAGGCGAGGTGGGTGATGATCTCTGAAATTTCGCGCGGCTTGACGCCGTTATCGAGTGCGAGATCAAGATGATACGGCAGCTCGATGATTTGGTTGCGTGCGATCAGCGCCGCTAGCGTCACGATGCTGCGGTCGCGTGGCGCAAGGCCGGTACGCTTCCAGACGTCGCCGAGCAGGCGGTTCTGCGTATACGCGTCCAGGGCGGGAGCGACTTTGCGCACATCCTCAGAGGTCAGCATCGGCTTTGATCCGGTCATGGTGGTGGTCTCCTCTGCACGCGTCGATGGCATCGCCAGCAGCGACAGCAACGCGATGGTCGCGGTCCGAAATGTCATATGAAGTTGCATGGGGGATTTCCTGTCGTGGATCTGAAACGGGGCGTATGCCTGCGCCGGAGGCCGTGAGCAGGCGCAGCGCAACGAGGGCGCTGCCGAGCACAACCAGCGTGCTGGCGAGATAGACCGGTCCCAATCCCCGGCCTGCGATCAGTCCGAGCGCCGGACTGGCAACGCCCAGGGAGAGATCGAGACAGACCGTGTAGGCGCCCATCGCCAGGCCGCGGTTCTGCGGCGGCGCGCGGCGGATCGCTTCGACGCCAAGTCCGGGATAGACCAGGGAATAACCGAGGCCGCTCAGGATCACGCCGACCAGCGCCACCGTCGACGATGGTGCCAGCCAGATCAGTGCCTGGCCCAGCGCTTCGATCAGGATGCACACCAGCGCGATCTTCGCGCCGCCGATCCGGTCCGGCAGATGGCCGAACAGCGCACGCCCCGCGATGAAGGCAACACTCAGGGACGTGAATGCGAGCCAGGCCGGCGTCCAGCCACGCTGGGCGAACAACAACCCGATGAAGGTGACGATGGCGCCGAAACCGACGCCGCTGAGGGCGACGCCCAGTCCCGGCAGCCAGACCGCCCCGGCAACTTTGAGCAAGCCAGCCGAGGCATGGGAGGTCGCCGGTACCGGACGCATGAGCGCGACCAGAGGCAAGACGACGAGGGGAATCAACGTTGCTGCGATCGCGATCGCCGCAAAACCGAAATGCATGTACAAGGCCGTGCCGGCCGGAGCGCCGATTGCAAACGCGGCGTAGAGCGCGGTACCCACCAATGACATGACCTTGCCGGTGTTCTGCGGGCCCATCAGCGCCAGACCCCAGCTCAGCGCGCCTGTGATGATGAAACTTTCCGCGATGCCGAGCACGGCGCGGCCGAGCAGCAGAATGCTGACCGAGATCACCGGCGACGCGGCGACACCAACCGAGAGCACGTAGAGCAGTCCGGACGCCACAGCGACCAGCAGGCCGGCGACGATGGCGGGTCTGGGGCCGTTCTGGTCTGCATAGTGGCCCGCCCACATCCGCGAAAAGAACGAGGCCGCGAACTGGCCGCCGGAGACCAGCCCGACGACAAACGTGCCGAGTCCCAGGTCGAGATGCACGTGAAGTGGAAGCACCGGCATCGCCAGGCCGATGACGAGATAGGCAATGAAGACCATGGCGATGATCGGCATCAGCACCGCGGCCGATCCGTCGGGGATCGCCGTGCCTGTGGCCGCGCCATCTGCATTGTCGTTCTGGATCATGATCTGTCGCAAGCGTCGCGCCGACCGGAGGGATCGCCGTCCACGACACCTGTTATATGAGGCCGCGTGTCATGCGATTAGGCGGCTGAGTTCGCATGGACTTATGAAGCAGGCTTATGAATGCGATTGACGCGCGAGCGCTTGGTGCTTTTGCGCTGGTCGCCGCAAGCCTGTGGGGCATTTGCCCGTTTTGTGGGCGATTTTGACGTCGGAAACGGCAAGCCATTTCGGAGCCCCGAATCGGAATCGGTTGCGGTTCAATGGCTTGGCCAGCGATCATCGATGGCACGAATCTTGATTATTTCTTCATCACCACGCGGATGCGAGCGCCACCACGGCGAGTCATTTCAAGCTCGACCAGCAGCGGCGCGCCGACGGCACGCTGCTTTTCAGGCGTGACAAGTCAGGCGTGACAGAATCGAGATCAAGGACTTCAGGACTGGAGAGGCGGACAAGGCAACTGTGTAAGCACTGACATTCCGGCGACAGGGAGAGAGACAATGGGGTTCGAGACCAACGCGCGCCAAAGACTCGTATCGTGGGTGATTGCTCTGCTGGGGATAGCGCTTCTCTATTTTGTATTCGCTGATATCGCCTTGGCGGACGATGCCGGACCGCCGGCCTGCGGCGGCAAGATCCTCGAAAAGTGCACGCCCAATTCCGGCGACACCGCGTGGATGCTGACATCCGTCGCGCTGGTGTTGATGATGACGATCCCGGGGCTCGGGCTGTTCTACGGCGGCATGGTGCGCAAGAAGAATGTCGGCGACACCGTGATGACGAGCTTCGCGGTCACCTGCCTCGTCACCATCCTGTTCGCGGCCCTGACCTACAGCATGGCGTTCCGCGCCGGTACGCCGTTTATCGGCGGGCTCGATCGGATGTTCCTTAAGGACATCCTGAGTGACATCGGCAAGGGCGGCATCGGCAACCCCAACCCGCTCGCCGCCACCATTCCCGAAAGCGTGTACATCTGCTTTCAGATGACGTTCGCCATCATCACGCCGGCCTTGATCGCCGGCGCATTTGCCGAGCGGATGAAATTCTCGGCCATGCTGTGGTTCATCGGCCTGTGGGCGGTCTTCGTCTATGCGCCGATCGCGCATTGGGTCTGGGGGCCTGACGGCTTCCTCAATGCCGCCAACGATGCCGCCTACGTCAAGGTGCTGGACTTCGCCGGCGGCACGGTCGTGCATATCAACGCCGGCGTGGCCGGGCTGATGTGCGCCATCATGCTCGGCAAGCGCGCCGACACCGGGCCGGCGCACAATATGGTGCTGACGTTCATCGGCGCCTCGCTGCTGTGGGTCGGCTGGTTCGGGTTCAACGCCGGCTCCGCCGTCACCGCCGGCATGCAGGCCGGCATGGCGATGCTGGTCACCCAGATCGCCACCGCGGTGGCCGGCTTCACCTGGATGCTGGTGGAGTGGGCGCTGCGCGGCAAGCCGACCGTCATCGGCATCTGCTCGGGTGCGGTCGCCGGCCTCGTCGCCATCACGCCGGCCTCTGGATTCGTCGGGCCGGTCGGGGCCTTTGCGATCGGCATCGCGGCGGGCGTGGTCTGCTACTGGGGCTGCACCGGCCTCAAGCACATGTTCGGCTACGACGATGCGCTCGACTGCTTCGGCGTCCATGCCGTCGGCGGCATCGTTGGTGCGCTGCTGACCGGGGTTTTCGCGGTCGAGCAATATGGCGGGACGGCGGGTGTGCTGGAAGGCAATGCCGGGCAGTTCCTCAACCAGTGCATCGGTGTCGCCATTGTCTTCGTCTATGACGCGGTCGCGAGCCTGATCATCCTGTTCGTGCTCAGGATGGTGCTGGGGCTTCGCGTCAACGAGACCACCGAGCGCGAAGGTCTCGATCTGGCGCTGCACGGAGAGGCGGTACAGTAAGTCATCCAGGGTGTCCCGGAGCCGATCCGACAGACCGGCTCCGGACAAGCCCGTGCCTAGCTC
The DNA here is from genome assembly GCA_041424235.1 of Hyphomicrobiales bacterium. Classification (GTDB taxonomy): domain Bacteria; phylum Pseudomonadota; class Alphaproteobacteria; order Rhizobiales; family Xanthobacteraceae; genus Bradyrhizobium_A. The sequence continues at coordinate 34,098 of JBGMOD010000192.1, forward strand.
CGGTAGAACCGCCACATTCGAAGGAACGTGGCGTGGATTTCCTCGGCGGGCTGATCAAACGGCTCGACATTGATCAGCACGGTGCCGTTCTTGTCCATGCGCCACGGCAAGCGCATCAGCGAACGATAGCGCGGCTGTTTGCGCCAGTCGACGACCAGGGCGCTCTCCAGCGGCACGCCGAGCAGGATTTGCAACTGCTGCGAAATCATGGCGCGGTCGGCAATCGGAACCAGATTGATCTCCTTGATCGCCCGCCAGCGGATCAGACCGAATGCCTGGATGAAAATGCCGTACTGGTTGGCGCCGATGGTGGGACGCCCGGTCTCCAGCAGGGGAAGATTGTAGTAGGTGAAGGCTGCTGTGGCAGCTGCAAGCACGAGCCAGTACCACCCACCGGTGAACCAGGCGGCGCCAACAAACACCGCGGTCACGAGAGCCATGACATAGATCGGGAAATAAGTGTCGTCGCGGCTGTAGGCGACCGAGTAGCCGCCGACATTCTCCTCGTTCAGATTGCTGCTCATCTGAGCTTCGTGCCTGCACCTCGAGCTTTCCCGGCGTCGGTCAAGCTATGGCATTTGGCAGCGAGTGCAACTGGTGATGAGGTCGCGGGCGCGGTCGGAGCCGGCCGGTTTGCAGGCGGCCTGGTGTCCCGAATTCGAAGTTCGCGTTCAGCACACCAGGGCTCAGGCCCCGATGTCTACGCCGTTCGCGACCGCTCGGGTGCGCATCTGCTCCGGATACCATCTGGTGAAGCGGATCGCGCCATAGAGCGCGCCGACGGTGAGCGCGATGCCGACCCAGAGCGGGACGCCAGGCACATACAGCATGATGACATCGGCGATCACCAGCACGGCGAAGGCGCCGGCCCAGGCCCAGGTAATGGTGGTGTTGATGGCGAGGAAGATCGGCCGCGCGGCGAGCTCGGGCGAGACCTGCTCGCGCGCATATTGCAGGGTGAAGGGCAGGCGGATGGCAATCGAGATCAGCACGATCGCCAGCAGGCCCGCATCGACCGCCAACCGCACCCCGAGGATACTCCAGGCCGCCGGCGACAGGCTGAGATAGATGCCGAGCGCGCCGAACAGCACGGCGGTGCCGGCTTCCAGCACCTTGATCGATTTGCCGCGGATGATTTCGCGCAGCACCAGCACCAGCGCGATGGCGGCGCCGGCAAACAGTGCGAGTTGCGAGGATGTCGCGCGTGTCAGCAGCGCGAACACGATAAAGGGGGAGAAACTGAGCAGGATCGCCATCATGGCCTCCGTTGCATTGCCGACAATCGAATGACCGAAACCGGCTTGAAGTCGGTCAGGTTTGCGCCTGGGCATTGGCGCGCGCACGGGCGCGCTGCGAGTACCATTTGGTGAACTGCACGGCCGCATTGCGGGCCGCGAAGGTGATGGCGACACCGATCCACAGCGGCGCCGACGGCCACCACACTGAAACCATGTCCGCCACCAGCATCAGCACATAGACGCCGGCCCAGGCCCAGGTGAGGATGTAGTTGGTGCGGATGAACTCGGGCATCGTCACCACCTTCGGCTCGACGTGTTCGCGGGCATATTGCAGCGTGAACGGAAACCGCAGTGCGATCGAGAGCAGGGTGACGGCGAGCAGGGCGACGTCGATCGTCATGTGAATGGCGGTGTGGCTCCATGCGCCGTCGCTCAGCAGCATGATCACGCCGAGGCCAGTGAAGATCACGACGCTGGCGATGTTCAGGATCTTGGCCGATTGCCCCTGCATCCGTTCGTAGACGATCAATGCGAGCGCGACAGCCGCGCTGATCAGCAGGCTGGACGTGATCGGGATGAACCAGTTGAGGGTGCCGAGCGTGAAGAACGGCAACAGGATGAGGAAGAATGACATCGCCGCCTCCGGAGAACCGTTTCCTGCGTATATCTTTACGATGTAAAGATGATAAACGGAGGTGCGGGTATGGTCAAGTAAAATCTTTACAGTGTAAATATTGGCGTTGAGAAATTTCTCAACGCATTGAATAATATAGAAATTATCCAAATTTGACTTGAGGGTCGCCAAGTGCCGTTCCAGGGGGCGAAAGGCGTAGTCGCGGCCGCGCCGGAGCGTCAGTCAGCTTGCAGTCTATCGAGGAAAATTACGAATTTGTCGCGCGAGGCCCAAATCCGATTAATCTGCCTGTCCGAGCCTTCCCTGTCGATCTGCCTGCCTCGCCGTTTTCCGGAAATTGGCGACGCGACTGCGAACTGTTGCAGCCGTCAAGGCATCGATCGTACACCGAGACCCACCATGAACCGCGCCCGGATCTGCACGGGATCGCGGGGCGTTGTCCCGGCGCCGGGTTTGTCGTCGATGCGCGCGGCGATCAGGCGCGGCATCGTGGCGGACAGCGCGTCCTGAATCAGCCTGTCGAAATCCTCTTCGTCGGCGGCCCACGAACTGCTTTTGAGACCGCAGCCCTGGGCAACGGCGACGATATCGGTGGTTGCAGCGGCCGGCGTCGGCTGCGCGCCGGTGATCTGGTAGATGCCGTTGTCCATCACGATCAGTGTCAGGTTCTTGGGCGCCAGCATCGCGATGGTCGAGAGGCACCCCATCTGCATGAGCAGCGAGCCGTCACCTTCGAGTGCGAACACCCGCCGCTGCGGCTGCGCCAGCGCCACGCCGAGCGCGATCGGAAAGGCGAGGCCCATGCTGCCCAGCATGTAGAAATTCTGCGCCCGGTGGCCCGCCGCCCACAGGTCGAAATTGGTGTTGCCGATGCCGCCGACCACGGCTTCGTCGTGCGCGAGTTTCGCCACCAGCCGCGAGGTGAGCTCGAAGCGGTTCATTACCTTGGTGTTGGCGGAGCGGGTCGGGGAGGTCGTCGTTGTTGTCATCGTCATTGTCCTGGCCCCCTCACGCCGCGAACACCTTGCCGCCGGTCAGGAGCGGCGACAGGATCAGCGCCACCGGCGCCTGGGTTGCAATCGCCTGCCGGATCGAGCGGTCGACGATGAATTCGAATTCGTCGAGCCGTGTCGCGGTGTGATGTTCGATCGCCAGCGACTCTAGCACCGGGCGCATGGTGCGGCACACCAGCGACTGGCCGTAATTGAACTCGCCGAGCGTGCCGCGCTCGGAGACGACCATGATCAGCGGAATCTGGTAGGGCAGCACCAGTGATGCCAGCGCGTTGGCGAGAGTCGCGAAACCGCTGGTCTGCATCAACACGGCGCCGCGCAAGCCGCCCATCCACGCACCGGAAACGATGCCGACGGCCTCTTCCTCGCGCGCCGTGGGGAAGGCGGTGAAGAACGGATCGGCGTGGATGCTGGTGATCAGCGTGGTCAGCACGCGGTCAGGGACATAAGTCACTAGTTTGACGTCGTGCTGCTTGAGGGTGTGCTGGACGATCTCGTGCCAAGTCTTATGGGAAGTCTCGAGCCCAGGCTTGTTGTCGGCAGCCGCCATCACTCACTCCCTGATGAGTTTCATTGGACGTCCGGTATCGCAATGCGTCATCGCTGACGGTCGGGCCGGTTGCGCCAAGACCTGTTATGCCAAGACTTGACGTGATCAACCGGATTGTCAACAATCTTGTTAATCAAGCTGACGTCGAAGCGGTGATTAATGGTGGCGCAGGTATCCCAACAGAATGATCGGGACGATGTGGCGGTACGGCTGCGTGAATTCATCGCAAGCGGCCGGTTCGTGCCGAACGAGCGGCTGGTCGAGGTTGATCTCGCCACCGCGCTGAAGACCAACCGCGCCAATGTGCGGATCGCGCTGGCCATGCTGGATCAGGAAGGCCTTGTCGTTCGCGAGCGCAACCGCGGCGCGCGTGTGCGTCGGGTGTCCGATACGGAAGCGATGGAGATCGCCGAGGCGCGGCGTGCGCTCGAAGGCGTGGTTGCGCGCCAGGCGGCGGCGCGGGCCGGCAAGGCGGATACCCTGGCTCTGCGCAGCATCATCGCCGCCATGCGCAAGGCCCACGCCGGGTCGGACCTGATCCAGGTGTCGGAACTGAACGGGCGGCTTCATGCGGAAATTCAACGCATCGCCGGCAACACCACGGTGACGCGACTGCTGACCACGCTGAAATCGCAGCTCGTTCGCCAGCAGTACCGCGCCATCCTGTTGCCCGGCCGGGCCAAGGCGTCGGTGCAGGAACATGCGGCCATCGTGGCTGCGATCTGCGCGTATGACGAGACAGCCGCCGAGGCTGCTATGCTGAGCCATATGGACCACGTGATCGCGGCGCTGAAGCAGGCGATCGCGTTGAATGCGGGAGGCGTTTGAGGGAATCCGGTTCGTGCGCCGGGACGAGATCGACGGCATCATCATAATCAAAAAGATCGCAGGGGAGAGAGTGTCATGGGCAAATGCTTTCGCATGCTTGCCATTGCGGCCGTCGTTCTTGCCGGTTGCAATGCCGTCGAAGCGCAGGGCGCGTTTCCGGCCAAGCCCGTTCATCTCCTGATTCCGTATCCGGCCGGTGGCGCGGTGGACATTCTTGGGCGCACGCTCGGGGACGAACTGGCGAAGCAATGGGGCCAGACGGTGATCGTCGAAAACCGCCCGGGTGCGGGCGGTGTGGTGGCGTCGCAGGCGCTGGCGACATCGCCGCCGGACGGTTATACGCTGATGGTGGTCGCCAGCGGTCATGCCACCAATCCGTTTCTCTACAGCAAGCTGCCCTACGACACCTTCAGGGATTTCACGCCGATCACGCTGCTGGCGTCGTCGCCGAACATCGTGCTGGTGCGCGCGGATTCGCCGTTCAGGACACTCGCCGATCTCCTGGCCAAGGCGCGGGCGAAGCCGGGCAGCTTGTCCTATGGCATGGCCGGCAACGGCACCTCGACACACCTTGCCGGTGAACTGCTGAAGAGTCTCGCCAAGGTGAACATCGTTTCCATTCCCTACAAGGGCGGCGGCCCGGCGATCAACGATCTGCTGGGCGGCCAGATCCCGATCTCGCTGAACAACGGGCCGGAATCGCTGGGGCAGATCAGCGCGGGCACCGTGCGTCCGCTCGGTGTGACCACGGCGAAACGCGCGGCGATGCTGCCGGACGTGCCGACCATCGCCGAAGCCGGTGTTGCCGGATACGACACCGAGGTGTGGTGGGGGCTGCTGGGTCCGGCGGACATGCCGGCGGATCTCGTCGCCAGGCTGTCGCGTGATTTTGTCGGGGCACTGAATACACCCGCCTTGACGCAGCGGCTCACCAATCTCGGCGCGTCGCCGATCGGGAGTTCGCCGCAGCAATTCGACGCCAAGATCCGTGCCGACTACGACAAATGGGGGCCGATCATCAAGGCGGCCGGGATCAAGCCCGAATGAGCGGGATATTGCCGATGATCTCAGCGCGGCCGCCGCGTTGTCCAACCCGAAAGTGCAACAAAGATGCCGAACGTGATCAAGCGTGTGTTCTATGTGAAGTATCTGGCCCATCCGGTCTATGCCGAGATCCTGCAGGCGAGAGTGGATGTGCGGCTGGACCGGCTGGAGAACGACAGTGCGGAGGATGTCGCCGGGCCAATCCTGGCGGCGGCGCACGCGTATCAGATCGGCGCGGCGCGCGACGAGCTCGATCCGGTGTTCCACGCGGGCAGCAACCTGCTGCGGCGCGCGCCCAATCTCCTGATCGTCTCCAGCAACGGCGCGGGGTACGATCCGGTCGATGTCGAGGCCTGCACCAGCGCGGGCGTGCTCGTGGTCAATCAATCCGGTGGCAACAGCCGTTCGGTGGCGGAGCACGCGCTTGCCATGATGCTCAGTCTGTCCAAACGCATTGGCGAAGCCGACCGGGCGCTGCGACGCGAGCCGCCCGTGGAGCGCAATGCCCTGATGGGCAATGAGATCCAGGGCAAGACCATCGGGATCGTCGGCCTCGGCAATGTCGGCCGCCGCATCGCCGAGCTCTGCAGCGGGCTTTTTGGCATGCGCGTCCTGGCCTGCGATCCCTATTTGTCCGCAGAGGAGGTCGTGCGCCGGGGCGGGGAGAAGGTTGAGCTGCACGATCTGCTCCGCAGCGCCGATTTCGTCTCCATCAGTTGTCCGCTGAACAAGGAGACCCGGGGCATGATCGGTGCCCCGGAATTCGCGCTGATGTCGCCGCATGCTTACTTCATCACCACGGCGCGGGGATTCATCCATGACGAGGACGCGCTCACCGAGGCGCTGCGCGGCAAGTGGATCGCCGGTGCCGGGCTCGATGTCTGGGCCAAGGAGCCGCCGCCGCACCACCATCCGCTGATGCGGTTCGACAATGTGATCGTCACCCCGCACACGGCGGGTGTCACCAAGGAGGCGAGGACCAACATGGGCCGGATCGCGGCCGAACAACTGCTGGCCGCGTTCGACGGCCTGCCGCCGCCACGCGTGATCAACCCCGAGGTGTGGCCGCATTACGCCCGACGGTTTGAGCGCGCATTCGGCATTGCGCCGAAGGGACTCGATCTCGCCGCTGATCGGGCGAGGTAACGGAGAATCGACGACCGGCCCTCAGAGGGCCTTGAGACCCGCAGGCTCACTTGCTGCCATCCGTTGCGTGATCTTGTGACGGATGATCGCCCGAAACGGCACTGCAGAACGTGCACGCGGGTTGCGGTTAGGCCGCGGCCCGCGGATCTGTCAGCTCCCGTTCACCCAGTTGCCGTGGAAGCCGTCGGGCACGCGATGTCCGAGCTTCACCAGCGCCACCGGGCCGCTCTCCACGTCTGTGGCATTGAACACGGCGAGATCACTGCGGTTCTCCTGCGCCCGCCACACCGTGGCGACCAGCCAGCCGTCGCCCTCGGCGGCGTCAGCGCCGCGCTCGACAAACACCGGTTCCGAAATGGTGTCGCCCAGCGGCAGCAGGTAGCGCGCGCGGCGGTTGGCCCTGGCATCGACATGGACGATTCCGGAGAGGGCGGAGGCGGCAGGTCCGTCCGGGTTGGCGCAGGCGTACCAGCCATGGCGGTTGATCACGCCGGCATGGCGATCGTCGATGCGCGGGAATTCGCCGGTGATGTCGTCGAGATAATCCTGGGTGAAACGGTCGGTGGCGCCCGAGAGGTCGAAGGTCCAGCGGCACAGGCGCGCCTGGGATTTTTTGGGATCGGTCGGCCGGCCGTCGGGGTGGGTGAACAGCGGCGGCTCGGCGAATTGCATCACGTCGGCGACGATGCGGTTGCCGTCTTCCCAGGCGTTCATCACATGGAAGATGTAGCAGCTCTCGCCGCGGAACCAGACGATGTCTTTCGTGGCGCCGCCGCGCTTCATCACGCCGACATAGGCGCCCTTGTCGGGCTCCCAGGCGTAGGGCGGCTTGCCGGTCATGGCGCGGTCCATACTGCCGGTCAGCGGCAGGATCGGAAACAGCACATGGTTGGTGGTGACGATGAAGTCGTGGACCATGCTGGCATAGGGCGCATCGAACCGCTCGAAGCGGGACGCCACGCCGTCGGCGCCGATGGCGCCAAACGACAGTTTCGGGGTGAAGGGGCCGGCGGCGTTGTAGCCGAAGAAGATCATCTCCCCGGTGACGGGATCGATCTTCGGGTGCGCGGTGAAGGGGCCGGAGATGGCGTCGCGATAGTTGCAGTAGCCGCGGGTGGCGAGGCTGCGCGGCTCGATCTCGGTCGGCATGTGGCCTTCTTCGAGCGCCAGCAGCCGGCCGGCGTGAAACACCACATTGGTGTTGGCGACGCCGCCGTCCTGCGTCGTGCCGGCGGGCACGTCCGCGAGCTTGCGGCCGAAGCCGCCGAACAGTGCGCGGCCGGCGTCATGCTCCGCCAGCCATTTTGGTGTGCGCACCCAGCGGTTGCGATAGCTGGCGCGACCGTTCTCGATATGGAAGGCGTGCAGCATGCCATCGCCGACGAACCAGTGCGCGCCGGGCGCCTCGAACTGCGGGTTGGGGCCATTGCGATAGAGCGTGCCGTGGAGCTCGCGCGGCAGTTCGCCCTCGATCTTGAGGAACGGCGCATCGGCCTCCATCGGTATTGGTGCGAGATTGTTGCGTTTGGGGCTGACGTCGTCGGCGCGCTGCATCGGCTTCTCCCTGGATGAACTTATCTTTACATCGTCAAGATAGCCTAGAGCGAGAACGACCGCGCCGTCAAGCAAAATCTTGACAGTGTAAAAATGGTGGCGGATAAACACGTTATGTCCAGACAGACGACGATTCAGCCGAAACTTCCGGCGCGGGCCGCCAAATCCGCCGCGAGCAAAACCGCTGCAGGCAAGACCACACGCCGCACCAAGGCCCAGGCCGCGCCGTATCATCACGGCGCGCTGCAGGAAGCGCTGCTCAAGGCGGCCGAACGCATTCTCGAGCGCGACGGCCTGCCGGGACTGACGCTGCGCGCGGCGGCGCGGGAGGCCGGGGTGTCGCACGCCGCGCCCACCCATCACTTCGGCGATCTCACCGGTTTGTTGAGCGAACTCGCCGCGGTGGGATTCCGGCGGTTTCGCGAAGCGCTGCAGGCCGCTGCCGACCAGCAGAGCGGGCCGGGCGCACGGCTCGATGCCATGGGCAGCGCCTACGTCTCATTCGCCAAGACCTATCCAGGCATGTTCACGCTGATGTTCCGCAGCGAGCGGCTCGATCCGACGCGTCCGGCGCTGGCGGAGGCCATGCGGGCGTCCGGCGCCGCGCTGGGCCAGGCCGTCGGCGCGCAGCGACAGGAGACCATCGCACAGCAGGCGCCGTCACTGCAGCAGGCGGCCAGGATCGTGCGGGCCTGGTCGATGGTTCATGGCTTTGCCGTGCTGCTGCTCGACGGACGCCTGCGCGAAATCCTGGCGCATCTGCCGCCGGGGGAGAGCGAGGCGACGCTGCTCGAGGCGATAATCAATCCCGGCGCGGAGTGTTGAGCGTGGAGCCCTGTTCATCGCCCGGTCAGCGCAGTCTTCAGGGATGAGGTTTGCGAAAACACAGTCCGTGTACCTGCGTCCCTTCTCCGTCTAGACTTGTCTGTCTGGAGTTGGATCCTTGACCACCGGGAGAGGATGCGTGCCATGTACGCCAGCCGACGGGACCTCTTTCGCTTCTCCGCCCTTGCAGCCGCAGCCCTGGCCCTGCCGGCGCTTGCGGACACGAGGCCCACCAAACCGATGCGCTTGCTGATCCTGGGTGGCACGGGTTTCATCGGCCCGCACCAGGTTCGCTACGCGCTGGCCCGGGGGCACCACGTCACGGTCTTCAACCGCGGTCGTCAGAAGGAGGTCTGGCCCGGTCCCGTCGAGGAACTGCTCGGTGACCGCAATGGTGACCTCAAAGCGCTGGAGGGGCGCGACTGGGACGTCTGCATCGACAATCCGACCTCGCTGCCGGTCTGGGTGCGCGACGCCGCGCGTGTGCTGAAGGGCCACATCGGCCAATACGTCTTCATCTCGACGATCTCGGTCTATGCCGCCAATGACAAGCCTGCGGATGAGACCGCTCCGCTCGTGGCCTACAATGGCGACGACCCTATGGCAGAAACGGTCAAGTCGCTGAACGCCAACCCGCGACTCTACGGTCCTCTGAAAGCGCTGAGCGAAAAGGAGGCGCAGACCCAGTATGGCGAGGCCACCACCACGATCATTCGCCCGAGCCTGATCGTGGGGCCGGGCGACGAGACCGACCGTTTCACTTACTGGCCCGTGCGGCTGGTGCGTGGCGGCGAGATTCTGGCGCCGGGCGACGGGAGCGACCCGGTCCAGTTTATCGACTCCCGCGATCTGGCCGAATGGACCATCCGCCTGGCCGAGCAGCGGGGCACCGGCGTGTTCAACGCCGCCGGCCCCGCCAGCCCGATCACGATGCAGCAGATGCTGGCCGGGATCGGGCAGGGCGTCGGGGTTGATCCCAAACTGGTTTGGGGGGCCCCTGACTTCCTGCGGGCAAACAACGTCTCCGCCTGGAGCGACATGCCGGTGTGGATGCCCAGCCAGGGCCGAACCTTCGGCTTCCACCGCCGCGACATCAGCCGCGCGATCGCCGCGGGCCTCGCCTGCCGCCCGCTGCCGCTCACGGCTGCGGACACCCTGGCCTGGTTCCGAACGCTGTCTCCCGAGCGCCAAGGCAAGCTCCGCGCCGGCCTTGCCTCCGAGCGCGAAGCGGAACTGCTGACGAAGCTGAGAGCCTAGGAGGCAATCTCCCGGGTCTTCATCATCGCGGTTTTGGCGTTCGCCCGGGTGGGGTCCGTTCTCTCTTCGCCGGAACGCGCCGCGCCGCCGCCAGCGCCGCGCGGGCCCAGATGACAAGTTCGTCGGGCTCGTCGAACAGGCGTTCGGGCACGCGCCAGAAGGACAGATCGATGACGCTGCCCTTCTTATGGTAATTGAGCGGCGGAGAGGACTCGGCTTCCTTCAAACAGCCCGGTTGTCGTCATCAACCCGGACGTAGAGCGTGTCGTCGTTCACCATCCCGAGCATCAACCCGTCGCAGAGCACGCCGGTCTTGCCGAACATGCGCCGTAGCGTGATGCGGCCCAGTGGAGCGAGCTGCTCTTGCAGGAACTCGGCAAAACCGGCGCTGGCAACCATCCTCGATCCTCAGCGGGTGCGACCCGACACGCGATGGCACCACTGGTCCAACTGCCGCAGGCGTCTGGCATCAAATCCCATCTTCATCGTAAGCGAGTCGCGCCGCATCGCGTAACCACGTCCAATGGGTCACCGTCGCGTGTTTGCGGTTGTTCAATTCGCGCGCGTGGCATACTCTTCACATGATTTCAAATCCCTGGTCGGCTCGATATTTTGATTTTGATATTTTGACTTCGCTGCTCTGACTTCGACACTTTGATGATGACCGCAGGATTTCTGGACGCCGCGGCAGGTGAACATCGCGCGCGTTGTCGCGACGAGGGCCGATAGCAGCGACCTGAGACGCGGTTCCTCCCGTCACACGGGGCAGCAATTAGCGGCGCCACGGAGGTCGGATGACAAGGTTTCGCGTGAAGGCTTTCTTCATGCATCCGGGAGAGCGGGACGCCGCCGCACAGGCTGCGACCGACGGTGTTTTTTCCGATGCCGAATGGACCGACGGTTACCTGATGGGGGTCCTCGATGAGAAGGACATTCCGGGACTCGTGCAGAAGGGGCTTGTCATCACCCCGATCGAGAGCCTGGAGGCGCCGGGCGAGGCCTCTACACGATCGGTTCGTTCCGTCAGACAGGTTTCGCGGGGTGTAAGGGAACTGGGGCGCTCGGTCGCCGGCAAGACCGAGGCCGCGAAAATACTGTCGGTGCTGCAGCGTTCGCCGCAATTCTATGTGGTCCGGATCAGCGGGCCGCTGACGGAGCAGCGCCGGCAAGTGTTGCAGCAAGCCGGTATCAGGCTGCTTGAGCGTGTGAGCAGCAACAAATACACGGCGCGTCTCAGCGGCAAGGAGGCGAGAGAACTCGCGAAGCAGCCGTTCGTCGATGCCATCCGTCTCTACGCCGAAGATGATACCTTGCCGGCCGAGGGTGACGTGTCGACACGTCGCTCAACACGCGGTACGGCGAATGTCCGCCGTTTCACTCTCCTGCACGCCGTACGCCTGCACCGGGTGGAGGACATTCCGGTCGTGACGCGGTGGCTGAAGCGGCGGCTGAATTGCGAGCCGTTGTCGGTGAACGAGGATATTTTGCGGGTTGCCTTGCCGCAGGGCGGCGATGAGGTCGCTCAACTCGCCGGATTGCCGGAGGTGGCGACGATCGAAGAGATGCTTCCGCCGCGTCCGTTCGATCGCGAGGCCCGCGAGATCCTGCGCATCGAGGGCGACGATGGCAGCGGGCTTGGGCTGGAGGGCGAAGGCGAGATCATCGGGATCGCCGATACCGGCCTGGATGACGGCCATCCGGATTTCCAGGGCCGCATCGTGGGAATTGTCGCGCGCGGCCGGCCTGGTCCGCCGGGCGACTTCAGCGATCCAAAGGGGCACGGCACTCATGTCGCCGGGTGCGCGCTCGGCGACGGCAGCAGGTCGGACGGGCAGGTGAAGGGAGCCGCACCAAAGGCCAGGCTGTTCTTTCAATCCATCCTCGACTCCAGCGGAGGGCTTGGCGGGCTGCCGGCCGACCTGAAAGAGCTGTTCCAGGAGGCCTATCAGGCCGGCGTGCGTGTGCACAACAACAGCTGGGGAGCGTTCGGTTATGCGCGCTACTCCGTCAAATCGCTCGACGTCGACCGCTTCGTGTTTGCGAATCCGGACATGCTGATTGTCGCCGCCGCCGGAAACGATGGCTCGGCCGTTGCCCGTGCGCCGGGCGGACGGACCAATGCGGGCGCCGGTTTTGTCGACTGGGGGAGCGTTGCCGCACCGGCCACCGCAAAGAATGGCCTGACGGTCGGGGCAAGCCGCAATTGCCGGCGGGAAGGGGGCTTTGCCAAGCTCAGGTTCGGCGAGGCATGGAAGGATCGTTATCCCGAGTCGCCGATCGCCGATGATTTCGTGTCGGGCGATCCCGATTGCCTGGCTGCGTTCAGCAGCCGGGGGCCTTCGGAAGATAACCGGATCAAGCCCGATCTGGTGGCGCCGGGCACGGACATCGCGGCGGCGCGTTCAAGCCAGGCGCCCTTGTATGAGTTCTGGGGCGCGTACCCGAACAACGCCTATTACGCCTTCATGGGGGGCACCAGCATGGCGGCGCCCTACGTTGCCGGCTGCGCCGCCCTTGTGCGCGAGTATTTCGTCAAGCAGGCGGGATGGGCGACCCCGAGCGCCGCCCTCCTCAAGGCGACGCTGATCAACGGCACCCGACGATTGACCGGCCGTGATGCAATCGCCGCTTTGGCCGGCGAGCCCAACTTTCACCAGGGCTTCGGCCGGGCCGACATGGCGAACAGTATTCCCAGTCCAATGTCTCCGGATCTCGGACTTGAATTCGTCGATTCATGGAAGACGCCCGCGCTGATGTTCGAGAGGACCGGGCAGACCCTGCGCTGGAAAATCACGTCGGGCAACAAACTGCCGCTCAGGGTTTGCCTGGCCTGGACGGACTTGCCGGCACGCGGGCTGCAAAACCAGTTGTTGCTGCTGATGGACGATGAAAAAGGCCGGAAGTTTGTCGGCAACCAGGATGCCGCGGCCACGCTGAAGATCTCCGGAATGACCGCCGACCCCAACAACAACGTTCAAATCGTCAGGACGGAGACGGCCGAAGCCGGCGTGTTCACGATTGTCGTCACCGCCACCAATCTTCTGGACCCGCCACAGAGCTTTGCGTTGGTCGTGACCGGTGACCTGCGATCGACATTGTTTCCTCTTTCCTGAGCCTGGGCCCATGTTCAAGCTTCATGTCATACCGGTTCAATTCGGCGACAGCCTGCTGCTGGAATTCGGTGCCTCCGACGACCCGCACTACATTTTGGTCGATGGCGGGCCTGTGGGACATCACGCGGCCGGCCCGCGAACGGCGTTGGCTGAAACGCCGGGGCCGGGCGGGACGCTCGATCTCCTGGTGGCCAACCAGATCGACTACGATCACATTGTTGGGGTGCTGGATCTGCTGGCCGAGATCGAGGACGATCAGGTCAGCGGACGACCACTGAGGCTGGATATCGCGAACCTGTGGCGGAATACGTTCGACCGGGCGCTCGATTTCGATGGTGGTCTGACACAGGAACTGCAATCGCTGATGAGCATGGCGGGAGCCATGAAGGTGGCCATGCCGCTGGCCGCCGGTGCCTTCTTCGGCGTGCAGCAAGGCAACCGGCTCCGCCTGGCGGCGCAGAAACTCGGGATATCTCAAAACAGGAATTTCAGGGACGACCTCATTCTTGCGGAGACCGCGCCGGGCGACATCAAGTTTGGATCGCTGGAATTGAGCATTGCGGGACCAACCAGGGCCAATCTCACGGCATTGCGGAAGGAATGGCTGGACTGGCTTGCGGAGTCGTCGCGAAAGATCGCATCGAGCCCCGACGCCGCCGGGGTGGCCGACCGCAGCATTCCCGATCTCGGCAGCCTTGTCCTGCTCGCGACATGCGACGGCAAAACGATGCTGCTCACCGGCGACGCGCGCGGGGATCATATCCGGGCAG
>JBGMOD010000193.1:0-48037 GCA_041424235.1 Hyphomicrobiales bacterium
TCGCGGGTCCGCAAACAGAAACGTGCCAAATCACATAGATTCACAGCCTCTGAGGGGGCCATTCGCAGAATGGCCCTCGAAGGACGACGGCCGCTGATTCTCTGGCCGTCGTCCTTCGAGGCCGCTACGCGGCACCTCAGGATGACATGAGCAAGCCATATCTCATCATGCTTTAGTCCCGCTTAAAAGATGCCGGGCATTGACACGGCACGCCGTTGGCCGCAATGTTACAAGCTGTAGCATTTCATTGCTTCGCTTTGCGCGGCGATGGCCTGTCGATCTTCGCCTGCGGGATGAACTTGTCACGGATCCATTGGCGCCAAAGCGCTGTTGTTCTCGCGATCGTGCTGTCCCCAATTGGATTGGCGGCAATCATCACGGCTATCGGCGTTGCCGCCCAGGCCGCCTGGCAAATTGGACAGGGGGACGCCGTTCGACTGCCGGCGCCTGAAAACATCAGGCTTTATGGACTGTTGTCCTATGCCGCGAGTAGCTGGGTCGCCGTGGCTCTCGCGTGGTTCTGGTCGAAACACCATGACATGCAACGGGAGGTCTTTGTTTTTCGGAAGTTCACCTGGTCCAGTTTCGCCGGGAGCATTGTTGCTTCGGTGATCGTCGCATTCGGCGTGCCCGTCCTGACGCATTGGCTAACTCACATAACCGGCGCTCGAAGCCAGAACGTCCACATCGATTTCAACGACGCGCGGTCGGTGGCAATCGTCGTGCTTCTTTTCGTGGTGACAACGCCCGTGACCGAGGAAGTGCTCTACCGCGGATTGTTGGTTGCGTGGCTGCGCCGGCTTGGCTGGAAGGATGTCAACATCCTGGGATTGGGTAGCCTTGTGTTCGCAGCCAATCATATTCTGCCGCTCGGCCTGGTGTGGAGCGTCGCGATGATCCTGTTGGGAGCCACAACTAACGCGTTGCGGTTGCGCTACAAATCCCTGTCTCCCGGTTGGTTGGCCCATGCGCTGTTCAACGCGCAACTTGCCCTCTCTCGTCCACTGTTCGCTTGGCTTGTCCAGGGCCCGTACTCATAGGTCGAAGTTTTGAACGAGCTCGACCCATCCGTTATCCGGCGTGTGATCCCAAAATATCAGGAGAGTGCCGTGCTTTCATTCTTGAACCGTCGCAAGGCTGCGTTGTGTCTCGGAGCATGCATCCTGACAAGCGCGTCAGTGAGCGCTGGACCGTTACCCGAGCGCGTGGAAATAGCTGTCCGGGATCGTATCGCGGCCGGGACCTATCAGACGCTGGCTTTCGGTATCGTGGACGGCGACAAGAGCGAGGTTGCGGCCTACGGAAAGCTCGATGAAGGCAACCCGCCCGATGGTGACACTGTTTATGAGATTGGTTCGATCACGAAGACCTTCACGGCGACGCTGCTGGCGCAGTCGGTGCTCGCGGGGCGCGTGGCGCTCGATACGCCGGTGGCGCAGCTTTTGCCGGACTTCCAAATTCCTTCACGGAATGGCATGGAGATTACTCTCGGTGAACTCGGCACCCAACACTCCGCCCTGCCACGCCTGCCATCCAATTTGCGGCCCAAGGATGCGGGCGATCCCTATGCGGACTATGATGCGGCCAGGCTGAAGGCGTTTCTTGCGGGCTACCAACTGCCACGTGATCCGGGCGCGACTTACGAATACTCCAATCTGGGTTTCGGGCTGCTGGGGTACGCGCTGGCGCAATCCGAGCACACGGCCTATGGCGCCTTGATCGACCAGAAGATTCTTAAGCCGCTCGGGATGACGACGAGCGACGCGGTCTCCAGCAACGCCATGCGCCCCCATCTCGCTCCCGGCCACAACAACAGAGGCGGCGTCGCGAAGAACTGGCATATGGACGCTTTGGCGGGGGCCGGCGCGATCCATTCCACCACCAACGATATGCTGCGCTATCTGAGGGCCAATATGGGCGTCGATCAGTCGCCATTGGCGGAGGCGATGAAGCTCGCGCAACAGCCGCGCAGCGACATGAACAAGACCATGCGCATCGGCGTGGCGTGGATGACGACCCGCAAGGGAATCGTCTGGCACAACGGGGAAACCGAAGGGTACCGCAGCTTTATCGGTTTTACCGCCGATGGGCGGCGCGGCGTTGTCGTGCTCAGCAGCACGGATGCTTACCTCGACGATCTGGGTTTCGCCGTGCTCGACCCGGACGCCAGGCTTTTGCCTGCCTATCAAGCGATTGTCCTGCCCAGTACGTCGCTCGATGAATATGTAGGAACCTACAAGGTTGACGGCCGAATCCTGCTGAAGATATTCCGCACCAACGACCAGCTTCTCGTCCAGGAAACTGGACAAGGTCCGATCCCGATTTTTCCGTCCGCGCCCAATGAGTTTTTCGCCAAGGCTGCCAGAGCCAGCGCCAGTTTCACGCGTGATCCAACGGGCGTGGTGAACGGACTTGTCCTGCACCGGAACGGCGACCATGTCGCCCGAAAATCGAGCGCGTCCGAGCAGCCGGCAAACGAATGAGGCTCCCAGCCGGGGCGGCCGTTTGAATGCAATCAACTTCCGAGTTGGATCATTCGCGTGGGCATATTGCGCCGCCACACAATCTCGGCGGCTTTGTGAGCGAAGCCGACATCATGGTTCCGCCCCCCGCTCATTGACACGGTGCAGCCGGCACGGGAAATTTCGTTCAACCGCGCCGTGTTGCGCGGAGGGTGTGAGGTGTCATGTATCTTGGTCTCGATCTCGGCACGTCCGCCGTCAAAACCATTCTTGTCGATGACGACCAGCGCGTGGTGGCGAGCCGCAGCCAGGCGGTGACGGTGGCGTCCCCGCATCCGGGGTATTCCGAGCAGGATCCTTCGCAGTGGGTCGACGCCGCGTTTGCGACGCTGGACGCCTTGAAGGCGGATCACCCGCGCGAACTGGCTGAGGTCGATGGCATCGGGCTGTCGGGCCAGATGCATGGCGCGACTCTGCTCGATGCGGATTTGAAACCGTTGCGGCCCTGCATTCTGTGGAACGATGGACGCTCCGCCGCGCAGTGCCGCATGCTGGAGCAGCGCTGGCCCGCATTGCGTGCGACCACCGGCAACAAGGCCATGCCCGGATTCACAGCCCCGAAACTTTTATGGGTCGCGGAGCATGAGCCGGAGATCTTCGCGGCCACCAGGCTCATCCTGCTGCCGAAAGCCTATCTGCGCCTGGTCATGACCGGCGAAGCGGTCGAGGATATCTCGGACGCATCGGGCTCCCTGTGGCTCGACGTTGCGCGCCGCGACTGGTCGGACGACGGACTGGCCGCCACCGGTCTGTCGCGCAGCCAGATGCCGCGCCTGGTCGAGGGCTGTGCGCCCGCGGCGCGGCTGCGGGCCGAGCTTGCCGCACGCTGGGGAATGACCAGGCGGCCGATGATCGCCGGCGGCGGCGGCGACAATCCGGCGGGCGCCGTCGGCATTGGTGCGATCCGGCCCGGCGCCGCGTTCCTGTCGCTGGGCACCTCCGGCGCATTGATGGCGCCGACCGAAACGATTGCCGCCAATCCGGAACGCGCCGTGCACACCTTCTGTCACGCCATCCCCGCCATGTGGATTCAGGCCGGCGCGATCCTGTCGGCGGCGTCGTGTCTCGCCTGGATCGCGCGGCTGCTGGGAGCGTCCGAGGCCGACCTGCTGGCGCCACTCGGGATGACGCCGCAGGGGCCATCGCCCGTCAATTTCCTGCCGTATCTGTCCGGCGAACGAACGCCGCATGACGATCCGGATGTGCGCGGCATGCTGGATGGGCTGAGCCACGCCACCGATCGCACCGCGATCGTGCAGGCCGTGCTCGAAGGCGTGGCCTTCGCGATGGCGGACTGCCGGGATGCCCTGGTCGACACTGGGATTGTGATTGCGCAGGCCGATGCGATCGGCGGCGGCTCACGGTCGCGGTTCTGGCTGTCGGTGTTGGCCAACGTTCTGAATATTCCGATTCACCGCTTTGCCGATGGCGAAACCGGTGCGGCGTTTGGTGCAGCGCGATTGGGACGCCTGGCCGTCACCGGTGAGGCGATCGAGTCCGTCTGCACGCCGCCGCGACGCGTCGAGACATTCCAGCCTGTTCCCGCGCTCGCCGATGCCTATGCCGCGCGACGTCCGCACTGGCGCGGGCTCTACCGGCGCTGATCCCGGATAAGCTTCCAGAACGATGTCCCAATCTGTGGGATCAGGCGAGTCCTGGAAAACGCTCTGATATCTTCTCGACACCATCCTGATATTTTCTCGATATTGCCCTGCGCCGCAGCCTTTTGTTTAATGCCGCGAGATCGCGCCGTTCCGCCAGCGAGACGCGAGTCAAAACCAAATTGGCGCTGTCGACAGGCCAGGGAGGCGGAACGGATGAACGACCCGATTCTCGAAATGCGCCGGGTCTCCAAGTCTTTCTTCAGCATCAAGGCGTTGCGCAATGTCGACCTCACCGTCTATCCCGGTGAGATTCATGCCCTGATGGGCGAGAACGGCGCCGGCAAGTCGACGCTGATGAAGATCCTGTCGGGCGCGTACCGGCCGGATCCCGGTGGCGAGATTCGCATCGAGGGCAAGCCGGTGCGCATCGACGGCCCCCTCGGTGGCCGCGCCGCCGGCATCTCGATCATCTATCAGGAGCTGTCTCTCGCGCCCAATCTGAACGTCGCGGAGAATATTTATCTCGGCCGCGAGATCTCACATACTGGGTTTCTGGCCCGCGGCGCGATGCGTGACGGTGTTGGCGCGATCCTCGAACGGCTCGGTGCCGATTTCACGCCGTCAACGCTGGTCGCCCATCTCTCCATGGGGCAGCGCCAATTGGTGGAGATCGCGCGTGCGTTGCACGCCCGGTCGAAGATCCTGATCATGGACGAGCCGACGACCGCGTTGTCGGCCGGCGAAAGCGAGCGGCTGTTCACCCTGGTCCGCCAGCTGCGCGCCGAGGGGCTCGCCATCATCTATATCTCGCATCGCATGGACGAAGTGTATGCGCTCGGCGACCGGGTCACGGTGCTGCGCGACGGCACGCTGGTGGGCTCGCTCGACAAGCCGCAGATCCGCGCCGACACCATCGTCCGGCTGATGGTGGGACGCGAGGTCTCGTCCTTCTACAAGAAAGACCACGACCCGCAGGCGGGGCGGGGCGCGCCCGTGCTGGCGGCCGTCGACATCGCCGACGGACAGCGCGTCAAGGGCTGTAGCCTGACCGTGCGCGCGGGCGAGGTTGTCGGTCTCGCCGGCCTGATCGGCGCGGGCCGTACGGAGCTGGCGCATCTCATCATCGGCGCGGCGCCGAAGACCTCCGGCCATATCGAGCTTGAAGGCCGTCCGGTCACCATCCGCACGCCCGGCGAGGCCCTCGATGCGGGCATTGCTTATCTGACCGAGGACAGGAAGGCGCTGGGTCTGTTCCTGGACATGTCTTGTCTGGACAACATCAATCTCGCGGTGCTGAGCCGGGATGCCAAGCCCGGTGGTTTCCTCGATAGGAACAAGGCGCGCGAGCGGGCCCACAAGGCGTTCGCCGCGCTGGGCATCCGCGCGGCGGATGTCGGTGTGCCGGTCGGCGGACTCTCCGGCGGCAACCAGCAGAAGGTGCTGCTGTCGCGCCTGCTGGCAATCACGCCCAAGGTCCTTATCCTCGACGAGCCGACCCGTGGTGTCGATGTCGGGGCCAAGTCCGAGATCTATGCGATCATCGACAATCTCGCCAAATCCGGCACCGCGATCCTGGTCATCTCGTCCGACCTGCCCGAGATCATCGGCATCTGCGACCGCGTCATCGTCATGCGTGCCGGACATATTGCCGGCGAGATGAGCCGATCGGCGACATCGCCGCTGGACCAGGAAGAGATCATGGCCCTCGCCACCGGAATGGAGCAGCTTCATGCCTCATGACAATCCCTCACCGCTGGAGGCCACCTCCGCCGCTCCGGGCCTCGCGGCCGCGCAGGAGACGAAGCGTCAGCGCACGCGGCTGCTGATCCGCGCGGCCGGGATGCTGCCGGTGCTGCTGTTGCTGTGCATCGGCTTTCATCTGCTCTCCGACGGCCGTTTTTTCAGCGGCCAGAATCTCGGCATCGTGCTGCAGCAGGCCGCGGTCAACACCGTGCTGGCCGCGGGCATGACCTTCGTCATCCTCACCGGCGGCATCGATCTGTCGGTCGGCTCCATCCTGGCGGCGGCCGCGATGGCCGGGTTGATTGTCTCCCTGCTTCCCGATCTCGGGGCGTTCTGGCTGCCGGTGGCGGTGCTCACGGGCCTTGTCTTCGGCGTCATCAATGGCGGCCTGATCGCGCTGCTGCGCCTGCCGCCCTTCATTGTCACGCTGGGATCGCTGACCGCCGTGCGCGGTCTGGCGCGTTTGCTCGGCGCCGACACCACCGTTTTCAATCCGTCCATTCCCTATGCTTTTATTGGCAACGGCGCGTTGACGCTGATTCCCGGTGTTGCCTCGATTCCCTGGCTCTCGGTGATCGCGCTGCTTGTCATTGTCGTCTCATGGCTGGTGCTGCGCCGCACCGTGCTCGGCGTGCATATCTATGCGGTCGGCGGCAACGAGAGTGCGGCGCGCCTGGCGGGCATCAAGGTCTGGGCCGTGCTGATTTTTGTCTATGGCGTGTCGGGGCTGCTGGCCGGGCTTGGCGGCGCCATGCAGGCGGCGCGCCTCTATGCCGCCAATGGGCTGCAGCTCGGACAATCCTATGAGCTCGACGCGATCACCGCGGTGATCCTGGGCGGCACCTCGTTTGTCGGTGGCATCGGTTCGATCTGGGGCACGCTGGTCGGCGCGCTGATCATCGCCGTGCTGTCGAACGGTCTCATCCTCACCGGTGTGTCGGATATCTGGCAATATGTCATCAAGGGCCTGGTGATCATCGGCGCCGTGGCGCTCGATCGTTATCGGCTGCAGGGCTCGGCTCGTACGTGAGCTGGCATAAGCTCACATCATCGCGTTGTATTCCGTAACGGTTGCTGGTCCGCCGTGCCGGAACGTTCAAGGAGACCAGGGAGGACGCCAATGTTGAAGACGATCTCGCTTGCCGGCGCTGCCGTCGCGCTTGCCATGAGCCCGGCACCATCTTTCGCCAAGGAGCTCAAATCGATCGGCATCTCGCTGGGCTCGCTCGGCAATCCGTTCTTCGTTGCACTCTCGAAGGGTGCCGAGTTCGAAGCGAAGAAGACCAATCCCAATGTGAAGATCACGACGGTCGGCTTCGAATACGACCTCGGAAAGCAGGTGACCCAGATCGACAATTTCATCGCCGCCGGCGTCGACCTGATCCTCCTGAACCCGGGCGACCCGAAGGCCGTCGGGCCGGCGATCAAGAAAGCGCAGGCGGCGGGGATCATCGTTGTCGCGGTTGATACCGCGGCCGAAGGCGCCGATGCCACGGTGACCACCAACAACGTCCAGGCCGGCGAAATCTCCTGCCAGTACATCGTGGACAAGCTCGGTGGCAAAGGCGATGTGATCATCGAGAATGGACCGCAGGTCTCCGCGGTGATCGACCGCGTGGTGGGCTGCAAGAATGTGTTCGGCAAGAATCCCGGACTCAAGGTGTTGTCCAGCGATCAGGACGCCAAGGGATCGCGCGAAGGCGGCCTGACCGTGACCCAGGGGTATCTGACCCGCTTTGCCAAGATCGACGCCATCTTCGCCATCAACGATCCGCAGGCCATCGGCACCGATCTCGCGGCGCGCCAGCAGCAACGCAGCGGCATCATCATCACCGCGGTCGATGGCGCGCCCGATATCGAGGCCGCGCTCAAGGACCCGGGGGCGCAGCAGATCCAGGCCTCCGCTTCGCAGGATCCGTTCTTCATGGCCCGCCGCGCCGTTCAGATCGGCGTCAGCATTCTCAACGGGCAGAAACCGGCGTCGACCATCGAACTGCTGCCGTCGAAGCTCGTGACCCGCGACAATATCAAGGATTACAAGGGCTGGACCTCGGATCGCTCGCAATAGAGCACGATGAGATATGGTTCGCTCATGTAATCCGTCATTCTGAGGTGCGCAGCAACCGGCTACGCCGGTTGCGTTCTTTCAACAAGTCGCAAGTCGGATAAATCCGACTTGCGATGCGTAGCGCGGCCCTCGAAGGACGACGGCCCGGGCGGCAACTTTGGGGCCGTGCATCCTTCGAGGCTCGCCCAGCGGTGCAAGCGCACCGCAAGGCTCGCACCTCAGGATGACGGGGTTGATTCAACGTAAACTCATCACGTTCTCGCCGTCTCGGCCTATGTCCCAAGGCCGCCTCTCGCGGGGCGGCCTTGGTGCGCGCGACGCTCAGAGTGGTTCACGATTTCCGGAGTTGATTTGCCGCCGATAATGGCGACACTGTCGCGATATCGCGGCCGTTAAAAAAGAGCCGTGGAAGAGGCAGGGGGGAGGACGCCATGGCTTTGAACCGCCGTTCAGCGCTGGCCGCGATGGCCGGATTGTCGACAGCCATCGCCTTGCCCGCGATCAGTCGCGGGGCGACACCGGGCCCGACGGGCAGGATCAAGCATCTGGCCTTCAGCGATCAGGGCGGCCATCCAGACGGCGTCCAGGTGATGGTCAGCCGCAATCATCTCTATGTCGGTCACATGTTCAGCAACGGCTTCACGGTCATGGACGTCGCCGATCCGTCCCGGCCGAAGCCGCTGCAGTTTGTCGCCGCGCCGCCCAACACCCGCACGCATCACCTGCAGACCAACGGCGATCTGATGCTGATCGTGTGCGGCGCCGACATCCCGACCATCGGGAAATACAATCCGTCGTTCTCCTATTATGGCCAGTCCTATGCGGGCAGCGTATCCGGACGATCGGATTTTGTCGCCGGCCTGAAAGTCTACGATATCTCCAAACCTGCGACGCCCGTGGAGATCGCGTTCCTGCCTATTCCCGGCATCGGTCTGAACCGCCTGTGGTATGCCGGCGGCCGCTACGCCTATGTGTCCGCGCACATGGACGGGTTCACCGATCATATGCTGGTGATCGTCGACATGAAGGAGCCGACCAAGCCGACCATCGCCGGTCGCTGGTGGCTGCCGGGCATGTGGCGCGACGGCGGCGAGAAACCGAGCTGGGAGAAAAAGCGGGTTGCCCTGCATCACATGATCGTGGCCGGCGACATCGGATACGCCGCATGGCGGGATGGTGGCTTCACCATCCTCAACGTGGCGGATCCCGCCAACATCAAGCTTCTCGCCCACGTCAACACCGCGCCGCCGTTTGCGGGCGGAACGCATACGCCGCTCCCGCTGCCGGGCCGGAAGCTTGCCGTCATGCTGGAGGAATCCAACGGCTTCGCCTGCGCCAAAGGCTTGAGCTACACGTGGCTCTACGATGTGCGTGTCCTGGAAAACCCGGTCTCGATCTCGACATTGCCGACGCCGACCGACCAATCATGGTGCCGTCCCGGAGAGAACTTCGGCCCGCACAACCTTCATGAGAACCGGCCGGAGAGTTTCCAGAGCGAGGACATCCTGTTCGCCACCTATCACAATGCCGGGTTGCGAATTTTCGACATTCGTGACGCCTTCGCGCCGAAGGAAATCGGCAGCTTCGTTGCGCCGCCGCCCGCCAGAATCCTGGACCCGCGGCCCGGCAACGCGCTTGCACCGCAGTCCTGCGACATCAATGTCCAGCCCAACGGCATCATGTACATGAGTGACTGGAACGGCGGCCTGCATGTGCTCCAGTATGAAGGTTAGAGCGGATGACATTGAGCAAACCTTACCCCATCGTGCTTTAGCTTTTTGTTTTGACGCGTTTTCTCCGCGCAAACGCTTCGCGTTTGGTGCGCGGGAACTGGTATCCACGGAGCCGTCACCTGGCGCGCGTTCGCGCGACCCGTTGTCTCGAAAACGCTCTGGAAGATGAAAGCCCGGGCTGTTGGTCCAGCTTTACGGGACGATCAGAAAGGGCTGTCCCTTCTTCACGTTATAGATCAGCAGATATTTGAGCGCCGAATTCCTGTCGGGATTGCGGAATATCGCATGCTGCTGGTTCGCCTTGTCTTGGTAGCTTTGGCCCGACGCGAACCGCTGCAACTCCTCCCCGGCATATTGCGACTCCGCCACCCCCTCGAGAATATAGTTGTGACCGACCGAGGGGTGATGATGCGAGGGAGCCGCGACGCCTGCCGGAAAGGTCGTCATCACCATGCGAAAATCCTCGCCCGCCTCGTTGACATAGCTTTGCAAGGTTTCACGGATGATACCACTTGGCAAAACGCTTATTCGCTCGGGCGACGCGCTCTGCGCCAGTAGTGGCTTGGAAGAAAACGCGTAGGCCGCGCCCGCCATGCCGGCCAGCAGCAGGCGCCTCCGGATGTCCAGTTCGATCTTCGGCATGGCAGATTCTGCGGCAAACGACAGATGATCGGTTTTTACTTTCTTCGACATGATTTTTACACCCTGTTGTTGTCGGGTTGTTATTGAGATCCGATGCGCAGCGATGCCGGCGGTCCGGAAAGTCTTATGATCTGTCCGGTGTCTGCGAGATGCCCTGATGCATCGATCGTTAGGATCGAGATTGAGTTGCTGTGAAAATTGCCGACATAGAGGTGTTGGTTGTCGGGCGCGAAGGCGACCCCTTCGGGAAACGCGCCGACATCGACGCTGTTGACGACGCTGACTTTGCTTTTTTCGATCTTGAGCAGCGAAACCGCGCCAGCATCGTGCCTGAACCACGCGGTTTCGGGCGCGTCATAACTTCCCTGGAGTATCGTGACCGCCGCGTAGGCACCGTTCGGGCTGAAAGTGATTCCTTCCGGCGCGTCACCGACGCCCAACTGTTCAGACACGAACGGAACCGCGGCAGAAAGATCGATCACACTGATTGTTTTGGCGCCCCCGTCGGACTGACCGTTGTTTCCAATGTTGTTGACCAGCGCCAGCTCGCCGTCGGGCGAGATCGCCACGTTCCACGGAAACAGGCCGGCCCAGAGACTGGCATCGATTGTGAGCTTGCGATCCGGACTGATCTTCATCAGCACCACCTTATGAGCTGCGGTCTTGGTCGCGATGGCGCGGCTTCCGTCGGGAGTTATCGCAATCGCTCCGATCGAATCCTCCGTTGCAACGGTATCGCCCACCGAGATCGTCGCACCGTCGATCTTGAGCATGGTTACCGACTTGCTGTCGCGGTTTGCAACGAGGGCAAGCTGGCCATCCCTGCTGATCGCGATCCCCGAGGGCTGCCGGCCGACCTTGAGCGTCTGCGTCAGCCGGGGCGGCGACGCTTTCAGATCTACCACGAAGACTTCGTCGGCCGGGACCGCCTTCCAGCCGGGCCCGGTTTTTTCGGAGTGGACCGCATTGGCAATCAGGGCGAGCGACTGATCCGGCGTCACCGCGACGTTGGTCGGCGGCCCGAGGATGGAGTTTTCCAGCTTGACCGAGCCGAGGAGCGTCGGTGCCATCGGATTCTTGACGTCGAAGAATGCGACTTCGTCGTTGCCCGGATCCAGCGCTTGCCTGACGGCCTTTTCGTCATAGGAAAATTTGCGATCGATACCGACCACCATGATTTGAGCTCGGCACGTCTGCGGCGCGAAGGCTGTCAGCACCAGCAACGCGATAACGAGACGTGACGCAGCAAATATTTTCGGGAGAGCATTCACGTTGTATTCCTTCAACCGGACAAGAGCGGCGACGTGCGCGTTCGCCGCGGCGAAGCAACCGTTGCGCCGCCGCGCGCGAACGACGATTGATCGGATCAGCCCTTACTGACCTGCTCGCCGAGTTCGGCATTGGTCATGGCGCGGCCATTGAAATTCCACGCGCCGTCGACCGCATGAACGACATTGATAAAAATGCGGTCGCGCGGCTGCTTGCCGCCGGACATCTCATGGATGATGTCGGTCGCTTCGGCGAAATAGCCGAGCTGGATGTCGCGATCAGCGAACGCAAATGACGGCACCTTCCATTCGACGATCGCGATCGGCGCTTCCCGCATCCCGCTGAAAGTCTCGTTGCTTGGCAGCACGCGATATTCGCCGATGACATTGGGCAGCATCGCCTGGTTGCCGGTCAGGCCGTGCCACTTGAGCATCGCCTCCGACAGGCGCGCGAAGGCGAGCTTTTCCTGGCCTTTAGGCAGAACGCCTTCGGTAAGGGTGAGTTGTAGCGGCATCGGGACCTCCCGGACATTGAGAAACCTGCCCAAACGCGGTATTGCGAGTTGGGTTGCGATCGTTACATAACGATCGGAATGTGAATAGAATAGCGATCGTTATGCTGTCAAGCATAAAATAACGATCGCAATATGATTGAGGTTGGCCGTGTCGAGATATGCGCCGGGACACCGGGAAGAGGCGAGGACCAAAATTCTCAAAGCGATCGGCCGCGGCTTTCGCAAGCGCGGCTATGGCAGGATCGGCGTCGACGGATTGGCCAAGGAGGCCGCGGTCACATCAGGCGCGCTGTATGGCCACTTCCCGTCCAAGGAAGCGGCCTTCAAAGAGGCCGTGGTCGCCGGCCTCGACGAGTTGCGTGCCTGGATCGAGGCGTTGCGCGCCGAGCACGGCGCTGCATGGATCGAAATCTTCCTCGATTTCTATCTCGGCTACAAACGTACCTGCGAACTCGGCGATAGCTGCACCTTGCAAAGCCTGACGCCGGAGGTCCAGCGTTCCGACAGCGAGACCAAGATCGCTTATGAAGCGCGGATGAAACAGGTCGCGCATGCGGTCGCCGACGGACTTTCCGGGGCGGACGCGGCGGATCGCCTGCAACGCGCCTGGGCGCTGCTCGCGATTCTGACGGGCGGCGTCACATTGGCGCGCGCGGTGGAAGATCAGGCGGTGTCCGAGGCCATCGCCGTCGCGGTGCGCAAGACGGCGCTCGCGGCGGTCAACACGGCCGTCGACTGAGGCGCGGTGTCGCAACACTGACCGCCGTCATCATCCGCGAAGGCGGACGATCCAGTACGACGCAATCCAGCGCCCGTGGTACGCCTCAAGATCAGAGACGTTCTCCAAGAATGGCAGAGGCAAAACCGTTCAAAGAGCTCAATTCATCCCGCTCCAAGCGGAGACATCACGCGACTTCCAGCGCCTGTGCGTAGGTCCGCCCGGAGTTGTTGATGTGCGAGGTCATGAGGGCCTCGAAGGCGGCGAATTCGCCGCGTTCGAACAGCCGCAGCAGCGTGCTGTGTTCTTTGAACGATGCCGGCGTCTGGACGTCGACCGGCGAGCTCAGATTGGTGCGCAGTGCGGCGACGCGTCCCGCGACGAGCTGGTAGGATTCCATCAGATAGTGGTTGTCGCAGTGGACGAAGAAGGCGTCGTGCAGCGCCGTATCGGCCCGCCCATAGGCGACGTTGTCCCGGGCGACCAGCGCCTGCTCCATCGCCGCGATCGCCAGCCGCATCGCGGCCAGCGCGCCTTCGCGGTCGTGCCGGTAGGCGAGCTCGGCAGCCTTGGGCTCGATGATGACCCGGAACGCACAGAGCTGCGCGATATCGGCGGGGCTGGGTGTGAAGACGAAGCTGCCGACCTGCGGGCGGACCACAACGAGCCCCTGCGATTGCAGCAGGCTCATCGCCTCGCGGATCGGGGTGCGGCTGACGCCGAACGATTGCGCCAGCATTTCCTCGGCGATGACGGCGCCAAGCTTCAGTTCGCCGTCGATAATGGCCTGGCGCAGCCGCAGCATCACCTTCTGCGACAGCGATTTTGGCGTATCGAGCTTGAACGACCTCATCGGCGAGGATCCCTGAATCAGGCCCTCTCTTAAAGCATTTTCAGGCAAAGGGGAATCCGGCTTGCGCCCGGGTTCGTCGTCGCGGCGTACGGGCTCTATTCCTTCACCGCCCCGGTCAGGCTCGACACATAATAATCGACAAAGAACGAGTACAGCAGCGCCACCGGGATGGAGCCGAGCAGGGCGCCGGCCATCAGCGCGCCCCACTGGTAGTCGTCGCCCTGCACCAGCTGCGTCAGCACCGCGACCGGCACCGTCTTCTTTTCCGACGACTGGATGAAGGCGAGCGCGTAGATGAATTCGTTCCACGACAGCGTGAAGGCGAAGATCCCCGCCGAGATCAGTCCGGGGACGGCGAGCGGCAGCGTCACCTTGCGCAGGATCTGCAGACGGGTGGCGCCGTCGATCATGGCGCATTCCTCGAGCTCGTAGGGGATCGACTTGAAGTATCCGATCAGCAGCCAGGTGCAGAACGGCACCAGGAAGGTCGGATAGGTCAGGATCAGGGCCAGCGGCGAGTCGTAAAGACCGAATTGCACCACCACCGCGGCCAGCGGGATGAACAGGATCGACGGCGGCACCAGGTAGGCGAGGTAGATGCCGAGGCCGACCCATTCGGAGCCCTTGAAGCGCAGCCGCTGGATCGCGTAGGCCGCGAGCACGCTTGCAAACAGCGACAGCGCGGTCGCGGCGAAGGCGACGCCCATGGTGGTCGTCAGCCACTGCGGATAGTCGGTGTCGAACAGCAGCTTCTTGACGTTCTGCAACGTCGGCGAATGGATCAGGAACGGGTTGTACTGCTTGTAGTCGTAGAGTTCCTCGTTGGGTTTGAACGTCGTCAGCGTCATCCAGTAGAACGGGAACAGCAGCACGAACACGAACATCGCCAGCGGCAGATGCAGCGTCATCACGCGCCGCAGGCGCGAGTCCCAGGAGATGGCGCCGGTGCGTTCCGGCTCGGCGGCGGCTGCGGTGTTAGTCATTGTCCGATCCTTGCTGCCACTTGCTGCGGGTGAGCCCGAGATAGGTCACGATGGTTGCGGCGATCAGGAACGGGATCATGGCGACCCCGATCGCGGCGCCTTCGCCCAATTGTCCGCCGGGAATGCCGCGCTGGAATGCCAACGTCGCCATCAGATGCGTCGCGTTGCTCGGACCGCCGCGGGTGATCGCGTAGACCAGCTGGAAATCCGAGAAGGTGAACAGCACCGAGAAGGTGAGGACGACCGCGAGCACCGGCATCAGCATCGGCACGGTGATGAAACGAAACCGTTGCCATGATGTGGCGCCGTCGAGCATTGCCGCTTCATAGAGCGATGGCGAAATCGTCTGCAGCCCGGCCAGCAGGCTGATGGCGACGAAGGGAATGCCGCGCCAGATGTTGGCGGCGATCAGCGAGAACCGCGCCGCCCAGGGCGTGCCCAGGAAATCGATGTTGCTGTCGCGGACATGCATCACGTCCTTGAGGGTGTAGGAGATGATCGAGAACTGCGGATCGTAGATCCACCAGAATGCCATCGCGGACAGCACCGTGGGTACGATCCACGGGATCAGCACGATGGCGCGGATCAGCGACTTGAAGCGGACATTGTCGTTGAGCAGCAGCGCCAGCCACAGGCCGAGCAGGAATTTCCCGATGGTGGCGACGAAGGTGTAGACCAGCGTGTTGAAGACCGACAGCCAGAAGATCTTGTCCTTGAACAGCGAGATGAAATTCTCCAGCCCGACGAAATGGCCGGCCCGGCCGATCTTCGCGTCGGTGAAGGCGAGCCAGAGGCCGAGGCCGAGCGGATAGGTCAGGAACACCAGCAGCAACCCGAGCGCCGGCGTCAGGCACATCACGATCAGGAACGGCTTGTAGTCGAACAACCGGACCAGCCAGTTGTCGCGCCGGGCGCGCATGGCGCCTTCAAGCGCAAGATTTGCCATCGGGCTCTCCCAGGGGGCTATGAAGCGGGTTGCGCGGCGGGCCTGACACGACTGTCGGGCCCGCCCGCATGCGGGATCAGCTCTTCTTGTAGTAGCGTGCGGCGCGGCTGGCGGCGGTCGCGGCCGCGTCTTCCGGCGTTGCGGAGCCGGAACAGACCTCGGAGAACATGTCGACGGTGACATAATCGGCGACCACGGCGGCGGACGCTTCGCCGATCGGACCCTTGTAGCCGTACCACAGCGAGTTCTTCATGGTGTCGCGATAGACGGCGATCTTCGGATCGCTGGTCCATACGCTGCTCTGCGCGTAGGCCTGCAGCGGTTGCGCCCAGTAGCCGGCCGATCCGGTCAGCCACTTGTCGTACTGCTCCTCCTCCATCAGGAAGGTGAGATAGGCCTTCGCGGCATTCGGATATTTCGAATGCTTGAAGATCATCGAGTTCACCACCAGCGCCGTCTCGGTGCCGCGTCCGACCGGGCCGATCGGCATCGACGCGTGATCGACATCGGCGGCCAGCGCCGCGATCTTGGGATCCTGCGCATTCTTGAACGCGTAGTAGACCGAGACGCCGTTCTGGGTGAGGCCGATTTCGCCGGCGAGCATGGCCTTGTTGTTGGACGGATCGAGCCAGGACAGCGTGCCCGGAATGAAGGTCTGATACAGCTCCTTGGCGTACTTCAGCGCGGCGACGGTTTCCTTGGAGTTCAGCGTGACCTTGCCGTTTTCGTCGACCACCGATCCGCCGTGGCTCCAGAGCAGCCAGTGGGTGAAGGAATTGGCGTCGCCGACCGCGTGTCCAAGGGCAAAGCCCGCGGGATGATTGT
This sequence comes from Hyphomicrobiales bacterium, assembly GCA_041424235.1. Taxonomy (GTDB): domain Bacteria; phylum Pseudomonadota; class Alphaproteobacteria; order Rhizobiales; family Xanthobacteraceae; genus Bradyrhizobium_A. The sequence continues at coordinate 16,421 of JBGMOD010000193.1, forward strand.
TCTTCTTCAGCGCCTGGCACAGTTTCAGGAAACCGTCGGTATCCTTCGGCACGGCGTCGAAGCCGGCTTCCTTGACCCATGAGGTGCGGTAAACCGCGGGACCGCCGGTGCCGCCGAGCGGGATGCCGATCCAGTTGTTGGTACCGAACTTCTTGCCGAGCCGTTCGGCGACGGGATACCAGCCGCCGTATTTCTTGCCGAGATATTCGGCGATGTCGGAGAGTTCGATCAGCTTGTCGGAGTAGAGATGCGGATCGTCGGTCCAGCCGATGACGACATCGGGGCCAACTCCCGTATTGGCGCTCACCGCCGTCTGCGGGCGCAGGTCTTCCCAGGCCTGGTAATCGACACGCACCGCCACGCCGGTCTTCGCCGTGAAGGCCTTGGTGTTCTCGTTGAAGATGGTCTCGTCCGCGGGCACGAACTTGGCGGGACGCAGCACGCGGAGCGTCGCGCCTTTTTCGATCGGAAAATCGGGAGCGGCGACGTCGGCTTTCGGAATCGCGGCGCGCGCGCCGCCAAAGCCCGATGACGCCAGAAGCGCGGCCGCGCCGAGCTGCAGGCTGCGGCGGCGGGAAAGATAGATCATGGTGTCCTCCTTGGTTGATTGTTGGTGTGTCAGGCGCCGGGGCGTCTTTGCGTCCCGTACGGATGCTGGTCAGATCACCTTTCCGGGATTGAGCAGGTGATCGGGATCGAGCGCGGCCTTCAGCGTGCGCATCAGTGCGATCTCCGGCTCGCTGCGCGCATGTCCCAGCCATTGTTTCTTCAGCGTGCCGATGCCGTGTTCGGCGGAGACGCTGCCGCCCATGTCGCGGACCAGGCCGTAGATGATGGCGTCCATCGTCTCCTTCGGCTGCTGCTCCACCGGCAGGCCGGCGACCCAGGACACCAGATGCAGGTTGCCGTCGCCGATGTGGCCGTAATAGACGCTCTCGCAGCCGGGAATTCCCGCTGTCAGCGCCGCTTTGCAGCGCGCGACGAAGGTGTCCATCTGCGCCACCGCGAGGCCGATATCGTAGGAGATGTGCGGGCCCAGCACCTGGCCGAAGTCCGCGCAGATGTCGCGCACCGCCCAGAACGCCTGGGTCTGCGCCACCGACTGCGAGACCGCGGCGTCGCTCAGCAAACCCTGCTCCATCAGATCTTCAAGCCAGGCCTGGAAGCGCGGCGCGTCGATGCGCTCGTCGGTGCCTTGCGCTTCCACCAGCACGTAGAGCCCGTGACCGGTGCCGACCGGCGAGCGCACGCCGGCGCGCGCCGTGATCACCTCCCAGTAGTCCGGCCACATCACTTCGAACGCCGACAGCAGCGGGCCGAGCCCGCTGCGCGCGGCGCTCAGCAGTGCAAGCACCGCGGGATAGTCGGCCAGCGCGCACAACGCGGCCATGGTCGAGCGCGGTTTGGGAAACAGCCGCAGCACCACGCGGGTGATGATGCCGAGCGTGCCTTCGGAGCCGATGAAGAGATGTTTCAGGTCGTAGCCGGCATTGTTCTTCATCAGCTTGTTGAGGTTGGTGATCACGGTGCCGTCCGGCAGCACCACCTCGAGGCCGAGCACCAGGTCGCGCGTCATGCCGTAGCGGATCACGCGATTGCCGCCGGCATTGGTGGAGAGGTTGCCGCCGATGGCGCAGGAGCCGCGCGACCCCAGGTCGAGCGGGAAAAAGAAGCCGGCCTCGTCCGCGGCCTTTTGAATCGTCTCCAGCGGAGTGCCGGCCTTCACCGTCATGGTGGCGCTGGCGGCGTCGATCTCCTCGATGCCCACCATGCGCTCCAGCGAGATCGCCACCCAGCCCGGCTCCGGCGATGCGCCGCGGCACAGCCCGGTGAGGCCGCCTTGCGGCACGAACGGCAGTCGCGCCTTGCGGCAGGCGGCGATGGTCTCGGAGACGCCGGCGGCGTCGAGCGGGCGGACGACCGCGAGCGGCGTCTGCGGCAGGCTCGCGCTCCAGTCGTTGCGGTTGCGCTCAGGCACCTCGGTGCCGATCAGCACCGCCTGCGCCCCGAGGCGGATCCGCAGTGCGCCAAGCTGGTCCTGTGCCCCATCGGGCAGGTTCATCGCATCCATGCGGGCCTATCTCTGAGGTTTGGCCGGGATGTCTGCGTTGGTGACATGCGCGACCCGCTCAATGAGCGTCTTGAGATTATCTTGTATGTAACGTACAAGAAGAGTCAATGGGATGGCGAAAGCACCAGCCGGGCGGCTTCGCCGGGTGATGGGATGGAGATGACATGACTGATAAGGTTGATCAAATTCGCGGTTTCTGGGTCGCCACTCCCACGCCATTGGCTGCGAACGGCGCGGTCGATCACGCCTCTCTCGCCCGCCATGTGTTTGGCCTGTTTGCGCAAGGTGTTGATGGCGCGGTGATTTTCGGGACCACTGGCGAGGGCACCTCGTTCAGCGCGGCGGAGCGGATCGTGACCGTCGAGGCGCTGCTGAAAGCCGGTGTGGCGCCGTCGCGGATCGGGCTCGGCGGCGGCTTCCCGGCCCTGACCGACACCATTGCCCTGAGCCGCACGGTCCTGGGCCTGGGATTGACCCATGTGCTGATGCTGCCGCCGTATTTCTATCGCGATGTCACGCCTGATGGCATCGCCGATGCATTCACTGCAATCATTGATGGCATTGCGGACGACCGGCTGCGCGCGACCCTCTACAACATTCCGCAGGTCGCGGGCGTCGGCGTGCCGGCGAGCGTCGCGGCGACCCTGCGGACGCGTTACGGCCGGATCGTTGCCGGCGTCAAGGACAGCAGCGCCGACTTCAGGCAGTTCCAGGCGTTTCGCGCCGCCGCGCCGGACCTCGCCGTCACCGTGGGCAACGAGGCCGACATCGCCCGCGCCATCGCAGAGGGCGGCGCCGGCACGATCTGCGGCATGGCCAATGTCGCCTGCGGCCTGGTGCAGGCGATGATCAACGGCCCCGGCGCGGAAGCGCGGATGACCGCCGCCACCGCGGTCGTCGCCAGCCATTCGTTCGTGCCGGCGCTGAAGGCCATCCTCGCCGCGCAAACCGGCGATGCCGGCTGGCTGCGGGTGCGCGCGCCGCTGCGTCCGTGGTCCGATGGCGCGGCGCTGAAGGCGCAGCTCGATGCGGCAATGCGCCTCGCTGCTGCGTAGACGTTTTGAGCAAGCTTCATCGCTTCCCGAGTCGGCCGCGCACGATCAGAAAGGTGATCGCTTCGGCCGTCAGCAATGTCGCGAGCAACATGAGCCCGGCCTCCGCCGCGGTCCAGCCATAGGCGCGCAGCACGTGGCCGGCGACGGCGAGCGGGACGATCCAGCACAACGCGCCGATGGTCGTTGCGATCAGGAAAGGCAGCAGCGGCAACCGAAGCACGCCGGCCGGCAGAGCCTGATAGATGCGCACCGTCGGGATCAACTGGCCCGCGAAGGTGATGCCGAATGGCCGGCGCTGATAGGACGCCGCAACGCGCTCATACAGCCGCGGCGTCAGCAGGATCCAGCGGCCATAGCGAAGCACGACCTGCTTGATGCGCAGCGGGCCAATCACCGCGCCGAGCAGATACCAGCCGATCGCGCCGCCGATCGAACCCGCGGCCGCGACCAGGCATCGCAGCATCAGGTCGGTGGTTCCCGCCGCTCCCATGCCGACGGCCGGAAACAGCACATAGGACGGCAGCACGGGAATGAACTTTTCCACCAATGCGGCGTAAAACACGCTGGTGAGATCCGCTGTCTTGAGAACTTCGTCGAGGAATCCGCTGATATCCGCCATGCCGTCATGATGTCCCGCTCGCGCGCGTGCTGCGCTCGATCTGCGGTCTCATGTCTCACATGCCGACCTTACGGCAACATTGCGATTTGTAGGCTCAGCGGCCCCAGAAGGCCGGGGTTGCCTTGAACCGGCGCCATCTCCTGCGCAGTGTTTTCGCAACGGCGATCTGGTCGCGTGCCTGCCAGCCGGCGACGGCGCCGATCGCGAGGTGAAGTGTCGGACGGCCTTCCTGCCTGATGATATCGAGCAGGATGCGGGTGCCTCCGATGTCATGCGCGCGCCCGAGGTTCTCCTGCAGCCTGGCCAGCCGCACGGCGTATCGCCTGGCGGACGTCTGCGCGGCGTAAAGCGGCAGGAAAAACTCCGTCGCATAACGCAGCTTCTTGAGGTCGATCCGAAGGTCGTGCTGCGATTCGATGTCGAGTCGCCGGAAATGCGCGCCGCGCCTGAGCGCCTTGCGATGCAGTCGTGCCAGGATGCTGTCGGCGAGGGTGACCATCGGCTGCGACAGCAACGCCAGCGCATCGCTGTCGATCTCGTTGCGCCAGCCACGGCGTTCGGTCCACTGCCCAAGCGCGAGCAGGAAACGGCTGCAGCGTGGATCGGAGAGCACGCCGTGCAGTTCACCGTAGCTCGATGCGCGCTGCCGGTCGACCGCCGCGCGCAGTTCGCCGAGATCGATCTCCGGCACGGCCGCGGCGAGCCGGCGCAGCGTGGTGGTGGCCAGCACATCCCACTCCCGAGCCGGCCCCAACTGCTGCATCAGCCATCTCGCTTCACTGTTGATCGCCTGAAACGAAGGCGAGGGAATGTCGCGTCGGAACAGCGTGCAGATCGTCCGCAACCGCCGCAAGGCGACACGCATCTGATGCACGCCTTCCGGATCCTTCCCGTTTTCCGCCACCTTCTGGTTTTTCAGGAGGTGATGCCAGCAACCGCCCACCAGCAGCGCGACGACGTCGTCGACCGTCTGGTCGGGAGCGATGTCGAGGGCTTCGGCCTTAGCCGCCGCCGGCGTTGTGTCGAACGCCAGCGCATAGCCGCGTTCCGCCTTGCTCTGGGTCGCGACCTGCAGTGGCGCGGCATCGAGCAGTTGCGCTCCCAGCTCGAACAGTGCTCCGGTATTGCCGCTTTTCAGTTCGAGCTCGATTTCCGAGAGCGTTTGCTGGCGCGAACCGGCCTCGATCGTCCCCTCGTCGAAGGCGATTTCGATCGACGCCTCCGGCAGATCGAGCTGCCGTGCATGCCGGCGAAACTTGGTCGTAAACGCCGGCACCAACGCGTCGTTAGTCAGCGTCGTAATCGGATCGCCGATTTCGTTGGCTGGCAGCCGCGCAAGATCGGGAGTGAGGCCATCGACCCGCGTTTCCCATTGCCGCCGCGCAAGTGGCTGCCGGATGTCGGGCAGGAGCTTCAATGTCTGGACGAAATGTTTGCCGTTGCGCCGCACGCGCAGCGACATGCCGTGTTGGAACAGCACCCGTTCCGGCGTGTCGTAATACACCGATTCAAGCCGGCGAAACGCGCCGCGATTGCGTGCATGCTGCGTGACCACCGGCAGGTCGCGCAGCTTGTCCAAAATGCCCTGTGGCGCCAACAGCTTAAGTTCGATTTCGGTTTGTTCGCCCGGCCGCCCCGCAAGAGCAGCGTCGGAATCGTCCGGTACTGACTGTCTGAAAGTCACGCGGTCCCCATTCATCTTCGTCAGGCCTGACGTGTGAATATTTTGTGACATTGACAAGGCTTGTCTACCGGTTATCCACGTACCTGTCGCAGCGAATTTGCATTGGGGTTTGGAATTTCACCCGGCAAAGTGCGGAAATTTTCTGAGGACTCGACTTGACTCGAGCCAACAACAAGAAAAACGGGAGAGAACGCCCATGGCTTCCGCGCTGTTCGACTTCACGCCGTTGTGGCCCCCCGGATTGCCCGCACCTGCGGCGAAATGGACGGGGTTGGCGAAATACAGCTTTGTCGGCGGCAACAATGATCCGGATCAGGTTCCGGTCGACGGCCTGATCGAGGCTGTCAATGCGGTGCTGCGGCGGGAAGGACGGACGCTCGCGACCTACGGTCTCGCCAGCGGTCCGCAAGGCTATCGCCCGCTGCGCGAGTTCATCGTCGGCAAGCTTCACCGTGACGCCAGCATCGTTTGCGCCGCCGATGACATCCTGATGGTCTCCGGCTCGCTGCAGGCGCTCGATCTGGTCAATCAAGCCCTGCTGGCGCGAGGCGACACCGTGATTGTCGAGCGCGACACCTATCAAGGCGCGCTGACGCGGCTGGCACGCATGGGCGTCAACGTCATCGGCATTCCGCTGGACGAAGGCGGCATGCGGATGGACGCGCTCGCGGAAGTTTTGGCCGATCTCAGGCGCCGCGGCATTCAGCCGAAATACATTTATACGATCCCGACCGTGCAAAATCCCACCGGCACCATCATGAGCGAAGCGCGGCGCCATGAGTTGCTCAAGCTGTCGGAAGACTATCGCGTGCCGATCTTCGAGGACGATTGTTATGCCGACCTGATCTGGGACGGCCAACGGCCGCCGGCGCTTCATGCCATGAGCAGGAACGGTGGCGTCATCCACATCGGTTCGTTCTCCAAGTCGATCGCACCGGCGCTGCGGGTCGGCTACATCGTCGCGCCCTGGGAGGCGCTGTCGCGGATGCTGGCGCTCAAGACCGATGCGGGTTCGGGCGCACTGGAACAGATGGTACTGGCCGAATATTGCACGCGCCACTTCACGAGCCATGTCCCGAAGCTGACACGGGGTTTGCGCGCCAAACTGGAAACCCTGATGGACGCGCTCGCTGCGCAATTCGGGACTGCGGCGGAATTCGACGACCCCAAAGGCGGCATCTTCCTCTGGGTAAAGCTGCCGGATCATGTCGATACTTTAAAATTGTACCAGTCGGCGCTGGCCGCCGACGTTGCCTTCAATCCGGGCCCGGAATGGTCGACCGACAAGGCCTATGCCGGCAGCCGGTTGCGCCTGTGTTTCGCAAGTCCCTCCCATGGGCAGATTCGCGAAGGCGTCGCGCTCTTGGCCGAGATTTGTCGCCGGGAGTTCGGGGTGCCGACGCGAAGTGCTAATGTGGAACGTGCCGGCCGCTAATCATCCCACTATTTGGGCTTTGGGTTGAGTGCCGATGTTCCCGCGAAAGCGCGGGCACGGAAATTCATCAGGTCATACGACAAGTTGCAGGACGTGTGGTAGGACCTTCATGCTCTGCGGCGCTCTGGTGCCCCCCATCCGAAGTTCGGGAGACATCGCAGTACGCTCTGACGCGAACTTCGGATGGATCAGGGGCACCAGCAAATCTATGATTCTGGTACCGCTTCTCGATCTGAAGTTCCTGGGATGAGTTTGCGGCAAGTGGTGCAGGAACTTCAGATCGGCGGTACCAGGGGGCCGCCGGACAAAAACCACGGGAAACCAGCATATGTCCGAACTTCACAAGAATCTCATCGGTGGCGAATGGGTGAGCGGCGCCAAGGCGACGCGCAACATCAATCCGTCGAACACCAACGACATCGTCGGCGAGTATGCGCAGGCCGATACCGCGCAGACGCTCACGGCGATCGCCGCCGCCCGGGGCGCCGCACCCGGCTGGTCGCGCTCCACGCCGCAGGAGCGTCATGACGCGCTCAAGAAAGTATCCGACGAAATCCTCAGCCGCCGCGAAGAACTCGGTGAACTGCTGGCGCGTGAGGAAGGAAAAACCCGCCCCGAGGGCATCGGCGAGGTTGCGCGCGCCGGACAGATCTTCGATTTTTTCGCCGGCGAAGCACTGCGGCTGACCGGTGAGAAGGTGGCCAGCGTCCGGCCAGGTATCGACGTGGAAATGACGCGAGAGGCGGTCGGCGTCGTCGGCATCATCGCGCCATGGAATTTCCCGATCGCCATTCCCGCCTGGAAGATCGCGCCCGCGCTCTGCTACGGCAATGCGGTGGTGTTCAAGCCGGCCGATCTGGTGCCGGGCTCGGCACATGCGCTCTCCGAGATCATTTCGCGGTCCGGATTGCCGGCGGGCGTGTTCAACCTGGTGATGGGACGCGGTTCGGTGGTCGGCGAAGCGCTGCTGAACAGCCGGGATGTCGACGCTATCACGTTCACCGGCTCGGTCGCGACCGGCCGCAAGGTGGCGAGCGCCTGCGTCGGACGGATGGCCAAATTCCAGTTGGAAATGGGCGGCAAGAACCCGCTGATCGTGCTCGATGACGCCGACCTCAAGGTCTCGGTCGAAGCCGCCGTCAATGGCGCATTCTTCTCCACCGGCCAGCGCTGCACCGCGTCGTCGCGGCTGATCGTGACCGAAGGCATCCACAATCGTTTTGTCGATGCCATGGCGGAGCGCATGAAGGGCCTGGTGGTCGGCGACGCCTGCAAGGCGGGAACCCATATCGGCCCGGTGGTCGATCAGAACCAGCTCGATCAGGACCTGTCCTATATCAAGATCGGTTGCGACGAAGGCGCGAAGCTGGTGCAGGGCGGCGAACTGGTCAACCGCGAGACACCCGGTTTCTATCTGTCGCCGGCGCTGTTCACCGACGCGACCAACTCCATGCGCATTTCGCGTGAGGAGATCTTCGGGCCGGTGGCGTCTGTCATCCGCGTCAAGAACTACGACGAGGCGCTGGCGACTGCCAACGACACCGAGTTTGGTCTCGCATCCGGCATCTGCACCACCAGTCTGAAATATGCCTCGCATTTCAAGCGCAACTCGGAAGCCGGCATGGTGATGGTCAACCTGCCGACCGCCGGTGTCGACTACCACGTGCCGTTCGGCGGCCGCAAAGCCTCGAGTTATGGCCCGCGCGAGCAGGGCAAGTACGCTGCCGAATTCTATACGACGGTGAAGACGGCTTATACCCAGCCGTAACAGCTGGAGATGATCGAAGACGGGCAGCGGTCGCGGGATCGCTGCCCTTTTTTGTTTCGGTTGCAACGATGATTCCTAGCCCGTGTCAGCGAAGCGTGACCTGCGACGGCATTCACCACTGTTTCCGGATATCGCGCCGAGCGTTGGTCGCGGCCGACGAATGAGTTGTGAGTGCGACGCAGCATGTGACAGCGTCGAACGAGTCACGACAGTGACGTTTTGATCTGGTCTACTTGGTTGCACGGGCCGGTGGTGATGTGGTGCACGATCTGGAGTGAGTGAGGGAGACAACGATGCGGGTATTGATCACAGGGGCGGCGGGCAAGATCGGGCGGACGCTGCGCGCGGGACTGGCCGGAGTTTATGATCACCTGAGCCTGCTCGATATCATACCCCAAGACCCCGCCGGTCCCGGCGAGAGTTGCCTGACTGTCGATATCGGAGACCTGGCGGCGATGACGAAGGCCATGCAAGGCATCGATTGCGTGGTGCATCTGGCCGGGATGCCGATCGAGCCGGAGGACAATGTCTGGCCGCAGGTGCTGTCCGGCAACATTGTCGGCTCCTACAATGCGTTCGAAGCGGCCAAGCAGGCCGGCGTCAAGCGCATGGTGTATGCGTCTTCGCATCATGCGATCGGATTCTATCGCCGCGAGCAGACCATCACGGCGAACGTGGCGCCGCGCCCGGACAGCTATTACGGCGCCAGCAAAGTGTTCAGCGAAGCCCTCGGACGGCTTTACGCCGATAAATTCGGGATGAGTGTGGCCTGCATGCGCATTGGCGCCTTTCGGCCGAAGCCCGCGGATGTTCGGCATCTGTCGGTCTGGCTCAGCCCGGATGACTCCGTGAGGCTGGTGCGCGCCTGTATCGATGCGCCGAAATTCAGTTATTGCACGGTCTACGGCATCTCCGCCAACACGCGCGCGTTCTGGGATAACCGGGAAGCGGCCATTCTGAGATACGCGCCGCGCGACAATGCTGAGGATTACGCCGCCGAGATCCTGTCATCGGGGGAACCGGAGAAGGACGTCGCAAAGCCATTTCACGGTGGATGGTATTGCGCGATGGGATTTGAATCGGATGTCTCGCAGGTCGATTGAGTGAGGGAGCGCCGCGGCATTTTAGCCGCGCCTCGCGCGAGAACTGTGCGTTGCGTCATTCGTCCTGCAAGCCAAGCTTGTGCGCCAGGCGTTGCTTCACGCCCGGCCACTCCGATTCGATGATGCTGTATCGAATCGAATTCCGGAACCGGCCGTCGGGCATGATCCGTTCGTTGCGGATGCAGCCCTCTTCCGTCGCACCCAGCCGCAGGATTGCCGCACGGGATTTGGTGTTGATTTCATCCGTGGTGAGCTGAATGCGGATGCATGACATCGTTTCGAACGCATAACGCAGCATCAGGAACTTGGCTTCGGTATTGACGAAGCTGCGCTGCCACGACGCGGCGATCCAGGTGTGCCCAATCTCGAGCTTGCGGTTCTGGCGATCGATCTTCCAGAACCGTGTCGTTCCCAGAACCGCACCGGTCTCGCGCAGCACAATGACGAACGGCATCATGTTGCCATTCGTGCGCCCGGTGATCGCGTGGCCAATATACGTGTCCACAGTGTCCCGCGAGGGGACGACGGTGAACGGCAGAGTCCAGAGCTCGCCGTCGCCGGCCGCGGCGACCAGCGCCGGGCTATCGGATGTCTCCAATGGCCTCAGCTCAATGCGTGCTCCGATGATCGACTGATCTGATGACACGTTATCGCTTTCGTCGGTCATGCCATCCAGAACGGTTTTTCGACCTCGCGCCGCACCACCGCCGGATTGAGGCCAACGTCGCGCATCTGCTCGGGCGTCAGGTCGGCAAGACCTTTGCGGGAGCGCTGGCGGTAGAGCCACAACTCCAGAACATGGAACAGCCTCAGGGCTCTGTGCCTGAGGGCATTTGGGCGCGGCATAGCACTCGTCGCGCCCTGGGGGAGCGATCTCGACATGGTCCAACCTCGTTTCGGGATCAATTTGCTTGATTACAAATGAGGGAGTACATTGCTCGGTGCAAGTTAAACATTGCACTCGGTACAATATAGATGGCAACGCACTATACCGTCCTGGTCGATGAACTGGCCGCCGCCATTGCCTCCCGGCAGTTGAAGCCTGGCGACCGGCTGCCGCCGCAGCGGGAATTCGCCTATGAGAAGGGGATTGCCGCCTCGACGGCGGGCCGGGTCTACAGCGAGCTGCTGCGCCGCGGCCTGGTGGTGGGCGAGGTCGGCCGCGGCACTTTTGTCGCGGGTCGCAGTTCCGCCCCCTCCATCGTGCGCGGGGTGCCACACGAGGGGCGTATCGATCTCGAATTCAATTTCCCGACCATTCCGACCCAGGCCGATCTGATCGCGAAGTCGCTGGCCGGCTGGCAGCGCCCCGATGTGCTGGCGGAGGCACTTGGTCCGGTCACCCAGCGACGTCTCGATGCCGCGCGCGCGGTGTTCGCCTCGTTCATGGCCACCGAGCGCTGGCAGCCGGAGCGCGACGGCATCGTCTTCACCGGCAGTGGGCGGCAATCCATCGCAGCGGCAATTTCCACGCTGGTACCGGTCGGCGGGCGGCTCGCGGTCGAGGCCGTGACTTACCCGATGATCAAGAATATTGCCGCACGCCTCGGTGTCGCGGTGGTGCCGATTCCGATGGACGAGGAGGGGGTGCGTCCCGATGCCATCGCCAAGGCGCACCGCACCGGTGTCATCTCGGCGATCTATGTTCAGCCGGTGATGCAGAATCCGCTGGGACACACCATGAGCGCGGCGCGTCGGCAGGACCTGGTGCGTCTCGCCGAAAAGCTCGACCTCTATCTCATCGAAGATTCCGTCTACCGGTTTCTCAGCGACGATCCGCCGCTGGCGGCGGAGGGCAGCAACCGGTGCATCGTGGTGGACAGCCTGTCAAAGCGGATTGCGCCGGGTGTCGCGGTTGGATTCCTGCAGCCGCCCAGGCCGTTGCAGGACCGTTTCGCCACCATCGTGCGTGCCGGCGCGTGGTCGGTTACGCCGTTGGCGCTGGATGTCGCCACGCGCCTCTTGGCTGATGGAACGGCCGCCGAGATCGTCAAGCAGAAGCGCAGGGATGCGCGGCAACGCCAGGAGATTGTCCGGAACAGCTTTGCTGGTTTCGCAATCAATGCCGATCCGCGCTCCTACCATGCCTGGCTCACATTACCGGAGCACTGGCGCTCGGAGGCGTTTGTCACCGCCGCGGCGCGGACCGGTGTTGCGGTCACGCCGTCAAGCGCGTTCGCCATGGCGCCCGGCCATGCTCCGAATGCGGTGCGCATTGCATTGGGTCTCCCAAGCCATGACGAACTTCACCTCGCCGGCAAACGCTTGAGCGAGCTTCTGGTTGCGCGGCACGACGAGACCGACGTCACCGAATAGGCTCGGTCCGCCTCCCGGAATATTCATCCCAACGCCCGCATGGCTGTCTCGCGCGATTGCGCTGGCGCCAGCCGGCGGATGCTGGCATTTTTCGTCCCAAGATCAATCCGTCGCAGACGGAACCATGAGGAAACGATGGTGAGGAAACGGGGCCGATGACGTCACCGATCAGAGGCGGCGTGGATTGCGATCTGCATCCGGCGCTTCCCGGCCTCGAAAGCCTGTTGCCTTATCTCAACGACTATTGGCGCGATCAGGTGACGACCCGCGGCATGACCGACCTGGTGTCGCAATCCTATCCGCTGAATTCACCGATCACGGCGCGGCCGGACTGGCGGCCGGCTCAGGGCAAGGCGGGATCCGGTCTCGATGACCTGAAAAGCCACGCGCTCGATCCGTTCGGCACGCGTTATGGCATCTGCAATCCGCTGTATGGCGTGCAGATGGTGTTCAGCGAGGATATGGCGGACGCCTTCTGCCGCGCGCTGAACGATTGGTTGGTCAGGGAATGGCTGGACAAGGATACGCGGCTGCGCGGTTCGATCGTGATTCCGGTGCAGAGTGTCGAGAAGTCGGTCGCGGAAATCGAGCGCTGCGCGGCCGACAAACGTTTCGTTCAGGTGCTGATGCTGGTGATGGGCGACATGCCGCTCGGCAAGCGCGCCTATTGGCCGATCTACGCGGCCGCGGAACGACTGGGCTTGCCGATCGGTATTCATGCGGGAAGCGCTTATCACAATCCGCCGACCTCGGTCGGCTGGGGCTCCTATCACATCGAGGATTACACCGCGCAGGCGCAGGCCTTCCAGACACAACTGACCAGCCTGATCGTGGAGGGCGTGTTCGCGCGGCACCCGAACCTGAAGATGGTGATGCTGGAATCCGGCTTCACCTGGTTGCCGGCCTATGTCTGGCGCCTGCACAAATTCTGGCGCGGCGTGCGGATGGAAACGCCCTGGGTCGATCGCGCGCCGATGGAGATTGTGCGCAGCAACATCCGGTTTTCGCTGCAGCCGGTCGACGCGCCGCCGGATGCGGCGACACTGAACCGCCTGTTCGACCATATGCAGTCGGATGAATTGCTTCTATTCTCGACCGACTATCCGCATTGGCAATTCGATGGCGATGCCGTGCTCCCCGAGGGGATGTCGGCCGATCTCATCCGCAAGGTGATGATCGACAATCCGTTTGCCACCTACACGCGGCTGAAAGCCTCCGAGCCGAAGGAGAGGGTGCAATGAACATCCAGGTTCGTCCGGACACTGCTCCGGCGACCGCGGTTCGCCCCGCGATCGCCGATTGCGATATCCATCCCGCACGCAAGGGCCCGAAGGATCTCTATCCCTACCTGGCCAAGCGCTGGCACACCCATCTCGAAACCTATGGCGGCCATCCCTATCAGGGCATGATGTCGGGGCCGCCCTATCCCAAGGCGCAGCCCAACGCCTCGCGCCGCGACGCTTATCCGCCCGAGGGCGGTCCGCAGGGCTCGTCGCTGTCCTTCATGCAGCAGCAGCATCTCGATCCCAACAATGTCGCGCTCGGCGTGTTGTGCCCGCTCAACACCGGGCAGGGGCTTCGCAACCAGGATCTCAGTGCGGCACTCGCCACCGCCATCAATGACTGGCAGATCGCCGAATGGACTGGGAAGGACAGCCGGTTGAAGGCCTCGATCGTGGTCGCCAACGAGGATGGCCCGGCGGCGGCGGCGGAAATTCGCAAGCGCGCCGGCGACAGGAATTTCGTGCAGGTGCTGCTGCTCAGCCGCAATGTCGAACCGCTGGGCCAGCGCCGCTACTGGCCGATCTATGAAGCGGCGCAGGAAGTGGGCCTTCCGGTTGGCGTGCATGCTTTCGGATTCGGCGGCAATCCGATCACTGCTTCGGGATGGCCGAGCTACTATATCGAGGAGATGGTCGGCCACTCGCAGTGCCAGCAGACGGCATTGGCCAGCATCGTGCTCGAAGGCGTGCTGGAGCGGTTTCCGAAACTGAAGATGATCATGATCGAGGCCGGCTTCGGCTGGGTGCCCTCGCTGGCGTGGCGGTTGGACAAGACGTGGGCGCGACTGCGCAGCGAGGTGCCGCACGTGAAGCGGCCGCCATCGGAGTATATCCGCGACCATATCTTCTGGACCACCCAGCCGATGGAGGATCCCGAGCGGCGTGATCATCTCTTTGATGTGATCGACTGGATCGGCTGGGACAAATTGTTGTTCGCGACCGACTATCCGCACTGGGATTTCGACGAACCGTCCCGGGTGCTGCCGGCCGGTGTCAGCGATGGACATCGCGACGCCTTCTTCCTCGGCAATGCGCGCCACGTGTACGGTCTCGCCGGATGAGCCGCCACGTCATTGCTCCGGTCGACGAATTGCCGCCGGGGGCGCGCAAGTTCGTGACGATCAATGATCGCCCGATCGCGGTGTTCAACATCAAGGGTGAATTGTTCGGCCTGCTGAACCGCTGTCCGCACCAGGGGGCAGCGTTGTGCGAGGGGCCGCTGATCGGGCTCGCGCAATCGTCCAATCCCGGCGAGATCGACTACACCCGGCATGGCGAAATCCTGCGCTGCCCGTGGCATGGCTGGGAGTTCGATATCCGCACCGGGCAATCCTACTGCGATCCGCGCAAGTTCCGTGTGAAAGCCTACCCGGTGAATGTCGAATCCGGCGCGACCGTGGTGAAGGGGCCGTATGTCGCGGAGACGATCGCGGTGTCCGTCGAGAACGATTACGTGGTCGTGGATTTGTGAGACCGGGCGCGATCCGGCCAAAAGCCGAGGTGCGTACGGTTTGTTAGTTAGTCGATCAATCAACAGTTGCCATCAAGGGAAGAATGGGGAGCAAGCAGTATGATCAAGACACGTTTTACGGAACTGGTGGGCGTCGAGCATCCGATCGTGCAGGGCGGCATGCAGTGGGTCGGCCGCGCCGAACTCGCTGCCGCGGTGTCAGAAGCCGGCGGTCTCGGCATCATCACGGCGCTGACGCAACCGACGCCGGACGATCTGCGCAAGGAGATTACCCGCGCGCGCACCCTGACCAAAAAACCGATCGCGGTGAATTTGACCATCCTGCCGACCATCAAGCCGCCGCCCTATGCCGAATACCGGCAGGCGATCATCGACAGCGGCATCACCATCGTCGAGACCGCCGGCAACAAGCCGCAGGAGCATGTCGACGAATTCAAGAAACACGGCGTGAAAGTGATCCACAAATGCACCAGTGTCCGTCACGCGCTCTCGGCCGAACGGATGGGCGTCGACGCGATCTCGATCGACGGCTTTGAGTGCGCCGGTCATCCCGGAGAAGACGACACGCCCGGCCTGATCCTGATTCCGGCGGCGGCCGACAAGGTGAAGATCCCGATGATCGCGTCCGGTGGCTTCGGTGACGGCCGCGGTCTCGCGGCGGCGCTGGCGCTCGGTGCCGACGGCATCAACATGGGCACGCGCTTCATGGCCACCCGGGAAAGCCCGATCCATCAATTGGTGAAGGAGCAGATCGTCGCCAATGACGAGCGCGCGACCGAATTGATCTTCCGCACCATGCGCAACACCTCGCGTGTCGCCAAGAATCCGATCAGCACGCAGGTCGTGGCGATGGAGAAGGAAGGCGCGACCTTCGACCAGGTGCGCGATCTGGTGGCCGGTGCCCGCGGCAAGCAGGTCTATGCCACCGGAGACTGGCAGGACGGCATCTGGTCGGCGGGGCAGGTGCAGGGCCTGATCCACGATATCCCGACCTGCGCCGAACTGATCACGCGGATCGTCCGCGATGCCGAGGAGATCATCAGGGTTCGCATCGGCCGCATGATCGCGGCCTGAGACGTCATCTGCCCGATCTGCGCGGATATCGATCGTAATTCAAGCGCGCCGGCTGACCGTCCGGCGCGCTTTTTTCATGCGACGGGCCGGGGCTTTCGCGGGATCAAAAGCACTGGCCGCGCGGATCACGAGCGCGCGCATTTAATTGCAAATGCAATATTATCATTGACAAATTATCGGGAAGGCTCGATTTTCCTGGCGGGACGGCAGGCGGGAGCCTCGGCCGGGACAAGCGTCGAGGAGCGAGGCGGCATGGCGATATCGGCGGAGTTCGAGAAGGCGGGTGTTCAGGACAGCGGAGCTCAGGGGCTGGTGCTGCTGTTTGCACGCGTCCTGTTCGTGCCGCTGTTCTATTACAGCGGCCTCGGCAAAGTGCTGGCGTTCGCCGCGACGGCCGCGCGATTGCCCGGCGGCGCGGAGGGGCTCGGCAGCGTGATGGCCGCCGGCGCGATCGCCATCGAACTCGGCTGCGCGACGGCGCTTCTGCTGGGCTTGTGGACGCGACAGGCTGCGTGCGTGCTGATCCTGTTCACCATCGGCGCCACGCTGATGTTCCATCAGTTCTGGGCCGCGCCGGAGCCCCAGGTGACCTTGCAGACCATCCAGTTCCTGAAGAATGTCGGCCTTGTCGGTGGACTGGCCATGATTGCTGTGTTTGGCGCCGGGTCTTACTCCATCCGGACGGCCTTCTCACGCCCCTAGCCGTTGCCCCCCGCGCAAGGTGCCGCCGGGATCGCGGCATTCTTGCGTGGGACGAAGGCGCGATTTTGCAGGTAGGGCGTATCTCAGCTCTGAACGGTCAGGATCGGATTCATCACCAGGCCGAAGCTGCGCAACTGCCCCAGCAACTCGCGGTGGCCGAACGCCTGGCAGCCGGAGGCGAAACCGACCTTCTTCGGTGGGGTCTGCAGCAGCGAGAATGCGGCGTAAGCCTGCAGCATGCCGGTCTGCTTGTAGTTGCAATTGCCGTGGATCACGCAATGGGCGCGGCCGAGCGGGCCGGACGCATACACCGATTCGATCGAGGTGTTGATGCGCGGGTTTTCCCGCGGCGGCATCGCCGCCTGCAGTGTCGCGGCAATGTCGCCCAGCGCCTTCTCCTGTTCAGCGGGCGGCAGCGGCTTGATCTTCTCCTTCACCATCTGCGTGGTCTGCACCACGCCCTCCATCACCGGGCGCGCCAGCACACCGCCGAGCACCCGGCAGTTGGTCACCCGCGGATCGTTCTTGAACCAGACCGGGTGCGCGGTGCCGCCCCACGGCACGGCGATGGCGGTCTCGTGCTGTCCCGGCACCACCACGTCGGCGCGCGCGGTGACATCCCATTCCACGAACTTGTTCTGCTCGAGGTAGTACCAGTTGGCCTTGAGGATGGTGAAGATGGTCTGGGTCGACGCGTAGGTTGGAAAGCCCTTCCAGAACACCAGGATATCGAGGGTATCGAGACCGGGGGTCTCCAGGCAGATGTTGGCGGCGATTTCGCCGGTGGTGTACATCTGCGCCATGTTCGGCGCCAGCAGCAGGCCCTTCTCGGCGAACTGTTGGCCCCAGCGCTGCTGCGCCAGCAGCACCCAGTCCTGTTCACCGGTGGTGTCGGTATAATGACAGCCCGCGGCCAACGCGGCCTCGACCACTTCCGGCGCATACTTGATGAACGGGCCGACCATGTTGCTGACGACCTTGGCGCCCCTGAACAGTTTGGTCAGCGCCTCGACCGTGTGCTCCACCTGCACGACCTCGTAGTCCGCGGTCTCGATGCCGGGAATCTTCTCGACGACGGCCTGCACCTTCGCCTTGTCGCGTCCGGCGGCGATGAAGGGAACGTTGTATTCGCGCAGATACTCGCAGACCAGGCGGCCGGTGTAGCCGGAGACGCCGTAGACGATGACGGGTTTCTTCTCGCTCATGGTGTGGTCCTCCCGAATGATTGGTTTGCGTTTGAGTCTGGCTGGCGCCGCGGGCGCGGCTACATGCCCATGCCGCCGTCGACCGGCAGGCCGGCGCCGGTGATGAAGCGGGCGTCGTCGGAGCACAGGAAGGCGACCGAGGCGGCGATGTCGCCGTGGTCGCAGAGCCGTCCCAGCGGGGTCTGCTCGATCACCGAGCTGACCGCGGCGTTGACATCGGCTGCCAGTCCGAACTTCACGATTTCATTGGCGAGCCGGAGTCCCATCTCGTTGGCGACAAGGCCGGGATAGATGCAATTGACCCGGATTCCATAGCCGAGCTTGCCGGCCTCCATGGCGCCGATCCTGGTCATCCGGTCGACCGCGGACTTGGTGGCGGAGTACCCCGCAATGGCAGGAAAGGCGATGGTGGCCGCGACCGAGGCGACGTTGACGACGGCACCGCCATGACCGGCCGCGCCGCCGGGACGCATCGCCCGAAAGGCGTGCTTCATGCCGAGGCCCACACCGATGATATTGACTTCGCACATGCGGCGCAGATCGTCGGCCTGCAGGTCGACCAGCAGCGACGCGATCTCGAGGCCCGCATTGTTGATCAGTATGTCGTAGCCGCCGAGTTCCGCGATGGTGGTGGAGACCGCCCGTTCCCATTGTGCGTCGTCGGTAACGTCGAGTGTCACAAAACCGGCCTTGCCGCCGGCGCGCGCGATCCTTGCCGCTGTCTCCTTGCCCTGATCGGCCCGGATGTCGCCGATCATGACAGCGGCGCCGGCGTTCGCCAGCGCCGCCGCGATGTCGGCGCCGATTCCACCCGCGCCGCCGGTGACGAGGGCCTTTTTGCCTGCAAGACGCTGTCCGTCCATGTCGCTGTCCTCCCTTTTTGCTGGTTTGATTCAGGCTGGTTTCGGCAAGGCGGCACCCGCGGCTGGCGGTGGGTGGGCTTGTCGTCAGTGGCGTCCTCCCGGGACGAGCTCGGTTATTTTGACGATTGTCAAATTTGAACTATACATCCGTCAAGTTAAATCTTGACGAGTGTATAAATTGCCGATGCCACAGCCAAAGAAGACAGTTGCGATCAAGTCGCAAGCCGGTCACAGTGCGCCGCGTGGAGTGGCCCTCGCGGGCCGAACAGGGAATGTGACAGTGCAGCGGAGTACCAGAGAACGCCTCTCGGACGCGATGGAAGCGTTGCGTGAGGAAAAGTTCCAGGCGAGACGGCTGGAGCTGGCGGAAGCTGCGCTGGAGACCCTCGGCGAACTCGGTTATGCGCGGACCAGCCTGCGCGAGATCGCACAGAATTCCGAATTCACCCACGGGGTGTTTCACTATTACTTCGCCGACAAGCTCGATCTGATCTGCTGCTGCGTGCGGCACTACAAGGCCAAGTGCGTCACGAGGTACGACGAGGTCACGGCCACGGCGCGAACCCGCGACGAGATGATGGAAGGCTTTACCGCCAAGCTTGCCGAGACGCTGCGGGATGAAGCCCGCATGCACCGGCTCTGGTACGACCTGCGCGCGCAGGCCTTGTTCGAGGATGCGTTCCGCAAGGATGTCGCCGAAATCGACAAGACCCTGGAAGACATGATCTGGCGGGTGGCATCGCGCTACGCCGAGCTTGGCGGCAAGAAGCCGGGAGTCTCGTCGTCAGTGCTGTACGCGCTGTTCGACGGGCTGTTCCAGAAACACCTGCTGAGGCACCTGTCGAACGATCGCAGGGCGGTCCCGGATCTGATCGATGAAGTGAAGTCCCTGCTGCCGACGATATGTTGACGTCGTCGCTCGCCAGGAATGCCGATCGCATCTGACTTTTGCCACGCTGGCGGTGGGCGACAACTATCACCATGCGCGGACCAGGCGTCGTTGTGCCGGACTCGTGGCGAGGCCGCCCGGCAGCCTAATCATCTCCGCATTCATCACAGGGAGGTGGGGGAGGCGGTGGCGGCGGAATCACTTGCGTGGTCTGGTTCGCCTGGGACTTGCTGCGCGCCACGGCATCGCCGGCCCCGATGATCTTGATGTAATCCAGTGGTTTGCTTCCCGGCGGACTGGTCGGATCATCCAGGCGTGCGTGGCCGATGCCGAAGCGCGATGCGCCGTCGTCCGTGGGCAGGTGGATGGCGCTGCCGTGCTGTCCCGCGCCGCTTGTCAGCAACCGCATCGCATTGCCGAGCACGAGATCCGAGACCCGCGTCGGCGCTGCGATGGGGGCGTTGGCCGCGGTGACGCATGCGGAAAACCCCGGGCGAACCACCACCTGGCTGACCTGGTTGTTGACCGTCACCGCGCCGACATGCCCGATCACGAACTGCCCGCACTGGCGAAGCGACGGATCGATCTCCCCAGCATTGGCATAGGCGATCGTCGCGACCCCGCCGCGCACACCGAGCGTCGCCATCGGCGTTTTGAACGTGGCGCCGACCGTGTGGCTGATCTGGCCGCCGACAAAACGCAGCAGGCCCTTTCCGATCGACGCTGTCATCCTGCCGGCGCCGGCTGCGGGATCATAGACATATTCGTCGATGGTGATGCTGCTGTTGCGGCCGACATTGAGGGTGGACTGGTCGGGAAATACGATCTGGGTCGATCCCTGCGACGACGTCTTGACGACTTCCTTGTGGGTCACGTCGGTGCCGATGGCCAGGACGCGGGGCTGTGCGCCTGCCGGCGTGCCGGTGGAATCCGGATTGACCGCGCTGACGCGTCCGGCGGTCTGCGCCAGGACTGCAGCGTATGCCAGTGACGCGGCCGTCGCGAGCAGCACTCCGATCAGTCTCGTTCTCAGGTCCATGGTCTTTCCTCGAAAGCGTCTTCCCTCAAAAACGGGCAGTCGGGCCGATCAGGAACGACAGGTTGTCGAACTGGTAGTTGGGCAGCGTCGATGTTGTATGATCGAACTGAACCGTTGTTGAGATGCCGAACGACGCGTTGATCGGCATGTCGAGCACGGCACCGGTGATCCATTCCAGGTCGGCGCGGCGCACCAGGGGGTCGATCGCAGGGTTGGCCGCGTCGAACCGCGTGTTGACGACGCGAATGAACGGGGAGATCGACCAGTTGCGGGTGATGGCCTCGAGCGGCGGGGCGAAGCTGAATGTCAGCGCGGCTTCGCCGCTCCACTGGTCGAACGCCTGCCAAGTCAGGGCCGCGTCGCCGCGCCGGTAGGCGGTGCGCGCGGTCAGTTG
This sequence comes from Hyphomicrobiales bacterium, assembly GCA_041424235.1. GTDB lineage: Bacteria > Pseudomonadota > Alphaproteobacteria > Rhizobiales > Xanthobacteraceae > Bradyrhizobium_A. The sequence continues at coordinate 37,392 of JBGMOD010000193.1, forward strand.
AAGCTGGTCGTCGATCTTGACGGATGTCGCGACGCTGCCGGTCAGCCAGTTGCCGGATCCGAAGGTCGACACCGCCGCAAGATTGCCGGTGTTGAAGTCGGCGCGGGTCCATTGCAAGTCAGGCTCTACGGTTATGCGTGTGGTGACGGGAATGGAGAGCGACGCACCGCCGCCGATTGACGACACATAGGATGAGCCGCTCACCCAGGCGTTGCCGGCGACGAAATAGGGTTTGAAGGTCACGTTCGGAAACACCTCCGGCCAGAGCGCCAACCGTGGACCCAGGCTGACATTGACCAGGCCGACATCGAGGTCGTCGAGCCGGAATTGATGCGTCGCATATCCGGTGAAGCGCGTCTCGAACGAGTCGCCGCGCTGGTTGTCGAAGTCGTAGTCATGGCTGAGGCCGACAAGGCCGAACCAGTTGACATCGCTGCTGCGGCGCGCCCCCGCCAGCAAAGAAAGGTCCTGCGAGCCGATGCCCGTGGGACTTGCCAGGCGGATGGTATCGCCGATCGGGGCAAAGCTGGCGTTCGACTGTGTGCGGATGCCGGTCTGGGCGAAGCCGGAAAAGCGGCTCTGCTGCAGTTGTTTCTCGGCGTCGGGAAGATAGGCCTCGATCCGGCTCCTGGTGATGGCATCGAGGTTCGGGCTCTCCAGCGCCTCATGGAAATAGCGCCGGGCCATTTCGAACGACCGAAGCCGGAAATAAAGCGCGCCGAGTTCATACTTCACGCGCGCCAGGCGCGGTTGATAGAACAGCAGTCGTTCGAGCGCGCCAATGGCGGCTTCGTAGTCTCCGTGCGCCGTCGCCACGCGTGCGAATTCAAACGTCAGATCGTGATTGGTCGGCTCCTGCATCATCCGATCGAACAATCGCTGTTGATCCGCAGCGACATCCTCGGCGCGCGCGTGGCCGGTGCCGAGCATGATTGCTGTTGCCATCGAAAAGGCCAGCACAGAGTAGCGGATCGAAATGCGGATCATTTTCAAGCCGGCTTGATGTGTCATGGCCAGTCCGAACTGAAAAAATATCAAGCGATAAATTCAGAGATCACCAACCACAGGCATCTTCGTGAATCAACTCAACACAGCGCGCATTGCGTGTCGCGCCGAACACAACGCGTGAAAAACAATCCGACTCGTGCCGTTGTTGCATGTGAGTTTTGTAAGTCGTGCAGCAATCGCGATCTATCGAGTGAGAGGTGCGATGCTTGAATCTGTCTGGAAGGCAAACCCGCAGATCCGCATCGCGCTCAAGGCTGCTGGCAGAGAGCGTGCATCCGCCTGCCGATCAACTCTTCGAAGTGATCGTAAAAGTCGGTGAGATCATGTTCCGCGCGCCGTCGGCATGCCGACAATGCCGCATGCGCTTCGATGATCGAGTTGCAGGCGATCGCGTCCAGGAGCTGCGCATGGTGGTGCTGAAGTTCGGTGAAGCCGGGCGTCGACGCACAGATTTCATCGCCGACCAGGGCATACAGGGTGGTCGATTGCGATTTGCCTTTGAGTGTGATGGAGCCGGCCTCCAGGTAGGCGAAGGCTTCAGCCCGTTTTACGATCTCCTGGGACACCAGAATGTCCGTTCCGAACGGCTTGGTCGTCGATTCGATTCGCGCTGCGACGTTGACGACGTCGCCGATCGCGGAATAGTTGAAGCGCCGCGCGGATCCCATGTTGCCGACGCAGGCATTGCCGTAATTGATGCCGACGCCGATCTTGACCTCCGCCCGATCCAGCGCGTGGCTCGCGGCTGAGAATGCATTGGCGGCATTCAACTCCCGCAGCGCCTGCCGCATCGCCAGTGCGGCCCGGCACGCGCGGGCGGGGTGATCGGTTATGTCCAGCGGGGCGTTCCAGAACGCCATGATGGAGTCGCCGATGTACTTGTCGATCGTTCCCAGTTCGGACTGGATGGCGTCCGAAAGCGGCGACAACAGCGTGTTGATGAAATCGACCAGCTCATGCGCCGTCAGTTGCTCGGACAATCCCGTGAAGCCGCGGACGTCCATGAACATCACGCTGATGGCGCGGGTCTCTCCGCCGAGCTCCATCGCCTGAGGCGAGCTCTCCAGTCGCTGCAGCAATTCCGGCGCGAGATATTGTTGAAAGGCCTGCCTGACGAATTTTCGTTCGGTATCGGATGCCAGCCGCAGCACGCGCTCGATCACCACATAGACAATCGCACATGCGAGCGAGGGATAGATCGGGTCGAGCAGCAGGTGCAGGTGAACGAAGGTGAACCACGAGCCGGCAACTGCCGCTGCCAGCGCGGCAGCTCCCACGATGAGCGAAAATCGCGCTCCAAACCCGATCAGCAGAACGGTGACAAGAATTCCGAACGCGACCGTCAGCACGACCTCGAGCCCGTCGGCCCAGTCTGGCCGGACGACAAAACTCTGCGCCAGGATCTGCTCGGTGAGCTGCGCCTGGATCTCGGTGCCGGTCATCAGCTGCCCGAGCGGCGTGGCGTGAATGTCTCTGGAGGCCGCGGCCGAAACGCCGACGAACACGATATGCCCTTCCAGGCGCGGGCGAAGCTCCGAATCCCGGGATGGATCGAGCAGGTCACGTGCCGAGATATGCCGTTCCGGCCGGCTCGATCCGAAGTAAAGCCAGACTTCACCCTTGTCGGTCAGGGGTATCGTGAAGTCGCCGACGCGCATGTCGAGCAATGCGGCATTGCCCGTGTTCGCCTCGCCGCTCGATCCGGTCCCGCGCACCAGGATGCCGGTCTGGCGCTGTGCGACTCGAAGGGCTTCGACAGCAAGACCGGGATAGACATGGGTGCCGTCGGAGAACAGCATGGGGATGCGGCGAACAATGCCGGCGCGGTCCCGTGTACTCAGGTTCAGGCCACCGACTCCGGCCGCGGACTGGTCGAGCAGCGAGAGATTGGTCACGGCTCCGGGCAGAGGCGGCAGAACGTCAAGCGGGTTCTCGCCGGTGAAGGCCACCCCGGCCTTGAGCGGCGGATGATTGGTGGACCGCTCGCGGCTGGCGGCGAAGCCGAGAACGACCGGCATCCTTCCAATGGCGTCGGCAAAGATCTTGTCGTGGTCGGGCAGGTCTTCAAGCGCCTTGCGCGTTTGATCCGCGATTGCGCCACCGGTCTGGACCACTTCCTCGACAAGGCGGCTCGGCGTCAACCGATCGGGTTCGGAAAACAGGATATCGAACACCACCACGGACGCTCCGAGCTCCTCGATGCGGCGTGTCAGGGCCGCCAGTCGGGTCCGCGGCCAAGGCCATTGACCGACCATGGCGATCGAGGCGTCGTCGATATCGACGATGCGGACCGGAAAATCGGCGTACGCGCGTGGTTGCAGTCTCTGGTACGTATCGAACGTTCGTTGCTGCAAGCCGATGATGATGGACGGGTTGTAGATTCGGAGCAGCGTCAGGCTCGCCAGTGCGACGATCGCCGCGCCGATGGCGGTTCGGGCCGTCCTGCGTGGACGCCCCGGATTCATTCGCGCGGATGGCGGCCACACTGGCATGTTGGTCTCTGGCATGTCGTCTCGCGACCGTCTGTCGGTTCAGCGGGCATGGCTTGGAAGGGACCCGTTCATTGCTGCTGGCTTGCGGTGGAGGAAACCGTCTTCCGGGAGCGCAATCGCAGCGGCGGAAGATGGAACTTGCTTTCGAGGCGCCGCAGCAGCGAGGGGCGCCTGGGGCCGCACCAAACCGCCTTCACGGCGGACCTCGCGCCAGACGTGTCAAAGACATATCGGCTCGACGTTCCGGTGATCGGCTGCAGCTCGATCGAAAGACGTTTCGATCGCGTCAGGTCGACGAGCCGAAGATCAAAAATCGGAATGTCGGTTCTGCCGGAGTAAACTTTCAGCAGCCCCGAGCGGGGAGGGCGTCGGTCGAGCGTAATGACGCTGCCGATCATGCCGCGTTCGAAACTCCGGTCGGCGGCGATCGACAGCAATTGCGTTCCGTTCTCACAATCGAGCTGGAGAACGGCGTCGCGGGCTTGCGCGGTGACATACGCCGACTTTGTCTCGCGTCCCGAAACGTCCTTGCTGGTTTCGAACTGCCACTTGGCAGCGGCCTGCGTCGTCGCCAATGCGATGAGGCCGCCACAGACGAGAGAGCCGGCGATCGCGTTCTTGCGGGATATCTTGCGGGGGCAGACGAGGATCATGGTGGATATCTGCGGGTGTGCGTTATCGGCGGCTGCTCTACTGATCAATATCTGCATGCGCTTCAAGTCGAAAAAAAGCCCGCGATTTTTGTGATTCCGGCACTGATGACATGTCTGCATTTGTCTTTTGCAAAGATCGCAGGAGAGTCATTCGATCGGTTGATCGCGGCGAGATCATATTGGGAAGCGAAGTTGCCGCCGACGGTCGTAGGACGGCATGATTCTGAAAGCTGGATATTTGCCGTTGATGGGTTGACGGCAGACATCTCGAGGTCGTCGCGTGGGTGACGCGATAATCTGGTTCTCGCGCGAAGACGGGGGCCGTCATCGCGCGCCAATTCGTGCGACACGCGTTGTGATTGTCTCTGGAGGGCTTCGCGTTTGTTGCCGACGTTTGCGTGCCATCGCCCCGCGTCGATGGTTTTTGATCGGCGGTTTCAACCGTTCAGATGGAAGCTGTCAGCTTTGCGAAAAACTTGCCGCGAAGCCGTGCACAATCCAAAGACGCCTGACTGAAAAGCGCTTGATCATCCGTTTGGTGGATCAGTTTGCGTGCTTTATTTTGCTAATAGGATGTGAACCGATCCGGCGGCGAATCCCATCACTCAAATGGGAGATGCGTGAACGGGACGGCGTGCATAGGTTCGAAAGATTGCGAGCTTCGTTGCGCTCTTGCCGGCTTGCTGCGGTCTGTCCGGAGATTGTTGGGCGCTCGATGTTTCCGAAAGTCGTTTCTGCTCGTATTCTCGGGCATGCATTGGACTGATGATGGATATTGAATCGATTGCGACCTTCGTAGACGTAATGCGCCGCGGCTCCTTCACGGCGGTCGCCAAGGACCAGAATATCGATCCCTCCTCGATATCGAGAGTGGTCTCCTCGCTTGAGGAAGAATTGGGGGCGCGGCTGTTCTTTCGCAGCACACGGCGAATAGTCCCGACCGAAGCCGGCAATGTCTTCTTCGAAAAGGTCAAGCCGATCGTCGAGCAGCTGGAGCGCGCGAAGCATGCGGTGCAGGACGTCGGCAAGGCGCCGGCCGGCGAATTGCGCGTCGCGACGACCATCGCTTTCGGAATGATGTGTGTCCTGCCGCTGTTGCCGGAGTTCAAGCAAAAGCACCCCGACATTTCCGTGGACCTGATGCTGGTTGATAAAATACCGGATCTGGTGGCGGAACGGGTCGATATCGCGGTTCAGTTTGCGGAGCGTGACAGGATCAGCTACCCCGCCACGAAACTGTTCTCGACAAGCCATTCGATTTGCGCCAGTCCTGAATACCTCAAGAGAACAGGCCACCCGTCGCACCCCGCCGACTTGAGCACGCAGCGGTGTCTCCTGCTCGATACGTCGCGAGATGGTGAGCGCTGGACGTTCCGCCGCGGCGGCGACGAAGAACACGTTGTCGTCAACGGCGAGTTGAAGTTCTCCAGCGAGCTGGCCATCCGGCAATGCGCACTGGCCGATATGGGTCCTGCACTGCTGCCGGACTGGATGGTCGCGGCTGACCTCCGCGACGGAGCCCTGGTTCGTCTGCTGCCGCAGTATACCGCGACAGCCGGCCCCTCGGACGCCGCGGCCTGGATCATCTATCCAAGCACGGTCTATCAACCGGCCAAGGTCGTCACGTTTTCGAAGTTCATCCAGTCCCGTCTCGAGGTCGCGTCCGATAGCGATGGCCGCTGCGAGGGGCGGGCCTGCGCGTCATAGCGAGCGGTCGGTAGACCAGCCCGTCGCCGGCCGGCACGCGTCGCCTTGCTATCGACAGGGGCGGCGTTGCCGGAACGATATTTGAGCCTCGGCCGCCCCCGTGCGCCCGGGGACAGCCGGCTTGCATTGATTGGCCGATTTGCCTTTTATGCTCCCGCCGACCCGGGGGACGCATGGCCGAACTGATTCGTGACATTACGCTCTGCATTCTGTTTGCATGGGGGCTTGGCCTGGCCGCGCATTTCCTGCGGCAGCCGCTGATTCTCGCCTATCTGGTAGCTGGTTTCATCATCGGCCCCTACGGCATGGGGTGGGTCAAGGCCCGGGATTCGATCAACACCATTTCCGAGCTCGGCCTGATCTTCATGCTGTTCATGATCGGGCTGGAAATCGATCTGAAGAAGATTATCCGTGCCGGACGGGTGATTCTGTTCGGGGCCGGCGGGCAGTTGATCGGCGGCTGCCTGCTCGGCATTGCGTTCTTCATGGCGATCGGGCTGCCGATGGGGAAGGGCGGCTTCGATGCGCTCTATCTGTGCATCGCCTGCGCGTTGAGCAGCACCGTCATCATCGTCAAGGTGCTGTACGAAAAACGCGAGCTCGATACGCTCCCGGGGCGGATCACCCTCGGCATCCTGGTGCTGCAGGATATTTTCGCGATTCTGTTCCTTGCGGTGCAGCCGAGCCTGGACAATCTGCAGATCTCGATCGTGCTGCTGTCGATCGGCCGCGTTGTCGTACTGGTCGCGGTGGCCCTGGTGCTGAGCCGCTACGTGCTGCCGCCGCTGTTTCATCGGGTGGCGCGGCGGCCGGAACTTGTGCTGCTCGGGGCGCTGGCGTGGTGTTTCCTGATCGGCGAGATTGCGGAGCAGCTGCATCTGTCGCGCGAGATGGGATCGCTGGTGGCTGGCGTTTCGCTCTCGACCTTCCCCTACGCTCTCGACGTGACGGCGAAGGTGACGACGCTGCGCGACTTCTTCATCACCCTGTTCTTTGTCGCGCTGGGAATGACGATTCCGATCCCGAGCCTGTCGGTCGTCGGCTTCGCCCTGGTGATTGCCGCATTCACGCTGACCAGCCGGCTGGTCACGACCTTCGTGCCGCTGTATCTGATGAAACAGGGGCTGCGCGCCAGCCTCTTGCCTGCGCTCAATCTGGCGCAGATCAGCGAATTTTCGCTGGTGGTGATTCAGGTCGGCATGACCGCGGGTCATCTCGGTACCGCGACCTCGAGCGCGGCCTCGTTCGCCTTCGTGCTGCTTGCGGTGCTCTCGACCTTCATGATCACGCAGAGCGATCCGATTGGCCGATGGTCGATCGCGGTTCTGAAGCGGATGGGATTGCGGGATCTCGATCATGTCGGCGGCGAGGTCCATGGTGGCGGCCATGAGGCGGGCCGGCGAATCGTCATCCTCGGCTTTTTCCGTGCGGCCAGTGCATTGCTGAGCGAAATCGAGCGGCAGAATGCGTCGCTGCTGGAGCAGATCAGCGTGGTCGATTTCAACCCGGTGGTTTTCAGCAACCTGTCGGCACGCGGCCTGCACGTGATCTATGGTGATATCAGCAATGTCGACACCCTGCTGCATGCCGGCGTCGCCAATGCCGAGATCATCATTCTGAGCGTGCCGGATTCGCTGCTGAAGGGCGCCAATAACGAAAAACTGGTCCGCCATGTGCGCTCGCTCAACGGCAGCGCCAAGGTCATTGCGACGGCGGACTTTCTGTCCGATGTGAAAGACATCTATGCCGCCGGTGCGGACTATGTCACCGTGCCGCGGATCAGCGATGCCCGTGAACTGTTGAGCGCGATCGAAGCGGTCGACGACAGTCTGCTTGACGAAAAGAAGGCAGAACTCGACCAGCTGCTGACCGAGCGGCGGGAAGTGCTGCCGTAGCGCCTGCCGAGGCGCCTGGGCGAAAGGGTCGAAGATGCCAAGCGATACAACAACGCCGCTGCGGGACATGGCGGAACGCGCGGGCGAGGGTGGCCCGTCGCGCCGCGCGGCGCTGCAGCTGCTGCTCGGCGGATCCGCCGCCACAATGATCCCCGGCGGACCTGGATGGAGCAGAGCTGAGGCGAAAGCTGGCGGCTTCGCCGACGGGCTGGCGCGCAGCCGGCCCGAGGAGCAGGGCATTGCACCGCGAGATATCATCGCCTTCCTCGATGACGTTGCGCAGCAGGGTTTCGAGATGCACAGCTTCATGCTGTGGCGCAACGGTCATGTGGTGGCGGAGGGGTGGTGGTCGCCCTATCGGGCCGACCGCATTCACATGATGCATTCGCTCACCAAGAGCGTTGCGGTGTGTGCGGTGGGTCTTGCAATCGCCGAGAAGCGCTTCGGATTGCAGGATAAGGCGGTGTCCTTCTTCAAGGATATGCTACCGGAGACTGTCGACGACAAGCTCGCGGCCATGACCGTCGAGGATCTGCTGACCATGCGGACCGGGCACGCCTACATGGTGTCCGGCTCGGTGTGGCGGCCGATCAAGACCAGCTGGGTCGCGGAGTTCTTCAAGATTCCGGTGGTTTATCAACCCGGCACCAAATGGGTCTACACCAGCGCTGCGACCTATCTGCTTTCGGCCATCGTCAGCAAGGTGACCGGACAGCCGCTTGCCGACTACCTCAAGCCGCGGCTGTTCGATCCGCTCGACATCAAGGGGTACGAGTGGCCGGTTGGTCCGGAGAACATTTCTCCGGGCGCCAACGGTCTGAGCTGGAAAACCGTCGACTGCCTCAAGCTCGGGATTCTGCATGCGCAGAACGGGATGTGGAACGGCAAGCAGGTGCTGCCGGCCGATTGGGTGGCCGCGGTGCAGTTTCCGCACGTCAAGGACACCTATGGTTATCAATGGTGGCTGGGCCCGGATGGCGCGTTCTACGCCAACGGCTTGTTCAGCCAGCTCAGTTTCGTGTTTCCGAAACAGAATGCGGTGCTGGCGATGACAGCGGGCATTCCCATGGGAAGCGCCTTCACGAAGCTGGTGTTCTCCCATTTTCCGGCAATGCTGTCTGGGACGGCTGCGCGGAATGATCGCGAGTTCAAAACTCTCGCGGCACACACGGCCGATCTGCAATTATTGCCGGCGCCGGTACGATCGGCGTCCCCCGTTGCGCGGCATATTTCGGCAAAGAAGTATCAGTTTGCGGAGAATGCCGATGCAATCAAATCGGCTACCCTGACGTTCGCCGATGATCGTTGTCTGTTCGCCATGGAAGATGATCGCGGCACGCATACAATCGAGGTCGGCATCGGACGGGCCATCGAAGGCACCACCACGATGACCGGCAACAAGCTGCACCACGAATACCAGCCCGATGTCATGCGGGTGGTCGCCAGCGGCGAATGGCGCGATACCAGGACGTTCGCGATGACATGGACCTTCGTCGAGTCCGCGTTCCGCGATACGGTGGAGTGCGTGTTCGAGGGGCCGTTGTTGCGCCTGAGTCGCAGCGTCAATGTCAATTCCGCCGCGCTCGACATGCCGGTCCTGGTCGGAAAAATGCAGGCCTAGTGCAACTGGGGACGCGTAAAGAAAAAAGGCGGCCAATCCGGCCGCCCTTTCACTACGCGATCACGCTACAACGCAACTGACGCTACAACGCGACGCTACGTGGGCGTTTACTGGCAGAGGTGTCGGTATCCATCCTGCCCGCGGAAGTAGGTGCCGGGCTGGCAGACGAAATCGCCAGGATGATAGTAGCTGTTATTGGCATAGGGGCCGCCGCCGAACGGTGCGGTGGCGATGGCGCCCGCGGTATCGACCGCGCCGCCCGCGATGGCACCGGCCGTGCCAATTGCGCCGCCGACGATGCCGCCCGCCACATCAGCCGGCCAGAAACCGGAATCGCGCGTCTCTCCCGGCCCGTATGCCGGTTCGTAGCGATTGTAGCTATTGTCGTACGCGCCGCGATGATGCTGGTGGTGCAGTCCGGCCCTCTGATGATGTATAGCCCGCGGCTGGACCATGTCTTGTGCCAGCACTGGCGAGATAACCATAGTCGACAGCACGGCAGCGGCGGCTAAAAGTTTCATTGTCTGCATGTATTGCTCCTGCGTCGTTACCGAGAGTGAATTCGGCAACAGGGGTCAGCGGTTTGGCGTTCAAACCGCTCTCATAATCACGAGCACGCTTTCGTCACGCGAACGGGTTTCCGGTCCGCTTGTAAGCGTACGTGGGGCCAACAGCCCGTCGCACGAGACGTTCCGGTGTCCGGTGAGAATGATTTCACACCAAAGTGAGGTTCCATCTTTATAATGTGGCAACGACACGGCTCCCGCCGGGTACGAAACGGTGCCGTTGTGGAAGCGAAATCACAGGCGCTTTGCAGCCACGTGCGGATTCCTGCCAGTTTCTCGCTTGTCGTCTCCCCCACTTAAGCCCCCTACAAAAGTACTGGGGTCCGGCAGACCCAAGGTAGGGCGGGAGCTTCGCGGCCGTTTGGCGCATGATCGCGCTCAAGTTGCGCCGGCAAATGGGCGCACCGTTGTCATGAACATGGGAGGAGAGCTTGGTACGCCTGCTGCTGCTGTTGCCGTTCGTCGGCCTGATGATTGTGCCGTTCTACAACATCAAGGATCCGTCTCTGTTCGGTTTTCCCTTTTTCTATTGGTACCAGCTCGCCTGGGTGCCGCTGACCTCGCTCCTCACCTTCATCGTCTACAGGAGCATGCGCCATGATGGCTAATGTCGACAGCGCGGCTTTGACCGTCTTCATCGCCCTGTTCGTCCTGGTGACCGGTATGGGCTTTGTGGCCTCGCGATGGCGCAAGCCGGAGACGCT
>JBGMOD010000194.1:0-47726 GCA_041424235.1 Hyphomicrobiales bacterium
GCGCCAGCGCCAGCGTCGTGATGCCGACGCCGCTCGGGCCGGAGACGATGGCGCTGTTGGCTTCCATCCGCGTCAGGATGGTGCAGAGCTCCTCGAATTTCTCCGCGCAGCCCACCAGCTTGAAATTCTTCCGGCTGGCGAGTTTTTCGCTGCCGGTGATCAGGAAATTGTCGGCCATATGCGGATGTCCATGTTGCGATCAGGCGCGGAGCGGGACGGGAGGCAATCCTGCCTCCCGCAATGCAGTTGCTCCGGGCTCAGATCTGGCCGAACGTGATTTCCTTGTCGTCCACCGGTTTCGCTGCCGCCGCGGCGGGAGCCTCCGGGCCGCGGGCATCCAGCCCGATGCTTTCCTGCAGCCGTGCGCGCACGGTGGTCGTGATATCGTTGAGTTCGCCGAGCCGGCTCTGGATATTGGAAAGCCCGTCCTCGCGCAGCTTGTTGGCGGCTTGCAGCGATTCGGCGATGCTCGACATCGATTCGATCTTCTCCACGATCCGCTTCGACGCCTCGTCGACCTGCAGCGCCTGGCGGACGACCTCCTTGTTTGCGACGTCGTCGGTCACCGCGTTCATCGCCCGCATCGAATCCCGCACGCTCTCCGAGGCTTCATTGAGCGCTGAATTGTTGAGGGCCTGGATGGTGGTGTTGAGGCTGGTGGCGACGCTGGCGATGCCGTCGCTCGAGAGCTCGCGCAGGTTGACGTTCTGCTTGCCCAGGGCGTCGTGGAAGGTGTTGGCGTCGACCGCATCCTTTTCCAGGTCGGCCACGGTTTTCTTGGTGCTGCGCCCGCTGTCCAGCAGCGCGGTGACATGGCGCTCGAAATCGTTCTTCTTGCGCTCGCGCTCCAGGCGGCCGAGGGTGTCCTCGCCCTCGCGCACGGTCGACAGCCCCTGGATCTTCTCCTTGTTCGCGGCGGTGGCGAGGTCGATGCCCTTGTCCAGGATCGCGACCACCGTGATCATCTGCGAGTTGATCTTGACCAGCTTGTCGGCCTGTCCTTCGATGCCGCCGAGCTCGTCGCGCAGCTCCGTGACGCTGACCTGGGATTTGTCGATATAGTCGAGCGCGGCCTTGATGATGCCCTCGACCCGTTTGACGTGTTCGGGGCCGGAGATGTCCAGCATCTTGCGGACCTGCTCCTTCTCGGCCTTGAACTTGCCCTGCTTGGCGTCGTGCTCGGCCTTCTCCGCGATGATCGCCTTGGCCTTGTCGCGGCAGGCGGCGAGGGCGTCCATCCGCTGCGCAATCACCAGCTCCTTGGCCGCGATTTCGGCCTGGGCGGATTTCTTGATGCCGCCGAACAACCCGGTCTGGGTCTTGAGCTGCGCGATGTCCTGCTCGAGCTTGCCCTTGTCGGCGACGATCTGGCGGGTTTCGGCTTCGATGGTCGCGGTGCGCTGGTCCCAGTCCGCCTCGCGTTTGCGGTCGTCCTCGATCTCCGCGAAGGTGTCCAGCACGACGTTGTCGCCGGCGGTGCGCAGGGTGTAGAGCGCATCGAGATTGTCGACCAGCGGCGCGATCATGCCGCGGAAATCGAGCACGCCCTTGTTCATGTCGGCGAAGGTCTGCTTCATCTTGGCGAACACGGTCGTCGACGACAGCTCGATCAGCTTGCGCTGCATCAGCGTGCGTTGCTGGGCCAGGTATTCCTTGTAGGCCTCGACCTGCTTGATCGCGGTCTTGCAGTCCTCTGCGAGCTCCGGCGAGAGCAGGGTGCCGACCTGCCGGCTGCGCTCCTCCGGCGTGGCTTCGGGATTGAAGACGATCTTCGCCACCGGGTTAGCGGTGATGTCGACGGGCGCGGCCTGGGCCGCCTGCTTCGGCGCCATCCGCGCCCTGACGGCCTCGTTGACCGCGGTCGATTCCGCGTGTTTCGGCGATGGTGAGGTAGACATTTGTCGTCTCCTGAGTCTGGCGGCCCCCGGGGGGAGGGAACTGCGGGGGGCGGCGCAGGCGTCGTGCAAATTGTCTTTTGGGGAGGGGCAACGAAAAAATGATCCAGCGCGAGGCTAGATGTGACTTCAGTGCGGCACAACCATGGGAAGGTCCTATTTGCCACGAGCCTGACAAAAATGGTCATCGGAACGCGGAGTGAAAGAGAACGAACCCGAAACAAGGGTCAGACTTTTGTCTGATAACGCCATGCGCCGCGATCCGCTGAACAAGGCCGCCCCCCGGGGGAGCGGCCTTCGGTCCGCTGGTGTGTGTTGTGGTCGCCGGGATCGGTTCAACCCCCCCGTCCTGCATTCGAAAATAACGATGTTCCGAATCACCTGGGCGTGCCGGCGCCTGCCGGACGCCATCCACAAAACGTCACCTCAAACGGCTGCTGTGAACCACAATCCGGCCATGCAATTGCAATTAATGGAAACTGAAGGTACACGGCGCGGCGGCGGCATAAATCACGTGAGAGCGTTTTCCAGCGAAGTGGATACCGGTTCGCATCAGGAAAACGCGTCAAAACAAAATGCGAGAGCCTGGTTCCGGTCTGCAGGAATCAAGGCTCTGACACTCTATGGGTGTCGGATTTCGACCGGGTAGGATTTATGAGACTGCTCCTGCGTTTTTTCGGCTTTCTTTTTGCCGCCGGAACCATCGTGTTCCTGGTGGGCGTGGCCGCTGTCGCGGGCATGATCTGGCATTTCTCCAAGGACCTGCCGGACTATTCGCAGCTTCAGAATTACGAGCCGCCGGTGATGACACGCGTCCATGCGGCTGATGGTTCGCTGCTGGCGGAATATTCCAAGGAGCGGCGGCTGTATCTGCCGATCCAGGCGGTGCCGAAACTGGTGATCAATGCGTTCCTGGCCGCCGAGGACAAGAACTTCTACGAGCATGGCGGCATCGATTTCACCGGCATGGCGCGTGCCGGGCTGCTGTTCGTGCAGAATTTCGGCTCCAACCGTCGTCCGCAGGGCGCCTCCACCATCACCCAGCAGGTCGCCAAGAACTTCCTTCTGACCAACGAGGTGTCCTTCACCCGCAAGATCAAGGAAGCCTTGCTGGCGATGAAGATCGAGCGCGCCTATTCCAAGGACAAGATCCTCGAGCTCTATCTCAACGAGATCTATCTCGGGCTCGGCGCCTATGGCGTCGGCGCCGCCTCGCTGGTCTATTTCGACAAGTCGGTGAATGACCTGACGGTGGCGGAAGCGGCGTACCTCGCGGCGATGCCGAAGGCGCCCGGCGCGCTGCATCCGGTGCGCAACCACGACCGCGCCGTGGAGCGCCGCAACTACGTGATCGACCGCCTGCTGGAGAACGGCTGGATCAAGCAGGCCGATGCCGAGACCGCCCGCAAGAGCCCGCTGGTGGTCGCCAACCGCAGCAATGGTGCGCACATCATCGCCGGCGAGTATTTCGCCGAGGATGTCCGCCGCGACATCGTCGAGCGGTATGGCGAGAAGAAGCTCTACGAAGGCGGCCTGTCGGTTCGCACCACGCTGGATCCGAAGATGCAGCTGATCGCGCGCAAGACCATGGCCGCGGGCCTCGTCAATTACGACGAGGCGCAGGGCTGGCGCGGCGCGTCCAGCAAGCTCGACATCACCGGCGACTGGGGCCTGAAGCTCGCCGAGGTCCGCTCGCTGTCGGACATCGCACCGTGGCGGCTGGCCGTGGTGCTGGAGACCAGCGATCGGTCGGCGCGGATCGGCTTTCAGCCGGGGCGTGAACTCGGCGGCGCCGTGCTCAAGGAGCGGCTCACCGGCAACATCACGCTCGACGGCGTGCGCTGGGCGAAGGCCGCGGCCGGCTCGCTGCGGGGCAAGACGCCGACCGCGGTGTCGCAGGTGCTGTCGCCGGGCGACGTCATCTATGCCGATCCCCTGATCGGCAAGGACGGCAGCGAGATCGAGGGCCAGTATCGGCTGCGGCAGTTGCCGGAAGTCTCCGGCGCCATGGTGGCGATGGATCCGCGGACCGGCCGCGTGCTCGCCATGGTCGGCGGCTTCTCGTTCGATCAGAGCCAGTTCAACCGCGCGACCCAGGCCTATCGGCAGCCGGGCTCGACCATCAAGCCGATCGTCTATTCCTCCGCGCTGGACAATGGCTACACGCCGTCGAGCGTCATGGTCGATGCGCCGCTCGAGATCGACCAGGGGCAGGGCACCGACGTCTGGCGTCCGGACAATTTTTCGGTGGGCCGCTACAAGGGCCCGACCACGCTGCGCGATGCGCTGAAATGGTCGCTCAACACCGTGACGGTCCGCCTGGCGCAGGACGTCGGCATGCCGCTGATCGGCGAATATGCCAAGCGCTTCGGCATCTATGACGAAGTCCCGAATTACCTGTCCTATGCGCTCGGCACCGGCGAGACCACGGTGATGCGCATGGTCACGGCGTATGCGATGCTGGACAACAGCGGCCGGCGGGTGAAGGCGACCCTGATCGATCGCATCCAGGATCGTTACGGCCACACCATTTTCAAGCACGATCAGCGCGAATGCCGTGGCTGCGACGCCCCCGAGGGCTGGAAGAACCAGCCCGAGCCCCAGCTTGTCGATCGCCGGGAGCAGGTGCTGGATGTGATGACGGCCTACCAGATCACGTCGATGATGGAAGGCGTGGTCCAAGGCGGCACGGCGACCGTGATGCGCGACGTCGGCAAACCGATCGCCGGCAAGACCGGTACCACCAGCGATGCCAAGGATCTCTGGTTCGTCGGCTTCTCGCCGGATCTCGTGGTCGGTCTTTATGTCGGCTACGACAAGCCGCGCAGCCTTGGCCGCAACGCGCAGGGCGGCCACACCGCCGGCCCGATCGCCCGGGACTTCATGAAGGCCGCGCTCGCCGACAAGCCGGCGGTGCCGTTCCGCATCCCCGCGGGCATCAAGCTCGTCCGTGTCGATCCGAAGACGGGCCTGCGCGCCGCGCCGGGCGCGCCTTCGATCCTCGAGGCGTTCAAGCCGGGCACGGCGCCGTCGGACAATTATTCGGCGATCGGCGTTGCCGACGCCGACGGGCGCACGATGATGGTGTCACCCGACGCCGACCGGGCGATCATGCGGTCCGGGACGGGCGGGCTTTATTAGCTGTATCTGACCGTGGTCATTGTGCACGTCCTCCCAGCGCAGCGACGTGACTGAACGATCCATCCAATACCCGGTCTGCCATCACCTGGCAGCGCTTGATCAGGCGATGCTCGTCGGCGGTGTAATCTGGCTTGGCGTTGTGCAGCGTTGCCAGATTGTCCCACATCAGGACGTCGCCCTCGGTCCAGCGATGCACGTAACGGAAACGTTCCTGAACCTGATGATCGAACAGGAATGCGAGCATCCGCTCGCTCTCGCGTTCAGGCCAGCCATTGATCCGGATGGCGTAGCCGGGGTTGGCGTAAAGTGCGGTGCGGCCTGAGATCGGATGGCGCAGCAAGGCCGGATGCGAGACCGGCGGCTTCTGCCGGCGTTGCGCTTCGGTCAACGGCGGGCGGGTGCTGCCGGGCCGGCTTCGCATCTCCTCCCAGAACTTGTTGAAGTCGTGCAGGATGGTCGCACCCGCAAGCCGTGTGCGCACGTCATCAGGCAACGCATCATAGGCCGCATACATATCAGCGAATTCGGTATTGCCGAGCGGCTGGCCATTGCGCCGCGGCACCTTGATCGCATAGAGCACGTTCGCGAACGCGATGTCCTTGCTGTAGGACATGTCGGTGTGCCAGTCCTGCCCTGCGTCGGCGAGTCCGATCGGCTTGCCGTCGACCTTGATGTTGGACAAGATCATGACTTCGGGATGGCCCGGCTCCTGGTGAGTATTGGCCACATTGATCTCCAGTGAACCGAAGCGGCCGCTGAACGCTTTTAGCGCAGGGGCATCGATTGTCTGCCTCGGAAACCAGATCACGCCGTGGTGGGAGAGCGCTTTCAGGATGGCGGAAAAGTCGCCCTCGCTCAGCGACTGCGCGAGATCGACATCGGTGACCTCTGCGCCAAGGGTGTTCTGGTTCGGGGTGATGGTGACCACGATTCTCTCCTGCGATTTCGAGTTCCCGTCCAATATGGGCGAAATCCCGAGCAAGAGGAGAGTGGATGCGGAAGTACGGTGTTTCCAAAATGGAAACAACGCTGCGCGACTGCCTAGGCGCGGCGCTGCGGCTCCGTCCAACTCGTCTTGCGCTTCAGCCATCCGTGTAGATGGTCGAGGAACAGCGACACCCGCAGCGGCAAATCGCGCCGGGTATAGATCGCGCGGATCTCCAGGCTGGTCGGGATGAAGTCGGGCATCAGGACGCGCAGCCGGCCGGCCCTGATGTCGTCATCCACCATGTAAGTCGGATGCATCGAAATCCCCGCGCCAATCAGGGCTGCGGAGCGAATCGCGTCGCCAAAATTGGACGATAGCGAGCCGGCGACGCGCACGCGAAATGCGTCGCTGCCGCGGCGAAATTGCCAGATGCCGGTCGGCGCCTTGACGCTGTGGATCAGACAGTTGTGCGCGGCCAGGTCCTTTGGTGTTTTCGGAGGGCTCCATCGTTCGAGGTAGATCGGGGAGGCGACCAGCACCTGCGGCACCCGCATCAGCAGGCGGGAAATCGTGCTGGCATCGCGCAGCGCATGCGCGATCCGGATCGAGACGTCGAGCCCGCTCTTGACGAGGTCGAGCGAACCGTCGTCATTGGACAGCACGATACGGATGTCCGGGTGATTGATCCGAAACGCATCGATCGCCGGCACCAGATGGTAGGTGCCGAATGAGGGCGGCGTTCCGATGCGGATGGTACCGCTCGGTGCGACCTTGGCGGAGCGGATGGTGAGCTTCAATGCGTCGAAATCGTCGAGCAGCCGCCCCCCTTGGGCAAGCAGAGCGAGGCCGGCTTCGGTCGGGTTCACCGCGTGCGTTGTGCGGTCCAGCAGGCGGACGCCCAGCGCGGCTTCCAGCGCAGAGACTTGTTTGGTGACGCTGGCGCGCGAAATCCGCAGCCGTCCGGCCGCGGCGCTGAAGCTGCGGGCGTTGGCGACCGCGATGAACGTGCGGATAAGGGACAGACGATCCATCAGTGGGACGAGGTATGATCCATGGATCTGAGACAAATACAGTATTTCGTCGCCCTGTACGAAGAAAAGAGCATCACCAAAGCCGCCAGGCGCCTCCATGTTGTGCAGCCCGCGGTCAGCATGCAGATTCGCCGGCTCGAGGCCGACTACGGCGTCAAGCTGTTCGATCGTACGCCGCAGGGCGTCAATCCGAACACGCATGCGCGGGCGCTATATCCCCTGTGTCGTGAAACCTTGCTCAACGCCGAGCGGCTGCGGACCATGCTGCGTGAGAGCTCCCACCGCCTCTCGGGCGAGCTCGTCGTCGGCGTGCCGCCGTCGCTGGCGCTCGGATGCCTGGGGCAGACGCTTGTCGAATTTCACGATCAGAATCCCGGGCTGCAGTTGCGTGTGCACGAGGGCTACAGCGCCAACCTGCTGGATTGGTTGATCCAGGGCGAGCTCGATTTCGCTTTTGTCAATTTTGTCGATGGCGAGCGGCGTTTGACCTACCGGCATCTCGTGACGGAAGAATTGGTTGTCGTGATGGGCCACGATACGCCGTGGAAAACCGACACCATCTCGGGCGCCGACCTCGCGCACTTCAAGATGATAACGGCCTCGCCGCGTAACTCATTACGCCTGATCGTGGAAGCGCATTTCGCGCAAGCCGGCATCGAGCTCAACGGTGCAATCGAGGTCGATTCGCTCGTCGCAATCTGCAACATGGTGCAGCAACCGCACTGGGCCTCGATCCTGCCGCGCTCCGCGGTGCCGACAGGCGGCGTCCCGCCGGCGCCGCGTGTGCTGCGCCTGGTCGATCCGAAGATCTCCCGCAGTCTGACGGTGGCGCATCAACCGCAGCACGAGCCGTCGGCCGCCGGCGAACTGTTGATCGAATTTGTTGTTCGCTCGCTGCGTCATCAGATGGCGGGGACCGGTGCGATGCTTGACGAGAGTGTTCGCCGGCCTGCGTCGTCAGCGATTAACGCGATCTGATAGGCGGTATCACAGAATATTTCTGTCTTCTCGCAATCGCCGCCGTATTGTCCGGCCGGCCCCGGCTCGACCCCGCAGGAGCTTGATGGCTTCGTCGCGATGAAACCGAACGCCGGGAACCGTTGATCCGGCAGTTCTGGCTGAAGGCCGAATGAGAACAGCCGCCCATCGAAAGGGAGCACCATGAATAAAGTCTTCGTCGCCGCCGTATCGTTGGCAACGTTGTTCACGATCGGTTGCGCGGTGGCCGCCGACGATCAAATCTCGCGACTGCCCCGCGTCTCCGAGACGCCGGACGATCCGGACACCGCCGCCGCGTTCCAGATGATCCGCGCGCGTGGCGGACAATTGATCAACCTGCATCTGACGCTCGGCCATGCCGGGAAGATCTTTTACGCGCGCCAGATGCTGACCTACGCCTTGCGGTTTGACGCGGTGACGCCGCGGCGGCTGCGCGAGCTTGCGATCATGCGGACCGCCCAGATCACGAACTCGGCTTACGAGTTCGGCCAGCACGTGCCGATTGCGCGCGCTTGCGGCTATTCGCAGTCGCAGATCGATCAACTTGCCGATTGGCAGGGTTCATCGTCGTTCGATACTCGCGAGCGGGCGCTGCTTGCCTATGTCGATCAGGTGGTTGGTCGGAACGGCGAGGTCGACGATGAGGTGTTTGACGCGCTCGCCCGTGCGTTCTCTGCACGCGAGATCGTCGAATTGACCGTCACCACGACCCAATATGTCACGACTAGCATGATCACCAGGTCGCTGCGCATTAAGCCGGAGAGTGACGGCCGGCGCGCCGCGCCGGATCGCTGCTGAAGGCTGCTTTCGCGGAGAACGGCTGTGTTCTTCGCAGGTGCGATGAACGTAGCCTGATATCGGCCATCACAAGAAGTTTCTGTCTTACTTGCGGTCCGGCCCTTAAGAAGCGAGAGCGAATTCAACTTTGCGAAAAGATGGCAGGATGCGATGACTGCACGACAAGACTGTGCCGATCTGGAGGCCCGGAGCGCGCTGTGGATGACAAGTCCACTCCAGGCGCCGGCCAGTTCCCGTCAGTTTGCCGAACGGGTGAGGGTCGCCGACTGCACGCTGCGTGACGGCGAGCAGCAGGCCGGCGTGGTGTTCACCGCGGCCGAGAAGCTTGCGATCGCCCGGGAACTGGACGCACTCGGCGTCTACGAGATCGAGGCCGGCACACCGGCGGTCTCGCCGGATGACCGTGACGCGCTGGCTGCGATTGCCGGCGCCGGGCTGACCGCGAAAATCAGCGCGCTGGCGCTGGCACGCAAGCAGGACATCGATCTGGTCAAGAGCTGCGGCGCCTGGGGCGTGCGGCTCAGTCTGCCGATCGGCTATTTGCAACGCGACGCCAAGCTGAAGCTGGACGATGCGACCTACCTGCAGCGCGCCATCGAGGTGACCAGTTATGCGCGAGAGCTCGGTCTCCATGTCGTCTTCAGCCCTTACGATACCACCCGCTGCGACATGCGTTTCCTGCAGCAGGTGGTCGAGGAGCTGACACGGCGCGGCACGGTCGACCGTATCCGCCTGGTCGACACGTCGGGATGCGCCACACCACAGGTTATTGGCGATCTCGTCCGTGAGGTGAAAAAGGCAACTCCGATCGCGCTGGAGGTGCACTGCCATAATGATTTCGGGCTGGCCGTCGCCAACACCATCGCTGGTGCCGAGGCCGGCGCGGAATATCTCTCTGTCACCATCAACGGCATCGGCGAACGGTCCGGCAATGCCTCGCTGGAGGAGGTCGCGGTCGCCTTGCTGGTGCTCTACGGGGTCGATGTCGGTCTCGACACCACACGGCTCACGGCGATCTCGCGGCTTGTCGAGGAGATGTCCGGCGTGCCGTTACAGCGTCACAAGGCGATCGTCGGGAAGAACTCGTTTGCCCATGAGTCCGGCACGGTGGTGGCCGGTGTATTGAAGCAGCCGTTTACGGCGGAAGCGTATTCGCCCCAGCTTGTCGGGCAGGTGCGGCAGATCGTGCTCGGTAAAAAGAGCGGTGCGGCTTCCGTCGACCTGAAACTGTCGCAGCTTGGCTTTTCCGCAACGCCGGCGCAGCGCGAGGAATTGTTGCGGCAAATCAAGCAGGAATCCGTGCGTACGAAGTCGTCGGTGTCGGACGACCGATTCGGTGCGCTTGCGAGCGGCGCGCTGTCGACGCCGTCGGGGGCAAACGCGTTTCGATCGGGGTAGGCCGCACGTCGCGGAGGGCGCCGCTCCGATACCGAAATGGCGACGACGGGAGCGGCCATAACCCGTCAGCAACGAAAATCAAGGGAGCGGAACATGACGACGAGAGTAGGCCTGGCGCGGCTGTTACTGGCCTTCGCCACGACGCTGGCGCCGTTTCAAATGTCGCAAGCGGCCGAAATCCGCATCGCCGAGCAGTTCTCGCTTGGCTATCTGCAGTTCATCATCATGAAGCGCGATCATCTGATCGAGAAGCACGCCAAGGAGCGTGACCTCAAGGATGCCAAGGTGGTCTGGATGCGCTTCAACGGTCCCTCCACCATGAACGAGGCATTGCTCTCCAATTCGGCCGACGTCGTTGCCGGAGGCGTGCCGGGCTTGGTGACGCTGTGGGACAAGACCAGGGGCACGGCGTTCGAAGTGAAGGGCATCTGCGCATTGAGCACGCAGCCGTTCCTGCTCAACACCAACCGCAAGGACGTGCAAACGATCGCCGACTTCAGCGACAAGGACCGCATCGCGCTGCCCTCGATCAAGGTTTCGGTACAGGCGGTGGTGCTGCAGATGGCTGCCGCGAAAGCGTTCGGCGAAAAGAATTTCGCCAAGCTCGACCCGCTGACGGTCTCGATGACGCCGCCGGATTCCACGATCGCGCTGATGAGCGGGGCGGGGAGCATCACTGCCGTCTTTAGCGTGCCGCCGTTCCAATTCCAGCAGGTTCAACAGGCGAGCATCCACACCGTGCTGTCCTCGTTCGATGTGCTCGGGCCGCACAGCTTCTCGGTCGCGTGGACGACATCGCGTTTCCGCAAGGAGAATCCGGAACTTTACAAAGCCTTCCTCGATGCGGTGAAGGAGGCGACCAGCATCATCATCGCCGATCCCAGGGCCGCCGCGGAGAGCTGGATCAAGGATACCAATTCCAATCTCAAGCTCGACTTCGTTGCCGGACTGATCGGCGGCAAGGATGTGACCTGGACGCAGACGCCGCAGGCGAATCTGACGTTTGCGAAGTTCATGCGCCAGGTCGGTTCGATCAAGGCGAACCCGGAGAGCTGGAAGGATCTGTATTTCTCGGAAATCCACGATCTTCCCGGAAATTGAACGGCGACGAGGGAGCCGTCCGCGTCGCGGACCGGACATTGGCTGCCAGCGAGGGGAAAGAGCTTGGACGCATTGCTTGAAGTCGAGAACCTGACGCTGCGCTACACGACGCCGCGGCAGGTCGTTACCGCGACCCAGTCCGTGCATTTTTCGGTCAATCGATCGGATCGCATGGTGCTGCTCGGACCGTCGGGCTGCGGCAAGTCGAGCCTGCTGAAGGCGGTCGGCGGCTATATCAAGCCCACAGACGGTTCGATCCGGGTCAACGGCCGGGCGGTGACCAAGCCCGGCACCGATCGGATGATGGTGTTCCAGGAGTTCGATCAGCTGCTGCCGTGGAAGACCGTGCTTAGCAACGTGATGTTCCCGCTGGTCAACGCCCGCAGGATGCCGGCGAAGGAGGCCGCCGATCGGGCGCGGCACTATATCGAGAAGGTCGGGCTGGCCACTGCCATCGACAGCTATCCACATACGCTGTCCGGCGGCATGAAGCAGCGCGTTGCGATTGCCCGTGGCATGGCGATGGAGCCGGACATCCTGTTGATGGACGAGCCGTTCGCGGCGCTCGATGCACTCACGCGCCGCACCTGTCAGGACGAATTGCTGCGGCTGTGGGACGAGACCCGCTTCACGATGCTCTTCGTCACCCATTCGATTCCGGAAGCCATTCGCGTCGGCACGCGGGTGCTGTTGCTCTCGCCAAATCCTGGGCAGGTTCGCGCGGAAGTTCGCGATGTCGACTGCGCCTCCGCGACCGATGGCAGCGCCGGCTTGGTCGAGCAGCGCATCCACGACATTCTCTTTGCTAAGGAGGCCTGACATGGCGGTCGAATTCGTCATCCAGGACGCTGGCCAGCGGGTCGTCGCCAGCTACCGCAAGGATCGCAATTGGCTGAGCGTGATGTGGGACAGCGCCGCGCTGCGCAAGTCGATCGTGCTGCTTCTCTTGTGTGTCGCGTGGGAGCTCTATGCCCGGCATCTCAATAACCCGCTGCTCTTTCCTTCGCTCTCGGACACGGCGTTGTCGCTGGTCGAGAATGTCGCCTCCGGCCGTCTGCCGGCGCGAGCGGCGGCCTCGCTCTGGGTGCTGCTGACCGGTTATGCGCTCGGCGTCGCGATCGCCTTCCTGCTGACGGTTTTTGCGATCACGACCCGGATCGGGACCGACCTGCTCGAGACCCTCACCGCGATGCTCAATCCCTTGCCGGCGATTGCGCTTTTGCCGCTGGCGCTGATCTGGTTCGGGCTCGGCAATGCCAGCCTCATTTTCGTGCTGGTCCATTCCGTGCTCTGGGTGGTCGCCCTGAACACGCTCGGCGGCTTCCGCAGTGTCTCGCAGACGTTGCGCATGGTCGGACGCAATTACGGCCTCGGCGGGTTGGCTTTCGTCGGCAAGATCCTGATCCCGGCGGCCTTTCCATCGATCCTGACCGGATTGAAGATCGGCTGGGCATTCGCGTGGCGCACCTTGATCGCAGCCGAGCTCGTGTTCGGCGCCGCGTCCGGGCAGGGCGGGCTCGGCTGGTTCATCTTCGAGAGCCGCAACACGCTCGACATTCCCGGCGTATTTGCCGGGTTGTTGACGGTCATCATCATCGGCCTGATGGTCGATGTTATCGTGTTCCGCACCGTCGAGCGGATGACGCTGGATCGCTGGGGAATGCGCAGCTAGCTCTGCCGCGATAGGGTGTAAGGCCAATGACGTGCAAGCTTCTGTCGCTGGAAGACTACCGCCTTGCGGCGCGGCGCAAGCTGCCGCATCTGCTTTATGGCTTTGTCGCTGGTGGCTCCGAGACCGAAAGCGCGCTACGCGCCAACGACGCCGCCTTTGCCGCCTACGCCTTCATGCCGCGCATCCTCGTCGACGTATCCCGCCGTTCGCAGGCGACGACGCTGTTTGGCGTGTCCTATGCCTCGCCGTTCGGTATAGCGCCCATGGGCGTAAGCGCGCTCAGCGCATATCGCAGCGACATCGTGGCGGCGAAGGCAGCGGCTGCCGCAGGCATTCCCTTCGTGCTCAGCGCATCATCCCTGATACCGTTGGAAGAGGTGCGTGCGGCCGGCGCAACCGCCTGGTATCAGGCCTATCTGCCGGGCGAGCCGGCACGTATCGAGGCGCTGGTTGAGCGGGTCGCCGCCGCGGGCTTCGACACGCTCGTCGTGACTGGCGATGTGCCGGTCGCGGCCAACCGCGAGAACAACGAGCGTAACGGCTTCTCGGTTCCGCTTCGTCCGAGTCTGCGCCTTGCGCTCGATGGTCTGATGCATCCGGGCTGGTTGTTCGGTACCGCGCTGCGGACCCTGCTCGGCCACGGCATGCCCTATTTCGAGAACATGGACGCCACGCGCGGCCCGCCGGTGTTGTCCCGCGATCTCGTGCGCGCCGTCGGATTGCGTGACCAATTCGCCTGGTGGCATCTCGCGCAGATCCGCCGCCAATGGAAAGGCCGGTTGATCGTCAAGGGCGTACTGTCCGCACACGATGCGGTGCTGGCTCGCGACAGCGGCGCCGACGGCATCATCGTCTCCAACCATGGCGGCCGACAGCTCGACGGCGCGGCAGCGCCACTCGAGGTGCTGCCCGAGATCGTGCGGGCCGCTCCCGGGCTTGCCGTCATGATCGACGGCGGTATTCGCCGCGGCACCGACGTGTTGAAGGCCCTGGCTCTTGGCGCGCAATTTGTCTTCCTGGGCCGTCCCTTCTTGTATGCGGCGGCGGTCGGCGGCGAAATGGGCGTACGGCACGCTGCGCAACTGCTCGCGCAGGAAATCGACCGCGACATGGCGCTGCTCGGCGTCAATGCGCTGTCCGAGCTATCGCCGAGCCTGCTTCTCCGCGTATCGCGTGCCCTCAATTCGGCGTGATTCCCGAAATGCGGGCCCACAGGCCTCGGGCGGCGTTGGCGATCAGTTGCATGTCATCCTTTCTTCGGGCCGATGAGCAACATCCAGGGCCGCTGTTTGACCACATCCAGGAATGAGACGGAGTGGTGGGGCGCGGTTCGAGCACTTTTTGCAACGCTTCAGGCACGGGAGGCCGGGCTTTTGCCTGTAGGCAGGACACCGCCTCGACCAGCGCAACGTCGGTCTGCTTGCCGTCCCGCGTTCGGGCGATTGCCGGTTTCGCTCGGGGCGAGACGTTGTTAGGCCGGGATTCGCCCGTACTTGCCTTCGGCGTAGGATGCGAGCGTGCGGCGGACGTCGGCCGCCGTCGACATCACCAGCGGTCCGTGCTTGACGAAGGGCTCGCGGATCGGTCTGGCGGCCATCAGCACGACATGCGCCGGCGCGTCGGCTTCGATGACGATCTCGGTGTCGGGACCCGCCGCGACGGTCGTCGCTGTCGCGGCGTCGAGCACACGCTGCGCGCCGTCGCAGCGGACTGTTGGTTGCCCCGAGACCGCGTAGATCCAGGCCTGGCGGCCTTCAGGCAGGCGATGGACGAAGCGGCCGCCCTTGTCGAAATAACCATCGAGCATCGTCATCTCCTCGGGCGTGTCCTCGGCGCCGATCGTCGTGCCGCTGCGGCCCAGCAGAACGCGCACGCGGTGACCGGGCCCGGCGAGCACCGGCACCTCTTCGGCGGGCACGTGCAGCGAGCGCGCCGGCTCCTGCTTCAGGCGGGCGGGCAGGTTGACGAAGATCTGCAACGCGTGGATGCGGGCGTCTTCCGCCGGGCACTCATCGTGGGCGGCGCCGCTTGCCGCCGCCAGCCAGTACAGGTCGCCGGCCTTCAGCGCGAAATTCTGGCCGAGCGTATCGCGGTTGATGAACTCTCCCGCGGAATCCTCGAACATCGCGGTCACCGCGGAGATGCCGGCGTGAAGATGCGGATCGAAGGTCGGGGCGGTCATGGTGAAATCGTCCGCCATCAGCAGCGGGTCCATGCTGCCGCCGAACATCTCCTCGGAGAAGTGGTGTGCGGTGAAGCCGTCTCCGATTTTTTGCGGGGTGGCTGCGACGATGGTGCCGAGCCGCTGGGGCGAAGTGTCGTTGCCCGCGATGGGGGCTGCGTGGGTCATGGTCGATCTCCGGAGCATTGTCTCTCTGGGGATCAATCTAGGACCCGGCGGGGTCGGCCGAGAAGTCGCCAAGGATGGGATTTAGCGTCCAGTTGATTGGACGATCTACATCAGCACGGTCTTCGGCAGTTCGGCGGCCAGGTGGTCCAGGAAGACACGGACCGATGGCAGCAGGCCCTGCCGATAGGGGATCAGCGCGGTGAGGGTCGAGTCGCCTGCGATCCAGTTCGGCAGCACGCGGCGCAGCTTTCCGGACTTCACCGCCGCGCGGCAGATGTAGCCGGGCAGGGCGACGATCCCCAGGCCCCGGATCGCCGCCTGCTGCAAGCCGACCATCTCGTCGCTCAGAAGACGCGGCTTGAGCGGCACGACGGCTTCGTTCTTCGAGGATTGGCGCGTGTGGCGCAGGCGCCAGACGGGGTCGACGCCGGTGCGCATCATGAACAGCGACGGATGCTCTTGCAGGTCCTGCGGCTTCTCAGGCTCGCCATTTATCCTGAGGTAGTCGGCGCCCGCGAACAGATACCAGGGCGCGGGCGCGAGCGTCCGCTGCACCAGGTTGGAATCCGGCAGCGGACCGGAGTGCGCGCGGATGGCGACGTCGAAGTTCTCGCCGACGATGTCGACGGTGCGGTCGACGGCATGCACGACCACGTTGACCTTCGGGTACTGCACCAGGAAATCGGCGATGACGTCGGCCGTCGCGAACTGCATCGTCGCCACGCCGCCGGTGCAGCGGATGGTGCCGCTCGGCTCGCCCAGCCGCGCGCGGATGACGGCCTCGGCCGCTTCGGCCTGCCGCAGCATGTCGACGGCATGCCGATAGAAGTCGGAGCCTGCGTCGGTGACGCCGAATTTGCGCGACGTGCGGTTGAGCAGCCGGACGCCGAGATTGGCTTCGAGCTTCTGCATGCGGTGGCTGAGGGTCGATTTGGGAGTCCGCAGCGTCCGGCTCGCGGCGGTGAATCCGCCGCGGTCGACGATCTGCACGAACAGGAAAAAATCGTTGAGATCCAGCATAACTTTCTCGTTGTCCAACACATTGGACGCTGAGTTCGGATTTTGACGTCTTTTGGGCCGTTCGTCCAGCGGTTAGGTCTGTCGTGTCACGGCGAATGGTCGTGATCGCAAGGCGCACGACCCGCCCGGATCCGGAACACCAAACCCAGGAGACCACCATGGCCATCACATACGAACCGCTCACCCAGGACAACGCCGCCGTCATCCTCGTCGACCACCAGGTCGGTCTGATGACCGGCGTGCGCGACTACTCGACCGGCGAACTCAAGCACAATGTCATCGCGCTGGCGAAGGCCGCCAAGGCGCTGAAGCTCCCGATCGTTGTCACCACGACGGCGGCGAGCAGCATGTGGGGCCCGACCTTTCCCGAGCTCGTCGACGCGCTGCCCGGCATCGAGATCATCGACCGTTCGACGGTCAACGCCTACGACGATCCTCGCGTTGCCCGCGCCATCGAGGCGACCGGCCGCAAGAAACTGATCTTCGCCGGCATCTCGCTCGAGGTCTGCGCGGCGTTCCCGGCAATGACGGCCGTGGCCCGCGGGCTCGACGCCTACGTCGCCGTCGACGCGTCCGGGACGTTCAGCCAGACCAAGCACGACGTGAACCTGCTGCGCCTGCAGCAGGCCGGCGTCATCGTTTCCGACTACGCGACCATGATGGTCGAGATCCTGAAGGACAACGGCCGCCCCGAGGCCGGCGACGTCTACGCTGCGCTGGACATGCCCTGGGCCGTACTGGTCGGCCAGGTCGCGGCTGCGCTGCGCAAGTGATTGAGCCCAAGTTGGCCGGCCCGTTATCCGCGGCGTGCGGAGACGGGCCGGCATTCGCTCCGGGAGGCGCGCGCGTCACCCGACGATCGGTTCATGATTTCGCCCGGCCCGACGTCGCGGCGATCGCATCGAAGCCGCCCTGGAGGAACGAGCACAGGCTGTCGTTCAGCCGGGCAACGTCGCTGGATTTGAACTCTCCCGCCGAGAGCGTTTCGATGCGGCCGGGCCGCGCGCACACCGCGACCATGGCGCCGACCGAGAAGAAAAACGCCTGGTAGATCGCTTCCCGGGAGGCCTTGGGATAGGTCCGCTGGATTTCCTGCAGGTACTCGCGCGCGACATCATTGAAGTGCTTGTCGGCCAGCGCACTCCACTCTGCGGCATTTGCGAGCGCGGCGATCAGTTGCGTGTAATTCCGCCAGCCCGCATTGCTGCCGGACGCTCGCGAAAAAATGCTGCCGACGAAGCCCTCCAGAAGCGTCCTGACGGGAATGGGGGCGCCGCGGTCGTCCGCGCGCGCACGGTCGAGAAACGACCTGCGGTCCGCATTCAGCACGTCCGACCGCCTTCCGATCACGCTGTCGAGCAGGTCCGGCTTGGACCCGAAGTGATAGCCGACCAGCGCGAACTGGACGTCGGCGAGCTGGGCGATGTCCCGCACCGAGGTCCCGTGATAGCCGTGCTTGGCGAACAGGCGCTCCGCGCAATCGAGGATTTTTGTCCGCGTCGCGGCGCTGTCGGCCCGCGGGCGCGGCGAACGTCGCTTCGGGCTCGTGCCCGCTTTTGCAATCGAGGTTGTCATGATTCGATGATGGCTGGACGGTTGCCGCGGTGCAACCCGTGGCGGACGACGTGGATATAGCGGACGACCATTGCGAGATTTCCGGTTTGACCAGGCCGCAATCTAACATTATACATACGTATAATCAAAATACGGCGCGGGTCCTGGCGCCGGATCGAAAGTGGGGAGGCCGGAAACAGCGACGCCCGATGAAGCGCGTGCTTCATCTTGATGGCGTGCGCCATGTCAGATCCATCTGCATGTCACATCGATTGAACGATGCCGTGCCGCGCGATCGCGCAGCGCGTCCCTTTATCCCTGGCCAAAGGCTGATCCGCGGCGGTGCCATGAGCGCCTGCGGATCCAACACAAAATTCTGACTTCATGAGGAAAACGCGATGTCGAAATCCTGCAGACTGATCACGGCCGTTCTTGCTTTGATGATGGCGGATTGTTCGCCGTCCTGGGCGCAGGTGTCCGATGGCGTCGTGAAGCTGGGGGTGCTGACCGACATGAACGGGGTCTACTCCGACCTGACGGGCAAGGGTTCGATCCTCGCCACCGAGATGGCGGTGGCGGATTGCCTGAAGGCTGAATGCGCGGGCATGACAATCGAGGTGCTGTCGGCCGACCATCAGAACAAGGCAGACATCGCCGTCAATATCGGGCGGGAATGGATCGATCGGCAGGGCGTCGATGCGCTGGTGGACATGTCCAACGCATCCATTCAACTGGCGATGCCGACCCTGCTGAAGGACAAGAATCGCGTCGGCCTGTTTCAGGGCGGCACTGCCAGGCTGACGGGCGATGCCTGCGAACCGGACCACATCGTGCAATGGATGTGGGACACCTACGTGCAGGTGGCGGGCCTGGCCAACCGGCTGACCAAGTCGGGCACCACCTGGTATCTCGTGACTGCCGATTACGCCTTCGGCAAACAGCTTGAAGTCGACACGCAAGCGCTGGTCGCGGCCCGCGGCGGGGTGTTCGCTGGCGCCGTGCGGCATGCCTTTCCGGCCAGCGACATGTCTTCCCAGATCCTGACCGCACAGGCCTCCGGCGCGGAGTACATTGCGCTCGCCAATGCCGGCAACGACACCGTGCTTGGGGTCAAGACGGCGCGCGATTTCGGATTGCTGACGGGCGGCAAGCAGAAGCTCGTGGCGTTCCTGCTCACCCTTCGTGACGTCAAGAGCCTGGGGCTCGAAGCCTCGCAGGGAACGCTGCTCACCGAAGGGTTCTATTGGGACCTGGACGACCGCACGCGCGCCTTTTCGCAGCGGTTTGAAGCCAAGAATGGCGCCATGCCCTCAATGATCCAGGCCGGGATCTATTCGTCGGTGCGGCACTATCTCAAGGCGGTGGTGGCGGCGAAAACCGACGAGGCCAAAGCCGTCATCCGCAAAATGCGCGATCTGCCGATCGACGACGAGGTGGTGCGCAATGCCAGGCTGCGCGCCGATGGCCGCATGGTGCACGACTACTATGTGTTTCGGGTCAAGACGCCCGCGGAATCCAAGGGCCCATGGGATCTCTATGCGCTGGAAGCCACCGTTCCCGGTGACCAGGCCTTCCGGCCGATGGACGCCAAGCTCTGTACCAAGATCGGCAATTGAAACCGGCACGGCGCATCACGCGAGGACAAGGCCATGTCAACCAAATCATCCAATCCCCTCGACGGATTCCGCATCGACCGCGACACGATCACGTATCTGGGACGCGACCTGCAGCGCCCCGAATGTGTCCTGGCCGAGCGCGACGGATCGCTCTGGAGTGCAGACGCCCGCGGCGGCGTCATGCGGATCGGTCCGGACGGCGGGCAGTCCCTGATTTCGCAGTCGGTGGCAACAGGCTTTGCCTCGGTCTCGTCCGATGCGGAGCGTTTCACCACGGGGACGCTGCCCAACGGACTCGCGTTCGCACCAAACGGCGACATCGTGATCTCGAATTTCGGCACCGACCGGCTGGAACTGATGACGCGAAGTGGAGACACGCGCGTTTTGGTTGACAGGATCGATGGTCAACCGATCGGCAAGGTCAACTTTGTGCTGCGCGACAGCCGCGATCGCTACTGGATCACGGTCTCGACCCGGACGCCAAACTGGATGAGCGCCATCCGCCCCGATCTCGCGGACGGATACGTGGCGCTTTATGAGCCCGAGAGCGGCCGTCTGCGCATCGTTGCCGACGGCTTCCGCTTCACCAACGAGATCCGCTTCGATGCCGCCGAGGAATGGCTCTACGTGGTCGAGACATGCGGTCCTTGCATCACCCGCCTGCGGGCGGCCCCGGACGGGACCCTGAGTGACCGCGAGACGTTCGGTCCCGCCGATCATGGCGCGCCCATCGACGGCATCGCGTTCGATTCTTACGGAAACCTGTGGGGCACGCATGTCATGGCCGACCGGGTATTTGCGCTCACGCCGCAGGGCGAGCTGCGGATCCTGCTCGACGATGCCCCGCCTGACGCGTCGAAACGGCTGATGGAGGCCTTCTACAAGGGCCAGCTCACGCCTGACCTGATGCTCGCGTGTGGCGGACAGATCGCGCCATGGATGGCGAGCCTCACGTTCTTTGGCCGGGATCTCCGACAGGTCGCGATCGGATCCTTGCGGGGAACCCGACTGGCCGTCTTTGATGCGCCGGTGGCGGGACTGGCGATGGCGCACTGGAATGACACGGGCGTTGCGGCCTGATCGTTCTCGGACGGTCTCGGATGCTCTATCGTCGCCAATGAAACGGGTTTCGATCACATCGAACGGGAGGTGCGTGTCATGAGCAGAGTCTCACGGAGGGGGATCGGCAGTCTTGCTGTCGCTTTTATCGTTGTCTTGGCAGCGCTTGTTTTGACCCAGGTCGAGGCCCTGGCGCAGACCATCGCGCCGCCGCGCAGCCTCAGCGAGTTGAAGGACGAGACGCTGTTGCGGGTCGAGCGTGGCATGTATCCCGGCGCAGGCCTTGCCGTCGATGATGCCCGCGAGGCGCTGTCGCACATCAATTCGCTGGATCGCGACGAATGGGCGGCTGCCTGGAGCGGGATCGGCGATCGGTATCGCCGGCAGGCCGAACAGGCGGACGGACAGGCCGCGCGCGACGGCTTCTACAAGGCGTTTCAGTATTACAGCATGGCGCGTTTCCCGACGCCCAATTCCCCCGGCAAGCGTGCGGCCTATGACAAGGCCGTCGCCGCCTACCTCGCATATGCCAAGTTCGATCTGCCGAGACTGGAGGTGGTGCGAATTCCGTTCGAAGGCAAGGAGATCGTCGGTTATCTGCGCCTGCCGGACAAGGCCCGGCCGTCGCCGCTGATGATCATGTGGGGTGGGCTGGACTTCCTGAAGGAGCAATCCGCCGACAACCTGCTGCCCATCGTGCGCGAGGATGGCTTCGCCGCTTTCTCTGTCGACATGCCAGGGACGGGGCAGGCACCCATCAAGGTGAGCGCCACCGCTGAGCGGATGTACTCCGCGATCCTGGACTACATGAAAACCCGCCAGGAGATCGACGCCGGGAAGATCTTCATCTGGGGCGCGAGTTGGGGCGGCTACTGGGCGACGAAGGTGGCCATCACCGAAAAGGACCGGATCGCGGGCGCGATCAACCAGGGTGGGCCGATCCATGTCTATTTCAGTCCCGAGTGGCAGATGAAAGCGCTGGGCACCCGGGAGTATCTGATGGATCTGCTGGCGGCCCGTTCGGCCATCTATGACAACGTCACCACGCTGGCGGAATTCCTCGCGGTGGGACCGAAGATGTCGCTTTTGAGCGCGGGTTTTCTCGACAAGCCGTCGGCCCCGCTGCTCGCCTTCAATGGTGCGAAGGATTCCCAGGTCCCGATCGAAGACCTGACCCTGCTGCTGCTCCATGGCTCGATCAAGGAGGCCTGGGTCAATCCAGATGGCAATCACGTCGCCTTTGCCAAAGGCTGGCCCATGAGCCGCATGACACGGGAGATCGTGATGCCGTGGGTCAAGAAGATCCTGGCCGCGAAGCCGCCGAGCTGAGTCGGTTATCCGGTCTTGCGCGCCGTCAAAGCGGACGAAGCGGGCGGACCGGCGTGTTCTGAAAGGAGACGATGGTCCATCGGTCTCCATCGTTGCGGCAGATGAACGTCTGCGTTTCCTGGACGCCGCGGTCGGAGCCGGGCCAGATCGGGCCACCGCTCGTTGCGACGAGGGTGACGCCCTCGGAGAGGGCGCGCATCTCCACGAGATCGATCTGCAAGCGTGTCTCGCTGAGCTCGCCGGCGAACGGGCTGACGTGAAATGCGGCGATGGCCGCCCGGCCGAACAGCCGCGTTCCGTTGAACGCCACAAAGATGGCGTCCTCCGCGAAGGCCTGCGCCAGCCGCTCCGCGTCATGCGCCGCCCAGGCGGCCTCGACGTCGTCCAGCAGCGCGATGATCGCGTTCTTCGCCCGTTCGTCGGGTGTGTGGCCGTGGTGTACAGGCATGTTTCAGCGTGCCTCTGGTTGGCTGGTGATGCCCTCAAGTTCGGCGATCGCCGCGACTGGCAGACGCAGCGCCGCCGCCGCCAGGTTCTCATGCAGATGCGCGATCGAGGACGTGCCGGCGATCAGCAGGATGTTGGGTGCGCGCTGCAGCAGCCACGCCAGCGCGACCTGGCGCGGGGGTGCCCCGAGGTTTTGCGCCACGCTGTCGAGTGCCGGCAGGTCGAGCGGGCGGAAGCCGCCTAGCGGAAAGAATGGCACGTAGGCGATCTGCCTCGCGGCCAGGTCGTCGATCAAGGTGTCGTCGGCGCGATGGGCCAGGTTGTAGTGGTTCTGGACGCAGACGATGTCGGTGAGTTTGCAGCCCGCGTCGAACTGGGCGCGCGACACGTTGCTCAATCCGATGTGCCGGATCAGGCCCTGTTGCTTCAGCTCGGCCAGTGCCGTGAGCGGAGCCTCGAGCGAACTGTCGTCCGGACCGAACGGGCCGCCGAGGCGCAGGTTGACGACGTCGAGCACGTCGAGACCGAGACGGCGCAGATTGTCGTGCACGGCGTCCGACAGGTCCTGGCGGGACAGCGCCTTCGGCCACGATTTGTCGGGCCCCCGGCGCGCCCCAACGCAATGCCAGGGGCGAGGGCGGTCAGCTCCGCGAGGCCATCCTCGCGGCGGCGATCGCGCTCATCGAACGGACCGGATCGTGCGATGGCGTGTCGCTGCGCGGCGTTGCCAAGCAGGCCGGCATCGCCGCGCCGTCGGTCTACGGGCATTTTGCCGATCTCGACGAGCTTCTGCTGGCGGTGCTCGAACGGCTATTCGCTGAACTCATCGCGCTTCGCGTCGCGGCCGAAGAGGCGGCGGTCGATGACCCTTGGGAGCGTCTGCGGGCGAGCGTGTTCGCGACGGTGCGTTTCGGGCTGACGCGGCCCGGGCACTACAGGATGCTGTTCGAAGGGCAGGTCGTGCCGGCGCTGAGCAATCCCAGGGCGGCCACGTTCGGCCGCCCGATCCAGGCGCGCGTCGTCGCGCTGCTCCGGGAGATCCTCGACGCATCCGGTCGTGCCGGCGAGAACGCCGAACGGCTGTCGCTGCTGTTGTGGGCCGGCGTTCACGGCGTGATCTCGCTCCAGATCAACAAGCCCACGTTGGATTGGCCCGACGCCACCGGGCTCGTCGAGGACCTGATGCGCGCCGTCGTTCGGCCTGGCGACGACGCAGGCCGCAAGGGTGGCCACGGCCGAGCGGGCGCCCGGCGATAGGCGTCGACCGCGTAACGGCGAGGAGACAGCAGGGCCCTCCTGGCGATAGGCTGCTCAAGCCGAGGGATCCTCAAGATATTCACCGCGCTATCGGGCGCGCCGACCGGACGACGTGATGTCCGACGTTCAATCTCCCGCTCCCGTTGCAGAGGCCATGTTCCATGAAAATCGTCGATCTCAGCCGCGAACTCCATCACCGCACGCCGACCTATCCGGGACATCCGCCCGTCATCCACGGGGTCTGGAAGAGCCATGAAGATGCGTTCGCCGAATCCGGCGGCGTCTATGGACTGTCATCGATGTTCATATCGATGCCTGACCACGCCGGGACGCATATCGATGCGCCCAGGCATTTCGGCAAAAACGGAATCCCGATCGGCGCGTATCCGCTGGACAAATGCATCGTGCCGGGAATCTGCATCGACCTGCGCCACATCGCGCCGCGCGCCGAAATCACGCCGTCCGATCTCGAAGCCGCGGTGAAGCAGGGCGGCGTCGACGTGCCGAAAGGCGGCACCGTGCTGCTCTGCACCGGCCATCACCAGCGGACCTTTCCCGGCAAGGACTATGCGACCGACAACTGCGGCGTGAACGTTGCTGCGACGGAATGGCTCGCCGGACAGGGCATTGTGCATTTCGGGATCGACTCGATGCGGCCGGGCCCGATGGGCGACGTGAACCTGCTCGTGCACAAGGCCTGTCTCGATCTCGACATCACCCACATCGAGAGCCTCTGCAATCTCGAAGCGCTGCTGGGCCACGGCCGCTTCACCTTTATCGGCCTGCCGATGAAATGGCGCGACGGCACGGCGTCACCGATCCGTGCCGTCGCCGTGTACGACCTAACATAAAGCGCCCGGCCGGCTCCTCGCCTGCAGGCGAGACACCGCCTCGGCCAGCGGAAGATCGACTTGCGTGCCGTCGCGCTCGCGCAGGCTCACCCGGCCGTCCCGCATCTCGCGGCCGCCGACGATGGCCATCACCGGCACCGCCATGTCATGCGCTGCGAGGATGCGCCGCGACAGCGTCTCGGCGCCGTCATAGGCCACGGCCCGGATCCCGGCATCCTCGAACGCCGCCAGCACGTCCGTGCCGTAGCCGGCCTGGTCCTGCGCGATCGGCATCACCGCGACCTGCTCCGGCGACAGCCAGAACGGCAGCACGCCACCATGGTGCTCGAGCAGGATCGCGATCATACGACCGAGCGACCCGAAGATGGCGTGGTGGATCATCAGCGGCCTGGCGCGGCTGCCGTCGGGAGCGATGTAGGAGGCGTCGAGCCGCTGCGGCAGCACGCTGTCGAGCTGCACCGTGCCGCACTGCCAGGACCGTCCGAGCCGGTCGCGCAGCGCGAACTCCAGCTTCGGCCCGTAGAACGCGCCTTCGCCCGGGCTGATCCGAGGCGCGAGGCCGCAAGGCCGCGCAGCATCGCCGAGCTTCGCTTCCGACCAGTCCCAGTCCGCGTCGTCGCCGGCGCGCACCGCCGGCCGCGTCGCCAGCGCCACCTCATGGTCAGGAAAACCCAGATCGCGATAGACCTCGCCGAGCAGCGCGATGAACCCTGCGACTTCGTCCTCCACGTCCTGCTCGCGGCAGAACACATGGGCGTCGTCCTGCTCGAAGGCGCGCGTGCGCATGATGCCGTGCAGTGAGCCGGAGGGCTCGTTGCGATGGCAGGCGCCGAACTCGGCGTAACGGATCGGAAGCTCCCGCCACGAGCGCAGCCCCGTGTTGAAGATCTGCACATGGCACGGGCACGACATCGGTTTCAGCGCCATCGCCTGGTCGCCGTCATCGACGCGGAACATGTGCGCGCCGAACTTGTCCCAATGGCCGCTGCGGGCCCAGAGCTCCTTTGGCAGCAGTTGCGGCGTGCGGACTTCGGCATAACCGGCGCGGCGCATCCTGCGCCGGACATAGTCCTCCAGCACCCGGTAGAGCTGATAGCCGCGCGGATGCCAGAACACCATGCCGGGCGCGTTGTCCTGCAGGTGCCAGAGCTTGAGTTGTACGCCGAGATGTCTGTGGTCGAGATCGTCCATGGCTGTGGTCCTTGTGAGGGGAGCAAGCACGGACGGGATAGTCAAAAACCAGAAAGGCCCCGTCCGTCGCCGGCGGGGCCTTTTCTGGGTGAAGACGCTTGTCTCTAGCGCGCGCGACCAGAAGGCGATCCGCCGAAAGCGGTCGCGGTGGTGGTTTGTGCGGCTGAGCGAAGCATGTTCATGCGCCGTATATGGCGGCAAAACGCCGAGGCGTCAATGCCGCGGGCGATGGACGATGCGCACCGGCTTGGACGGTTGGCCGTGATGACCTCAGCGCCGGGCCGGATAAGCAGCCGAACGCATCTCGGCAAGGCGGGATGCGGCCCGCTTGAATTCCAACATCTCGGGAGTTGTCTCCGAGCTGCGGATGGCCGGCCCGATCGCCGGGTTCAGGGTCGCCACCATGCCGGCATGGACGTCGCTGGGCTCGCCATCCACGGAAACGATCAGCCTCACATTGTGCTCGTAGAGAATGTTGACGAGGGCGCAGAGCCGTTTGGCGTGGTTGCGATGGGTGAAACGCGTGGGGATGGCATCGACCACCAGCGTGTGGAAGGTCCGCGCGATGGCCAGATAGTCGGACGTCCACAGCAGGTCGAGGCACAGCTCGCGGAAGCTGAAGCGCGCGACGCCTTGTGCCTGGCGCGGCACCCGCAGCGGATGCCCTTGCGTCGGGAGGATCAGTGTCTGCGGGACGGCGCCGGCCGTGAGACGGTCAAAGGCGCGGTCGAGCTCGGCTTTGGCCGCGGCATCGGCCGGCGCGAACCAGACGCGTTCGCCCTGCGGCTTCTCCAGTCGAAAATCCGCCCGCGTCTCCATCCGCACGATGTCGAGATTCTCCTGCAGCAGTGCGACAAAGGGCAGAACCTGGGTGCGGTTGATGCCGCCGTCGTAGAGGTGCTGCGGTTCGACATTCGATGTCGCGACGATGATGACGCCGTGGCTGAACAACTGAGAGAAGACCCGGCTCAGGATCATGGCTTCGGCGATATCGGTGACGGCGATCTCGTCGAAGCACAACAGCCTGATCTCGCTTGCGAGCCGCCGGACCACTCGTGTCGTGGGATCTCCGGCCTGACTGGTCTCGCCTGGCCTGCGTTCGTTGTGCAGGCGCTCGTGCAGACCCGCCATGAACTCGTGAAAATAGACCCAGCGCTTGGCGCCGATGTCGATGCTGGCGAAGAAGAGATCCAGCAGCATCGTCTTGCCCCCGCCGACGGGCCCATGAATATACAGCCCGCGCGGTGCCTGGTCCGGAGCGGAGCTCCGATCGCTGGTCTCTCCATGCAACGGTACGTGTGTGATGCGGTCCGCCAGGCTGTCGAGTGCCTCGACCACGCGCTCCTGGGCCGCGTCGCGCGCGATCGTTCCGTCGGCGATGAGGGCTTCGTAACGCCGCCTGACTCCTGCAGTTGCCGGCGGAGTGGCGATTGTGTTTGCACTGTTGATGCTGCCAGGCATCGCCGGCCTCAGATCAACGGCCGGATGACGAGTTCGAGACCCAGCAGGACCAGGCAGATCAGGAACCAGCGACGGAAGGTGGCCGCGCTGATGCGCCCGCGGATCACCGTTCCAAACCACATGCCCGCCAGCGCGGGGACAATGGCCAGCGCCGACGCGATGAGGCCGTCGAGCTGGAATGCGCCTCGGCCTGCGAGGCCCGCCGCGAGCGCGATGGTGGAGATCGTGAACGACAGTCCCAGTGCCTGGATCAGATTGTCCTTGGAGAGACCGAGCGCCTGAAGATAGGGAACTGCCGGAATGACGAAGACGCCGGTGCCGCCGGTGACCAACCCGGTGACGAGACCGATGATCGGCGACAGCCAGCGTTCCACACGCGCCGGGACGGCGAGGGGCCGCGCCAGCAGGCTGAGGATGGCGTAGGCCGCGAGCGCGGCGCCCAATCCGACGGTCGTCCATGTCGTATTGGCGCTTGTCAGCAGCCGTGCGCCGGCGACGGTGCCGATCACGATCCCCAGCATCATCAGCCACAGCCTGGAGACCAGGGCCATGAAACTCGGTCCCGTGAACAACTGCCAGACATTGGTGACAAAGGAGGGAATGAGCAGCAGCGATGCCGCGGCGACGGGCGGCATGAATGCGCCGAGCACGCCCATGGCGACGGTGGGAAGTCCCATGCCGGTGGCGCCCTTGACGATTCCGGCGACGAAGAAGGTCGCCGTCGTCGCAACGATGAGAAGTGTCGAGTGATCCATCATGGCTCACTACAGCGTCGCACGTGTTAGCGCACAATGCGGAATATCCGGCGGCCATCTTCGGGTGTTCCGAAGGCTCGAAAGGCGCGCGGCGGTGTAAGCTCGCCGGCATGCGTTTCGATCTCACTGACCTTCGTTTGTTTCTTGCCGTCGTCGATGCCGGAAGCATCACGCACGGTGCCGCAAAAGCCAACCTGTCGCTGCCCGCGACCAGCGAGCGGCTGCGCGACATGGAGAAGTCTTGCGGGATCAAACTGCTCGAACGCGGGCGGCGCGGCACGGTGCCGACCAGGGCGGGGGAGGCGCTGGTGCATCATGCCCGCCTGATCTTCCGCCAGATGGTGCAGATGCACGGCGAACTCGGCGAGTACGCCAAGGAGATGCGGACCATGGTCCGCCTGCTGGCGAACACCGCGGCGATGGTGGAATATCTGCCGGGACGGCTGGCGCCGTGGCTGGTGTCGCACCCGCAGATCGATGTGGATCTCAGGGAGCGCCAGAGTTCGGATATCGTCAAGGCCGTCTCCGGCGGATTGGCCGAGATCGGCATCATCTCCGATGCGGTCGAGCCGGCCAGTCTGCAACTGCGGCCGTTCGCCATCGATCGGCTGGTCGTGGTCGCCGCGCGGGATCACGCGTTCGCCGGCAAGAAGGAACTGTCGTTTGTGAATCTCCTGCAGCACGAGTTCGTGGGCCTGGCGGACGGTGCGTTGCACGATCACATCGAGGCCCAGGCCGCAAGACGGGGCAAGAGGCTGAAGGTCCGGATCAAGGTGCGCACCCTCGAAGGCGCCTGCTGGATGGTGGCGCAGGGCGGCTGCCTCGGCATCATGCCCGAGCCGGCGGCGCGACGATACCGGCGGTCGATGCCGATCGCCTGGACCCGCTTGTCGGATGACTGGGCGACCCGCCGGCTCTCGATCTGCTTCCGGTCGGAGGAGGATCTGCTTCCGGTTGCCCGCGATCTCGTCGCGCATCTCTCCAGCGCGAAGATCCGGAACAAATAAGGGATGCGCGGTTATGCCCGCGCATCCGCCGGCCGGGGGCGTTTGCCGGTGTCCCTGAGGTTGGGGGGCCGGCTACGGCTCGTCGATCGGCTGCCCGGTGTAATCGGTCATCATCATGGTCGCGATGATGGTCAGGACCGAGCAGGCGGCGATGTAGATCGCGATCGCCGTGGAGGTCTGGTAAGTGCCGAACAGCCAGGTCGCGATCAAGGGGGCAGGGCCGCCGGCGATCACGGACGCGAGCTGATAACCGAGCGATGAGCCGCTGTAACGCAGGTTTCCCGTGAAGCTTTCCGCGATCAAGGCGGCCTGCGGCCCGTACATGATGTCGTGCGGCACCAGCGACAGCACGATCGCCAGGAATATGAGGGTGGTGCTGCCGGTGTTCAGCATGTCGAAATAGACGAAGCCGAAAAAGCCCGTTGCGACGGCGCCGATGATGTAGGTCCGTTTTCGGCCGATCAGGTCCGAGATGTGACCGAACAGCGGGATCGAGATGAACGACAACAGCGATGCCGTCAGCACCGCGGTGAGCAGAAAGTCGCGCGAGACGTGCAGTGTGCCGATGCCATAGGAGAAGATGAACGCGGTAAAGATGTAGAACGGCGTCTGCTCAGCGAGGCGTGCGATCGCCGAGAGGATGATCTCCTTCGGGTGCTGCCGGATCACCTGGAGGATCGGCGCGCGGGCGATCTCGCGTTGGGCAACAAGCCTGGTGAAAATCGGTGTTTCCAGAATGCCCAGCCGGATATAGAGGCCGAGGCCGACAAGAATGACACTGAGCAGGAACGGCACGCGCCAGCCCCAGGCGATGAACTGCTCGTTTGACATGTGGCTGCAGGCGAGCACGGCGAGATTGGCAAGGAACAGCCCGCACGGCACCCCGAATTGCGGCCATGACGCGACGAAACCGCGGGAGCGGTCCGAGCGCGCCCATTCCATCGACATCAGCACCGAGCCGCCCCATTCGCCACCGACACCAACCCCCTGGATGAAACGCAGAAGCGTGAGCAGGACCGCGCCCCAGATGCCGATGCTCTCGTATGTCGGCACAAGGGCCACGGCGAAGGTCGCCAGACCCATCAGGAGCAATGTCGCGATCAGCGTCGATTTGCGCCCGATGCGGTCGCCATAGTGGCCGAAAATGGCGGCCCCCACCGGTCGCGCAACAAAGCCGACCGCGTAGATCGCAAAGGCTTCCAGCGTGCCGACCCAGGGATCGGAGTGGGGAAAATAGAGCTTGGCGAAGACAAGTCCCGTCACCGTGCTGTAGAGGAAGAAATCATACCACTCGATCGCGGTTCCGATGGTGGAGGCGATCACGGCGCGGCGAAGCTGCACCAGGTGATCGGAGGACGGGGTTTGATCGGTTGCCACCTCGGTCGAGGCCATCGTTATCCTCCAGAAGATGGCGGCGTGTTCGCCGCGCGTTGTCAGCGGATGTGGCGATGCCGCGAGCCGTCGCGGTCAGCCTGCGCCATCCAATCCGGGCATTTGATAAAGCCGGCGACGCCGCACAATGCGGAAGAGTTATTGGCAGCCTTCGGGTGTTGCTAAGGCTGGGGCGGTGTCGATGTCAGCGCGATTGAAGTGGTGCCGGCAGTCCTCCAGCACCCGGTAGAGCACATAGCCGCGCGGGTGCCAGAACACCATGCCGGGTGCATTGTCCGGCAGGTGGCAGAGCTTGAACGGCACGCCGAGATGTCTGTGGCCGAGATCGCTGTGGTCCTTGTGAGGGGGCAGCGCGGACGGGAGGTCCAAGTGGCCGAGGCAGGAACGGGGCCGAGGTCTCGATTGACCCATCGCCGACCTTGCGTGAACGGGTTTCACGTTTTTTCTGTGAATGCTCCTATAGTAGCACGGAATCCGCTTGCGGCGCCGTGATAGCATGATGACGGAAGCGCTCGATGAAGGCGCCCGGAGTGGTCACGCATCAGGGGACGAAAACGGGCGGGGGCCGTGCGGATCGAATATCGTTTCGGATTTATTCTGGCTGGCTGTTTTCTCTTCGGCCTCGTGGTCGCGGGGTACATCTCCTACACACTTCAGTTTCGCGTGGCGGGCGAACAAGTCATCGAGCGCTCGCGCGTGCTGCTGGAGATGGGCGTTGTGATGCGCTCCTACACCAGCAAGGAAATCGCGCCGCTCGTCCAGCAGCTCGGCTTCGACAAATTCCACCCCCAGATTGTGCCGTCCTACGGCGCTCAAACCGCGCTCGCCGAACTGCGCCGGAGATTTCCTGATTACCGCTACCGCGAGGCCTCGCTCAATCCCACCAACATCGAAGACCGTGCGACCGATTGGGAGGTGGGCCTGCTGCATGCCTTCCGCGGGAATCCGGAGCTGAAGGAATTATCCGGCGACGCCGGCACAGGAGCCGAGCGCCACTTCTACATCGCCCGTCCGATCAGGATGGCAAGCCCCGATTGCCTGCAGTGCCACAGCACCCCCGATGTCGCTCCCGCATCGATGGTGGCTCAATATGGCCAGAATGGCTTCGGCTGGAAGATGGACGATGTCGTCGGCATGCAGCTCGTGGAGGTTCCCGTGGCCGGCCCCAATGCCCAGGCCTACAAGGCCCTTTGGGTCACGCTCGGCGCGCTGACCTGTGTCTTCGTGCTCTCCTTTGCGATCTTCCTGCTTCTGCTGCGGCTGTATGTGACCAATCCGCTGGAATTCATCACGAGCGCGACCCGATCCACCAGCTTTGGGGATGCCACCCACGGCGATGTCGACAAGAAGCCCTTGAATGGCCAGTTCCACGATCTGGCGCAATCCATCGCACGCCTGAAGAGAAGCCTCGACGAAGCGATCAGGCAGCTTCTGCCTTAGCGGTGGCGGCGGGACGGGAAGAGCAAATGAGCTATCTACTCACCGTCTTCATCGTCGCTTTGACAGCGCTGAGCTGGCTTTTGTTCGTGACGGTGGCCCCGGACTCGGAATGGGTCGTGCCACTGCGGTACCTTGCAACGTTCCTGACCGCCATCAGCGCCGCCCGTCTCGCCGAATTCCTCGTGAGCCTCCTGATCGGCGAAGAGCGGTCGCAGCAGCTCAAGACCACCGATCTGGTGCGCGTGATGAGCAAGGTGGTGATCTATATCGCCGCGCTCCTCATCTGGCTCTATTACGGGCTCGGCTTCAACGTCACGAACCTGCTCGCCACCTCGGCCGTGCTCACGATCGTGATCGGCCTCGCGCTGCAATCGACCCTGGGCAATCTGTTCTCGGGGCTTGCCCTCGAGCTGGACCGGCCGGTTCGCGTCGGCGACTATCTGCGCCGCAGCCCGGTTGAAGGGACGATCGAAGGCCTCACATGGCGTTCGATCTTCCTGCGTGCCAGCAACGGAAGTATCATCGTGGTGCCGAACAGCGGCCTCTCGGCCAACCAGGTGGAGGTGTTCCCGGCCGGCACGCCGACCTATCATACGACTGCGTTCCACGTTCCCGCGATCTATCCGCCGACCATGGTGCAGGACGTCATGCGCGTGGCGCTCCAGACGGGGACGATTCACGCCGCCATCCTCAGGGATCCCGCACCCAGGGCTTTGATTTTGGGGAGCGAGCCGGAGCGGGGCGCGTTCCGCTACGGCGCGCGCATCTATACGTTGCGGCCCTCGGAGCTCACCAGCATCTTCTCCGCCGTGCTCACCCGCCTGTGGTGTGCGCTCGACCGCCACGGCATCCCCATGACCTCCATCTCCGAGCAAGGCGACCTCCCGCGCCCTTATCCACCTGGCCCGTTTCGCTTCAAACCGCCGGTGGTGCCTGCCGGGCTGGTCGCGCTTGGCCGCGTGCTGCGCTTCGGTCCTGGCGAGGTGATCCCTGACGAGCTTGCCGGTATCCTTACGGAAGGATTGGTTCTGGAAGATGTGCTGGATGGCGAACTCGACATCGAGCAGGCACTGGCGTCCCTGAGCGGGCCCGCGGCCCACGCGCTCCACGGGACACGGCTCGCCGCATCGGCGGAAGCTGAGATCGTGCGGCAGGCCACCATGGTCCTCGGCCCTGTGGCCGCGACCTTGACCGGCCGTTATGCGGCGCTGACGGAAGATCCGTTCCTCGTCTACCGAGCGGTCTCGACGCACATCCATGTCGACAAGGAGCGCGCCCGTTTCCTGGCCTCGGCACCCGCGCGGCCGGTCCGGCGGCTCGTCTGCGGCGATGCGATCGGCTGGCGTGGCCTGCTCGGGCTCGAAGCGCCCGATGGGCGCCGGCGTGTGGTCCCGACGGACGCCGCGCTCGTCGTCTTCACGCATGAACGCCTGAAAGCACTTCTCGCGGACCCCGAATCTGAGCGCCTGATCGATCTCCTCGCCACCAGAGGTGCGGTGGGCGCGCTCTCCCAGCCGGAGCT
Organism: Hyphomicrobiales bacterium; assembly: GCA_041424235.1. GTDB lineage: Bacteria > Pseudomonadota > Alphaproteobacteria > Rhizobiales > Xanthobacteraceae > Bradyrhizobium_A. The sequence goes on from JBGMOD010000194.1 coordinate 33,215, forward strand.
GCGGGCCCGATTGGAACGGCTCGTCGCCTGAACCCCGTTGCCCGCCGGGAAGCGGCGGGACCGGGCCGGCTAAATGCGCTATCGCCGTAAGTCCGGTTCGACTACGCCCGGCGCAGCGTGATCCGCGTCAGCTCCGACGGCCGTCCGAGCCGCAGCGCAAAACCGGGCCAGAGCCCGGTGCCGTTGTTGACATACAGCGTCATGCCGTCGACGTCGTAGCGGCCGGAGACGTAGCCGGCATTGGCGCGTGCCGTCAGCCGGTCGAGCCCGACCACCATGCCGCCGTGGGTGTGCCCGGACAGTTGCAGTGCCACGCCTTTCGCGGCCGCACGGCGCGCCTCCCGCGGCTGGTGATCGAGCAGGATGACGGCCACGCCCTGCGGCGCGCCCTCGAGCGCAGCGGCGAGGTCCGGGGCAGGGTTGCCGGTGTGGCGTGCCGACAGATCGGTGACGCCGGCCAGCACCAGCTGGCCGCCATCGCGCTTGAGCACCACGTGAGCGTTCTCCAGCACGCGCATCCCCATGGCGGCGTAGTGCGCCATCCAGGCGCGATAGTCGAAGAAGTATTCGTGGTTGCCGGGGATGACATAAACACCATCCGCCGCGTGCAGACCGCGCAGCGGTTCGACGTCTGCGCGCCGCGACGCCAGGCTGCCGTCGATCAGGTCGCCCGTCACCACGATCAGGTCAGCGCCGAGGTCATTGGCCCGTTCGACCACCGCGCGCGCCCACGCCGTGGGGAAGAGGCGACTGATGTGCAGGTCCGTCAGGTGCAGCATCCGGTAGCCGTCGAACTGCGGCGCGAGCCCCGGGATGCCGATCTCGATATCCCTCAGCGGCGGCACTCGCACCGCCTGCTGGACACCGATCGCGGCCACGACGGCGGCCACGGCGCCGATGGCATAACGGATGCCGTCGGGCACAAACACGCTGCCGCCATGCACCGCCATCGCCAGCAGCGTTCCGCAATCCAGCAGCAGTTGCAGCGGGGCGAGCAGGAAAATCGCGGCGAAGGCCCAGTTGAACAGCAGGACCACCGGGCGAGGGAATTCCGGAGCGAACACCGAGCCCGAGGAGAGCCGGCTCCAGAAATGGTACTGCGAAGCCACCACAAGCAGGACGGTGACCACACACTTGATCGACAGCGGCAGCTGCAACGGCCAGACGAACCGGACAACGACCAGCAGGCAGGGCAGGCTCATGATGACGCGGAAAATCGGTCTTCTCCCGGGTATTGTTTGCGGAGACGGGTGCGTTGGGGAAGCTGCAGACGTTCGCCATGATCACGGCGCAGCTTGATCCGCGTGTCGACGCAAGGACCCCAGCATAACCTTGACTGAGCACTTTGCTGACCCCGTCGGCGGCTGGGGCCGCGCGGGAGCGGGCTGGTTAAATGCACCATCACCGTAACTTGTGGTCATATGTCTGGCAAGGACAGCGCCATGGATGCTTTTATCCGATCCATGACGACCAGGCTCTTGAAGTGCTTCACGTTGTGATTTTCAAAGAACAGGCGTTTTGTAAGCTGCTCGTATTCCTTCATTGATCCGACCGTGACCACAAGGACGAAGTCGGTCTCCCCCGTCACGTAATAGCACTGCTGAACTTCGGGTGCGGCAGCGAAGCTCGCTTTGGATGCCTCCAGAAGGTCGAGCCTCTCGTTCTCGATCTGAACTTCGACGAGCACTGTGATCGGATGACCGACGGCAGCGGCATTGAGTATTGCGACGTTTCCCTGGATGACGCCATGCTTGTCGAGACGACTGATGCGGCGCTGGACGGCAGCCGCCGAAAGATTGACCATTTCGCCGATCGTCCGCTGCGGCGTCATGTTGTTCTGCTGCAGGATTTTCAAGATCGCCAGATCCTGAGAATCCAAGTCGCTTAAGCGAAGTTCCTGCGTTTGGGACATCTGGCGCAACAAACCCTCGATAACAGGCCTGAGTTAGGGGCCTTTCCTTGTCAAAGCGCAATACAGTTTCATGACAGCGCTGCTGAAGCAACAGCGGCAGATTGTCTGCAACGGGCGGCGGTCGCCATCGCCCAGAGGAGCGTCATGAGCACGATTAAGAGGCATATGATCGGCGGGCTTCCCCCATCGATGTCGCCGAGCAGCCACGCCGTCGAGACGGATGGCTTCGTCTTTCTGACCGGTCAGTTCGGTCGAAATCTCGATGATCCGGGCGAGCCGCTGCCGGAGGGGATAGCGGCGCAGACGGATCGTACCCTCGCCAATGTGCGCCGAGTGCTCGCGGAGCTCGGCTTGAACATGGATCGGATCGTTAGCGTTCGCGTGTTCCTGACGCACTTCAAGCGCGACTACGACGCGATGAATGAGGTGTATGCGCGAAATTTTTCCGAGCAGCAGAGGCCGACGCGGACATGTGTGGGAGTCACCGACCTCGTTCGCGACGCGCTCATCGAAATCGATTGCATCGCCAAAAGATAATCATTGCCACGCGCAGGACATCATCAACATGGGATACGAGATGAAAATGCCAAGGAACTCTGTCGCCGCGCGGCTTGATCGATTGCCGAGCTCAAGATTTCACAAGCGGCTTGTTGCGCTCGTTGGCGGCGGGATGTTCTGCGACAATTTCGACATCTACATCGCGGGCGCCGTCCTCGGCGTATTTCTGTCGACGGGGTTTTCGACGCTCGAGCTGAACGCGTATTTCGTATCGGCGACGTTCTTCGGCATGTTCGCCGGCACGTTTGCGGCGGGTATCGTTGCGGATCGGTTCGGCCGACGGGTGACGTTTCAGTGGAATCTTGCGGTTTTTGGCCTTGCATCGCTGGCCGGCTCCGTCGCCACCGATATGTATTGGGTGATCGTATTCCGCTTCATCTGCGGCATCGGTCTGGGGGCGGAGATCGTTTTGGGCTACGGGACGATCGCCGAATTCGTGCCTCCCGCCCGCCGGGGACGTTGGACGGCGCTTCTTTCGACCATATCGAGCACGGGTCTTTTGGCTTCGACCCTGCTCAGCTGGGCGCTGATTCCGATATTCGGCTGGCGTATCATGTTCGTGATCCCCGGCGTGGGCGCTCTGGTCATCCTGTGGCTGAGAAAAGCGCTGCCCGAGTCCCCGCGTTGGCTCGAAGTTCGCGGTCGAACAGAGGAAGCGGACAGGGTCGTCGCGCTTATCGAGGACGAGGTGCGCAACGAGCATGGCGCTTTGCGGCAGCCGGAACCAACGCCACCGGTCGTGCCGGAGAGCATCTGGCAGAAGGCCCTGATCCGGCCGCTCGTGCTCGGGACCATTATGCAGGTGGTCATGTTCGCGGCGCTTTATGGCCTCGTGTCCTGGATTCCGACGTTTCTGTTAAAGCAGGGCATCCCGATCAATCAAAGTCTTGGGCAGTCCGCTCTGATGTCGCTCGGAGCACCGACAGGCGCTCTCATCGCTCTTGCCATCGTTGATCGGGTCGGGCGCCGGCTGACGATTATCGGCGGCTCCCTCGGTGCGGCGGCAATGGCCATCCTGTTCGGTCAGGTCACCTCGCAAGTCGCGGCGACGTGCGTCGGGTTTGCGACCTTCGCTCTGATCTACTTTCTCTTCGCTGCGATCCAGGCGGTTTATCTGCCCGAACTGTTCCCGACCTTCGTCCGGATGCGTTGCAACGCGGTCTGCGTCGGGATCGCGCGACTGACGACAGCGGCCGTCCCGTTCGGCGTCTTGTTTCTCTACACCCACTGGGGTGTCACTGGCGTCGTATCGGTGATCGGGGCCTTGCTGGTGCTGCAGGCTCTGGCGATGGCCTTGATGGGGCACGAGACTGCCGGACAGTCGCTGGAGCGCGTCAACGATGCTGCGACGAACAAGCTGGAATATGCGAGCGTCACAGCGCCTTGAATGACGCATCAATCGCTCCAGTGGTTGCGCCGATGGAAGTGTTGACAAGAGGATCGCTCATGAGCGCAGACAACTCACATCACCTGGAATTCGATACCGCCGATGTGCTGTCGGTTCGGCAGGCCGTCAGGGCTGGCGCCTATCGGGGCTATACCGCCGGCTTCGCGAAGGAGCGCGTTCAAGCGAACATATGCATCCTGCCCCGTGCGTATGCGGAGGACTTCCTGCTTTATTGCCAGCGCAATCCCAAGCCCTGCCCATTGATTGCACGGTCCGATATCGGCGACCCGAAGCTGCCGCAGCTCGGCAAGGACATCGATATTCGTTCGGATGTGCCGCGATATCACGTCTTCCGGGATGGCGTCCTGGTCGACGAGGTTCATGACATCTCCAGTCTCTGGCGGGATGATCTCGTCACCTTCGCAATGGGGTGCTCCTTCTCGTTCGAGAACGCGCTCGTCGAGGCCGGGCTTCCGCTTCGTTTCCTGGACAGGAATGAAGTGGCCGGCGTTTACGAGACGAACATCGACACCGAGGCGGCGGGCGCGTTTCACGCCAAGCTCGTTGTGACGATGCGGCCGTTCCTGGCGTCGGACGCGATTCGTGCGATTCAGATCACCTCGCGATTTCCGAACGTTCACGGTGCGCCGGTGCATCTTGGTGACCCGAACCTTATCGGAGTCGATCTTTCGCGCCGCTACAGGAATGTGGGATCGGGTGAGTTGCTGGACAATGAAGTGCCGTTGTTCTGGGCGTGCGGGCTCACTCCGCAGATCGCCGTCGCGAACGCCAGGCCGTCCTTCTGTATCACCCATGCACCGTCCTCAATGCTCGTTACGGATCGTTTGAATGCTGGCCTTGCATCCTTTTAAGCGGCCGAACCTGTTGGGCGCGCGAATGCGGGACTTCGAGAGGCCGGGGCGTTCGGAAGCGTTTGGTCTGTCCGCAATGGCGGCGACGTCTCATCCGTCAGCCACGCTCGCGGCGATCGACGTGCTTCGTGCCGGCGGCAATGCCGTCGATGCGGCCATTGCTGCCGCCGCGCTGCTCGCGGTCATCGAACCGACGCAGACCGGAATCGGTGGCGACTGCTTTGTCCTGTTGAAGAGGACAGGGGAGCCGATCGTTGCGATGAATGGCTCCGGACCGGCTGCCCGCGCGGAAGACGCGGATCGGCTGCTGGGCCTCGGGCTGTGTGAACTGGATCCCGAAAGTGCCCACGTTGTCACGGTGCCCGGCGCTGTCCGGGCGTGGGAGCGGCTGGCAAAGGACCATGGAACGCTTGGATGGGACCGGCTGTTCGCGCCCGCCATCGCGGCCGCGGAAGCCGGGTATCCGGTGACGGAGCGATTGGCACGGGACTGGGGGCGCCAGATCGGAAAGCTCGCCCGGCATCCGGCCACGGCCTCCGTGTTCTTGCCGAACGGTGCGTCGCCGGCTGTCGGCGACATCCATCGTCAACCGGCTTTGGGCCGAACGCTGCGCGACATCGCCCGGCAGGGGGCCGACGTGTTCTATGAGGGGTGGATCGCCGAAGATATCGTGTCGACCCTCGGCAAGTTGGGGGGCGTTCATACCGTAGAGGATTTCGCAGCCTATTCGCCGTCCTACGTGGAGCCGATCTCGACCAGGTATCGCGGCTTCGATCTCTGGGAATGCCCGCCGAACGGGTCGGGCGTCACTGTGCTGGCGATGATGAGCCTGCTCGACCGCTTCGATATCGCGAAGTTTGATCCCGTGTCGGTCGAACGTTTCCACCTGCAGGCCGAAATCGCTCGGCTTGCCTATGCCGAGCGCGATGTGTTCGTGTGCGATCCTGCCGGGGGCCCGACACCGGTCTCCCGCCTCGTCTCCGAGCAACGCGCTGCCGCGCTGTTTAGCAGGGTATCTCCGCATGGTCGTCTCGCCGATCTTTCGCCGCTTCCTTCTCCCGAGCACCGGGATACGACGTTCATCTCCATCGTCGACAGGGATGGGACTGCGATCTCGTTCATCAATTCGATCTTTGACGATTTCGGGACGGGAATAGTTGCAGGGAAGAGCGGCGTCGTCCTGCATAACCGTGGATGCGGTTTTGTGCTCGACGCGGGCCATCCCAACCGCCTTGCTGGCGGCAAACGGCCGATGCACACCATCCTGCCGGCCATGCTGACCCGAAACGACGAGGTCGTGCTTTCGTTCGGCGTGACCGGCGGCCATTTTCAGCCCATCGGGCAGATGCAGCTTGTTTCGAACCTGCTTGACTACGGCATGTCCGTGCAACAGGCGATCGATGCGCCGCGCATGTTCGCGCGCGGCGACGTGTTCGATCTGGAAAGCACGATTCCGGGCGCAATCGCCGATGCTCTTCGGACGCTTGGCCATCGGCCGACGCCGGCGCCGAATCCGCTCGGCACGGCGCAGGCGATCTGGATCGATCGGGAGCGAGGGCTCCTGAGGGGCGGGGCGGACCCGCGCAGAGATGGCATCGCCATTGGATATTGAGAAGGATCATATGTCGAACGTGCTCACCCATCATTTCGAACTGCTCGCCAACCCCAAACCGGTGCGTGTCGCGCCGTATCGCGACAATGGACGCTCGGAAATCCTGAGCCTCGATGCGCTTGCCGTCGCCCGCCGGGAGATCCGCAGCTGGCCCGGGTACGCTCCGACCGAACTTCGGTCATTGGACGGCTTGGCGAAAGCAGCCGGTGTTCGGTCCATCCTTTACAAGGATGAAGGCGCGCGCTTTGGTCTCGGCAGCTTCAAGGCGCTCGGAGGCGCGTATGCCGTCGTGTGCTACCTACAAGGTATCGTGCAACAACGTCGGGGCGTGCGGCCAAGCTCGGCGCAACTGGCGTCGGGGTCACTGCGCGATGTCACGTCCGCGATCACCGTCACGTGCGCGACTGATGGCAATCATGGCCGGTCGGTCGCCTGGGGCGCGCAGAAGTTTGGATGCCGCTGCGTCATCTATGTTCATGCATCGGTGAGTCAGGGCAGGCGGGACGCGATTGCCGCCTATGGCGCGGAAGTGCGGGCCGTATCCGGAACCTATGACGACGCGGTCCGACGCGCCGCCGATGACGCCGCCCGCAACGGCTGGCAGGTCATATCGGACACCTCCTACGAAGGCTATACGGATGTTCCGCGCGACGTCATGCAAGGCTATGGCGTCATCATGGATGAAATAGCCGATCAATTGCCAAAAGACGTCAAGCCGACTCATGTTTTTGTCCAGGGGGGTGTCGGCGGCCTCGCAGCAAGCATCTGTTCGTACCTCTGGGAAAAGTACGCAGCGCGGGCACCATATTTTTTCGTCGCCGAGCCGGAGAAGGCGAAGTGCATCCTCATGAGCGCAATGGCGGGGCGCCCGGTTCCCGATGAAGGCTCCCTGGATACCATCATGGCCGGCCTCGCCTGCGGTGAGGTGTCGCTGCTTGCCTGGCAGATCCTTCAGGATGGAGCCGACGGCTTCGTGTCGCTTGAGGACGAGGCGGCGGCCGAAACGATGCGGATCCTCGCGGATGGCCGGTTCGGCGATGCGCCGATCGTGGCGGGTGAATCGGCGGTTGCTGGTCTCGCCGCGATGCTTCGCCTGGCCAGTGATCCGGAGGGGCGACGTGCGATAAAACTCGATGAGAACAGTGTCGTGCTCGCGATCGGAACGGAGGGGGCGACGGATCCCGAGGTCTATATGTCGATCGTCGGGCGGGCCCCCGAGGCCGTTGCCCCCGGCTGGGCCTTGACGCGGTCGCTGGAGGCTGTGCGATGACTACGGATGAGCTTGCCCGGACGCTGATGGTCGCGATCGACGCGGAGCGTCGGTCGCTCGTCGATCTTTGTGGTCAACTTGTCGCCTCGCCGAGCATGAACCCGTCAGGACGAACGGCCGAGGTCGCGGATGTCGTGCAGGCCTTTCTGGCGGATCATGGCGTTGCGAGCGAGCGCCTGGCGGCAGACCGGGAGACCGCAAATGTCGTCGCCTCGCTGGGCGACGGCGGAAAAGGAAAACACGTCGTCTTCAACGCCCACATGGATACGATGCAGGCAGGTGACGAGAGCGCCTGGTCGGTCCCGACACTGTCCTTGACCAGGAAGGACGGGCGACTGTACGGCCTTGGGATGGGAAATCTCAAAGGTGGTCTCGCTGCCATGGCCATGGCCACTGCGATCATGGCGCGCCATCGCGACGCCTTGCCGGGAAAGTTGAGCTTCACGGCCGTCAGTGATGAAGTCATGTTCGGCAATCGTGGAACGGAGTTCCTGCTGCACGCGCGCCCCGACCTGCTCGGTGACGTCATGATCAGCGCCGAAGGCCCGGGGTTCATGGATTTTGCCATCGCCGAGAAAGGATTGCTCTGGGTCGATGTCGAAACCTCCGGTCCTTCCGGGCATTCATCGAGAGCGCTGCGAGGCCAGACTGCGGTCGGCCGGCTGGCTGAGTTGATCCGGCGGGTCGATGCCTTCAATGAGAGGTTTGCGGTGTTGCCGCCGGACCTTGATGGCGTATCGGGTGGCGAAGGCAATTTCGGGCTGCGGCTGTCGGCAAGTGCCGGCGTTATCGAGGCCGGATCTGTTCGAAGCCTGATGTCGCCGAAAGCGATGGCCCGGTTCGATATGCGGTTGCCGCCGGGAATAACCATGGCCCGGCTTCGCGAAGACCTGGAGGCTATGGCCAGCGATATACCCGGTACCCATTTGTCGTATCCGAAGGGCTGGGACGCAAGCTGGGAGCCGCTGCAAAGCAATCTGACACGGACCTTCGCAGATGCGGTGACAACTGTGCGGGGAGCCGAGCCGCGTTACGTCGTGCGTCTGCCGGGAAGTGACGCGCGACACTGGCGCGATCGCGGAACGCCGTCCGTCTGTTACGGCCCGCAGCCGACCTTGTCGGCGGGCGTCGATGATTATGCCAACGAGGTCGACGTCATCGACTGCGCCAAGATATACGCCCTTGCGGCTCTGAAGCTGATGCTGCCGGGTCGGAACGAAGGATAACGGGAACTGACAAAAGGGCCTAAAGCGTCTTTTTTGCCCGTTGGAGTTCGGTAGGGCGGGAATAGCGAAGGTGCACTCCGCGGCCAGGAGTGGCGCGGTGACAAAACAGCCGTCGCTTGGGAACGATTCGCTCAGGATTATGCCGTGAAAATCAGAAAAACACCGATCGACAAGATCTAACCGAATGACGTCATCTTGCGAGCCGACCCCGATCGCACGTCGATCCGGCGCAAAATCAAGCGCGCCGGCTGGGACGATACCTTCCTCATGCAGACCCTCAGCCATATGCGATAGCCCTGCCGCAAGCGGAGAAGGAGCAGGCCATCGTTGCCGCAACGATTCACTCCAAGCTGATGACGACAGATGACGTTGATCGAACCATATCTCATCCTGCTTCAGGAGGAAGTGGGCACATTCGCAATGATCACGGGCTTGGGCGCGCGCCGCAGATCATCACGTCCGTCACACTCAATGCTGCCAGCTTTTGTAGACGAATTCGAGGCTGTGGCCGTCGAGGTCGAAGACCTGTGCGGCGTAGTAGCGGGGATCGTAGTGAAGCTGCGGGCCGGGTGGATGAATCTCGCGCGCACCGGCCGCCAGTGCGGCCGCATGAGCAGCGCGAACCATGGCTTCGGAGTTGGCGACGAAGCCGACATGCACCGACCCTGGTGACGATGGTCCGGATCGAAGCCAGAAGAACAGGCGTCCATCGGCACCAAAACCCTTGAGGTCGGGATGGCCGGGCGGGCCGTCCTTGCCGTCGTAGTCGACCCGTTGCGTGATCCCGAGCGGGGCGAGCACGGAGGTGTAGAACGCGATCGATCGGTCGATGTCGCCGACCGTGAGAAAGATATGATCCAGCATGGTGCGCGCCTTCAGGTGATAGCTGATGCCGTTCGCCAAATCTGGACATGAACATGGGCGAGAATGCGTTTGCGGCACCCGGTGACTATACCTGAAGAGTACGGTATTCATCTGCGAAAAGGAGTCCCTGATGAAGAAGCTCTTTTTGGCTTGTGCGATGATACAGGCATTTGCTTCTTCTCATGAGGAAGCCCTGGCGGCCAATGCGCCCACGCCGCAAATCTGGTTCACCATGGGTGCGATCAGCTCGCCCGCCGGGCATCACAGCTGGGAGATGCTCTATGACCAGCCCAATGGTCCATGGCCCGCTTTCATGGATCATGTGAAGGTGGTCAGCATCCTGACGCAGGCGCTGGTCAAGATCCCGGACGCCGATCTTGCCAGGGTCGCTGCGCGCCTGAAGCAGAAGCATATTGCTTTTGGCCTTGAGATGCTGGCGCAGGCCTACGATCCGCCCGGCTGTGGTGGCGGGGTGGAAGGCTATTACGCGACCGACCAGACTGCCGCGCTGGCCGCCAAGCTGAAAAGGGCCGGCGTCGATCTTCAGTATATCGCCATGGATGAGCCCCTGTGGTTCGGCCACTATTATGATGGCAAAGGCGCCTGCCGGTCCTCAATCGAGAATGTCGCAGAGCGTGTCGCGAAAAATCTGCGCGAATATCAAAACCACTTCCCGAACGTTATCATCGGTGACGGGGAGCCCATCCCGTCGATAACCGATCAGCCACATTGGCAAGATGATTTCAGGGAATGGCAACGCGTCTTTCGCGCGAAAACGGGAAAGCCTCTGGCCTTTATGTCCGTCGATATCAATTGGGGGGTCAAACACTGGCCCGACGGCCTGAAGGCATGGCAGAATTTTGCCCGCAACGACGCCTTGCCGTTCGGCATCATCTATAATGCCGCTCCGTCGTCAGCGGCCATGTCGAACCAGGATTGGCTCGATGATGCCCAGCGCAACTTCACTCATATCGAGAAAACGCTCGGTATCGTTCCCAATTGGGCGGTATTCGCATCATGGGATAAATTCCCCGGCCACGCCATCACCGACAATTATGGCCCCGGCGAAGATTATCTGACAAAGCAGTATTTGCAGATGCACAACATGTCGACCCCCTGAGGGGGCACGAGCTTGGCGCGACCAGCGGCGCAACTATTTTCGCTCGGGGGCGGGTCGAAGGGGGACGGCTATTCGTCGCCCATCGATAAGCGCGGTCTGGCTCACCGTGAATTCGAAGCGGCAGTCTCCCTTGATGAGAACAATCTGGCCGTGTGATGCATCGAGATCGGTTCCTTCCATGAGAAACTGGTTGACGCCCTCTCCGAGGGGAGAAAAAAACGACATCGCGAATCCCTGTCCAAAAACCTGATACGCACCAAAAGCATTCGGGCAATCTGACGCCGTGTCCTCAAATCTCATGCGTGAACCGGTGGTCATGATGCTCCATCGACCGGGAGGGGCTTCCTGTCTCAGCCGCTGTTGTTCGGCTTGCACATCGTCCGATGTCCTGTCCGCGGCGTGCGCCTGGATGTCGCTCTCGCGTTTGCGTCGCAATTCGTCGCGCATCTGGTCGGACAAGTTTGGACGTTTCTCTTCGGCAATGAGAAGCGATTTCCATGCCCCTTGTTCGAGCCGTTGTTGACGTATGCCGATATCGATCTGGCATGTCGGCCTGAGGAACTGCAGGCGATAAGAGGTGTCATCGGCGGCGTCGATCCTGACACCCGTCAGACCTGCCAAGGAATTGGTTGGCTTGGATGGGGCCAAAACCCATGGAGACATCAACTCGACAGACCCTTTTTTGATGACGATGGTGCCGTCCTGTTCAGGGCAATTACCGCCGGCTTGTTCGAACACGAAAGCAACGCCGGCGTAGGTTGCGGGCCTGCCGGGTTGATTGAAATCAATCCTTGTCTTCGGTGAGTCCGCCACTGCTGCGAGGCCGCTCATGGCCAGAATAAAAAGAGCAACAACCCATCGAAAAGCCATCGCAGCGAACTCCCCGGGTATGCTGTCATCCGAAGCGGAGCTATTCTCTCGCCGGCGGCGTACACACCATTGTCTGATTTGACCTGTATCTCTGAGGGATTGTCTCGGACGCTCGGAAAAGGCGAGAATACATGATGCAAACGCCGCATCTTGAAAAATTTACCGCTTTGGCAACGATGGTGGCAGGTCTGGTGTTCGCATGGCCGGCCTATGCTGCCACATCGCTTGGCCCCGCGACATTTGGCAACCCCGATCATCCTTGGGGAACGCGGCGCCCCGTGACCGCTGCGGACCGCGCCTTGATTGCGTCTTATCGCTCAGGCGGCAAGAAGCCCGTTGTCGATACGCATTTTACGAACCCGGCTGAACTTCAATCTCAATGGGATCTGCAAACGGACGACCCACCGTCGATGAAATCCTGCCGCCGTCCGGAAAACGTCGTGATCGCCGCCGACGAATTGCAATTGCGCACCCTGTCCGCCACGCACTGTAACGCGGAATGGTCAACGGGATCGATGATCAGCAAGCTCCATCAGAAATTCGGCCTGTTCGAATCTTCGATGAAAGCAGCGGACATATCCGGCATGAACAATGCTTTTTGGCTGGTCACCGAAGATCATTTTGAAATCGATATTGCCGAAATTCACTATCCAAACATCGTTCGCTTGACGCTCCACAACAACAACGACTGGGCCACGATAAAAGACGACAAAATGCATGCCGTCGGGTTCGAGAGCAAATTCACCGATAATTTCTCGCAGGCGTATCACAGTTATGGCGTGCTATGGACGCCGACGGATATTGTTTACGAGGTCGATGGTGAGCCAATTGCCGCCATCACGACCCGCGGGGCGATCCATGGCGCCGCCGATATCCGGTTCTCAACCGCATTGACCGACTATGGCGGCAAGATTCCCGCCAACCCAACGGGGCACCATATGTACGTCAGGGGGCTGCGTGTTATTCCCTGGCAGTTCCGGTGAGAGTTTCGCGGTCAAGCGCCGCGTCTGCCACGGTTCGGCAATTCGAGGGAAAGCCACGGGGCGGGTTAACGTCACGGCGTCCCAAAAGTGCGCTTCGCTATTATGGGGACAGTGTTACCGTACCCGTAACAGAATAAGGTTTAACGATCTCGGCAAGGGAGCGGTAGGCGTAGCGGGGCAGTGGTGGCGGTATTGGGGACACCTCGCTTGTCCTAGATATTCGAGGCAATATATCTCTTACCCTGCCGGTCTTGGTGTCCTGTCGAAGGTGAGTTCAGACTATGACGGCTCCCTTACTGGATGAGTTAAATAGAGACCAAGACCTTGCCTATCGGCTTCTCGCAAAGCGGGACTATGTGCAAGCGAGCAAGCTCTTTGAAAAACTTTTTGAACAGGGCGTGCGTGCGGTCGCGGTGCATTTGGGCTTCGTATTTTCTCGAACCGAGAATCCTGCGTGCGACAGAGAGAAGGCAATCCACTATTATAAGGTCGCGGCTGAAAACAATGATGCCTATGCAGCTTATGGTTTGGGCGCATTGTTGGCCGAATCCGGCGATCGGGACGGGGCACTAAAATGGTTTTGCGAGGGGAGCAAACTCGGTCACGGCGCATGCTCGTTCTGGGCCTTCAGGGAGTTTAGCACTCGCGGAGACGTTAAAGCTGCCGACGAATTCTTTCTTAAAGCGTTGGAGCAGCGAAATCCTGCGGCCATCCAAAGGCGATCGTTGCAGAAAATGAAGGGCCAGTTTGGTATAGCCAGCATGCTGCCCGGAGTATTCGAGTACATTGGTAATATGCCGCGAATGGCGCGATTTATAAGGGACAACGTGAGCCGCCCCGCAAATATGCAGCAGCGCAGATCCTGAGAACAAGGTCGCCGGGACCAGCTAGACTAGCGCAAATATGCCGAAACCCAGTCGGACAACGATGACGCTAAAAAAGGATAAGGGCGACTTTTTCAGCCGCCCTTATTTTTAGCTATCGGTTACTGTCGTCGGGGCGACGCCTACGAGCACCCCGTCGTGCTGCCACACGTGTCACACTTCATGCACGTGCCGTTGCGCACCAGCGTGAAGTTGCCGCACTCGCCGCACATCTCGCCCTCATAGCCCTTGGCCTTGGCTTCCGCCCGGCGTTCGGCCTTGGAGGGGGCGACCTGCGCAGCCGCCGTGCCGGCCTTGCTCCAGGATTGCGCTTCCAGTTTTTCCGTCGGCGACAGGCTGGCGTCGACCTCGGCCTTCAGCGCGGCTGCGCCTTCGAACTGGGGTTCGTTGCCGCCGTGGCGGGCGGTTGCGCCGGCCGACGCGATCGAGGTGACGTTGCCCGCAGAGCGTGCCTCGGTGTCCGGTGCGCCGCCGTGCATCACCACCAGCTTGTCGGTGCGCGAGCGGGTCAGGCCCTTCGACAGGTACTTGGTGGCGGATGACGGCTCCGGCGACTTGCCTTCCTCCACGCCCTTGCCCAGCGCGTCGAAGTTCGACTCGGTGGGATCGACATGGGCGAGGTCGAACCGCGACATGTAGCTGACAGCGAGTTCGCGGAACACATAGTCCAGGATCGAGGTGGCGTACTTGATGGAGTCGTTGCCCTGCACCGGGCCCGCGGGTTCGAAGCGGGTGAAGGTGAAGGCGTCGACATACTCCTCCAGCGGCACGCCGTATTGCAGGCCCAGCGACACCGCGATGGCGAAGTTGTTGATGAAGGAGCGCAGCGCCGCGCCTTCCTTGTGCATGTCGATGAAGATCTCGCCGAGCCGGCCGTCGTCATATTCGCCGGTGCGCAGGTACACCTTGTGACCGCCGACGACGGCCTTCTGGGTGTAGCCCTTGCGGCGATCC
>JBGMOD010000195.1:0-47353 GCA_041424235.1 Hyphomicrobiales bacterium
CGCGGCAGCTCCGCCGATCAGAAGCAACGCCGGCACAGTTCAATCAGATCGTCGCGCACCGGGCGTTTGTCGTGGGCGCGGGTGTAGAGGCAAAAGGTCACGTTCGGCAGTTTCGGCAGGGTTAGCTCCGCACCGACGTCGGCCAGCATCGGCATCAGCAGATGCCGGGTCCTGACCGTCACGCAGAGACCGGCCCGCACCGCGGTGACCAGGCCGCCCAGACTGGGGCTGGTGGCGGCGATCCGGTAGGGACGATTGGCTGAGCCGAGGGCATCGAGCGCCGCGGAGCGGAACGAGCAGGGCGGTTCGAACAGCGCGAGCGGCAGCGGAGCATCGTCCGGCGGCGCGAATCCCTGGCGGCCGATCCAGATCATCGGAGCTTGCGTCAGCACGCCCTGGTTGGCGGCGTCATCGCGTGTCAGCGCAATGGCCAGATCGAGTTCGTCGCGATGGACGGCGTCGACCAGCGCTTTCGACGTGTCCACGCGCAAGGTGAGTTCAACCCGGGGGTGCTCCAGGGTGAAACGCTGGAGCACCTCGGGCAACACCGTTTCGGCGAAATCGGGCGTCGCGCCGAGGCTGATGGTTTGCGGGGCGGCGGTGTTGAGGCTGAGCATCGCCTCGTCGTTGATCCGGATCAGGCGCTGCGCGTAGCCGAGCAGCCGCTCGCCCGCCATCGTGAGTTCGATCCCCGCGCGGCTGCGACGAAACACCGGCGTGCCGACCTCGTCCTCAAGACGCTGAATCTGGAGACTGACCGCTGAGGGAGAACGCCCGATCAGGTCGGCGGTCTCGGCAAAAGTCCGCCCCTGGGCAATCAGCGCAAAGGATCGGAGGACAGCGACATCGAGATTTAAGGACATTGATTGAGTATATCTGAATTTATCAATTAGATAAATTCGTTTTTCTCAATCATTCCTCCTCTGTAGCGTGGATTCCAGTCGCTCACGGCCACGTTCATGAAGGAGAGTTCCATGGAGCCGAAGCACCGGTCATTGCAGGCCCCCGGCTTCTACCGCTTCGCCGTCGGGGCACTCGCGGTCACGGTCATCAACGACGGCTGGTTTGCCCTCGACACCGGCGCGTTCTCGGGAGATGCGGCCTCGGCCGCGCAACTGCTCGATGCCGCTTATCTGCCGACCGGCATCATCAAGACATCCACCAATGCGTGGCTGGTGGAGACTGGTGCGAAACGGATCCTGATCGATGCCGGCAGCTCCCCCGCGCTGCTGCCTGATGCGGGACGGGTTATCCACAATCTCTCCGCGGCCGGCATCGACGCGGAGACCATCGACGGGGTGATCCTGACGCATATGCACGGAGATCATGTCGACGGGTTGTTGACGCGCGACGGGCAGCCGGCTTTTCCGAATGCGACGGTGCATGTCAGCGAGGCCGAATATGACTTCTGGATGTCGGACACGGTCTACGCGACACTGCCGGAGCGCTTCAAAGCCTTCGCCGATGTCGCGCGGACGGCGATCGCCCCCTATGCGCGGCGGCTGATGACGTTCAGGGATGGCGAGGAGCTCGCACCGGGAGTTGTTGCTGCGATGGCGCCGGGGCACACCGCGGGACACACCATGCTTCGGCTATCCTCGCAAGGACGCCAACTGCTGATCTGGGGCGATCTCGTGCACAATGCCGCTTTGCAGTGTCCCGAGCCGGACCGCAGTCTTCCCTACGACACCGATCCCGTGATGGCCGCCGCCACGCGGTCGAAAGTGCTGGAGATGGCCGCGACCGAGCGGCTGCTGGTTGCGGGATCACATCTCTCGTTTCCCGGGCTCGGCCATGTCGGGCGCGCGTCGCATGGATACGGTTATGTGCAGGCCTCGTGGAATGCCGATCCCTGTTGATGGACGGTGGCCGCCTGTTCGGCGGCGGTCGCGAAATCGTGAAGGTGGCTGGGCGCGGTGTGTGCGGTCCGCATGCGTGTTTGCCCCGTCTTGCTCGCGTTCTGTCAGCCGACATTAAATCAAATGCGGACGGACGAGAGCGGCGTCTCTGCTGCGGCCGCTTGGCCACAGCCCCGCCGTTTCTGCGAATTGACCGGCCCGGTAGTGGAACCGAAATGCCTGTGTTAGCCTTAAGGTCTGGTCGCGGTGAGGGAGGGGGCGCATGCACCTTGCGAGACGTCGGATCGGCTTGCTTGGGCTCGCCTTGTTTTGGGGTAGCTCGCTTGGAATTGGCATATCGGGCACCGCCCACGCCCAGCCGGCCCCGGCGGGCCCGCCGGCGGTTGGTGTGGTCGAAGCCACCACCCGCCCGATCACCGAGAGCAACGAATACCTCGGCCGCATCGAAGCCACCAACCGCGTCGACATCGTCGCGCGCGTCACCGCCTTCATGGAAAAGCGGCTGTTCGACGAAGGCGCCGAGGTCAAGGAAGGCGATCATCTCTATCAGCTCGAGCGCGGCCCGTTCCAGGCCGACCTTGCGTCCAAGGAGGCGCAGGTCGCGCAGCAGCAGGCGACACTCGACAATGCGAAATTGACCACCGAGCGGCAGCGCATCCTGCTCACCGGTCCCGCCGGCCAGCAATCGACCTATGACACGGCGGTGGCCAACCAGCGCAGCCTCGAGGCGCAATTGCAGGCGGCGCAGGCGCAGGTGCAGGCATCGCAGATCAATCTCGACTACACCGACATCCGCTCGCCGATCACCGGCCGGATCGGCCGCACCTCGGTGACCATCGGCAACGTCGTGTCGCCGAGTTCGGGCGTGCTGACCACCATCGTCAGCCAGGATCCGATGTATGTCACCTTCCCGGTGTCGGTGCGCGAGTCGCTGGACCTGCGCGATCGTTATGCCACCGCGGGCGGTTTCAGCGCCGTGGTGATCCGTCTCAAGCTGCCTGACGGACGCATCTATGAGAAGACCGGCCAGCTCAATTTCGTCAACAACACCATCGCGGCGAACACCGACACCATCCTGCTGCGCGGCACGATTCCCAATCCGCCGCTCTACACCGCCGCCACCACCGACACCGGTGGCGTGGTGCGCGAACTTTCCGACGGTGAATTCGTCACCGTGATGCTGGAGGGCGTGCAGCCGGTGCAGGTGCTGGCGGTGCCACGCTCGGCCGTTTTGTCCGACCAGCAGGGCGACTATGTGTTCGTGGTCGGCCCCGACAACAAGGCCGAGCAGCGCCGCATCCAGCTGGGTCAGTCGACCTCGACCATCGCCGCCGTCATGAGCGGGCTCTCCAAAGGCGACAAGGTGATCGTCGAGGGGCTGCAGCGCGTGCGTCCGGGCCAACCGGTGGCGCCGGGGCCGGCGAGTGCGCAGGTGCAGTCGTCGATGACGGTCACGACACCGAGCGGCTTGGCCGCGCCTGCAGCGAAGGCGGGCGGATCCGGAGCCGCGACGCCCGCACCTGCCCCCGCAGCGGCAGGTGCCGGCAAATGATCTCCTCCGTCTTTGTCGACCGTCCACGGCTTGCGATCGTTATCGCCTTCGTCATCACCATCGCCGGCGCGCTGGCGATGCTGCGGATCCCGGTCGCCCAGTTCCCCGACATCGTGCCGCCGCAGGTGACGGTCTCCGGCGTGTTCCCCGGCGCCTCGGCGTCGGTGGTGGAATCCAGCGTGGCGCAGCCGCTGGAAGCGCAGATCGTCGGCGTCGACAAGATGCTCTACATGAAGTCGACCAGCGGCAATGACGGCAGCTACAGCCTGACCGTGTCGTTCGCGCTCGGCACAGATCCCGACATCGACACCGTCAACGTCAACAACCGCGTGCAGACGGCGCTGTCGCAACTGCCCTCCGAGGTGCAGCTGCAGGGCCTGACGGTGGCGAAGAAATCATCCGCGGTGCTGCAGTTCATCACGCTCTACAGCGAGAACGGCGCGCAGGACCCGCTGTTCATCACCAACTACGCCATCATCAACGTGCTGGACGCGATTTCGCGCACACCGGGCGTCGGCCAGGCCAACCTGTTCGCGAAGATGAACTACTCGATGCGGATCTGGTTCGATTCGCAGCGTCTCACCAGCCTCAGCCTCGCGCCCTCCGACGTCATCAACGCGATCAAGGCGCAGAGCGTGCAGGCGCCGGTCGGCCGCATCGGCGCCCGTCCGATCAGCGACCAGCAGCAGTTCCAGCTCAATGTGCAGACGCAGGGGCGGCTGGCGACGTCCGAGCAGTTCGGCAACATCGTGCTGCGCGCCAATCCGGACGGCTCGGTGCTGCGGATCCGCGATGTCGCCCGGGTCGAGATCGGCGCGCAGAACCTCGACAGCGAATCCCGCATCGACGGCCAGTCCGGCGTGCCGATGGGCATCTACCTGGCGCCCGGCGCCAATGCGGTGACGACGGCAAAGGCGGTGCAGGCCACGCTCGACAAACTGGCGACGCGCTTTCCGCAGGGCCTGAAGTATCTCGTGGTCTACGATTCCACGACCTTCGTGACCGACACCATCGGCGAGGTGGTCAAGACCCTGGCTGAGGCCTTCGTGCTGGTGGTGATTGTGGTGTTCCTGTTCCTGGGTAGCCTGCGCGCCACCATCATTCCGGCGGTGGCGGTGCCGGTCAGCCTGATCGGCGCCTTCGCCGTGCTGCTGACGCTCGGTTATTCCGCCAACACGGTTTCGCTGTTGGCGATGGTGCTGGCCATCGGCATCGTGGTCGACGACGCCATCGTTGTGGTCGAGAACGTCGAGCGGGTGATGGAGGAGGAGCCGGATCTCTCGCCGGCGGAGGCCACCAAGAAGGCAATGGCGCAGATCACCGCGCCGATCATCGCGATTTCGCTGGTGCTGCTGTCGGTGTTCGTGCCGATTGCCTTCATTCCCGGCATTTCCGGCGAACTGTTCCGGCAGTTCGCGGTGACGATCTCGGCGGCGATGGTGATCTCGGCGCTCAACGCGCTGACGCTGTCGCCGGCGCTGTGCGCCGTGTTCCTGCGCCACACCGGGCCGCGGCACGGCATCATGGGGCGGGTGCTCGGCGGCATCGACTGGGTGCGCGACCGCTATGCCGGCGGCGTGCGCCGGCTGGTGCGGATGGCGGCGCTGTCGCTGGTGCTGGTCCTGGTGTTCGCAGGCGGCATCTTCGGCGTCTCCCTGCTGACGCCGACGGGATTCCTGCCCGAGGAGGACCAGGGCGCGTTCTTCATTTCGGTGCAGTTGCCCGACGGCGCGTCGGTGGCCCGCACCAGTGAGGTGACCAAGCAGGTCGAGGCTATTCTCAAGAAGATGCCGGCCGTCGACCACACGCTCTCGATCATCGGCTTCTCCCTGCTGGACGGCGCGTCGGAGCCGAACAACGCCTTCATGGTGGCGCGGCTGAAGCCGTTCGCCGATCGGAAATCGGCGGCGGATTCGGTGCAGGCGCAGATCCGGCAGACCTTCGGCGCCGGTTCGCAGATCCGCCAGGCCAGCATCCTGCCGTTCAATTTGCCGCCGATCATCGGGCTGTCGACCAGCGGCGGCTTCGAATACCAGCTTGAAGCGCTGGAGGGCCAGGATCCCGCAGCAATGGGCAGCGTCACCGGAGGCTTGATCGGCGCAGCCAATAGCGATCCCCGGCTGACCCGGGTGTTCTCGACCTTCACCGCCACCAATCCGTCGATCTATCTCGACATCGACCGCGCCAAGGCGCAAGCGCTGGGCCTGAACATGAGCGACGTGTTCACCGCGCTGCAGGCGACGCTCGGCGGCATCTACGTCAACAACTTCAACCTGTATGGCCGCACCTGGCAGGTCAACGTGCAGGGTGAGGCGGCCGATCGCGGCGACATTCCAGCCATCTGGCAGATCTATGTGCGCAACAGCGGCGGGCAGATGGTGCCGATCCGCTCCATCGCCAGCCTCCAGATCGTGCAGGGGCCGCAGGTGATCACCCGCTACAACAATTATCGTTCGGTCACCGTCAATGGCGGTCCGGCGGCTGGCGTATCATCCGGCACCGCGATCGCGGCCATGGCGGCCATTTCCGACAAGACGCTGCCGCCGGGCTATACGTTCGAATGGA
Organism: Hyphomicrobiales bacterium; assembly: GCA_041424235.1. Classification (GTDB taxonomy): domain Bacteria; phylum Pseudomonadota; class Alphaproteobacteria; order Rhizobiales; family Xanthobacteraceae; genus Bradyrhizobium_A. The sequence continues at coordinate 5,977 of JBGMOD010000195.1, forward strand.
CCGGCACCGCCTATCAGGAGCAGCAGGCCTCCGGCCAGACCGGGATCATCCTCGCGCTCGCGATCCTGTTCGCCTATCTGTTCCTGGTGGCGCTGTACGAGAGCTGGACCATCCCGATCCCGGTGCTGCTCTCCGTCGTGGTCGGCGTGCTCGGCTCCTACATCGGCATCAAGCTAGCCGGGCTGAACCTCGATCTCTACGGTCAGATCGGTCTCGTGGTGCTGATCGCGCTCGCCGCCAAGAACGGCATCCTGATCGTCGAATTCGCCAAGGAGCGGCGCGAAGCCGGCATGGCGATCGAGGAGGCAGCGATCCTCGGCGCCCAGACCCGGTTCCGCGCCGTGATGATGACCTCGATCGCCTTCATCCTCGGCCTGCTGCCACTGGTGATCGCCACCGGCGCCGCCCAGCTCAGCCGGCGCGGCGTCGGCACCGCGGTGTTCGGCGGCATGCTGGCGGCGAGCTCGATCGGCATCTTCCTGGTGCCGATGCTCTATGTCACGTTCCAGAAATTGCGCGAGCGGGTGAAGACCCGCTTCGGTGGATCGACCGCGGCGCCGCACCCTGAGGCCGCGCCCCCGGCCGGCACATCCTGAGCGCTATCGCGTTGACCGTGAGGCGTGGGCAGCACGGAGGCGCTGCAATGGACACTTACCAGTTGATCCGTTCCGCCGTGCTTGAGCGGCACTGCCTGACGGCGATCTACCAGCAACGTGTCAGGCACTTCAGTCCGCATTGCCTCGGGCGCAACAAGGCCGGCGGATTCAGTGTGCTTGGATTTCAGTACGCCGGACAATCCGGCAGCGTTTTGCCGCTGGACGGGCAATGGCGATGCTTTCAATTGCGGAACCTGACGGAGGTGCGCGTCAACGCCGAGCGCTGGCGCACCGGCTCAGGTCATTCCCGGCCGAGTGACTGCGTCAAGCAGGTGGATGTGGATGCCTATTTGGTGGACAGCGGTTCGGCAGGCCATGACCGAACGGAGCATGAGCCTGACGATCGCCGTCCGCGCCGGAGACGGTGAATCCAAATCCGCCGGTGAATTAACTGCCGTTCGTCAACCGCGAACGACCATCGCCGCGCCGCAACGGCGGTGCAGCGTGAGGTACGTTGCTGTGCACTGAAAACACTCGCGCAATATGCTCAAAATCCGCGCGTTGCCCTCGCTTGATCAGCCGCGCCAGTTCCGCAGGATCGAACGGGCAGGCATCCTGCCGCTGTGCCACCGGAGGGCCGATCCATTTCGCGAGAAACGTCTTGAAGCGGGTAAACATCGCGGTGGGCCGATCGAGGAGTCGCAATCATAATGCCGAGGATCGGTAATGGTTGCAAAGTCATTTCGCTGTGACTTGTTGCAATGACGCGTTGCAATCCAGACAGGGCTCGCCGGACCGCCGCAGGCGTCGGGCAAGAGATCACGCCAAAAAAAGAGGCTGGCCCAACTTGCGTTGAACCAGCCTTGAAAAGCTGCCCGGTCCTTTGGTTGGAGGTCAACCCGAGGACCGGGCACGACGAAGGCGAGGGGCCATCCCCGACTTCATCGTTTTCAAGAGGCGCACCGCGCCTCGTGAACCGGAAAAAACCCCTGCGTTGTGTGCCCGCCGGCCTGCCGCATGCTCTTCACGCCCTCATGGATCGAACAGCAGCCGCATCACGTCCGAGCCCGGCGGTGAGGTGAGGACGTAGATACCGATCAGCAGCACGACGAAAATCGCGAACACCGGCCAGAAGATCGCCCTGTCGGTCAGCCCGCCCTTGTCGTCGGCCAGTTGCTTGTCCAGTTCGTTGCTCACCACATCAACTCTCCTGCGATCATCGGGCCCCTCAGGTGCACCGATACAGGTCATGTGCGCCTGGTCCGGCGCGCCTGAAGGCCTCCCCTTAGAGTCCAAGGAGCGCCACCTTGATCCAGCCGCCGACCACCGGCCCCGCGGTCGCAACCATGGTCTGGGCGACGTTGCCGCCGGGTGGGGCCGTGATGGCGTAGAGTCCGATCAGCAAAGATGCGAACACCAGGAAGGCCGGCAGAAACAGCGCCCGGTCGGTCAATCGAGGCACATTGAGTTCGGTGTTCATGGGTCCTACTCCCTGCCATCACGCCGCCGGTCCGCGGGAAGCTAGCGCCCGGAGGCCAGTTGCGTCGTCGGTCGCGGAGCGGGAAGCACCGCATCAGCGGTCGCGGGGGCGGACTGGATGATGGGGAATTCGGCCTGGGCAATGTCCGAAGCCAGTTTGCCGGCATCCGGGTTCGCAGCCACGAACAGCACGAAGGCTGCGGCGATCAGGCCGCAAACCGCAAACATGCCGATGATCCAGGGCTCGTCGGTGTGGCGGTCAATCCTATGATCGTTTTTTTGATTGTCCGGGTTGGTCATGGGGCGCCTCCAACTGCACTTGGCTCTCCTCATCTAGATCAAATCCCGATTCCCAAATGTGAGCTGGCTCACACTTGGTAAGAGACTCTTCGCGCTAGGGTATTTCCGGGCTGGGGGCGGGCGATCGGCGGGGCTGGACCATGATCCGGAAAACCAGGAATTTGATTTTCCTAGCGGGCAGCGGCGCTGTCGCCGCGCGCCTGTGCGATCGCGGCGACATGCGGCCGGTCGCCCGGACGCCGCTATTTTCCCGGCTCGTCGTCCGCGGCAATCAGTTTGAGCGGGGCCATGTTCAACAGCACGACGGCGCCGTGCCCGAGCTTGAGCCAGCCCAGCGCCACCCAGGCCCGCAATTGCCGGTTGATGCTCTCTCGCGACATCCCGATCATTTCGCTGAGCTCCTGCTGGGTGACGGCGACCTTGCCGGTCTTGGCGGTCGCCGGATCGCGCTCGCCGAGCCGGATCAGGGTTTTGGCCAGCCGTGTCTGCAGGTCGGGCAGGCCGATCTGCTCGACATGTTCGCTCACCCAGCGCAGCCGCTGGCACAGGAGCTCGATGAACTTCATCAACAGCACCGGCTGGCTCTGCATGAACGGCAGGAAGTCGCGCTTGTCGAAGGTCAGGATTTCGCAGGCGGTGTTGGCGACCGCGTCCGCCGTCCGCGCCGACCCGTCGAGAAAGGCGATTTCGCCGAACAACGCGCCGGCACCGACCAGGTTGAAGATGGTGCTGCGGCCGCTGGCGGCGGAGACGCCGATCTTGACGGTGCCGCTCATCACCAGAAGCAGCCGGTCGCCGGGATCGCCCTTCGAGAACACGACGGCGCCTTTACGGAATTTGCGGGTTTTGGCGTACTGGCACAGCTGGGTCAGCGCGTCCCGGTCGATCTCGCGAAAGATCGGGTGCGCGCCGAGGAATGCGACCTTGTCGTCGAGTCGGGTGGTGTCTTTTGCCATATCGCCGATCAGATCTCGCGCGCCTGCCGGTCCTTGCGACCGGCTTTGAACCCAAATCACGCGGGAAGTACAAACAACTGCCAAGTGAAAAAATCTCGAATGGGTCGGACAGTAACCTTGAAAGGGCAGCGCGCAAAGGGCGCGATGTCCGGGGGCGGGGCGGTGGATTTCGTCGTTTTGGCCGGCGGAGCCGGGACGACGTCGGGTTCGCGCGGGTCAGCGCGGCTGTTGTTGCCGAATCGCTTGTCGCGATCACCTGCCCGTTCTCATTCTGCTTGTCTGTCCCAGATCGGGAATCGGGGCTCGCTGCCGGTCACGCGCGCCGACGTTTTTGTCGACCGGATGGCTGGCGAACGTCCTTTCTGGACCACGTCGTGAGGGAATGATCATGCAAATCAATGTGTCCGAGCCGGTCGTGAAGGCCGACCTGACCTTCAGCGCGGGAGGGAGCGCACAGGTGTCCCAGCAATCGAGCCTGTCGTGGCGGGCGAAGCTGACGCTTCGTCGCCAGATGCTGGCCTATCGTGTGTCCTGCTTCCTGATGAGCCACATGCTGCCATTCAAGCTGTTCTTCGCCGTGCTGCGGCGGCTGCGGCCACTGGCGCTGATCGGCGATACGTTGTGGGTGACCAAGGCCGATGACATCCGCGAGGTGATGAGCCGGTTCGACGATTTCATGCTCGGAGAATCGATCGAGCCGGGTATGCCGTGGGGCCAGTTCATGATGACGATCGACTGGCGCGAGCAGCACGCCCTGGAGCGCGGCCTGCTGTGGAGCGTGGTCGATAAGGCGGATGTCACCAGGATTCACACCCTCGTTGCCGATGAATGTCGCAAGCAGGCGCAAGCCGAGCTCGCCACCGGCCGGATCGATGTGGTCGCCCGGTTCGCCGAACCGGTGGTGGTGCGTATCGCCGCGGAGTATTTCGGCGTGCCGCCTCTCGGCGGCAGCGTCCAGCGCATGGCGGATGCGATGGCCGATCTGGCCGGCCTGGTGCTGATCCAGCCGCCGGTTAATTCGCAGCCGTGGGCGAGTTCGCGCGAGAGTATCGCCATCGTCACCAACCAGATCGTGGCAACCATCGCCGACCGGACCGGGGCGATCAAGCAAGGCGCCGTTACCAACCTGCCGGACGATCTGCTGACGCGGCTCGCCAGGAAACTCGCCTCCGGCAACCAACCGGTCTGGTTCAACGAGGACTGGATCCGCCGCTATATCTCCGGCCTGATCTCGACCGGAGGAGCGACCATCGTTCGCGCCTCCGCCCAGGCCATCGACCAGTTGCTGGCGCATCCGGAAGGATTGGAGAAGGCGCGCGCGGTAGCCGCGCGGCTCGATAAGGTTCCCGGCGATCCGGTGCTGACCGCGCAACTGCGGCAACTGATCTACGAGGCGCTTCGCATGCGTCCGATGTTGCCGATGATGGTGCGCACCTGTCCGCGCGATACCGTCGTCGCGGCAGGCACGTCGCGCGCACGGATCGTGCCGGGCGGCTCCCACGTCGTTCTCGCAGCGCTCGGGGCGATGTTCGATCCGGAGACGGTCGAGGCGCCCTGGGAGTTTCGTGCCGGGCGCCCGGACGACGTCTATCTGCTGTTCGGGTACGGCCTGCGTGAATGTTTCGGCCGCTACATCGCCGACGCAGCATTGCTCGAGATCATCCGTTTCGTGGTGCAGTTGCCTGGTCTGGCGCGGGCGGATGGGGGGGCCGGCAACGTCAGTTATAGCGGTGTCGCCGCGCGCTCGCTGACCGTCACCTTCCAGCCGTCGAGCCAGATTTCGAACGTCGGGAGCGCCGCCTGATGCCGTCAGCCATCACCATCATCACCCCGCTCGATCCCGCGAGCGTCGAGCGTTGCCGGCAATACGTGCGGGCCAATGCCGATCCGAGCCCCGATTTCGCGCACAACCGGCTGCAATGCCAATCGCTGTTTCCGTTCGATCAGATCAAGACGCTGCATTTCTGCAGTTTCGTCATTCTGGATGCCGAACCCGACGGCGGGTTCGGGCCGAGCCTGGTGTTCGAGGCAACCTTCGACGGCGGACGCGCGGAGTTCCTTCAGGACCTGCTGCGGGTCGCTCCGGACGGGCTGCACGAGCTGTATCGTCACTGTACCGGGTATCCTGCGGCGGGGATGACCGCGCCTGGACTGGTACAGGAATACTTCGAGTGCCACGATGTCGGCGTCAGCACCTTCTTTTCCGGTTATCCCGGCCGCTCGGTCAGCCAGGTCCAGGGCGAGGATGCGATCCATTCCGGGATCGTGACCTACCTCGGGGACCGCTGGCGTGCCGCGCAAAACATGCCGGGGCGACTGGTCGGTTTTTTCGACGCCATCAAGCACGATTTCATTCGCGGCCGCCCAGAAAACCGCTGGGCAGGCGAACAGGCTTCGTTGCCTTGGGAGGTGACGTCGCGCAGTGCCGTTGCCTGCGTCGGGATATCGGCCGTCATCGCGCTCGCGTGTGTGTTGGGCTGGCTTTGTGGCCTGCTGTCGGCCGGCCTGCGGCCATGGGCGCTTTACGAGACGATCACCGCAAAAATCAACCAGGCCGGCAGCTTTGGTGCCGCCGTGATCGATGCGATCGCGTCGGCGCTGCCCTGGATGGCGGATTTCATCGAGGCCTTGCGACCGGCGCTGCCCAATCTTGCAGGCGTCACAGTGATCTGGGCTGTCGTGCGTGTCGCCGAACTGGTTCTCGACAGCATCACCCGGGATCCGCGCGACCAGTCGTTTGCCCTGCGTGTGCCGCTGCAGCTTGCGGTGATCCTGCGCTATGCATTGATCGTGTTCATGGCCGGCTCGGCGCTCGCGGTCGTAATCTCCGGTATGGAGCTGCGCCGCTCGACCGGTGGATCCGCGGTGGCGGCCATCGCTGCCGGTGCGGCGGCGCTGCTGGGTGCGGTCCTCGTGCTGGCTGTGCTGCACTACTGGACCAATTCGCTGCAGCTTGCCACCGCGCTCAGGCCGTTCGGCGTCAGGGAGGAACGACTGCGTCGCGCGCTGCTCGATCTGATCCAGTATGCAACGGTGCTGACCTGCGCCATCGCGCTGCTGATCGTGGCGCGGCAGACGCCCTTGGTGCTCAGCCATCATTTCGCCGATAACCTGCGCGGGCTGCTCTCGATCGGTTTCGTTATGCTGATTTACGCCCTGCTCGGTATTGCCGTCGCCTATGTGGTCGGGACGCTGCTGTTCGTGGTCATCCGGCTGAAGGAGTGGAACGACACGCGCACCTTTGCCGATCCCGCCGGCCTCATCGCACGAGCCCAGATCAACGCCCGCAAATACACCCGTGAGGAAGGTGGCATCAACACCTTCCAGAATCATTTGGCCAGCATCACCTATGTGAAGCCGGGCCTGTTGCGCTGGGCGCTGGTGTGGCTGGCGCTCTGGGCGGTCAACCTGCTGGCACGGTTCTGGTTCAACCGCGGCGATCTCGGTGGCATCCCGACCATCATGTCGGCTCGCTGGGTACTGATCGACCACGGCCGCCGGCTGCTGTTCCTGGATAATTTCGGTGGCGCTTGGGAGAGCTATCTCAACGAGTTTATCGATCTTGCCGCGGTGAAGGGCCTGAACGCCATCTGGTCCAACACCTTCGTTCATGCGGTCGGTCAGCGCTTCGGTTTTCCCGGCACCAATTTCCTGTTTTTCGCGGGCGCGCAGGCTGAGCAGCCCTTCAAGGCCTATGTGCGGGAAAGCCAGGTCGAGACGCTGGCCTGGTACAGCGCCTATCCGATGCTCAGCGTGGTCAACGTCAACGCCAACACCGACCTGCGGCAATCGCTCAGCCGTGAGCTGACGCCCTGTGAGGTCGATACCGTGTTTCAGCGGCTGTAGCTTTTCTCACGCGGGGCAACCTCGATGCCGCGTTTCCGCGGCTTTAGACAACACAACAAGGCCGGTTTCAGATGGAAAAAGTGGAATGGGACGATGTTCAGGGCCTCGTGCTGAGCGGCTATCCGCGACTGCCGTACTCGGCCTACGTGCTGTGGCGTTTTCGGTCGCAGCGGCTGGCGCCAGCGCGGCAGTGGCTCGGCGCGCTTGCCGGAAGGCTGATGCGCGCGGGGGAGCGTGACGGGCAACAGGCCGCTTCGCCGCCGACCAGCATCACGGCGCTCAAGCATGCCGGACACGCCGGCCTGCGTGCCGTCAACCTGGCGCTGACGTCGCGCGGGCTGCAACAGCTCGAGGTCGGGGATGGGCCGCTCTGGAATTTTTCCGTCGAGTTTCTCGAAGGCATGGCGCCGAAGCCGGATCAGGTTGGTGAAATCCCGCGGCGGACCAATGTGCTCGGGGATCTCGGCGAGAGCTCGCCCGAGTCGTGGGAGTGGGGCGGCTGGGCGAATGGCGAGATCGACGGCATGCTGATGCTGTTCGCCGCCAATACCGAGGAACTGCGGGCGCTGGTCGACGACGAAATCAAGGCGATGGCGGACGCTGCTGATCCGATCATCGTGTCCTCGCCCGGTGGTGACGATCCGCGGCTGCTGCAGGGACGGGTGTTTGCCGATCAAAAGGAGCATTTCGGCTACACCGACGGTATCTCGCAGCCGATCATCGAAGGATCCCCGAAGTCCCGCAAGGGCGAGCACACCGACGAGGACAAACGGATCCATTTCGTCAAGCCGGGTGAATTCGTGATCGGGTACAAGAACGAGCGGCGCGTGGTTGCCGCTAGCAATGGCGCAACCGACCTGCGGCGCAACGGCACGTATCTGGTGCTGCGGCAGTTGGAGCAGGATGTTCCGGCCTTCAACGACTTCGTCGCCAAGGCAGCGACGTTGTTGCGCGGCGGCGAGGATATGGATGACAAGAAGGAGTGGGTCGCGGCCCGGCTGGTCGGCCGCTGCCCCGGCGGCAAGCCGCTGGCGTTTCCGCCGCTTGATTCCCGGACAAAGAACCCGCTGTCCGAGCACAAGTCCGCCAATGACTTTCTCTATTATCACGAGGATCGTTTCGGCCTCGAATGCCCGATCGGATCGCATATCCGGCGCGCCAATCCGCGCGACACCAAGGGGCCTGATCCCGATACCGCGCTGCGGCTATCGAAAATGCACCGTGTCATCCGGCGTGGCCGCATGTACGGCGAAAGATTCGATCCGTCGAAGCCGGGCAGCGACAAGGGCAAACGTGGCGTGCTGTTCATGGCCCTCAACGCCGATATCGCCGGGCAGTTCGAGATGATCCAGAATTCCTGGTTGAACAATCGTCATTTCGGCGATCTCTATGTCGGGACCGATCCGATCGGGCACTCCTCGCTCGACGGCGGCACCATCGTGATCCAGCGTCAGCCCGCCAATCTGGTGCTGGAACGGCCGAAGCCGTTCGTGCGGGTGCGCGGTGGCGCCTATTTCTTCCTGCCAGGAATCGCCGCGGTGCGGACATTGGCGCAAGGGGTGAGTCCGGGCGTTGCTGTCGAGATGCGTCGGGCGGTGTAGCCGCGCTTGCGGCCGGAGCGTCCGTCGTTTATCGAACCGGCATGATAACAATCCGAATGTCGACAGGCACCGATCTTCCGGTGCTGCTGGATGTCTGGCGTCGCGCGGTGCGCGCGACCCACGATTTCCTCACGCCCGAGGATTTTGCTGAAATAGATGCCATCGTGGCGAACGACTATCTGCCCGGCGCGGCGTTCTGGGTTGCCGCCGATGCGCTGGACCGGCCGCTCGGGTTCATGGGGCTGTCCGGGGCGCATATCGATTCACTGTTCGTCGATCCCGATCGGCACGGCGGCGGCATCGGCCGCATGCTGGTTCGCCACGCCGTGCAGCAGGCAGGGCCTCTGACCGTCGACGTCAACGCGCAGAACGGGCAAGCCGTCGGTTTTTATCGCCGTCTCGGCTTTCATCAGGTCGGCCGCTCCGAGGTCGATGACGCCGGGCGGCCTTATCCATTGTTGCATCTGACCATGGCGGCCTGAGGCCCGCCGACCCGTCGGCTCAGGCCTGCATACGACTTTTGGTTGGATGCGGCCGTCTTTTTGTGGCGTGGTCGTTGAGGTGTGTCACGCGGATCGCGTCGATCCTGCCTGAACGCGCGTCGGGAGACGGGCCTGCGCTTCCTCACACTGCACCATGACGGGCTTCATGCCGCACTGTTGTGCCAGCTCATAGGCGCGGCGGTAATAGTCGCGCGCCTCGGACGGCACGCCGGTTGCGGCGACGATGTCGCCGAGCAGTTTCAGTGCATTCGCCTGCTGCGGTGGTTCGCCGCGCTCCTGCGCCAAAGCGAGCGCGAGTTCCGCCGCCGCGTGCGCGTCGGCGGCGCGGCCGGCTGCGAGCATGGCGCGGCCTTCAGCGACGAAGAGATAGCGCCAGCCCCAAGTATGCTCCGCCAGCGGGACGTCGAGCTTTTCGGGGGCGGAGGTGATTTCGATAGCCGCCTCCACGTCACCTGCGGCAAGGTAGGCCTCGCCCATGCGTGCGGCCAGGGTCGGATACATCTGCACCATTTCGCGTTCGAGGCATTCGTGCCAAGTCTGCTTCAGCAGCGCGATCGCTTCCTCCGGCCGGCCCTGGACCGTGAGAAGGCGGCCGAGGACATGGTTGATGGTGGCACGTGAATAGGCGTCGTTCGCGGCTTCGGCGCGCTGGCGCGCATCCTCGGCGAAGGCTGCGGCGCGCTCCAGGTCGCCGAGCTCGATCTGCGAGGCCGCGAGAAAGGCGCGCAACATGACGCTGGGGTAGGCGGCCCAGCCGGCGCGCTTCTGGTCGATTTCGGGCGTTTCGGATTTCAGGCACTGCTCGTGGAGCTCGACAGCCTTGGCGAAGTCTCCCATCTCGTGGTGGATGATGCCGATCACGAATGGCGCCGCGAAAGTCAACGTCGGCACCTGGATCTGGTCGGCGATGACCTTTGCGGCCTTTGCTGCTGCCAGGGCGGGCTCGTGCTCGCCCAGTCGCCAGAGTGCGATCGCCAGTTGGATGTTGACCGCGGTGATGCGCAAGGCGTCGTTGGAGGCATAGGCCAGACGCTGCGCCTCGCGCAGCACCTCGGCGATCCGGCGGTGCTGCCCCAGCGGTTCCAGAGCGATCACGGCCGTGAGCCGGAAATCGAACTCGACCCGGGTCTTGTCCGGCGACGGTAGCCAGTGTGACAGCGTCTCCAGGGCGCGCTCGTAGATGGTGATGGCGTCGGGGTAGGCGCCACGCTTCAGCGCGCGGCGGCAGCTGCGCAATTGATAGGGGACGGCCTTCTGCCATTGTTCGGCGAGGAACGCATGATCGGCGAGGCGGTCGAGATGTTCGTCGGGGCGATCGGCGAACCGCGTTTCGATGATCTCAACGGCCTTGGCGTGCAACGAACGGCGAAGGCCGAGCAGCATGGTGTTGTAGGCGACCTCGCGGGTCAGCTCGTGCTTGAACGAGTATTCCGCCGATGCGGTTGTCTTGTTGCGGCGAAGAAAGTCGGCATGCTCGAGGGTTTCGAGTTCGCCAGCCAGTTCGTCCGGGGCAACACCGACCATGCCGGACAGCAGTGTGATGGACACGTCGCTGCCGATCACCGCCGATGTCTGCAGCAAGGTTTTGGGTAGCCCGTCCAGCAGGTCGATGCGCGCCGCCAGCACAGAGGAAATTGTCTGCGGGATGTCGATTCGCGCCATCGGTGAAGCGACGCGATAGTTGCCCGGCTGGCCCACCAGTGCTTTGCGATCCTTCAGGGCCTGAACCAGTTCCTCCAGAAACAGCGGATTGCCCTGAGCCTGCGCCAGAATTGTCTTCTTGATCGCGCCGAGGCTCGCGTCCCTGCCCATCAGCCAGTCGAGCAAATGGGACGACGCATCCAGGTCGAGGGGTTCGAGATCGATGCGGGCGAGGCCACGATCGACCGGCTTGCTGTCGGGGCGCTGCGTCGCGATCAGAATGATCCGGGCGTCGTGCAGAGCGGCGACCATGCTGTTCATGATCAGCAGCGACTCGACGTCCATCCAGTGCACGTCTTCGACCAGGATCACCAGCGGCGTCAACCGCTCCTGATGCAGCACCAGCGCCTTGACCGCCTCGATGATCTTGGTGCGCCGCTCCGTCGGGGCGAGCTTCTTCCAGGATCGGTCGTCGCTGTCGATGTCGAGCAGCGACAGCACCGCGGGCAGGAACGCCATCGCCTCAGGTCCAAACCGGCCGAGCACGACCGGGACACGGCTGGCGATCTGAGCCGGCGTGTCGTCGGGGCCGATGCTGAACATGGAGCGGATCACGGTCGTGACCGGATAGTAGCTCGATGTCACCCGTTGCGGCGCGCACGCGGTTTCCAGCACGATCCAGTCGGCGGACAGGTTCCGGATGAAATCGTGCACCAGCCGGGATTTGCCTTGCCCGGCCTCGCCGCTGATCAGCAGCGCCTGTCCCTTACCGGCGGCGGCGCTGGCGACTGCCTCATTGAGGGTGTGCAATTCCGCGTCGCGGCCGACCAGCAGGCTCAAGCCCCGTGCCGAGCGGGCCTGCCAGCGTGTGCGTTTGCGCAACTCGGTCAGCTCGAAGGTCTCGATCGCATCCGCCATGCCTTTGACCCTGGTCGGACCGCGCGAGTTCGCCTTGATGAAGCCTTCGGCCAGATGATAGGTGTCCGCCGCCAACACAATGGTGTTGCGCTCGGCGATTTCCTCCATCCGCGCGGCGAGATGCACGGTCTTGCCGACCGCGTCATAGTTCATCGCCAGGTTGCTGCCGATCGAGTGGATGACGACCTGGCCGGAATTGATGCCGATGCGGATGGCGACATTGGCGCCGGTCTTGCGATTGTGCTCGTCCACGGCGGCGCGCATCGCAAGCGCCGCGCGGCAGGCCTGCACCGCGTGGTCTTCGCTGGCGATTGGAGCGCCGAACAGCGCCATGATGCCGTCGCCGAGCGTCTGGTTGACGAAGCCTTCGTGCTGATGCACCGCGTCCATCAGTAACCGCAGCAGCGGCGCCAGCACGCCGAGCGCTTCCTCGGGATCGAGCTGGTCGATCAACTGAGTGGATTCGAGGATATCGGCAAATACCACGGTGACGTGCTTGCGCTCGCCGAGAATGGCGTTGCCGGAGCGCTGGATGTGCTTGGCGAGCCCCGGCGGCACGCTGGATTGCAGGAAGGTCTGAGCATGGTGGCCGAACGCGCTCGGCAATGTTTTCGGCCGACCACATCCGCCGCAAAAATTTACGTCGGGACCCATTGCGAAGCCGCAATGAACACATGGAATTGTAATGCCGCCAGCCACTCCGCTGCCCTATGTCCCTCGGCAGCCCCAACCCGTGAAAAGCCCCGAACTTTTGCGCCATGCACACGATAGCATGCTGAATGTCATGCTAAAAGGGTCAGGGGACACCATGCCGCGTCCCGCGTGGCGGTCGCTCTCGGGTCCGGTCACGACACCGCAAGAGGCTGCGGCCACACGTCATCATGTAACCGCAGGTTGCGCTGCGGTTGCAAACTCAAATTTAACCAGCCGCGCTCCGCCAGCTCGGGGGCGTTTTTTTGAGCGATGCGGCCGCCGATTTGCGTGAAAAACAGGCCCAGGCGAATGTCGAAGCCGCCTTTCGGCTGACGCCGCCGAGACCTTTGCCGCAGGGATCGGCGTCCCGGTCCCTGCGATGACGGAATGATGAAATGTCCGGCGTTAGGCCAGTCCTACTCGGTCACCGGCTTGTCGGAAATCTCCCAGTCCTTGCCGTTGAAGATCTGGATATAGAGCGTCGCGATCGAGGTGTAGTCGTCCGGGCGATAGCTGTAGGTGATGCCGTCAAGGAAATGCGGCGCATGGAACCCGCCCAGCGTCGCGGCCTGCTGCATCACGTTGGCGCGGGTCAGCTCGTCGCCGCAGCGGCGCAGGATCTCCGCCATGGTTGCCGCCTGGCCGTAGCCGGCGAATGCGATGCTGTTGTCCGGGTCGACATTGGGCAGGGATTTCTTGCGCAGCTCCTCGAACGCCATCACGTCGGGATCCTTGGCCCAGCGTGGCGCGCCGATGTCCTTGATGTAGCTGATGGCGGCGATGCCGGCAGCGTTCTCGAGCCCCGCAGCATTGAGAATCGAGCGGCCGGTCGAGCCTGCCGAAAGCAGGTGCAGTGGTTTCCAGCCGAGTTCGGCGACCTTGCGGATCGATTGCGACGTCGCCTTGCCGGTGGTGATGTTGTAAAATACATCGGCACCGGACTTCGACAGGTTGATCAACTGGGAATCGATGGTCGGATCGGTGAGATCGTATGTCGTCTCTATGATCACCTGGGCGCTGCCGCCGGCATCCGCCAGCACCTTCTTGAAGGGGCCGAGGAAGTCGCGGCCGAAATCGTCGTTTTGGTAGAGGATGCCGACCTTGGCGTTCGGCTTCACCTTCAGCACATGCCGGGCCAGGATGCGGGCTTCGGTCGGGTACAGCGGCAGCCCTGCCGTGGTCCATTTGTAAGTCTTGGGGTCATTCCATTTCGACGCTCCGGTATTGAGCAGCAGTTGTGGCACACCCTTGCCGTTGAGATACTTGTGGACTGCGGTTTGCGGCGCCGTCCCGAGCGACCCGTAGAGCGCCAGCACCTCGTCCTGCTCGACCAGCCGCCGTGTTGCTTCGACACACTTGGGCGCGCTGTAGGCGTCGTCCATGGTCAGGAACGTAATCTTGCGGCCATTGATGCCGCCCTTCTCGTTGAGCATGTCGAAATAGGCCGTGCCAGTGCGCCCGAGCACGCCATAGAGCGAGCCCGGCCCTGAGTGCGGAATGGTCTGGCCGATCTTGATCTCGGTGTCGCTGGCGCCGGCGTCGTATTTTCCCGCCGCCGAGACGCGCCTGACCGATGCGCCGATCGCGGCGGTGGCCGCGGCTGTCTTGAGGAATGTTCGCCGGTCGAGAACGCGTCTGCTCATCGGTGTCTCCCCTTGATTGTGTGTTTGTTGTTTGTTGTGTTTTGCATCGCCGCGCGGAAAGCCGCAATGCGACCCAGCCGCGCGGCGCGGATATCAGCCGTTTTGTCGTAGCCGGATCGGCATTGTTTTCACGGATGCAGGATCAGCTTCTGCACCCGCCAGTTCAGCAGCTCGGCGGCGTAGACCACGTTCTCCGACGGACACGCCAGCGCGTGAATCCAGCCGAATTGCTTGAGCTGTTTGCCGGACTCGCCGAGCACCCCTAGCACCTTGCCGTCGAGCGAGAGCTTGTAGATGCGCCCCGGCCAGGCATCCGAACTGTAGAGTACCTGCTTCGGCCCCGGCGTGATGCAGATTGCCCAGGGGGAGCCCGGCGTGAAGGTGCCGCCGGCCATCATCGCCTCGTTGGGCATGTTGCCGATCGCGGGTTTCGCGTTCGGCGGCACCGGCACGTCGATGACGATCTGGCGCAGGAATTTTCCGTCGCTGTCGAAGACCTGGATGCGGTGGTTGCCGCGATCGGCGACATAGACGTTGCCTTGCGCGTCGGTGGCGATGCTGTGCGGCGTGTTGAACTGGCCGGGACCGGTGCCGCGGTCGCCCCAGGATTTCAGCCAGTTGCCGTTCTTGTCCACCTTCGCGACCCGCGAATTGATGTAGCCGTCGCTGATGAAGGTGTCGCCGGCGGCATCCCACGCCACGTCGGTGACCTGGCGGAAGCGGCCGTCCTCGGCGGGCAACGGCGGCTTGGGATGTTTCAGCGGTGCCGTGTCTTCGTCGGAGGCCTCCTGCTTGCGACCGAACACCATCAGCACGCGGCCTTCGGGATCGAACTTGATCACCATGTCCGAGCCCTTGTCGGTGACCCAGATGTTGTCGGCCGGATCGATCTTCACCGTATGGCCGAACGACCAGGCGTACAGGTTCTTGCCGATTTCGCGGATGAACTTGCCGTCGGCGCCGAATTCCAGCAGTTGCGTCGCCGCCGCAGCATAAGCCGGGCCGCTGGTGTTGCCGCGCGACAGCACGAACACATGTCCCTTGGAATTGACGGAGACGCCGGAGGCCTCGCCGAAATACATGTTGGCCGGCAGCTTCAGCGGATTGGCGACGGAGTCGAATGGGATCGACGGCACGGCGGTTTGCGCTCCGGCGGCGGATGCCTGCAGCGCCAGGCCGGCCGCGAATGCGGCGACTAATCCGAAACGCGTGCCGGTCCGCCGGGCAATGATCTTGCTGGTTGTTGTGGGTGTGGTCATGGGTCCTCCCGAACCTGCGGACGTTTGCCGCCGCTTGATTGGGATCAAGGCTAGTCCATTGATTGCGCGGGAGCTACTGCCGCGGACCGAAAACTTGAGGCACCGGTCATGACAACGCCGGCCGCATGAGGCGGCCGGCGTTGATAATTTCCGCGGAGAGGAATGTTGCTGCCGCGATCCGGTCGGGGCGACACGATCGAAGCAACTCGATCAAAGCGATGTGATCAGAGCGACTTGACCTGCACCTTGCGGAACTTGATCACGCCGGAGCCATACTGCAGTGCGAATGGCCCCTCCGCATGCTTGGCGTCATGGGCATCGACGGTTTTGACGCCGTTCAGCACCACCACGAGATGGTCGCCCTGGGCGGTGATCTCGTAGGTGTTCCACTTGCCGGCGGCTTTCGGCATCGGATCGACCTTGCCGACATCGACAATGGCGCCGGTGCCGTATTCGGGCTTCGGCCGTTTGTCGAAGATGTTCACTTCGTAGCAGGTGTCGGAACCGACTTTCTTGATGTCGGAACAGCGAAGGAAGATGCCGCTGTTGGCGTCTTCATCCGCCCAGAACTCGGCCTTGATCTGGAAATCCTTGTAGGACTTCTTGGTGATCAGGTACGAGAGATCCTTGCCCTCCAGCTTGTCGGCCATCAGGGCGCCGTCGGCGATCCGCCAGTTGGCGACACCGAGTTTGTCCCAGTCGCCGACCTCCTTGCCGTCCACCACGGTGACCCAGCCGTCGGACTGCGCGATTGCGGGCGCGGAAAAATTCACGGCGCCGAATACGGCGACGGTACCCAGCAGCAGCGATCCCATCCCCAACACGCTCAGGCGATTCATCAGGCACGTCCTCCCTCAATGATGCGCGCATTCAGGACGCGCTGATTTTGCTGCGCGGACGATATCAGTCGACCAGCGCAAATGGTAGCCGCGCTGAAAAACCCTTTTTGTGAATTGTTATTCCATTGTGGCATGAACGTTTCGCGCAACGGTACAGCAATTCGCAGATGCAGCATTAGGCGCGGCGCGCGCAGTCACGTCTGCGCGAAGGGCACCGTATGCTCTCGGCAATTGTACGGGGCATGCTATCGTTCGCCCCAAGCTCTGATGAAGAGAGCATCATGGGAGACCATCATGACCGGTCAACTGGCTGCACGTGCCCGCAGGTGTTTGCACATTTGTCTCGTTCCATTGGCGCTGATCGCGTTCGGTGCATCCGGCATCGCCGCCGAACTCAATCCGGCCGCGTTGTCCTTCAAGCTGCCTGACCAGATTCCCTGGGGCGCGGTCGATGCCGGCGGAGCACAGAATGCGGTGCTGGTGGGTGATCCCTCGAAGCCGGGTTTCTATGCGGTGATGACCAAGTGGACCAAGGGCAATCACTTCAGCCGGCCCCATTTCCATCCCAACGACCGCTTCATCACCGTCCTGAAGGGCACCTGGTATGTCGGCACGGGCAACAAGTTCGATCCCGACAACGGCACCGTGGCTATGCCCGCCGGCAGCTTCGTCACCCATTTCGGCAAGCAGGTGCACTGGGACGGCGCCAAGGACGAAGACGCCGTGCTGCTGATCGTGGGTGAGGGACCGGCGACCGCGACCTCTGTGGAAATGGCAAAGTAGAGGTAGCTGAGTGGATCAGCCGCAGTTGTAATGCGGCCCGATCGGGGTGTAGGTCCAGCACGGGCCGAAGCCGCCGCCGTTCCAGCGACCGCGATAATATCCGGGGTAGCCGTAGTAGACGTTGAACGGATCGCGGCGTCGGGCCTGATCGCGCTCCCATTCGATCCGCTCGGGCGAGCGGACGCCCGGCAGGAAGCCATAGCCCTGCCAGCGCTGCACCTTGATCCGCGTGCGGGGACGCGCATCCGCGCTGGTCACCAGCGCAAGCGCGACGGCAACCACGCAAAACCCCGCACCGATCCGCATCATCCGTCGTGCTCGCATCATGTTGTCTCCGGCATCACCGCAGCCGATTGCGGCTGCTGAACTCGTGCATCTCGTGGGTGGTGTCGGTGAAGAACGGTCCGTAAATGCCATAGGCGACCTCGCCGGCGGCGAGCACCAGCATCAGCAGGATCAAGGTGACGAAGAACGAACGGTCTTCCATGGTCGTCTCTCGCGCGGATCGCTTCAGTCACGTCGTTTCATCGAGATTCTTGTCGTCAGGTCTCTTGTCAAAAGGCTCTCGTCGACAGCCGATCGGTTCTTGGCCTCGGGTCGCATCTGCCGAGTCGGGCGAAACTACCCCGCTCGGCGGCGCCGGGCAAATCCCGATATTGTGCGGCGGAACGTCGCCACATCCCGTCATTCGCGGTAACAAATCCACGACAGATCAGCAATATCGTGAAACAGTCACGATTGATTGAGGGGGTGATTTGAGAACCGTTCTGGCCGAGATTGCGGAAACTTAATCCCCCGCGGCCGGGGACCACGTTAGTGTCGTTCCCCGCAGCTTCGAAAGCTTGTTTTTCACTCGTCGAGAGATTTTGTCGTGAGCCTGGTCCAACCGTTTATTCTCCGCATCGCCGTCGCCGTGGCGATCAATGCAATGTCGATCATCGCTGTCGCGCCGGGTTATGCGCAGGTGCCGGGCAAAGCGGATCCGGGCGAGGCGGACCCGCTGCGAAACGGTCCGCTGATCTGGGACGCCAATCATGACGGCATCTACACCTGCGACGAATGGAAGAAATTCGCCGACCAGATTTTCAGGTCTGCGGACCGCAATCATGACGGCTTCCTCGATGCGTCCGAATTCGCCATCGTTCGCAAGACCGATCCTTCCCTCGCGGATGCCGAGCTCGGTTATTTCGACGACAATGGCGACGGCAAGGTCAGCCGCAAGGAGTTTGTCGAGAAGCCGAGCCCGTTCATCATGCGCAACGACAGGAACGGGGACTGCCGTGTGACGCCGGAAGAACTGAAAGGCGTTGCCCCGAAGGAAAATCCCGGGGCCAAGGGCAAGCGTGGAGGTGGCGGCATGGGAGGGGGAATGGGCGGAGGCTCCAGATTCTAGCTGTTGCGAGCCGTATCTATCGGTATCATCGCTCCCAACCGGTCCGGCCCGCCGCGACGTGATTGCGATCGCCGCACCCACCGCAACCTGCCGGGACGGGACGATGGAGCAAGCTCATGAGCATCGATTCGCTGTCCCTATCCGAACTCGAAGACCGCATCGCCATCATTCGTGACAATATCCGGCAACTGATCGAGCAGGCTGCCGCGGTTTCCGGCGGCCAGAACGAGGAGCGGACGGCTGACCGGATCGCCCAGCAGACCGAGGAACTCGACAAGCTCACCAGGGCGCGCGACGAATTGCTGGCAAAGAAGTGACGCGCCCCGGGATTTATCTGGCCGGTCCCGGCGTCTTTCGTCGCGATGTGGCGGAATTCGCCGCCGCGCTGAAGGCGCTTTGCCGGCGGCATGACCTCGAGCCGTTGTGGCCGATGGACAACGAGATCGCCGCCGACATCGACAAGGCGCGGCATGCGAACCGCATCCGCCGCGCCAACGAAGACATGATCCGGCGGGCCGATGCGGTGCTGGCGGAACTTTCGCCGTTTCGCGGGCCGAATATGGACCCGGGCACGGCCTATGAAATCGGCTTCGCGGTCGCGCTCGGCAAGCCGGTATTCGCCTGGACGACCGATGCGCGTACGCTGCTCGCGCGCACCGTCAACACCGCGTCGGTCGAACAAAACGGCGTGGTCTACGACGCCGAACAGTTCGCCATCGAAGACTTCGGGCTCGGCGAAAACCTGATGATCGCGACCTCGGTCCGCCGGGTGTTCGCTTTGCCGGATGAGGCGCTTGCGGCCTGTGCCGATATCCTGGGCCGGAGGCCGCTTTGACCTGCGATGACTGTCCGCAGCTATCACATCCGTGATGGTTGCGCTCCTGCTGGAGATCCGCTCTTGCATAGCGGGAACAGCCGCGAGACCCTGCGCTTCAAGAAGAAGAACCAGGAAACGATCATGGCGGATCTGACGTCGCGGCTCGCGCACCATATCATTGGCTATCGCGAGGCCGACATCGATGCGGCGACGCTGACCGTCGCCAAGCAATGCATGCTGGACTGGTTCGGGGTCACGCTGGCCGGTTCGGATGAGCCGGTTGCAAGAATCCTGCGCGACGAATTCGCTGATGGTGCGCGAGGCCGGGCCTCGATTGTCGGTTTCGACCTGCGCGGCTCGCCCGTCGATGCCGCGCTGGTCAATGGTGCAACCTCTCACGCGCTCGACTATGACGACGTCCATCCGCTGATCGGGCATCCGACCGCAGCCATCTTGCCGGCGGCCCTTGCCGTCGGCGAGGCGGAGGGCCGCTCGGGCAGGGAGGTGCTGCGTGCCTTTATTGCGGGCTATGAGACTGCCGGTTGCATCGGCTCGCTGGTGATGCGTTCGCACTACGAGCGCGGCTTCCACTCTACGGCGACACTGGGATCGTTCGGCGCGGCGGCGGCCGCTGGCCTGCTGATGAACCTCGATGCCGCAGGGATGGCGATGGCGCTGGGGCTCGCAGGGACCCAGGCGGCCGGGCTGAAATCCATGTTCGGCACCATGGCGAAGCCGTTCCACGCCGGCCGGGCCGCAGCCAATGGCGTGCTTGCCGCCCGCCTTGCCGCGCGCGGATTTACCGCCAATTCCGGCGTGCTCGAGGTCGCGCAGGGTTTCATTACCACGCAGAGTGACGGAGATCCCTCCGCTGATGTTGCCCTGCCGCGTCCCGGCAGCCTCGTGGTCGAGACGCTCTTCAAGTATCATGCAGCCTGTTATCTCACGCATTCCACCATCGAAGCCGTCAAGGTGCTGCGCCGGCAATTGTCGCTGAGCGGGCCGGACATCGCCGCCATCGATGTCCATGTCGCGCCCGGCCATCTGTCGGTGTGCAACATCCCGGCGCCGCGCACGGGCCTGGAGACCAAGTTCAGCCTGCGCCACACCGCAGCACTTGCGGCTTGCGGTGTGGATACCGCGGCCATCGGCACCTATTCGGATCGCAATGCCATGGACGCGGCGCTGACCGCGGTGCGGGAGCGGGTGAGCGTGCATGGCGATCGGCCGCAGGGGCGTGATGCCCGTGTCATTATCACCACCCGCGGCGGCGAGCGCACTGAGACCAGTTTCGATGTCGCCATTCCCGACTCGGACCTCGGCCGCCAGGGCGAAAAACTCCTGGCCAAATTCCGCAGCTTGGCGATTCCCGTGGTGGGCGCGGAGCGATCCGAGAGACTCCGGCGTCACATCGAGACGGTCGATTCCGCGCGGGACATCGGCGCCCTGATGGCCGTATAAGGAGTGTGCAGGCCCACTCCACAATACATTGATCCGTGCGAGCGTTCTGGCTGATGAAACTCTATGTCGAAGCGGAGCCCGCAGGCACCGGTCCGTATC
Source organism: Hyphomicrobiales bacterium (assembly GCA_041424235.1). GTDB lineage: Bacteria > Pseudomonadota > Alphaproteobacteria > Rhizobiales > Xanthobacteraceae > Bradyrhizobium_A. The sequence goes on from JBGMOD010000195.1 coordinate 26,804, forward strand.
TCCTTCTGGTCCACGGGTTTCTGTCCAGCCGCGCGCAATGGCGGCCTAATCTTGAGGGCCTGCGAAGGTTCTGCCGCCCGGTTGTCGTCGAATTATGGGGCCATGGACGCTCGCCGACGCCAAGCGATCCCGAGGCGTATCGTGTTGCGAGCTACCACGACGCATTCGAGCAGATCCGGCGCGATCTCGGCGTCGATCGCTGGCTGGTGTGCGGCCAGTCGTTCGGCGCTGGGCTGACGATCCACTACGCGCATCGTTATCCCCGGCATGTCATCGGTCAGGTCTTCACCAACTCGCTCTCGGCGCTGTCGGCGCCGGGCGAACGGGAAGGCAGCGAACAGCGGCTGGCGCGCGCCGATGCGTTGGAGCGTGGCGGCCTTGAGGCTATCGAAGCCCTGCGCTTCCACCCACGCTTCGCCACTCGCTTCGCGCCGGAGGTCAAGCAGGAGATGCTGGATGACGTCGCACGGGTGTCGCCGGCGGCGGTCGCCAACGCGCTTCGTTATACGACCCCGCAATTGTCCGTGGTTGATTGTCTCGGCAGCGTGAACGTCCCGAGCCTGCTGATCAACGGCGTGTGGGAACGCCCGTTCCAGCCGCTGCGCGACCGCGCCGAGAAACTGTTGCCGTCGCTCGCGGTGGTGGATTTCGAGGGCGGGCACTCGATCAACGCGGAAGCGCCGGCGTTGTTCAATGACGCGGTCGAGCGTTTTGCGACGGGCTTGATCTAAGTCTCACGATGAGAGGCGCTCTATCACATATGTGATTCTATCGTCGGTATCCGCGGTTTCGCATGGACGAAACGCGATGCGGTTGCCACTGTCGCTCAACACCGCGCACCAAAAAGCCGAGGGAGCGACCGAGATGACCGCTGACATTGTCGCGGAATTGAAAGCCAAAGCGAAGCCGTGGCGGCGCGGCAACCGGTTCGAGGATTTTTCGGTCGGTCAGCTGTTTCGGCATCACTGGGGCCGCACGCTCACCGCCGGCGACAATACGCTGTTCGCCACCCTGACGCTGCACTACAACCCACTCTACACCAACGCCGACTACGCGCGCGCCCACGGCCATGCCGATCTGGTCGTTGTTCCGTTGCTGCTGTTCAACACGGTGTTCGGCCTCACCGTGGAAGATCTCAGCGAGGGTGGCGGTCCGTTCCTCGGCGTCGACAAGCTGACCTATCACCGCCCCGTGATCGTCGGCGAAACCGTTTATGCGGAAAGCGAAGTCGTCGCCTGCCGGGAGACCGAGAGTCGCCCCGGCTTCGGCATCGTCACCTGGCACAGCAAGGGTCGCGACGCCAAGGGCGCGCTGCTGATCGATTATCAACGCACCAATCTGGTGAGGAAGCGCTCATGACCACATCCGCGGACGTCACCGTGTCCGGCGACGGCAATGGCTACATGACGGAAGAACGCCGGCTGATCCGCGACACCGCGCGCGAATTCACCATGAAGGAAGTGTTGCCGGTCGCCAATCGGCTCGATCCGCAGCAAGGCCTGATTCCCATGGAGCTGCGCCAGAAGATGGCCGACATGGGCTATTTCGGCATCCGCATTCCCGAAGAATACGGCGGCCTCGGGCTCGGATCGTTCGAATACTGCCTGGTGGCGGAGCAATTGGCGCGCGGCTGGATGTCGGTGGCCTCGATCATGGCGCGCGGGCAGGCGGGCTGGCTGCGGCTCGGCGGTTCGCTCAGTCCGAAGAATGCGGAGCGGATGCGACGCGCCGCGAAGGGCGAGTTCCTGCAGGCGGCGGCGCTGTCGGAACCCGGCACCGGTTCGGACCTCGCCTCGATCTCCTGCCGCGCGGTGCGCGACGGCGACGAATGGGTGATCACCGGCAACAAGTACTGGTGCACCTTTGCCGACGGCGCCGACTACATCACGGTGTTCGCCCGCACCGCGCCGCCGCCCTCGGCCGACAAACGTTATCTGGGAATCTCCGCATTCCTGATCGAGAAGCCGCGGGGATCGCTGCCGTCGAATTGCGAAGGCAATCCGATTCCCAAGATCGGCTATTTCGGCTGGAACACCTATGAATTGGCGTTCCAGGGCACCCGGGTGCCGGTGGACGCGCTGATCGGCGACGAAGGTAAGGCCTTCTATCTGATGACCTACGGTCTGGAGACCGCACGTGCCCACACCGCGGCGCGGTCGATCGGCCTGGCGCAAGGCGCCCTGGAAGACTCCATCGCCTATGCCAAGGAGCGCAAGCAGTTCGGCATGCCGATCTCCGAATTCCAGGCCATCCGCTTCAAGATCGCGACCATGGCCACCAAGGTGCAGGCGGCGCGGCAGTTGCTTTATTACGTCTGCAACGAGATCGACCAGAAGCGCCGCTGCGACACCGAGGCCTCGATGGTGAAGTACTTCGCTTCCGAGATGGCCGAGGAGGTGACCTCGGAGGCGATCCAGATCCATGGCGGCGCCGGCTACACCAAGCTGCATGCGGTGGAGCGCTATTGGCGCGACGCCCGGCTGACCAAGATCTTCGAGGGCACCTCGGAAATCCAGCAACGCATCATTTCCGACAACCTGCTCGGCAAGTCGGCGACCGACCGCCGCATGATCGAGCAGGCGTTCGAGCATCTCGGGTGAGGGGCGTCATGAGCAACATCAGTAGCCGGACATCGCCGGATAACTACTTCGAGAATTTCGAGATCGGCCAGGTGATCGCCCATGCCCGCGGCAAGACCGTCACCGAGATGGACAACGTCCTGCTCACCAACATGGTGATGAACACCGCACAGGGGCATTTCAACGAGCACCTGATGAAGCAGTCGTCGGATATCCCGGGTTTCGACACCCGCATCGTGTTCGGTGGCATCAATTTTTCCATGGTGATTGGGCTTGCCGCCCAAGATACCGGCGAGCAGGTGCTCGAAGAGCTCGGCATGGACAAGATCCGACTGAAGGCGCCAGTGCACCATGGCGACACGCTCTATGCATTCACCGAGGTGCTGGAGAAAACCGATACCGACCGCACCGACGCGGGCATCGTCCGCTTCAAGCACTTCGGCATCAACCAGCACGACAAGCTGGTTTTCGAGGGCGAGCGCACCGTTCTGATGAAACGCCGCAGCGCCTGGGGCGATCGCTAAACCCAATTCAGGATTTCGGAGATATCCATCATGACCAAGCATATTCGCCCCAGGCGCTTGCGCCGCTGTCAGTTGTCGGTGCCCGGCAGTTCCGAGAAGATGATGGCCAAGGCGGCCGCCCTCGACCTCGATTATGTGTTCTTCGACCTGGAAGACGCGGTGGCGCCGGACCATAAGAAGGCCGCGCGTGGCAACATCGTCAAAGCGCTCAACACGCTGGAGTTCGGTCGCACCGTGCGTTGCGTCCGCATCAACGACACCGCGACGCGGTTCTGCTACGGCGACATTATCGAGGTGGTGCAGGGCGCAGGCGAGAAGCTCGACCTGATCATGATCCCGAAGGTGCTCGACGCCGACGACGTGCTGTTCGTCGACAAGCTGCTGTCGCAGCTGGAGAAGGATCTCGGCCTGAAAAACCGGATCGGTCTCGAATGCCTGATCGAGGAGGTCGAGGCCATGATGAACATCGAGCGCATCGCAGCGTCGACGCCGCGGCTGGAAGCGCTGATCTTCGGCATGGGCGATTATTCCGCGAGCCAGGGCGTGTCGGTCAAGGACATCGGCGGCTCCGGCGGATATCCCGGTGACATCTGGCACTATCAGCGCCATCGCCTCGCGATCGCCTGCAAGTCCAACGGTCTCGATCCGGTCGATGGCCCCTACGCCGATATCAAGAATCCGGACACCTACCGGGAGGAGTGCCGGCGGGCGATGACGCTTGGCCTGGTCGGCAAGTGGGCGATCCATCCCTCCCAGGTGGAGATCGCCCAGGAGGTGTTCTCGCCGACGCAGGACCAGGTCGATCGCGCCCGCGCCATGAAGGCCGCGTTCGACGCCGCACTGGCGCAGGGGCTGGGAGCGGTGATGTACGAGGGCAAAATGATCGACATCGCCTCGATCCGCATCGTCAACAATGTGGTCGAGCGCGCCAACCTGATCGGCATGTGATGTCGCACCGTATTCACTTCACCGACCCACGCCGCAATGGCCAGGTAAAGACATGACCAGCACACAATCGACGGGCGCGCTGGAAGGCATTCGGATCATCGATCTGACCCAGATGCTGGCCGGCCCCTACTGCACCATGATGCTCGCCGACCAGGGTGCCGAGGTGATCAAGGTCGAGCCGCTGGAGGGCGACGCCACCCGCGGCGGCGGTCCCTTCCGGGCCGACGATGCGTTGCAGCTGTTCGGTGGTTACTTCGCCAGCGTCAATCGCAACAAGAAGAGCATCGCGCTGGATCTGAAGAGCCCGGAGGGCAAGGCGATCCTGATCCGTCTGTGCAAGAGCGCGGATGCGGTGGTGGAGAATTTCCGCGCCGGCGTGATGGACCGGCTGGGGTTGTCCTACGAGATGTTGCGTCGGGAAAATCCGAAGCTGGTCTATGCATCGATCCGCGGCTTCGGCGATCCGCGCACCGGCCGCAGTCCCTACACCGATTGGCCGGCCTATGATCCGGTGGCGCAGGCGATGGGCGGCATCATGGGCATCACCGGCCCCGATGCCGAGACACCGATGAAGGTGGGGCCGGGCGTTGGCGATACCGTGCCCGCCGCGATGGCCGCCTTCGGCGTGGTTTGCGCCATCTTGCGTGCGGGCCGCACCGGCGAGGGCCAGTATGTCGATGTTTCGATGGTCGATGTCATGCTGTCGATCTGCGAGCGGATCGTGCACCAGCGCGCCTTCCAGGGTCTCAATCCGCGTCCGGAAGGCAATCGCCATCCGCTGCTGGCGCCGTTCGGCATGCTGAAGGCGAAAGATGGCTGGATCACCATCGCCGCCCACACCGACGAGTTCTGGAAAACCCTCTGCAGCTTGATGGGGCGCAAGGATCTGATCGACGATCCCCGCATGGCCACCCGGCAGTCGCGGGTCGACCACAAGGATGCGGTGTATGACGCAGTCGGCGCCTTTGTCGGCCGCCATACCAAGCAGCAATTGAAGGATCTGCTCGGCGGCAGGATTCCGTTCGGGCCGGTTTATCATATCGATGAAATCGCCGGCGATCCGCATTTTGCCGTGCGCGAGATGATCGTCGAGGTCGAGCAGCCCGGCTGCGCCACGCCGGTGACGATCGCGGGCGTCCCGATCCGCATGACGGAAACGCCGGGATCGGTGCGCCGCCGGGCGCCGCTGCTCGGCGAAGACTCCGACGAGGTGCTGCGCGCGATCGGCTTCGCGCCCGGCGAGATCGCAGGCCTGCGACAAGCCGAGGTGATGAAATAGCGGACGGGAGAACCGCTGCGGCCTGACCAAACAAAAAACCGATCCGGGGAGGAGAGTGTCATGGGTGTGATCCGAACAGCGCTGGCGTTGGCAGCGCTCGCCGTCGTCTGGAATGGTCCGCTGCATGCCGAAACCTTCGACTTCCGCGTCTCGCTGGACACCACCCCGGCCCACATACGCGCCAAACAGATCGGTCGCTATCTCGACGCACTCCGGGAGAAATCTCAGGGCCGCCTGAACGGCACGCTGTTTCACAGCGGGCAGTTGTTCGCCGATCGCGATGTCGGCAAGGCGCTGCGGCAGAACGGCATCGACATGGCGGTCCCCGGCGTCTGGGTGCTGACCGGATTCGAACCCAATTTCGACCTGGGCATGCTGCCGACGTTCTTCGGCCGCGGGGCCGGTGAGATTCACGCGATTTTCGACGGCGAGGTGGGGCAGGTGCTCGATCGCTCGCTGGAGCAGAAGCTGCGGGTCAAAGTGATCGGCAAATGGCTCGATCTCGGTGCCGGTCACTCCTACAGCGCGCGGCATCCGCTCAACAGCCTGGCCGATCTGAAAGGGCTCAAGGTCCGCACGTCCGGCGGCGCCGGACAGTTTTACCGCGTCAAGTTTTTCCAGGGCTCCCCCAGCATGGTGCCCTGGCCGGAGGTGCCACTGGCCTTGAGCCAGGGAACGTTCGATGCGTTGTTGTCCACCAACGATACCGTGGTGAGCGCCAAGCTGTGGGAAGCGGGCCTCAAGTACGCGCTGCAGGATTCCCAGAGCTTCGCCCAGTATGTGCCGATGGTCAGTCTCGGCTTCTGGAACAAACTGCCGCCGGATCTGCAGGCGATCATGACGCAGACGTGGGCGGCCATGATCGACGGTTTTCGCACCGAGAGCATCGCGGCCCAGAAAGAGGCCGCCGAGACCCTGGCCGCCCACGGCGTCACCGTCGTGACCCCGGCCAAGGATGAGTTGCGCAGTATGCGCGCGGAGATGATGGCAACCCAGGAGGAGACCGCGCGCGGCCTCAAGCTCGATCCGGATCTGGTGGCCAAGGCCAGAGCCGCGCTGCAGGCGGCAGACTAACGATGCAGATCGATCGCGTGATCGCGGCCTGGAGCAAGGCCGAGCGCTGGCTGGCAGGCGGCCTCGGTCTGGTCGCGCTCGCGATCGGCAACTATCAGGTCGCCAGCCGCTACGCCGCGCCGCAACTCATGGTGAGCTGGACCGACGAGGTGGTCACTTACCTGTTCGTCTGGGGTATCTTCATCATCTGCAGCGTGCTGGTGGCGGAAGATGGGCATGTCCGCAGCGATATCGTGCTGCGCTTGCTGCCGCCTGCAGCGCAGCGCTGGATGGAGGTCTTCAATTGCCTGGTCGCACTCGGCTTTTGTTTCGGCCTTGTGCTGTACGGCAGTTGGATCGTCTCCGACGCCTATGATCTCGGCGAGAGCAGCGGCACCCAGCTCGGGTTCCCGATGTGGCTGTATTATGCAGCCTTGCCGACGGGCGCCGCGCTGATGAGCTTGCGTTATGTCATCCGCCTGTACCGCTATGGCTTTCGTTTCGATCCCGCAACCATGACCGTCGATGCGCACCATGGTGACAAGCCGTGATGACATTGTTTGTCGTGCTGCTGTTCTTCGGCCTGCTGATGACCGGCATGCCGATTTTCGTGGTGCTGGGCCTGAGCGCGGCGATCCTGTTCGCTGTCACCGGCGTGCCGCTGATCGGGGTGGCGCAGAAGATCATCGACCAGTTCAATTCGGCGACGCTGATGGCGCTGCCGTTCTTTGTCATGGCGGCGGCCTTCATGCGCCGGGGCGGGGTGGCCAATGCGCTGGTCGATCTGGCGAGCGCCTGGTTTGGCGGCCTGCGTGGCTCGCTTGGGCTTGTGGCCGTGGTTGCCTGCACGCTGTTCGCCGCGATCTGCGGCTCCAGCGTGGCGACGGCGCTGGCGATGGGGACGCTGCTGATCCCGGTGATGCTGCAGCGGAACTATCCGCGCTCGTTTGCCATGGGTGTGATCGGCGCGTCCGGCACGATCGGCATCGTCATCCCGCCCAGCCTGTCGCTGGTGCTCTACGGCATTATCGCCGAGCAGTCGGTGCCGCGGCTGTTCCTCGCCGGCATCCTTCCGGGCCTGCTGCAGGCGCTGCTGTTCGCCTTGTGGATCATCTATTACGCCCATCGCAACAATCTGCCGGTGGAGCCGTCGCGGCCGCGTGCGGAGTTGATCGCCGTGACACTGCGGGCGCTGCCGGCACTGGCGGTTCCCGCGGTCGTGATGGTCGGCATCTATGGCGGCGTCGTCACGGTGACGGAGGCGGCCGCACTGTCGGCCGCCGTCGCGCTTCTGGTCAGCCTGTTCGTCTATCGCGGGTTTTCATGGCACGAAACGCTGTCCGTGGTCGGCGATGCGCTGAAGAGCGCCGCGGCCATCATGATCATCGTCGCAAGCGCCTTGGCGTTCGGCCACTGGATCACGGAATCGGGAATTCCGGCCGGTTTCGTTCACTTCATCATCGATCATCATTTTTCGACCTGGCAGTTCCTGCTGGCCATCAATGTGCTGCTGCTGGTGCTGGGCTGCTTTCTGGAAGTGGCCTCGACCATGCTGATCGTGCTGCCGATCCTGGTGCCGGTGCTGAAGCCGCTTGGCGTCGATCCCGTGCATTTCGCCATCATCTTCACCCACAACATGGAGATCGCGCTGGTGCACCCGCCGGTAGGGCTCAATCTCTATGTGCTGTCCGGCATCGTGGCCGCGCCGATCACCGAGGTGATCCGCGGCATCCTGCCGTTTATCGTGCTGTTGCTGCTGGTGCTCGGCATCATCACTTATGTGCCGGAACTGTCGCTGTGGCTGCCACGGCTGGTGTATGGGTAGCGCTCGCCGTTATTTTCGATACAGATAACGCCGCATCACCCGAAGGATCTCGTCGCGCCGCTCCTCGATGCGCATCATCGGACCGCCGACCCCGATCGCCAGTGGGGTGCTGTCGTCATGGGATGGAACCAGCATGGCGATAACATTGGCGCCGGGCGTCATTTTTCCGCGGCTTTCAGCAAAGCCCTGGCTGCGGATCGTTTCGATCTCCACCATGAATTGCCGCTCCTGGACGCGGTGCGCATTGTCCTGCGCGTCGGCGTTGTTGCGGCGGATGATGGCTTTGATTTCCTCATTGGTCTTTCGGCTCAGGAGAACACGGCCGAGCGCGGCGCATGTCATCGGCCTGAGGATACCGATCTGCGCCCCCAGCAGCACGCCCTGGCTCGGAATGACAATATGAACGTACTGCATGTGAGGCCCATTCTGGAGGCCCAGCAGCACGGATTCTCCGGTCGCTTCGCCGATCGCATCCATGGTGTCGGTCAGCGGTCCGCTCTTGAACAGGCTCTGCTGGATCCAGTTTCCGAGCACGGCTACGCGAAACGTCGGCCGGAATTTTCGGGTTTGCGGCGCGTAGTCCAGGTAGCCGAGATTGAGCAGGCTCTTGAGCAGCATGGTGGTGCTTGACTGCGGCAGGTCGAGCGCGCCGGCGATCTCGCCGACCGTGGCGGCGCGTTTCTTCTCCCGGAAATATTCCAGGATGGCCAATGTCCGCTCCGCGGATTTGACGGCCGTCCCGGATGCTGCTGCTGATTTTGCCGACATGCGCGAATGCACCGATCAATCGGCGGGATGATGCCCGCTCGCGGTCGAGAAGTCCACGATCTGCAAAACGATCATCGTCAGAACATGAATTCCCCGCCATTGACATGGATCACCTGGCCGGTGACGTATTTGCCACTGTCGGCGGCGAGATAAAGACAGGCCTCGGCGATGTCGGCGGACTCTCCCGCATGCTTGATGGCAAGACGCGCCAGCACATGCTCCATGTTGACATGAGCGTACTGTGCGCGGTCGCGTTTGGTGTCGATGGCGCCAGGCGCCACCGTGTTGCTGGTGACGCCGTGGATGCCGTATTCCCGCGCGATCGCCTTGGTCAGGCCGTGCATGCCGGCCTTGGCGGTGACGTTGTGGGCGCGCTGGTCCATGTGGCCGGTGAAGCCGTCATAGCCGGAGATGTTGATGATACGGCCGAAGCCGCGCTCGCGCATTCTGGGCAGAACGTGATGGGCGAGATAGAACACCGAGCTGAGATTGTGGTTGATGGTGTCGCGCCAGTCGGCGATCGTGATCTCCTCGAAACTCTGGCGCAGCCTGCGGCCGACATTGCTGACGGCGATATCGACGTGGCCGAATGCGGCTTCGGCCTGCGCCACCATGTCCTTGACCTGATCCGGATTGGAGACATCGGCCATCACGCCGACCGCCTTGCCGCCGGTGGCCACGATCTCCGCGACCACCGCATCGACATTGGCGCGGTTGGAATGTCCGTTGACGACAACCGCGGCGCCTTCGTGGGCAAACAGGTGGGCGATCGCGCGGCCGATATTCTGCCCCGATCCGGTGACGATCGCGGCACGGCCGGCCAGACGTCCAGTCGTCATGTCATGCTCTCCATTTTGATTATTGCCGAACGGCTCACTCCGCCGCCGCGCTTCCAACTTCGCCGGCGATGATGCCGTTGATCAGCCGGTAGCCCGCGCCGTCGAATTGCATCAGCTGCAACTGCTCCATGGGAAAGAAATCGGTCGCGCTGGTGTTGATGGTGATGCCCGGCAATGCCATGCCGAGCTGGACATTCCGGAGGTTGGCGGCCTGCTTCATGACGTTGGCGCGGGTCAGGTCGTCGCCGCATTGCTTGAGCACCTGCACCATGGTTGCCGCCACCGCATAGCCATAAACGGTATTGCTGTTGGTCTTGTCGGCGTCGGGCAGGTACTTGTCCATGAACGCGGACCATTGCTTCACGGCCTGATCGTCTTTCCAGGTCGGATCCGTGGGATCCTTCAGATAGGCACTGGAGATCACGCCTTTCGCATTCTCGTAGCCGGCGGGTTTGAGCACGCTGGCGACCTGGCTGGATGTGTTGCCGATGAAATAGACCGGCTTCCAGCCGAGTTCCGCGACCTTGCGGATCGCCTGCGCCGCCGCCTTCGGCGTGGTCCAGGAAATGAAGATATCGGCACCGGAGTTTCGCAGCCGCACAACCTGGGAATCCATGGTCGGGTCGGACACTTCGTAGGAAGCGTCGGCGACGATCATGACGGCCTTGTCGCCGAGGCCGTCGCGCAGTCCCTTCATCTGGTCCTTGCCGGCATCGTCGTTCTGCCATAGCGCGGCGATCTTTCCCTGCGGATAGTGCTGCAGGATGTATTTTGCGTAGATGCGGCCTTCGCTCTGATAATTCGGCTGCCAGCCCATGGTCCACGGGAACTTGTGTGGGTCGCCAAATTTGGTTGCTCCGGTGGCGACGAACAGCTGCGGCACCTTCTTGACGTTCATGTATTTCTGGATCGCGGAGTTGGATTGCGTGCCGAGCGACTGGAAGATCAGCAGCACCTCGTCGCCTTCCACCAGCTTGCGGGCCTGCTCGACGGCCTTTGGTGGACTGAACGCATCGTCGTAGCTGATGAAGGTGATCTTGCGGCCGTTGATGCCGCCGTCGTCGTTGATCTTGCGGAAATACGCCGCCTCGGTCTGGCCGATCAGGCCGTAGGACGATGCCGGTCCGCTGTACGGCATGATGTTGCCGATCTTGATCTCGGTGTCGCTGGCGCCGGGGTCGTATGTCTTTTGCGCGGAGCCCGGCGTGGCGGCGCAGAGGGCGGTGGACAGGATCGCGGCGAACGCCAGGTACGCGGGTTTCGTCGGCACGGTTTCTCCCCGATATGATCTCGCGCACACGCTCGTCCCCGCTAAAGGGGCGGTGTGGTTTTCGGGGCGGAGAGTTGCGCCGGCCGGTGCCGCGATCAAGCCGTTTTTGGGTGTGCGCCGGTAGTCATCACGGTTGTGATATCTATGACCTGGCTTTGCCCGCGCCGCGACTTGCACTTTGGCGGTGGTCTACCGCGATTGTTCGCTACCGACTTCGCCGGTGATGATCTCACCGAACAGCTTCCAGGACTCGCCATCGAACCTCATCATCTGCACCTGCTCGATTGGAAAGAAATCGCTGGCATCCGTGTTGATCTTGATCCCAGGCAGAAGCATTCCAAGCTCGAGATCTCTCAAGTTGGCCGCCTGCTTCATGATGTTTGCACGCGTGAGATCATCTCCGCAGCGCCTCAAGACCTGCACCAGAGTTTGCGCGGCCGTATAGCCGTAAACATTGTTGCTGTTGGTCTTGTCGCCTTCGGGAAAATACTTGTCCATGAAAGCCAGCCATTCCTTTGCGGCTGGATCGTCTCGCCAGGTCGGATCGGTCGGGTCCTTTGCGTAGGCGTTGGACATGAGTCCCTGTGCGTGGTCGAAGCCGGCGGGCTTGATCACGGACCCTACCGAGTTGGATATGCTGGAGAGGAAGTGAAGCGGTTTCCAGCCGATCTCCGCGATTTTTCTGATGGTCTGCGAGGCCGCTTTTGGTGTTGAAAAGGTGACCATGATGTCGGCGCCTGACGCCTTGAGGGCCACGACTTGTGAATCGACCGTCGGATCGCTTAATTCGTAAGGTCTCTCTGCGACGATCATGGATTGGGCCTTGTCACCGAGACCGTCCTTGAATCCTTTCAGGTAGTCCTTGCCGAAATCCTCGTTCTGCCAAAGGATGGCGATCTTGCTGTCGGGATGATGCTTGAGAATGTATCTGGCGAAGACGCGTCCCTCGCTCTGGTAGGTCGGCTGCCAGCCCATGGTCCAGGGAAAATGTGTCGGGTCGCCCCATTTCGTTGCGCCGGTTCCAATGAAGAGCTGCGGGACGTGCTTTGCATTCAGATATTTCTGGACTGCTGTGTTTGATGCGGTTCCGACCGAATTGAAGATGAATAGAACCTCATCGCTTTCGACAAGTTTGCGGGTCTGCTCGACGGCTTTTGGCGGGCTATTTGCATCGTCGTAGGAAATGAAGTTGATCTTGCGGCCGTTGATGCCCCCCTCATCGTTGATCTTCTTGAAATAGGCGGCCTCGGATCTGGCGATCGTCCCGTAGGACGAAGCCGGGCCACTATAGGCCACCGTGTTTCCGATCCTGATTTCGGTATCACTGGCGCCGGGATCATACTTTTTTTGTGCGTGGCTTGGCGTACCGAGGCAGACTGAAACCAACGCCATCGCAAGGAATGCCAGATGCGAAAATCTCGGCGCCATGGTCTCTCCCCGATATCTGCTCACGGGCACACCCTGTACTCCTCGGAGAGGGCGTGGCTGCTCGTGAAAATGCAGCGGCCAGACTTGCTGCCGTGGGCGAAACGATCAAGTTGTTTTCGCGCGTGTGCCTCGAAGGATCATGGTTGTGATGAGTTGGCCCTGCTTTCGCATGCCTGTTCCGGTGCGTCGCCGTGTACCTATCGCACGCCATCACATCCGTGATTTCTAATGGTGAGGTGCGCGGCTCGACTGGACGGCCCGCTCCGGGAATTGTCAAATGCCGTCGCTCGCGACAACAGCAGGCAGCGCGGTTCGGGAATCTTCCGAACGGAGGAAACGACATGATGTGGCGATCGGCACTTGGCAGGGAACGCGACTCGATTCATGACTAAGCTCTCTGCGGTTAACGCCGAGCCAGAAGACGTCCTCCCGCTCGCCGGGCTTGTGGTTCTGGAGATCGGCAATCCGCAAGCACCGATCTGCGTTCGCCTGGCAACATCGCTGGCCGGAAAGATCGCGGCGGATCTGGGTGCACGGGTGATCAAGCTCGAACCATCTGGCGGCGATCCCGTGCGGCGCCAGCCGCCGCTGCTGTCGCGCGGCGACGCGCCCGTGCGCAGTGCCTTGTTCGAGTTTCTCAATGCCGGGAAGAGCTCGCTGGTGCTGCCCGATGATTCCGTAGCGGCTCGCGCATCCGTTGCAACGCTGCTGAGCAAGCGGATCGACGCGGTTTTGCTGGAAGAAGGCGACGAAGCCGCCGTGTCCGCCACGGCTCGCGGCATCGCCGTCGTCGAGGTCAGGGGATGGCCGGCCACGATGCCGACACCGGGGCCGCGCCTGTCGGAATTCACCGCGCTCGCACTCGGCGGCTTGCTGGACATGGTCGGAGATCCCGACCGCGAGCCGTTGCGGCTGGGTGGACATCAGGCATCGTATTCGGCGGGTCTGTCCGCGTTCACGGCATTGATGGCACTGCTTGTCGAGCGCGACGCCGGTCGGCCATTGCTGCCCGCGTGCATCTCGTTGATCGAGACCGTCATGTGGGTCAATTGGAAGGCGGTCGCCGGAGTGGATGCGGACGGCCTCGCACCGACGCGCCAGGGCGCGGGTTCGGAATTTCAGGTGGTGCGATGCCTCGATGGCTGGATCGCGGTGGTTTTTACCGTGACCCAGTTCGAGAACTTGCGCGATCTCGCCGGCAGCCTAATCCTGCATGATAGGAAATTTGCGACGCGCCGTGGCCGCCTTGAAAATATCCGTGAGCTCTACGACCAATTGTCGCCGTGGTTCGCGGCGCGGACGCGTGATCAGATCTATACCGAGGCGCAAGCCCGCGGCGTGCCGCTTGGGCCGGTGTGCACGCCCACCGATTTGCACGACGACCCACAATACACGGCGCGGGGCTTTATTGTGCCGGTCGCCGACCCGTCGCTGGGCATGCCGCGGTCGCCGAGATTGCCGGTGCTCTGGAACGGCCGAAGCTTTGGTCCGTCCGCAGCCGCTACCCGTTCGATGTTGGACGCGGTGCTGGGATGAAGCCACTTGCAGGCGTTCGCGTCATCGATTTCGGCCAGCTCACGGCCGGCGCCAATACGTCGGCGATGCTGGCAGACCTCGGCGCCGAGGTCATCAAGGTCGAATCGGCGAGTTTTATGGATCTGTTTCGCTCGATCGGCAGCGGCCGTGATAGGGAGCCGGGGTGGTGGAATCGATCGCCGCAGTTTCGCTTTACCAATCGTAACAAGCGGGGCGTCGCGCTCGATGCGAGGATTCCGGAAGGCCGGCGTGTGATTCAGGATTTGATTGCGAAGGCGGATGTTGTGGTGGAAAATTTCCGCCGCGGCGTTCTGGAACGTTTGGGGCTCGACTACGCCACGCTTGCAGCTCGCAACCCGCGGTTGATCTTTGCCTCGATCTCAAGCCAGGGCGAAACCGGCCCCTATCGGCTTCACGGCTCGTTCGGCTCGACGCTGGAAGCGATGGGTGGCATAGCGGCATTGACCGGTTATGAAGACGACAAGCCCGTCATCAGCGGCTTGCATGTCAACTATCCGGATCAGGTTGTCTCCCTGTTTGCCACCGGCATGATCATAACGGCGCTTCGCGAGGCGCGGCGCACCGGCAAAGGAGCGCTGCTGGACATTTCGCAGCGGGAGGTGACGAGCTTCCTGATCGGAGAGGAAATCTTCGCCAGTTCCGTCGATCGCGAACCGGCCGGGACAAGGCGGCGCGGCAACGCCGAACAGGGCGTTATCCTGCAGGACTGTTTCCTGGCATTCGACCGCCGCTGGGTTGCCCTGACATTGGAGAAAGAAGCCGACGTTGCACGCTGCCGTGCGATTGTCGGCGGTCATGAAAATCTGCACGATGGCGTGGCCGCATGGTGTGCAAGGCGTCCAGCCGTCGAGGCCGTGGCGGGGTTGGTGGACGCCGGACTTGCCGCCGCGCCCGTCCACGATGGCGCGACGTTGAAGCGAGCGCGAGACCTCGCCGGTCACACGTTGATCTGGCGCGCGAGCGGTGAGGTGGTCAAGGGCATGCCGTACTCCTTTGGCGGCCAAGGCCCGGCGGTCGCGTGCGACGCGCCCGATCTCGGCGAACATACCGAAGAGGTTTTGCGGGAGATTCTTGGGTTCGACGACGCGGAGATCGAGCGCCTTGCCGCGCTTGGCGTCACGCGTGCCGAACCCCACGCCTGACAACAGATATGGTCCGGAGGCTGCAATGAACCTTCAAGAGATGGCCGGCAAACTCGAGATTCCGGTCATTGTCGCGCCGATGTTTCTGGTCTCGACACCCGCGATGACGCTCGCGGCCTGTTCCGAGGGTTTGATGGGAAGTTTCCCCGCACATGGCACTCGGACGCGCGAGGAGTTCGAGCAATGGCTGGTCGAGACCACGCAAGGCCTGAAGCTCCTGCAAGAGCATGCGTCCGGCAGCAAGATAGCGCCGTTTGCGGTCAACCTCGTGGTCCATTCGTCGAATACGAGAATGCAAGGCGATCTGGACCTGTGTATCAAGTATCGGGTGCCGGTGGTGCTGACTTCCAAAGGTGCGCCGACAGATGTGATCGCCCGGATTCACGACTATGGCGGCGTGGTGCTGCACGATATTGCCAACCAGCGCCATGCCGAGAAGGCGCTCGAGGCGGGCGTCGATGGTGTTATTGCTGTCGCCGGCGGCGCGGGCGGCCATACCGGCACAATCAATCCTTTCGCTCTGATGAACGAGGTCCGCCGTATCTATCGAGGTGCGGTGGTGCTGGCCGGCGGCATGACCACTGGCCGAGACGTGCTGGCGGCGCAGGCGATGGGAGCCGATTTCGGTTACATCGGCACCCGCTTCATCGCCACAACCGAGTCATCCGCGCCACTGGGCCAGAAGCGCATGATTGTCGAATCGAATGCGACTGACGTGTTCTTCAGTGCCTCGATCGATGGTGCCCCGGCCAACTGGCTGACGAGGAGTCTGCTCGCGGCGGGAGTCGACCTTGATGTGCTGCGCACGACACTGCCGGGGAAGGTGGTTGCAGCGGCCGAGACGCGTAAGCGCTGGAAGGACATCTGGACTGCGGGGCATGGTGTCGGCAACATCGATGATATTCCCTCGACGGTCGAATTGTGCCGGCGCTTGAAGACCGAATATCGTGCCGCCGCGGCAGTGCTGCGTTCCGTTGTGGCCGCCCCGCCGATCGATAATTTGGGGATCGGCAACAAACAGACGCCACCGGCGATGGCTTGATCGCTCCCCCCTCCGCGATAACGACGAGCACCCGCAGCGTTAGGAGCAATTTCACCAATTCCGGCTAGCAGAGAGGTAATATGCGGTGCTGCCCTGCAGACCGCGCCTGCGACCCCAGAAAAGGTGCCTGATGCTCGGCAATTTGCGGATTTCCTCCAAGCTCATGATCATGGTCTGCCTGGCGGTGCTCGGCATCGGCGCAGTGGCCGTCGTCGGCCTCTCGGCGCTGAAAACCAACCTGCTGGAGGACCGCAAGGCCAAGCTGCAGGATCTCGTGCTGGTGGCGCGCCAGACGCTCGATCTTGACCGCGAGGCGGCGAAGAAGGCCGGGTTGTCCGATGCGGATATGCTGGAACGGAGCAAGGCGCTGCTGCGCTCCCTCAAGTTCGGCCAGAGCGATTACTTCTATGCGTTGGCCCTGGATGGGTTGGTCGCGGCACACCCCAATCCGAAAGTCGAAGGCAAGAATCTGCTGAACACGGCGGATTCTGACGGCGTCTATTTCACCAAGACGCAGGTCGAGTTCGTCAGCAAGGGGCCGGGCTCGGGCTTTGTCTCCTATCGTTTTCCGCGCGCCGGCAGCGAGCAGCCGGTGCCCAAGATTTCATATGCGACCGAATACAAGCCGTATGGCTGGGCGCTGGCCGCCGGCATCTATGTCGATGACGTCGATGCGATCTTCTGGTCGCAGGTCTGGCAAATCGGCGCGCTGGTCGGCATCGCGATGCTGCTGGTCGTCGGCATGTCAGTGTTGCTGGGGCGCAGCATCGTCAAGCCGATCACCGGCATGACGGCGGCGATGCGCAAGCTCGCCGGCGGCGACACCCGGACGGAGATTCCGGCGCGTGAACGCGGCGACGAGGTCGGCGCCATGGCGCAGTCGGTGCAGATCTTCAAGGACAACATGGTTGAGGCGGAACGGCTGCGCGGCGAGCAGGATGCGCTAAAGCTCAAGGCCGAGGCAGAGAAAAAGAATTTCCTGACCAAAATGGCCGATGAGTTCGAAACCGGCGTGCGCTCGTCGCTGGATACGCTCGGACAGTCCGCCACCGGGATGCGTTCGATGTCCCAGAGCATGTCGGCGACTGCGGAAGAGGCGAGCCGGCAGGCGACCACCGTTGCTGCGGCCGCAAGCCAGGCCACCTCCAATGTGCAGACCGTGGCGGTCGCGACCGAAGAACTGTCGTCGTCGGTGTCAGAGATCGGCCGTCAGGTGACGCAGTCGACCCAGATCGCCGCCAAGGCGGTCGAGGAAGCCAACCGCACCAACCAGACGGTGCAGGGGCTGTCCGCCGCGGCCCAGAAGATCGGCGACGTAGTGAAACTCATCAGCGACATCGCAAGCCAGACCAACCTGCTGGCGCTCAACGCCACCATCGAGGCAGCGCGCGCCGGCGAGGCAGGCCGCGGCTTCGCCGTGGTGGCCAACGAGGTGAAGTCGCTGGCAAGCCAGACCGCGAAGGCAACGGAGGAGATCTCCGCCCAGGTCGCCGCCATGCAGGGCGCGACCGGCGAGGCTGTGCAGGCCATCGCCAGCATCGGCGACACCATCGCCTCCATCAACGAGATCGCCACCACCATCGCATCCGCGGTGGAACAGCAGGGCGCGGCGACGCTGGAGATCGCCCGCAATGTGCAGCAGGCGGCGCAGGGCACCGGCCAAGTGTCGCACAACATCGTCGGCGTTAATCAGGCTGCCGGCCAGACCGGCACCGCGGCAAGTCAGGTGCTGCTCTCGGCGGAAGAACTCTCGAAGCAGTCGGCGACGCTACGCGCTGATGTCGATCACTTCCTGGCGAATATTCGCGCGGCGTAAGGGACGAGAGCGCCTCGTCCTATTCAGCGTGTAGGGTGGATTAGCGTTAGCGTAATCCGCCATTCACGATTTCCGAATTTGGGGGCGGCGGGTTACGCTGCGCTGACCCGCCCTACGGGCCGCGCGTTTTGGCATGACGCTTGCGTACAGAAATGCGCCCACCCGCCAATGCCATCGCGATCAGTTGAAATCCAAATGAGCAGCACCACCCCCGACCTCCAATCCGTCGTCACCGAGATCGCTGACGAGATGGCGCAGCGGCGGGACCGGGGCGAGGTCGCGAGCTATATTCCTGAGCTTGCCGGGGTTGATGCCAATGCGTTCGGCATGGTGGTGATCGATGCGGACGGCACCATTGCGGCGGGCGGCGATAGCGATGCGCCGTTTTCGATCCAGAGCATCTCCAAGGTGTTCACGCTGACGCTGGCGCTGGGCATGGTCGGCGATCGGCTGTGGCGGCGGGTCGGGCGCGAACCCTCGGGCAATGCCTTCAACTCCATCGTCCAGCTGGAGCGAGAACGGGGCGTGCCGCGCAATCCCTTCATTAATGCCGGAGCCATTGCCGTCACCGATGTGATCGTGTCGGGGCACCAGCCGCGCGAGTCGCTGGGCGAAATCCTGCGCTTCATGCGTTTCCTGGCGCAGGACCAGTCCATCGTGATCGACCATGCGGTGGCCGCTTCGGAGAAGCGCACCGGCTATCGCAATACCGCGCTTGCCAATTACATGAAGTCGTTCGGCGTGATCGAGAACCCGGTGGATTTCACCCTCGGGGTCTATTTTCACCACTGTGCGATCGCGATGTCGTGCCGGCAACTTGCCATGGCCGGACGCTACCTCGCCCATTCCGGCACCAATCCCTCGACCGGCTTCTCGATCGTCTCGGCCGAGCGAGCGCGCCGGATCAATGCGCTGATGCTGACCTGCGGGCACTACGATGGGTCGGGGGAATTCGCTTATCGGGTCGGCCTGCCCGGCAAAAGCGGGGTCGGCGGCGGCATCCTGGCGGTGGCGCCCGGCAAGGCCTCGATCGCGGTGTGGTCGCCGGGCCTCGACGCCAACGGCAATTCCCATCTCGGCCGGATCGCGCTGGAAGCGCTGACCAAACGGCTCGGCTGGTCGATCTTCGGCGTCTGAGCTTTACGCCACGCCACAAAACAAAAGAGCCGAAACATGGTGTTTCGGCTCTTGGGTTGGATCCCGCTGCAGGGCGGTGCAACGCTTTGATATCGACCCTGCCGGCGACATCAGTGTTCGAAGCCTTTCTTGGCGTCTTCGATCGCTTCCGCGTGGTACCAGGCGGAGACGTCCACGGCCGGCTGCTGTGATCCGGTGATGGCGGCGGGCTTGATTGTCTCGCGGGTGGCGCTGAGGCCGGCGCGGCCGCCGACCGGAAACTGATAAATCCTGGCCGATTCGCCAGGAGATAAACTCCTCATCGTCTGCACTCCTTATTGGCCGCGCAGGTACGCGCGGGGCACCCATCATATAGGGAGTCGCCCCGGTTTTGCGCGGCGTGCCTCATATAGGGCAGCAATTGCTCAGAATATCATCAGATCGGGTGTTTGCGTGTGGGCTCGGCATGGCGGCCCGCGCCCGAGCGGTTGAGGCCTTGCAATGCCGGTTCTGCTGCCGAAGCCCTGCGCAGTTCCAGCCTTGCTGACTCAGTCTGGCTAAGAAGTATGCGATTTTGCTGCACTTGCGCGTGCTTGCGGAAGCATCAGGGCGATCGTGAGACGGACGCTCGGGGTGCGACATCTCGGCGCACTGCGCTGCAACGGCGTGTTCGACGCACTGCGGTGATCGGTGTCATCTTGGCATAAGAAATGCTTAACAAACGGCAGGCCGTTGGTGGCCAGTTTACGTATTGGACCGGGCCAGCTTTGGGAATTTCTCACCCTTCGCATCGTCAACTCAGCAAGAGATCGCAATGACAAAGTATAGACTCGAGTACATCTGGCTCGACGGGTACACCCCGACCCCGAATCTGCGCGGCAAGACGCAGATCAAGTCGTTCGACGCATTTCCGACCCTGGAGCAGCTCCCGCTGTGGGGCTTCGACGGCTCGTCGACCCAGCAGGCCGAAGGCCACAGCTCCGACTGCGTTCTCAAGCCGGTTGCGGTCTATCCGGACGCCGCCCGCACCAACGGCGTGCTGGTGATGTGCGAAGTCATGATGCCCGATGGCGTCACGCCCCATGCCTCGAACAAGCGCGCGACCATCCTCGATGATGAAGGCGCCTGGTTCGGCTTCGAGCAGGAATACTTCTTCTACAAGGACGGTCGTCCGCTCGGTTTCCCGGAAGCCGGCTATCCCGCGCCGCAGGGCCCGTACTACACCGGCGTCGGCTACAAGAACGTCGGCGATGTCGCCCGCACGATGGTCGAAGAGCATCTCGATCTCTGCCTCGCCGCCGGCATCAATCACGAAGGCATCAACGCCGAAGTGGCGAAGGGCCAGTGGGAATTCCAGATCTTCG
>JBGMOD010000196.1:0-4946 GCA_041424235.1 Hyphomicrobiales bacterium
TTGCAGCGTCCTGGGCCGAGCAGAATGGCATCCAGCAGGTGCGGTTCGGTCTCGATCGCAAGCTCGGAGATCGCGCTGGCTTCCGTCGCAACGAGCAGATGCTCTCGCTCAAGCCGAGATTCGTGATCGCCTTCCAGGGCAATGGCGTGACGGAGCGGCTTGTCATCGAAGCCAAGGCTCGGGGACTCCGGGTCGTTGATCGTCGCGGCCCATTGGGAAGCCCTCCTTCAGCTGCTCGTCGCGGTGCGGGCTGAAGCCGCGGGCCGCCGGTTTGCCGGCGGCCCTTTTTTGGCTCTGCTTACGGTTGTCCCATCGGAATTCCCGCCAGCGAGAGGGGAGGATGCCGAGGCGTGTTTGGTTTGGCTGAATAGCGCCGGAATCCGTCGGTCGTGTCCGCAGCGCGGATCCATTTCAGTGTCGACCAGCCATCCGCGTTGCTCACGCCGCGCCGGCCGTCGCCTTGCCACAAATGAGAGAGAGATGATGATGCGCGATTTGCATGATGAGGAACTGAGCGCTCTGCTTGGATTCCGACAGCGCCATGGGCGCTGCTGGAAGGCCGCGTTGCTGTTGCGCTGGTCGGCCGGCACCGACGCCGATGAACCCGGTTCGGCGCATTTGCGCCATCTGCGCAATATCGGAGGACCGCGCTGGCTGCTCGGGCTATCGGCCGCCACGCTCGATGACGCTGCGCGGCGTTTCGCCGGGTGCGTCGATCCGGCGCTGATCGACGTTTTCATGGAGAATGCCACGGGCTTTGCCCGCGGCGCGTCGGCAAGCGTCGGGATCGCTCCGGCGAGCGCTGCGCATTCACTGGCCATCGCGATCGAACTTAGCCTCAAAGCCTATCTGATGAAGGCGGGCTATGCCGACGACTGGAACCGCGTCCATATTCGGCATGACCTTGAAAAGGCCCTGGCGCTTGCCGTGGCGACGGGCCTGTCGGGCTTCCCACCGGAATTTCCGCAGCTCGCGGCTATTCTTTCGCCTGCCTATGGCCGCCATCAAATCGATGCGATGTTCCGGGGCGGGGCTTCACCTTTCGATGTGACGGACGCCTCGCTGTGCGTCGACCGTCTCCTTGCCGTAATCCGGGCGCAGATCGCGTAACCGGCGCTCCAATGGTAGCCTTGCGCGTTGGTCAAAGACGGGCTCACCGAGCCCGTTGAGGCCGGGGGTGACCCTGCCGTAACACGGACGACAGAGCCATCACCTCCTTTCTCGTACCGGGCATCGCCGCTTCGCTGCGGACGGGTCAGAAATGGGGGAATGTGCCGTTCAGCGGTTATGAGGGCTCTGCGGGGCGTAGATTGTCGCAGCGGTGGGGCGGGGTTTCTGCACCGGTTCCTGGTGTCATAGAACCGAAGTGACCATCCCTTCTTTTTGACCTGATCCCTAAGTCGGTCGTTCGGTGCCTCCAACCCGCTCCCCTTCGGGCCGAGTTGCCGTGTGCCACGGCTGCCCGCACCACCCCTTGTGTCGGGGTTCCCCTGCGCGGCTTACGCGCTCCGGTGGAAGCACCGCCCATGCCCGCCTTTTTCGGGGGTCAGTCGAAGGGACGGTCCCTTCGGCACCCAAAAAGGAACCTCGACATGCAGAACCTCGTCATCCTCGCCGGCAATGTCGGCGCCACGCCGGAAGCCCGCACCACCCAGGGCGGCACCAAGATCACCCACTTCAGCCTCGCGACCTCGCGGCCCAAGCGCGACAGCAACGGCAAGATCGTCAAGGACGACAATGGCCGGCGGATCGAAGATACCGAATGGCACCGGATCACCTGCTTCAACGGCGTCGGCAAGACCGTCGAACAATATGTCGACAAGGGGATGAAGGTGATGGTGCGCGGCCGCATCCACTACACCCGCTGGACCGACAACGAGAATATCGAGCGGTACGGCGTCGAGATCATCGCCGACGAGGTGACCTTCCTCACCCGCGCCAAGCCCGCGAGCGGCGACCAGGGTGGCAACGACAGCTCGGTGGATGACGACGACATTCCCTTCTGAGAGCCGCAAAGGCCCGGTGGCATCAGCCACCGGGCCTTTTTGCTGTTTTCGGCTTTAGGGCGGTTGCAGGAAATCCATATATCCAATAATATCGATATATGGATAATGATTCTGCTATCGATGCTCTTGGCGCACTGGCGCAAAGTACGCGGCTCGACGCCTTCCGGTTGCTGGTGCGCCATGAGCCCGCCGGCCTCGCCGCCGGGGACGTCGCCCGCCAGCTCGACATCCCCCAGAATACGATGTCCTCGCATCTTGCCGGACTTGCTCGCGCCGGTCTGGTCCGAGCCGAGCGCCACAGCCGCCATATCATCTACCGCGCCGATCTCGACCAGCTCAAGGCGCTCACCCTATTTCTTGTCAAGGACTGCTGCGGGGGGAGGGCAGAGCTGTGCGAACCGCTGATCGCCGAGCTTATTTCCTGCTGCTGACGGAGCTTCTCATGTCTGACCGCATTTATAATGTCCTGTTTCTGTGCACCGGCAATTCCGCGCGCTCGATCCTCGCCGAGAGTGCATTGACGAAATTGGGAGAGGGCCGGTTTCGCGCCTTTTCCGCAGGCAGTTTTCCCAAGGGTGCGATCAATCCGGACGCGATCGCGCTCCTCGAGCGGATCGAGTATCCGATCGCCGGTCTACGGTCGAAAAGCTGGGATGAATTCTCCGGCCCCGATGCGCCCGCCATGGATTTCGTATTCACCGTTTGCGACGACGCGGCCGGCGAAACCTGTCCGATCTGGCCGGGTCATCCGATGACGGCGCATTGGGGCATTGAGGATCCGAGCCATGTCCAAGGCCCGACGATCGAGCGCGAACGGGCGTTCGTGACGGCTCTGCGCTATCTGGAAAATCGGATTAAGCTGTTCATCGCGCTGCCGTTCGACCGGCTCGACGCCTTGGCGTTACGCGCTCATGTTCGGGGAATCGGCCAGGTCGAAGGCGCGAGCACTCGTCGCGGGGACGCTGCGTGATGCCGATCGACGTGATCATCTATCATAATCCTGATTGCGGCACGTCGCGCAACACGCTCGCGATGATCGAAAATGCCGGCATCGAGCCGCATGTCATCGAATATCTCAAAACGCCGCCGAACCGATCGCGGCTCGCCTCGCTGATCGGGCGCATGGGGATCACGCCCCGCGATCTGCTCCGCGAGAAGGGCACACCCTATCATGAGCTCGGCCTCGCCAATCCCGCGTTGAGCGATGATGAATTGCTGGACGCGATGATCGCCCATCCGATCCTGATCAACCGGCCGATCGTCGTCTCGCCGCTGGGCGTCAAATTGTGCCGACCGTCCGAGGAAGTGCTCGATCTGTTGCCGAGCCAACAGCGCGGCGCATTCACCAAGGAGGATGGTCAGCGGGTCATCGATGCCGCCGGCAAGAGGATCGAGGGATGAGCGCTGTTAACGCGCCGACCAAACCGGCGATCAGCGGTTTCGAACGCTATCTGAGCCTTTGGGTGGCGCTGTGCATCATCGTGGGTATCGCGCTCGGCTATGCGCTGCCGGGCCTCTTCGCCGCTATCGCCGCGGCCGAGATCGCCCGTGTCAATCTCGTCGTGGCGGCGCTGATCTGGCTGATGATCATTCCAATGCTGCTCAAGATCGACCTTGGTGCTTTGGGGTCGGTGCGACAGCACTGGAAAGGAGTCGGCATCACGCTCTTCATCAACTGGGCGGTCAAACCCTTTTCGATGGCGTTGCTGGGTACGGTCTTCCTGGGGTGGCTGTTTCGTCCGCTGCTCCCTGCGGGCGAGGTGAGCTCTTACATCGCCGGGCTGATCCTGCTTGCCGCGGCGCCGTGCACGGCCATGGTCTTTGTCTGGTCCAACCTCTGCGAGGGCGAGCCGAGCTACACGCTGAGCCAGGTAGCGCTCAACGACATCATCATGGTCTTCGCTTTTGCACCGCTGGTCGGGCTGCTGCTCGGCGTCGCCTCGATCGCGGTGCCATGGGACACGCTGCTGATTTCGGTGCTGCTCTATATCGTGGTGCCGGTCATCGTCGCCCAGATCGCGCGGCGCGTGCTGCTGGCATCCGGCGGCCAGCCCGCGCTGGATCGCCTGCTCGCAATGCTCGGCCCCGTATCGCTGGTCGCCCTGCTGACGACTCTGGTGCTGCTGTTCGGGTTTCAGGGCGAGGCGATCATTGCCCATCCGCTCGTCATCGCGCTGATCGCCGTGCCGATCCTGATCCAGGTCTATTTCAATGCGGGCCTCGCCTATTGGCTGAGCCGCCGGTTCGGCGTGGCCTGGTGCGTTGCCGCGCCTGCCGCGCTGATCGGCGCGTCCAATTTCTTCGAGCTCGCGGTTGCCGCTGCTATCAGCCTGTTCGGCCTCAACTCGGGCGCTGCGCTGGCGACGGTCGTCGGCGTCCTCGTCGAGGTGCCTGTAATGCTCTCGGTCGTGCATATCGTGAAGGCGACGCGGCCATGGTACGAGCAGCGGGCTACGACATGATCGCTACGCGCGTCGAACTTCACCAGCTGGCCGCGCTTGCGCAGGTGCTGGCGGAAGCAGGACTGCCGGCGAGCGATATCGCAGCGCCTGGCCGTCATTTCTACAGGTTCGACGATGAGGACGGTCTGATTGGCTATGGCGGCGTAGAAGGCGCTGGAGCCGATCGTTTGCTGCGCTCCTTCATCGTCGTGGAGGCGCGCCGCGGCGCGGGTCTGGGGAGCGCCATGCTGTCCGCGCTCGAACGCGCGGCCGCTGATGATGGCGCGACCTGCGTCTATCTGCTGACCACGACGGCTGAGTCCTTTTTCGGCCGCTTTGGATATGCCCCGATACCCCGCGCCTCCGCGCCGGCGGAGATCACCGACAGCGCGGAGTTTCGCTCGCTTTGCCCTGCGAGCGCCGCTTTTCTTTTCAAACGGATTTGCTGATGTCCCGACTGCGTACACTTCCCGATCCCGATCTCATGCCGGCGCTCGAT
>JBGMOD010000197.1:0-25546 GCA_041424235.1 Hyphomicrobiales bacterium
GCGTGGTGGCGTGCTGTCGCGCATCACCCGGATTTGCTGCGTGCCAAATGGCTCGATCATGCCGGCGAGATCGACACGCAGGATGTCGATGCGCAGGGACTGGTTGGGTTTCAGAAGGCGGGCGCCCAGTTTCTGCAAATGCCCGGCCAGTTCGGAGAGCGTCGCTTCCGGCGTCGCGCTGCCGAAGTCGCTGCTGTTGTATTGCCCCGGATCAGCAAAGTGGACGCTGACATCAGCGGATGCCGGCGCAGCCACCAGCAACGTGATGGCCATACTGAGGAAGGCCGCTCTGATCACGCGCATGAGAGCTCCGTGCTCGTTTCGATCGTCCGGTCTGCCGGACAACGGATCGATCGTAGCACAACGGAGCAAGATCTGCCGGCCCGGTCCGTCGCCAGCCCCGAGGGCGAAGTCACGCGGTTTCGCGCAGCTTGTCCGCAACCTCCTCGTAGACCGCAAGCCGGTCGCGGCCCTGCTTTTTAGCGACATACAATGCGTTGTCGGCTTCGGCGATCAGTTTTTGCGGGTCGAGCGCAATTTCGCTCGACCAGGCCGAGATCCCGACACTGACGGTGAACGAGATCTGTTTGCCGTTCCACAGCACGAGTGTCTTGCGGCAGGCCTTGATGAGATTGCGGGCGACCAGCGCCGCGTCACTGAGGCTGGTGGACGGCAGCAGCACGCAAAACTCGTCGCCGCCGGATCGAGCGAACAGATCGTCGGCGCGCAACCGCAGCGGCACCGCGCGGGTGAAGATCCGCAGGCATTCATCGCCGGCGCCGTGGCCAAAGCTGTCATTGATCGTCTTGAATCCATCCAGATCGATGATGAGCAGTGCAAATGCATCGTTGGTGCGCTGGGCGCGGGCGCAGGCCTCCGAGAGACGCCCCAGGAAATGCCGGCGGTTGGCGATCCCTGTCAGATCGTCGATCAGCGCGAGTTCGGCGACCTCGGCGCGCAGCCGGTCGATCGCCATCAGGACGAAGCCGAAATTCGCCATCATGGCGGCGAAGACCGTCAGCAGCAGGCACACGGCCTGGAACGCGTTCAGGTCGACGATCGTGGTCTCGCCGTCAACGTGCATCAAACTGGCGATGGTGCGAACCGCATGGGCCGCAATGACGACCAAAGTCATGCCGGCCGCGAGTCGCGCGCCGGGGCTCTTGCGTCGCTCGGGCGTGGCCTGAAGATCGAAAATGGCAAATGCGAGCGGGATGCATTGCCCGATCGAGTAAACCAGAATGCGCAACCGAATGTCGTCGTGCCACACGGTCAGGATGGCAAGTGCCGCGATGCTCAGGAGGGTGACGACGACGCAGGTCAGCCAGGGGATCGATTGCCCATAGAAGCGCCTGACTCCCATCCAGGCGCACCCGCCGGCGAAGATCAAAAGGCCGTTGCCGACCAGAATGGGCAACAGCGGATGCGAGACCCCGCGGAACAGCGACAAGGCGGCTCCGGCAGCCGCGATAAAGGCAAACGCGTTCCAGTAACGCGCGGCCGCGAAGTTCGGATAGCTGCGGAAAAAATGCAACCAGACGAGCCCGAGCGCGAGAAAATTCGCGAAAATGACGACGTATAGCGTCGGCACGCTCAGTTGCATGATCGCCTGTCCTGTCCCCATCAAGTTCGTCGGTCGTTGCCGCGAACCGAAATCCATAAGAAATGCCCGGATTTCGCCGAGACTCTGCCAGACGGACGCTTAAGATTTTCTCTCTGCAAAACGCGGAGAGATCGGGTGGTTTTTAATTGATAAAAGTTTCGCGGGACGTCCCGCCCTGGGACAGGTCGAGGCGGACGATGCTCAATCGCGTGTGGAGCGGGGAACGCGAGGCAAGGTTCCGATCAGGCGACCCTTGATAAGGGAATCTGGGGCGATCGATCGTTCACGTCTTCATGAACGGCGATCCGGTCGCGCCCCTGTTTCTTCGCCAGGTAAAGGGCCTGGTCGGCTATCGCGATCAGTCGCTCCGGATCCGACGCGACCTGGCGCGACCACTCGGCGATGCCGATGCTAGCTGTCATGTGGATTGTGATGCCGTTCCATTGAACCGGTGTGCTGCGGCAGGTGGCGATGATGTTGCGCGCCAGCGCAGCGGCGTCGCGTGTTCCGGTTGACGGCAGGATCACACAAAACTCGTCGCCTCCGGTGCGTGCGAACAGGTCTCCGTCGCGCAGCAGCG
This sequence comes from Hyphomicrobiales bacterium, assembly GCA_041424235.1. GTDB lineage: Bacteria > Pseudomonadota > Alphaproteobacteria > Rhizobiales > Xanthobacteraceae > Bradyrhizobium_A. The sequence goes on from JBGMOD010000197.1 coordinate 2,184, forward strand.
CTTTCGTGACGCGGGCGAAGTCGCGCAGGCACGCGTCGCCGGCGCCGTGACCATATCCGTCATTGATCGCCTTGAAGCCATCGAGGTCAAGGATCAGCAACGTGCAGGGCTTGCAGGTTCTCTCAGACCGGACGGACTCCTCGGCGAGACGAACCAGGAAATGCCTGCGGTTGGCGAGCCCGGTCAGATCGTCAACCAAAGCGAGGTCGGCGACCTCGCCGCGCAGCCGGTCGATCGCCATCAGCACGAAGCCGAAATTGGCCATCATGCCGGCGAATATGAGAATCAGGAAAGCGCCGGCCTGGAATGCGTTGAAGTCGACAAATGAAACCTGACCACCGACGCCGAGAAAGGCACACGCTGATCGGATGACATGCATGGCCACGATGGAGCTGAGCATCAGGCTGGCGAGATCCGCTCCCGGGCTCTTTGCAGGCTCCGGTCTCGATCGCAATTCTTTCACCGCAAGACTGAGCGGGATGCCATTGCCAGCAGCGAGAATTGCAAGGCGGATGTTGATGTCGTCATGGACGACGGTGAAAATGCCGAGCAGAATCGCGGTCACTGCCGTGATGGTGACGCTGAGCCGCATCGGAGCCGGACGCCCATAGAATTGTCTGATGCCGGCCCAAGCGAAACAACAGGCGAGGATCATAAGGCCATTGCCGAGGATGACGGGAAACAGCGGATGGACGATGCCCCTGAGGCTCGCTGTGGCGGCACCGGCCGCTGCGACGCACATCGATGCCCGCCAGAATTTCGCGGCATTCAGGTTCGGATAGCTGCGAGCGACATAAAACCACACGATCGCGAGGGCGGAGAAGTTCGCCAGAATCACGACTTGAATTGTCGGCACGCTGAGTTGCATCGCCGTTGCCCCTGTCCCCGTCAGGTTCGGCGGTCGTTGCCGCGAACCGAAATCCCGACCTGTCGCCAAAACAGGCCTGAATGATTTCGGTGCCACGTTTGCCGGTCGGCGCTTAACAATCCCTCACTGCGGTTCTGAAAGCGATGCCGTGGTTTTCAATTCGTGAAAACAGCCAGCCATCGCCGCGCGATACGGCGTGTCGAATGGTAAAGCGTTAACCCTGGTTAGACGGTGCTGTCAGATTTCGATTTCGGTACCGAATTCGACCACCTGTTTGGTCGGCACGCCGAAGAATGCCGCCGAGCGTTCGGCGTTTCGCTGCAGGAATGCGAACACAGATTCCCGCCATACCGCCATGCCAGCGACCTTGTCGGTCGGAATGATGGTCTCGCGGCCGATATAATAGCTGACGTCGCTGAGGTCGAGGCCTGGCAGTTTGCCTTGCTCGGAGGCGAGACTGAGTCCGTCGGAGATGGTTGGATACTGCATGAAGCCGTAGTGCAGGACGATCCGGGTGATGCCTGGGATCACCTCGATGACCTCGGCACGGTCCGCGTCCGGGATCCGTGGTGCTTCCTCGATGAGGACAGTAACGAGCAGGACGCGCTCATGCAGGACATGGTTATGCTTGATGAACTGGGTCAGCGCCAGCGGCACGCCGTGAGGGGAAGAGGCCAGAAAGACAGCGCTCCCCGGCAGCCTGGCGTGGCATTTGCTGACGGCGGTTTCGATCAGCTCCTCCTCTGGCTGCCGCAGCTTGCCGCGCGCCGCTTCGACCAGTCTGACGCCGCTACGCCAGGTCAGCATCAGGAAGGCGACTGCGCCGGCGAGCAGCAGTGGAAACCAGCCGCCCTCGAACAGCTTGACGGAATTTGCCGCGAAGAAAATGCAGTCAATGATGAAGAAAAATCCGTTCACGGCGATCACGATCACCGGTGGGTAGCCCCACTGGATCGCCACCAGCGCGGCGAGCAGGGTGGTGATGGCCATCAGCAGCGAGACCGCGATGCCATAGGCACCTGCCAGCGCATCCGATGATCCGAAGCCGAGCACGGCGCCGAGCGTTGCAGCGGCAAGCAGCCAGTTCACCAGCGGCACGTAGATTTGCCCGATCTCGTGGCTGGCGGTGTGACGGATCTGCATGCGCGGCAGGAAGCCAAGCTGGATCGACTGCTGCGTCAGCGAGAACGCACCGGAGATGATCGCTTGCGACGCGATCACGGTCGCCACCGTTGCGAACGCTACCATCGGATAGTGCGCCCAGTCGGGGACCAGTTGATAGAACGGGTTTTCGATGGCGGTGGGATCGGCGATGAGATAGGCGGCCTGACCGAAATAGTTCAAAACCAGTCCGGGCAGTGCGACAGCGAACCAGGCCAGCCGGATCGGGACCCGGCCGAAATGGCCCATGTCGGCATACATCGCTTCGCCACCAGTGACGGCGAGAAAAGCCGCGCCGAGGATGGCAAAGCTGACATGAAAGTTCTCGTGCAGCAGGAAGTTGATGGCGTAGAACGGGCTGAGCGCCACCAGAACGCCCGGGGCATGCGCAATGCCATAGATGCCGAGCAGCGCAAGCACCAGAAACCACGCCAGCATCACCGGGCCGAAGATGCCGCCGATGAAACCCGCGCCCTTGCTTTGCACCCAGAATAGCCCGATCAGGATCGCGACGGTCAACGGCACGACAGCGGGAGCCAGCGAGGGGGCGTCGACCTTCAGTCCTTCGATCGCGCTTAGTACGGAGATGGCGGGCGTGATCGCACCATCGCCATAGAGCAACGCAGCTCCGATCAGGCCCACCACCAGCAACTGCGCGCGCCAGGTCCCCGGCTTTGCGTTGCGTGCCGACAACAATGCCAGCAACGCGACGATGCCGCCCTCGCCGCGGTTGTCCGCGCGCATGATCAGGAGTGCATATTTGACAGATATGATGGTGATCAGCGCCCAGAGGATCAGCGACACCACGCCCAGCACGGCATCAGAGGTCAGCGGTCCGCCGTGTGCAGCCGCTTTGGCGGCTTCCTTCAAGGCATAGAGTGGGCTGGTGCCGATATCGCCGTAGACGATCCCCAGCGCGCCGATGGTAGCAGTCAAGGGGAGCCCGCTTCCGCTGCGGGATGCGTCGGCATGAGTTGTGGTCATCGCTTCCCCCGATGAAAACGCCTGGGAGCCGGAAGACAGTGGCCCGCTGACGGACAGTCTGCCGCCGGACGTTGTAAATTGCTATAGCGTTTTCAAGGGATGTGAACGCCAGCACGCACTCACGCGTTCAGAATGCGCATCGAACAAGGAGACCCGCGATCTCGATCGCAAGGGCGTCTCACCAATGCTGTCACGGGAGACAGCATGATGAATGCATGACACTTGCAGATCGCGCGTGGGCGGGCCGCGCGATCCGCCGGATGGCAAGCGGAGCCGGCAAAGCCTACAGCTTGACCATGCGCTTGCCGCGATTCTCGCCGGCCAGCAGCCCGACCAAGGCCTGCGGCGTATTTTCGAGGCCGCTGATGATGTCCTCCTGGACCTTCAGCTTGCCGTCGGCGACCCAGGACTGCAGATCGGCCAGGGCCTGGCTGCGCTGGTCGTCGAAATCCATCACAATGAAGCCCTGCATGGTGAGCCGTTTCACCACAATTGTCCCCGGCACCCCCCGGGGGCCATGCGCCGACGGTGTGCCGTCGTATTGCGAGATCGCGCCGCAGCAGGCGATGCGGCCGAACAGGTTCATCTGGGCGATGCAGGCTTCCAGGATATCGCCGCCGACATTGTCGAAATAGACATCGATGCCCTTCGGTGCGGCGGCTTTCAGCTGCTTGAACACCGGGCCTGCCTTGTAGTCGACCGCCGCGTCGAAACCGAGCTCCGACGTCAGCCACTGGCACTTGTCGGCGCCGCCCGCAATGCCGACCACGTGGCAGCCCTTGAGCTTGGCGATCTGTCCGACGATCGATCCGACCGATCCGGCCGCGGCAGACACCACCACGGTCTCGCCCTCCTTCGGACGCCCGACATTGAGCAGGCCGAAATAGGCGGTAAGGCCTGCGATGCCATAGACGCTCAACAGATACGTCATCGGTTCGATGTTCGGCATCTTGGTCAGGTGCTTGCCGCGAACCACGGCATAGTCCTGCCAGCCGGTATCGCCGAAGACGATATCGCCGGGGGTGAAGCCCAGTGCATTGGAGCTGACGACCTCGGCGATGCCGCCGCCCGCCATCACGGAATTGGCCTCGATGGCCGAGCGATAGGTGGCGCCGTGCATCCAGGCGCGGTTGGCGGCGTCGAGCGAGATATAGCGGACCCGCAGCAGCACCTCGCCATCCTTGGGCTCGGGAATGGCGGCTTCCGACAATTTGAAATGTTCAGCTCCGAGCTTTCCCGTCGGCTTTTCGACGAGCAGGATCTGGCGGTTGGTGCCGTCCGTCATGGGTAGTCTCCTCCGGCCGTTTGCGTGGTGGATCGAATGCCACCGCTGGCGTGTTTTCGGGTCGACGCTAATGCATTTCCCGGGGAAGGGGAAACCGTTCCTGATGTGCTGGAATGACAAAACGGCGGAGCGCGCGAGGCGCTCCGCCGCGGCCGGAGGGAAGCTTTCAATCGTCAGGCAACGACGAGGCGCACGTCGATGTTGTTGCGGGTGGCGTTGGAGTACGGGCACACCTGATGGGCCTTGTGGACCAGTGCTTCGGCCTGGTCGTGCGGCAGGCCGGGGATCGTCACCTTGAGTTCGGCTTCGATGCCGAAGCCGTTCGGGATCGGGCCGAAGCCCACTGTGCCATCGACGGTGGTGGTGTCCGGCAGCGCGATCTTTTCACGACCGGCGACGAATTTCAGCGCGCCGAGGAAGCAAGCGGAATAGCCGGCAGCGAACAACTGCTCGGGATTGGTGCCGACGCCGCCGGCGCCGCCCATTTCGCGCGGGGTCGCGAGCTTCACATCGAGAACATTGTCGGACGACACTGCGCGGCCATCACGGCCGCCGGTTGCCTGGGCATGAGCCTGGTAGACCACTTTTTGCAGAGACATGGCGAATTCCTCCTTGGACGGTTGATCGGGGCGGGCTGCAAGACCTATCGCAACGGCGACGCTCGGTCATTACATTGTGCGCTATTGAATTGTCAGCTATGTATTGTCAAGTGAATTGTGTGCTATTGAATGGCTTGCATCGAATCGAGTTGGCGCAAGTCTCAGTCGCACCTGCTGATGGAGCGAAGCCGTTGAAGAAAAACAGAAATCCTGCTGTTGCCACGGACAGCCCGCCGGAACAGTTGCTGGACAACCAGCTCTGCTTTGCGATCTATGCCGCAGCCCACACCTTCGCGCAGGCCTACAAGCCCTTCCTCGAACCGCAGGGGCTGACCTATCCGCAGTATCTGGTGCTGCTGGAGTTGTGGGAGCGTGACCGGCAAACCGTCAAGCAGCTCGGCGAGCCGTTGTTCCTCGATAGCGGAACCCTGACGCCGCTGCTTAAGCGGATGGAGGCGAATGACTGGATCACGCGTCGACGCGATACTGACGACGAACGTATCGTCCGTGTCGCTTTGACGGAGAAGGGCGATGCATTCCGCTACAAGGCGCGAGAGATTCCTGCCGCCATGATGTGCGCCAGCGGTCTCGATATGGCGGGGCTTGGCGCACTGCGAAACAAGGTCAAACGCGTTGCCAACGAACTGCGCAGCAACACTCGGAAGGCCGACGTCTAGCGCATAAGTGCGTTCCGTAGGGGCGTGCAGATGCTGTTGATGCTCTGCGTCCGCCACTCGGAACCTGACGGTGTCCACCATGGTGCGCACATGCAACAGCGTGGGGACTTGCCTTCAACTCGGTTGCCCTGTGTAAAATTTTCGTCATACTCAAGCACCGTCGGGATTGGGGAGTGCTTGGCTATGTCCAGTAAGTTTACTCGCTACATTCTCATTGCCATGGTGCTCGGCATCGTCGTCGGCACCGCGATCTACCAGTATTTTCCGGATAATCGTTCCGAACTTGCCGCCAGCATCAACCTGATCGCGATGCTGTTTCTTCGCCTGATCAAGATGATCATCGCTCCCCTGGTATTCGCGACACTGGTCGGCGGCATCGCCCATATGGGCAGCGGCTCCAAGCTTGGGCGGATCTTTGCCAAGACGATGGGCTGGTTCATCAGCGCGTCGTTCGTCTCCCTGCTGCTTGGCCTGGTGATGGTCAATCTGCTGCAGCCGGGCGCCAATTTCCCGGGTACGTTGCCGGCCGCGACCCAGTCGACGGGTCTTCCGGTGTCGGCGTTCTCGCTTGAGAAGTTCCTGACCCACCTCATTCCGACCTCGATCGCGGATGCGATGGCGCAGAACGAGATCCTGCAGATCGTGATCTTTGCGGTGTTCTTCTCGGTCGCCATGGGCGCCATGCCGGAGCGCTCCAAGCCGATGCTGGCGCTGATCGACGATCTCGGCCACATCATGCTGAAGGTGACGAGCTATGTGATGCTGTTCGCGCCCTTCGCGGTGTTTGCGGCGGTCGCCGCGACGGTGGCGAAAAACGGCCTCGGCGTGCTGTGGAAGCTGGTCGTCTTCATGGGCGGCTTCTATCTGTCGCTCGCGATTCTCTGGGGTATTCTCGTCGTCGTCGGCTTCGTGGTGATCGGGCCGCGTTATAGTCATCTGCTGCGTTTGATCCGTGAACCGCTGTTAATCGCGTTCTCGACCGCGAGCTCGGAGGCGGCGTACCCGAAGACGCTGGAGGGGCTGAACAGGTTTGGCGCCTCGTCGCGGATTTCCAGCTTCGTGCTGCCGCTGGGCTATTCGTTCAACCTCGACGGCACGATGATGTACTGCACGTTCGCCAGTATTTTCATCGCGCAGTCGTACCATATCGACATGTCGCTGGGGCAGCAGTTCGCCATGCTGGCGACGCTGATGATCACCTCGAAGGGCGTGGCCGGCGTGCCGCGGGCCTCGCTGGTGGTGATCGCGTCGACGCTCAGCCAGTTCAACATCCCCGAAGCGGGGCTGTTGATGATCATGGGCATCGACACCTTCCTCGACATGGGCCGCAGCGCGACCAACGTCATCGGCAACTCGCTGGCCACGGCCGTCGTGGCCAAGTGGGAGGGCGAACTGGCGCCCGAACATGAGCTGCGTCCGGATGACGTGGTGCCGCCCGACCAGATCCCTGGAGAGCCGGTTCCCGCATAAGTTTCCAAGGATTGGATCGACCAATGCGTGAATCTGTCAAGACCATGTTCCACGCGGTCTGCCTGCTGGCCGGCTTCATATGGGGGCCAGCCATGGCCGGCGCCCAGACGTTAGAGGGGGCGCTTAGTCCGACTCTCGCCAACATCAAGAAAACCCAGACCGTGCGGCTCGGCTACCGCGAAAGCTCGCCGCCGCTGTCGTTCCTCGACCATGCCAACCGGCCGATCGGCTACAGCCTCGAAATCTGCGAGGCGATCGTCGACGAGATCGGCGTCGAGGTCGATAACGCCAATCTCAAGATCGACTATGTCAAGGTGACCTCGGACAGCCGTATCGGCGCCATTGTGCAGAACCAGATCGATTTCGAGTGTGGCTCCACGACCGCGAATGCCGAGCGCGGCAAGCAGGTGGCTTTCTCGCCGATGATCTACGTTTCGGGCACCAAGCTGATGGTGCCGAAGGCTTCTCCGATCAACGGCCCCAAGGATCTCGCGGGCAAGACCATCGTGGTGACAAAGGGTACTACGAACGAACAGGCGATGCATTCCATCGATGCCAAATTCTCGCTCGGCCTCAAGATCGTCACCGCCGAGGACCACGAGCAGTCCTATCAGATGCTGGTCGACCAGAAAGTCGATGCGTTCGCGACCGACGATATCCTGCTTTATGGCCTGATCGCGCGGCACAAGAGCCAGAACACCTTCCGTGTCACGGGTGACTACCTGTCCTATGATCCCTATGGCATCATGTTCCGCAAGGGCGAGCCACAGGTGGCTGCGGTGGTGGAGCGGGCCATGCGCAAGCTCGCGACCAACCAGGATCTGCTGCCGCTCTACAAGAAGTGGTTCGTGTCACGACTGCCGACCGGCGAAAAACTCGACGTGCCGATCTCGCCGCAGCTCGAGGAGTCTTTCAAGGTTCTGGACGATTCCCCCGGTGGTACCCGGCTCTAAGGCTTGGTTTTGCGCTGACGACGCTTTGAGGCTTCTGGTGCCCGGCGCAATGCGATCGGGACGCGGCCGTTAGCCCTGCGCGAGAAAAGCCCTTGACAGCTCTTCCCACTCCTCGTCGAGCGTTAACCGCGACGGTGTGGCACCACAACGGCGATACCAGCACGCCGCATTCGAGTGATCGCCTTCCTTGCGATGGAGATAGGCGTGCACAAGCATGCCTGCCGCGTCATCGTGCTCCTGCGCGTGGTGGTGCGCCTTGTCCCAATCGCCCTTTGCATCCCACCACAACGCCCGCAGGGCAAGGCTCAGATCAGCGGGGGGCTGCTGTTGTGCAAGTGAGCTCTTGAAGGCTTGCAGATCTAATTTTTCCATAGTGACTCCAAACCTGGTGCGCATTCAAGATCGCAAACCGGCGATCATCGTTGCTCGCCGGAGAAGGCCTGTCGCAACTCAGTTAATCGGTCGAGCGCTGCTTTCGGCAGTGGGCCTTTCTGGACGGCGGCGAGGGCGTCCTCGAACTGTTGCGATGTCGCGATGCCGACCAGAAGTGTTCCCATCGCCGGGTGAGACAGCGCAAACCGTGTGGCGGCCTCCGTCAGGCTGGCCGCGAATCCGTCCTTGACCAACTGCGCGAGACGTCGTGCACGATCGAGATCGGCATCATAGCTCATCGCCGAACCGATCGGTTCGGGCGCGGGGCTGGCGATCGGGTGGCGTTCGGCCGAGCCCGACAGTGCGCCGCCGGCGAGAACGCGGATACCCACCACGCCAACGCCGGCCGCGGTGGTGTGATCGAACAGCCGTCCATAGTCCTGCGCCGGATAGGTCGCCGGCAAACCCTCGGCGGCCGATGGATTGAGCATGTTATAGACGACCTGGGCACTGTCGAAGGCGCGGGAGTCGATCACTTGCTGCAGGGCTTCGGTGTCACCCACGGCCGTGATCCCGAGGAAACGGATTTTTCCCTGTTCGCGCAGGCGCTCGAATGCCGGCACCACATCGTCCAGCACCTGCCGGGCGCTCAGCGTTCCTCCGCCACCTGTTGCGGTAATCGGATTGTGCAGGTGAAAGATATCGACTCGGTCAAGACCAAGCCGCGCGAGGCTGCCGTCGAGCGAGGTTGCGACCGCGTCTGCGACCCGGCCGTGGTCATCGGCAGACAGCCGGACTTTGGTGCCGACGACCACATCGGCCGGCTTCAAGCTCCGCAGGATGCGGCCCAGGTTCTTTTCCGCTTCGCCGTTGCCGTATTGCACGGCGGTGTCGAAGTAGTTCACGCCGGCCTCGATGGCCCGCGTGACGGTGCGCTCCTGGTCGGCCGGATCGCCTCGCACCATCAATCCGCCGACGGCGCCGCACCCGAAACCCAACACCGAGAGCTTCAGTCCTGTACGTCCAAAATTTTGCAACTGCATCGCTGTTTCTCCGACGGCGGATGGATGTGCCCTGCGTGATCATACCAAGCCATGCATCTGCAGTTTGTTTCGATATATAACTTCGTTTTGATGTGGCTTGGATGACTTCGCATCAGCGCCTCTGGGCCTCATCCCATCGCCGGCGGTCTCTGCTGTTGCGCGAGCTCGACAGCAATCTGCGCGACCAGCTCGACCGCCAGCGCATCGGGCGAAGCGAGCCAGCTTGCCGAGAAGGTCAGGGATGGGATCGAGATGTCGGTTTTCAGCAATTGCAGCCGGCCGTCGGCGATCTCGTTCTCGACAATGGCGGTGGGAATCACCGCGATGCCCAGGCCCTCGATTGCCATATGGATCACAGTCGCCAGCGACGCGCTGGCGTGGAGGCGGACCGAGGGCAGGTCGGAGCGATTGAACAGCGAGCGGATCAGCTCATAAGGCTGCGTCCTGCGCGGGAACGTGATGATCGGAAATTGCGCGAGATCATGGGCCGTCATGGTCTTGCGCCCGAGCTTCAGGGCCGGGCTCGCCAGGAAACCGTTGGGATAGTCGCACAGCACGCGGTTGCGCACCGTGGGCGCGGTCAGCGGCCCCAGCAGAAATGCCAGGTCGATTTCCTGCGCCAGCAGGCGGGCGCGCAGGTTCGGTGTGATGTCGACCTCGATTTCCAGCGACAGGTTGGGGTAGGCGGTGTTGACGTCCTTCACCAGGCGCGACAGCCAGGTGTGCACGATGGTCTCCGAGACGCCGAGCCGCAGCACGCCGCGCATCGCGGAGCGGTCGCGGACAGCGGCCAGCATTTCCGAGCGCAGCCCAATCAGCTTTTCGGCATAGAGCATCATTTGTCGCCCGCTCGGTGTCGGCAGCACCGTGCGGTTGTCCCTTTGCAGCAGCCTGACCCCCATCTCGTCCTCGAGCTGGGCGATGCGCTGCGAGATCGCCGGCTGCGTGGTGTTGAGTTTGTGTGCTGCGCCGCGAAAACTGCCCAGGGTCACGACCCAGACGAACGTCTCGATGTTTTTGAAGTCCACCATGCGCCAAACTTCTGAAATTGATGATAAGTTGGATTTATCAATATTGATCCAAAAAGACGATTAGACATTATCGTGCAGGAATGATCCCTTTGTCGAGAGAGGAACGGTCCTTGCAACGGACTTTGCGCAACAGCCTTTGCGCAACAGTCCTGCAAACGGATCGGAAAATTGGATCGCAAAACGGATTGCGCGAAGCAGGAATGGAAGTGCCGATGAACTCCGAGCCCCAATTCAACGACAAGCCGCTGGCCAGCCGGGAGGCGCGTCTCGCCTGTCGCGCCGGCCAGATCACCGGCCCGACGGCGAACATCGCGCTCGGATATGTGCAAGGCAATCTCGCCATCCTGCCCGAAAAACTGGCAGCGGCGTTTCTCCGTTTTTGCCAGCTCAATCCCAAACCGTGCCCGATCGTCGGCATGTCCGAGGTCGGCGATCCGCGGATTCCATCGCTCGGGATCGATCTCGACATCCGCACCGATCTGCCGCGCTATCGGGTGTGGCGCGACGGCAAGCTGATCGAAGAGCCGACCGACATCATGGCGCACTGGCGCAGCGATCTCGTCGCTTTCGTCATCGGCTGTTCGTTCTCATTTGAAGAGGCCTTGATGGCCGACGGTCTCGGCATTCGTCATATCGAACAGCGCTGCAATGTGCCGATGTATCGAACCAACGTGCCGTGCGCGTCGGCGGGGCCGTTTGCCGGGCCAATGGTGGTGTCGATGCGTCCGTTCAAGCCGAAGGATGCGATCCGCGCGATCCAGATTACCACGCGGTTTCCTTCCGTGCACGGCGCGCCGGTGCATTTCGGCAATCCCGCCGGCATCGGCATCGCCGATATCGCGAAGCCGGACTATGGTGACGCGGTGAGCATTCAGCCTGATGAAGTGCCGGTATTTTGGGCGTGCGGAGTGACCCCGCAATCGATCATTCTGGAATCACGTCCCGACTTCGCCATCACCCACGCGCCCGGAGCCATGCTCGTCACCGACCGGCGCAACACCGAATTCGCCATCCTCTGAATCGTTAACCGACGCGCCGCGATCCGGCGCCGTGAACCCTCAGGAGTTACGTTGATGAATCGTCGTGAAGTGTTGCTGTCCGGCGTCGCCTTGTCCCTGCTCGGGACGCGTGCCCTGGCCCAGGCGGGCGGAGAGATTCCGATCGGCGTTCTATATCCGCTTTCCGGCGCCAACGCGCAGGTCGGCGTCGATGCACGCGCAGCGAGCGAAACCGCCGCCGACATCGTCAACAATTCCTATGATCTCGATCTGCCGTCCGCGAAAAATGCCGGTATCGCCGGCCTCGGCAACGCCAAGATCAAGCTGATCTTCGCTGATCATCAGGCTGATCCGCAGAAGGGCCGTGCCGAAGCCGAGCGCCTCATCACCCAGGAGAAGGTGGTCGCGGTGGTCGGTGCGTTCCACTCGTCGGTCTCCGCGACCGCGAGCGCCGCGTGCGAGCGTTATGGGGTCCCCTATCTGGCGTCGGATTCGTCGTCACCGAGCCTGCACACCCGCGGGCTGAAGTTCTTCTTCCGCGCCGCGGCGCACGACGAAATGTTCTCGAAAGCGATGTTCGAGTTCCTCGATGCCCAGAAGGCCACCGGCAAGAAGATCGAGACCCTCGGCCTGTTCTTTGAAGACACCATCTTCGGCACCGATTCGTCGAACGTGCAGCGCAAGCTCGCCGCGGAGCGCGGCTACAAGATCGTTGCCGATATCAAGTACAAGGCGAACTCGCCGTCCTTGACCGCGGAAGTGCAGCAACTGAAGTCCGCCAATCCGGACGTGCTGATGCCGTCGAGCTACACCACCGACGCGATCCTGTTGACCAAGACCATGGACGAACTCGGCTACAAGCCGAAGAACATCCTGGCCCAGGCCGCGGGTTTCTCCGACAAGGCGTATTTCGATGCGGTCGGCGACAAGGCGGTCGGCATGATCTCGCGCGCCAGCTTCTCGCTCGACATGGCGCAGAAGCGACCCTCGATCCTCAAGGTCAACGACATGTTCAAGGCGCGCGCCGGCCGCGATCTCAACGACAACACCTCGCGCGAGTTGATGGCGATCCTGGTGCTGGCGGATGCGCTCGATCGTGCCAAATCGACCGATGGCGACAAGATCCGCGAGGCCCTGGCCGCGACGGACATCCCGGGCGAGCGCACCATCATGCCATGGAAGCGCGTCAAGTTCGGTCCCGACGGCCAGAACGTCGATGCCGACCCGGTGCTGATCCAGTACATCGGCGGCAAGTTCGTCACCATCTATCCCGCGAATGTTGCCGTCGCCGAGCCGCTCTGGCCGATGAATGCATGAACCCTGCAGGACGGGAGGCGTCGAGCGATGCGGCGCCTCCCTTTTTTGCATCCATTTTTCTGATTCTTCCTCCGCTGACGCGCGGCCCCGGATAATGCAACGATGAGCATGCAGGCGTTTTTACAGGTCTTGGCAAGCGGCCTGCTGATGGGGCTGATCTATGCCCTGATCGCGGTCGGGCTGTCGCTGATCTTCGGGCTGATGGACGTGGTGAACTTCGCCCATGGCGAGTTCCTGATGCTGGCGATGTACGCCACCTTCGGGCTGGTGGTCGCCACCACTCTCGATCCGATCATCGTGATGCCGCTGGTGGTCGCCATCATGTTCGCGGTCGGCATGTCGGCCTATGCCGGCGTGGTGCGTTATGCCATGCGGGCCAAGACCAATCAGGGCATGGTGCAGATCTTCGCCACCTTCGGGCTGGCGATCCTGATCCAGGGGCTGGCGCAGTATTTTTTCACCCCCGACTTCAAGAGCATTTCGCATAGCTGGCTCGGCGGCAAGACGCTCAATCTCGGCGGCGTGTTCCTGCCATGGCCGCAGATCTATGGCGGATTGATTTCACTGGCGACCTTTGGCGGCCTGTTCCTGCTGATCACCCGCACCGATTTCGGCAAGGCGCTGGAGGCAACCCGTGAAGACCAGGGCGCGGTGGCGCTGGTCGGCATCGACCGCAACCGGGTGTTTGCGCTCGGCTGGGGGCTCGGCGCGGCACTTGTTGGATTGGCCGGCGCCGTGCTGGCGATCTTCTATTACGTCCATCCCAATGTCGGCAGCACCTTTGCGCTGATCGCCTATGTCACGGTCGCGCTCGGCGGCTTCGGCAGCATCTTCGGCGCGCTGGTCGCCGGTGTCATTGTCGGCCTGGTCGAAGCCCTGACGACCCTGATCCTGCCGCCGGCGCTCAAGTCGGTCGGCATCTACACGCTGTATCTTGGTGTGCTGTTCATCAGGCCGAGCGGCCTGTTCGGGAGGCTGTGATGAGCGACGTCATTGCGCATTCGCCCATCGCCGGTCATCTCAGTGCCCGGCGCCGGCAGCTGATCACCGCGCTGATCGTATTCGCAGCGCTGGCGTTGGTGCCCCGGCTGGTCTCCGACGTCTACACCATGAACGTGCTGATCCTGACCCTGATGTTCGCGGCGCTGTCGCAGAGCTGGAACATCCTCGGCGGCTATTGCGGCCAGGTCTCGCTGGGACATGCGCTGTATTTCGGGATCGGCGCCTATGTGACCAGCATCCTGTTCGTCAAGTTCGGCATCGTGCCCTGGGTCGGGCTGGCCGGCGGCGGTGTACTCGCGGCGCTGGTGGCGCTGGCGTTGGGTTATCCGTGCTTCCGCCTGAAGGGGCATTACTTCTCGATCGCCACCATCGTGATCGCCGAGATCGGGCTGCTGCTGGTGCACAACTGGGATTATGCCGGTGCGGCGCTGGGCATCCAGTGGCCGTTCGGCCGCGACAGCTGGTGGACGCTGCAGTTCGCCCGCGACAAGGCGCCGTACTTCTATTTCGTGCTGGGCCTGTTCGCGGTGGTCTGGCTAGTAACCTTCGCCATTGTGGAATCTCGCTGGGGCTACTGGTGGCGGGCGGTAAAGGACAATCCGGAAGCGGCCGAAAGCCTCGGCGTCACCGTGTTCCACTCCAAGATGGCGGCGGCCGGGGTCTCAGCCTTCTTCACCGCCATCGGCGGCGGCTTCTACGCGGCGTTCGTGTCCTACATCGACCCGGAAAGCGTGATGCAGTTCCGTTTCTCGCTGTTGATGGCGCTGCCGGCCGTGCTCGGGGGCATCGGCTCGCTGTGGGGACCGCTGGTGGGCGCGCTGATCCTGATCCCGCTGTCGGAATACACCCGCTCCTACATGGGTGGCAGCGGCTCCGGGCTTGATCTCGCGCTTTATGGCGCGCTGGTGATGGTGGTGGCGCTTACCCGGCCGGAAGGCATTCTCAGCATCTTTGACGGTCTCGGCCGGCGGAGGGCCGCGTCATGAGCGAGGCGCTGGTGATCTGCAACAAGGTGACACGCCGGTTCGGCGGCCTGGTCGCCAACGAATCCATCGACATGACGATCAGCCGTGGCGAGATCCTCGGTCTGATCGGCCCAAACGGCGCCGGCAAATCGACGCTGTTCAACCTGATCGCAGGGGCATTCCCACCGTCCTCCGGCACCATTCACTTCGAGGGCAGCGACGTGACGGCGCTTCCCGCCGCGGATCGCTGTAGTCTGGGCATTGCACGCACCTATCAGGTGCCGCGCTCGTTCGATTCGATGTCGGTGGTCGAGAATGTCATTGTCGGCGCCTTTGTTCGCCATCCCCGTGCATCGCGGGCCCGCCTCAAGGCCCTTGAAGTGCTGGACTATGTCGGGCTGACGGCGCAGGCCAATGTCTCGGCCGGCGATCTGACCCCGCCGCAGAAGCGGCGGCTGGAAGTCGCGCGGGCGCTGGCCACCGAGCCGAAGCTGCTGCTGCTGGACGAGGTGCTCACCGGGCTGACGCCGAGCGAATCGCGTGCCGGGGCCGATCTCGTGCGCAAGATCCGCGACAGCGGCATCACCGTGGTGATGGTCGAGCACGTCATGGAGGTGGTGATGCCGTTGGTGGACCGTGCCGTGGTGCTCAATCTCGGGCAGGTGCTGGCGGAGGGCTCGCCCAGGGATGTCGTGAAGGACGAAGGCGTCATCGCCGCTTATCTCGGAGATCGCCATCGTGCTGCTTGAGGTCTCCAACATCACCACCGCCTATCGTGGCCTGGTCGCGATCTCCGACATCTCGATCGCGGTCGAAGCTAATGAGATCGTGACGGTCGCAGGCGCCAATGGTGCCGGCAAGTCGACGCTGCTCAAATCGATCGCCGGCATGGAAAAAGCCAAGTCCGGGACGGTGGTCTTCGCCGGAGAGCGCATCGACAGCATCCCGGCGCACCAGATCACCGCGCGCGGCCTTGCCTACGTGCCGGAGAACAAGCGGTTGTTCCCGCGGCTGAGCGTTGCCGACAATCTGCGGCTGGGCAGCTACCTGTTCCGCGGCAAGGCCGATCGCGAGGCGCCGCTCGACTTCGTGTTCAAGCTGTTCCCGCGGCTGCAGGAGCGGCTGGCGCAACGCGCCGGGACACTATCGGGCGGCGAGCAGCAGATGCTGGCGATCTCGCGTGCTTTGATGACACGTCCCCGGCTGTTGATGCTGGACGAGCCGTCGCAAGGCATCATGCCGAAACTGGTCGATGAGATCTTTGCGGCGGTGCAAAAGATCCGCGATACCGGCGTCACGGTACTGCTGGTCGAACAGCGCCTGTCCGAAAGCCTGGAGATATCCGATCGCGCCTATGTGCTGCAGACCGGCCGCATCGTTATGAGCGGCCCCGCGGCAGAGATCCGCGACAACCCGGAGGTGAGACGGATCTATCTCGGGATGTAGCGGATAGGTACGTCGTTCGAACGAGACTGATGAACCCGTGAAGGTTATGCCGGCGTCATGCAGAGGTCTGCGTGCGGACGGCTTGCTATTGTCTGAACTTGATGACGGAGACCAAGATGTCACGCTGGAATTTCTGGATCGACCGTGGCGGCACGTTCACCGATGTGATCGGTCGTGACCCGCAGGGCGGGTTGCACGCGCGCAAGATGCTGTCGGAGAACCCCGGCGCTTACCGCGATGCGGCCGTGGCGGGCATCCGGGCGCATCTCGGGCTCGCAGCGCGCGATCCGATTCCCACCGGCCTGATCGACGAGGTCAGGATGGGGACGACGGTTGCGACCAATGCACTGCTGGAGCGCAAGGGCGATCGCACGGTCTTTGTGACGACGCGCGGCTTTCGCGACGTGCTGGAGCTCGGTTATCAGGATCGCCGGCAGATTTTTGCCCGCAACATCCTCAAACCCGACCAGCTGTACGAGCGTGTCATCGAGGCCGACGAGCGGGTCCGGGCGGACGGTACGGTGGAGCGGACGATCGATCTGCCGAAGGCGGTCGAGGAGATGAAGGCGGCCTATGCCGCGGGTATCCGCGCCATCGCCATCGCGCTGATCCATGGCTATCGCTTTCCGGCTCATGAGAAGGCGCTGGCCGCCGCCGCTTTCCGCATCGGTTTCACTCAGGTGTCGGCGAGCCACGAGGTGTCGCCGCTGATCAAGCTGGTCGGCCGTGGCGATACCACGGTGGTGGACGCTTATCTCTCGCCGATCCTGCGTCGTTACGTGGCGCAGGTGTCTGAGGAACTGGACATCAAGCGCACCGGCATCCGGCTGATGTTCATGATGTCGTCCGGCGGCCTCACCGCCGCCGAGCTGTTTCAGGGACGTGACGCCATCCTTTCCGGTCCTGCCGGCGGAGTCGTCGGCTTTGCCAAGACGGGAGACGCCGCAGGCTTCGGCCGCGTCATCGGTTTCGACATGGGCGGCACCTCGACCGACGTCGCCCACTTCAATGGCGAATACGAGCGGGCCTTCGAGACGGAGGTCGCCGGTGTCCGCAGCCGGGCGCCGATGATGCTGATCCACACCGTGGCGGCGGGCGGCGGATCGCTGCTGCAGTTCGACGGCGCGCGCTTCCGCGTCGGGCCGGAATCGGCGGGCGCCAACCCGGGACCGGCCTGTTATCGCCGCGGCGGTCCGCTGGCGGTCACCGATGCCAACGTCATGACCGGAAAGCTGATGCCGGATTTCTTTCCGGCGATCTTTGGCCCCGATCAGACGCAGCCGCTCGATGCGGATGTCGTCCGCGACAAGTTCAGTGCATTGGCGGCGAAGGTCGGTGGCGGCCAGACGCCGGAGCAGGTTGCGGACGGCTTCATCCAGATCGCCGTCGCCAACATGGCGGAGGCGATCAAGAAGATTTCCGTGCAGCGCGGTTATGACATCACCGCGTATGCGCTGAACTGCTTCGGCGGGGCCGGTGGTCAGCACGCCTGCCTGGTGGCCGACGCACTCGGCATGACAAAAGTGCTGATCCACCCGATGTCGGGTCTCTTGTCGGCGTATGGCATGGGACTCGCGGATATTCGCGCCGTCCGCGTGCAGGCCCTCGACGTGCCGCTGGAAGCGGCCAACGACCCGCTGGCGGCGATTGGCAAGGATCTCGGAGACCTCTGCACGTCGGAGCTTACCGGGCAGGGCGTCCTGCGCGGAGCCATCACCGTGAATGTCAGCGCGCATATTCGTTACGCCGGGACAGACACCACGCTGGAGGTTCCCGCCTTCAACAGTCGCGCCGGCCAGATTGCGGCCGACCATCGCAAGGAGCTGCGTGACAATTTCCTGATCGCCCATCGCGCGCGGTTCGGCTTTGTCGACGGCTCCAAGCCGCTGGTGGTCGAGGCGGTCAGCGTCGAGGCCGTCGGTGGCGCTGCGACCTTCAGCGAGCCGGAAGCCGAAGCCGCGGCGACGGGGACCCCGCGGAGTGCGCGCATGGTACGCTTCTTCAGCAACGGCCGCTGGCATGACGCCGATGTCTACCGGCGTGAGGCCGTCGCGGCCGGGCAACGGATGCCCGGGCCTGCGATCATCATCGAGCCGAACCAGACCATCGTGGTGGAGGAGGGCTGGGAGGCGCAACTGACCGGTCGCGATCACCTGGTGCTGGCGCGGGTCAAAGCGATGCTGGCTCGTGCCGCGGTCGGCACGGCCGCGGACCCGGTGATGCTGGAGATCTTCAACAATCTGTTCATGTCGATCGCCGAGCAGATGGGCGTGACGCTGCAGAACACTGCTTACTCGGTCAACATCAAGGAGCGGCTCGACTTCTCCTGCGCGATCTTCGATGCCACCGGTGCGCTGGTGGCCAATGCGCCTCACATGCCCGTGCATCTTGGATCGATGGACAAGTCAGTCGAGACGATCCTGACCCAGAATGCAGATATTCGGCCCGGCGACGTCTATGCGATCAACGCGCCTTACAATGGCGGCACGCATCTGCCTGATATCACCGTCTGCACGCCGGTGTTCGACGAGACCGACAGCCGGATCATTTTCTGGATTGCCAGCCGTGGGCATCATGCCGATGTCGGCGGCATCGCGCCGGGATCGATGTCGCCGGTCGCGACCAACATCGAGGAAGAGGGCGTCTATATCGACAACTTCAAGCTGGTTGATCGTGGCACGTTCCGCGAGCGGGAGCTGGAGACGTTGCTGACCTCGGCGAAATATCCGGTGCGCAATGCGGTCCAGAACATCAACGATCTCAAGGCGCAGATCGCGGCCAATGAGAAGGGCGTTGCCGAGCTGAAGAAGATGATCGGCTACTTCGGAATGGACGTGGTCAACGCCTATATGGGCCATGTGCAGGACAATGCCGAGGAAAGCGTGCGGCGTGTGCTGGACCGGCTGGCCGACGGCGAATTCAGTTATGAGATCGACCAGGGATCGATCATCAAGGTCAGGATCACTGTCGACAAGGCGAGGCGCGAGGCGACCGTCGATTTCACCGGCACGAGTCCGCAGCGGCCGGACAACTTCAACGCGCCGGGGCCTGTCACCCGCGCCGCGGTGCTCTATGTGTTCCGCGTCATGGTCGACGACATGATCCCGATGAATGCGGGCTGTCTGCGGCCGATCCGGCTGATCGTGCCTGACGGTTCGATGCTGGCGCCGCGCTATCCGGCCGCGGTCGTGGCCGGCAATGTCGAGGTCAGCCAGGCAGTGACCAACTGCCTGTTCGGTGCGCTCAAGGCGCTGGCCAGCGCGCAGGGCACCATGAACAATCTGACCTTCGGCAATGATCGTCACCAGTACTACGAAACGATCTGCTCCGGCGCGCCGGCCGGTCCCGATTTCGACGGGGCGTCGGGCGTGCACACCCACATGACCAACTCGCGTCTCACCGATCCGGAGATCCTGGAAACGCGCTTTCCCGTGGTGCTGGAGGAGTTCACCATCCGGCGCGGTTCGGGCGGCAAGGGGCGGCACAAGGCGGGCGACGGCACCCGGCGCACCATCCGTTTCCTGGAGACGATGGAATGCGCGATTCTCTCCGGCCACCGTCGGGTTAGGCCATTCGGCGTCGACGGCGGCGAGCCCGGTCAACTCGGCGAAAATCTTGTGCGGCGCACTGGCAGCATTGAGAAGCTGAGCGGCTGCGCGAGCGTGGTGCTGCTTGCGGGTGATGCGGTGACCATCGTCACCCCGACGGGCGGCGGCTTTGGCCCTGTGAGTCGCTGAAAACGCCAGTGTGAAATTTGCATTGGACATCCCATCTTGAATTTAGCCATCTGATCTCGCTGCGTTGCCGGTGTAAAAATCCGGCGGCGGAGTGAGGGCGCGTGCGGCTTCAGCCAAAGTGAACGCGATCCAGCAAAGGAGGGTCGAATGACAGTCTATAGCGGTCCGGTTTTCGAGATGGCGGTGAACCAGTTCGGTGTCATCGCGGATCATCTGTCGATTCCGGTCGATGAGCGCGCGCGCCTGCTGATGCCCAAGCGCGCGGTCACGATCTCCTGCCCGATCCATCGCGATGACGGCACCACCGCGGTGTTCGAAGGCTATCGCGTGCAGCATCATCTCACCCTCGGCCCCACCAAGGGTGGCACGCGGTTCGCCGCGAGCGTCGATCTCGGCGAGGTCGCGGCGCTGGCGATCTGGATGAGCTGGAAATGCGCGCTGGTCGGGCTGCCTTATGGCGGCGCCAAGGGCGGCATCGGGGTGGACCCGTCGACGCTGTCGAAGCACGAGCTCGAAGCGCTGTCGCGGCGCTACATGCAGGAGATGATACCTTTCGTCGGTCCGCACACCGATGTGATGGCGCCGGACATGGGCACGAACGAGCAGGTGATGGCGTGGTTCATGGATACCTACTCGATGTACCAGGGCCGCACGGTCACCGAGATCGTCACCGGCAAGCCGGTGAGCGCCGGCGGCACGCTGGGGCGGCGTGAAGCGACCGGACGTGGCGTGGCCTACTTGACCCGTCGGGTGCTCAACGATCTGCAGATCGGCCTCAGCGGGGCCACCGCCGTGGTGCAGGGGTTCGGCAATGTCGGCTCCATCGCGGCGCTCGAATTGCACAACATGGGCGTCAAGGTGATCGCGGTCAGCGATCACACCGGCGCGCTGCATCGCGCTGACGGGCTGGATATTCCCGGGCTGGTCGAACACGCCGCGCTGCGCGGCAGTCTCACGGGCTATTCCAACGAGCTTGCGACCGACCCGCGGGAGATCCTGATGTTCCCCTGCGATGTCGTGGTGCCCGCCGCCATGGAGCGGGTGATCGATGCCGATGTCGCGAACCGGCTGCGCTGCCGTGTCGTCGCGGAGGGGGCCAACGGCCCGACCACGCCCGAAGCGGATTTGATCCTCGAAAAGCGGCAGGACGAGATCTTCCTGATCCCGGACATCCTCTGCAATTCCGGCGGCGTTGTCGTCAGCTACTTCGAATGGGTGCAGGACCTGCAGCAGCTGTTCTGGGAAGAGGAAGAGGTGATGCGGCGCGAATACCAGATCCTGGACCGCGCCTTCGATCGCATGGTGGCGCGCGCCCGGCGCGACAAGGTGTTCAACCGTACGGCTGCGATGGCCATGGGCGTGGAGCGCGTTCGCGGCGCCAAGGACACCCGCGGTCTGTTTCCGTGATCGGGACGCATTCACGCGCCGCGAGGTCGCTCTGCGTGCGCCATCGCGTTCTGAACGACGCAAAATTGAAAGCGGGGCCGCTTCTGAGCCCCGCCTTCGCACGCGGCTGAGACTGGAGGGCTTACGCTCCCTTTTCGCACTTCTTCATGAAGCTGTTTTTCGCCGCCCCAGCGAGCGGCTTGCCGTCCGAACTGACAGCCTTGCTCTCGCATGAATCGGCCATGCACTTTTTCATGAACGAGGTCTTGGCTGCGCCGGCGAGCGCTTTCCCATCCTTGCCCATAGCCTTGCTTTCGCAGGTTTCCTGCGCGAAGGCGGATCCGATCGTCAGCGTGGCGACGACGGCAGCTAATACGATCCGTTTCATCCTTGGTCTCTCCCTGACAAAGGCTAATGTCCCGAATCCGAGGTTCGCATCTTCGTATTCAGCACACGAGCGTGCGGATTTGACCCCGAAGTTGGCCCGGGATCAAGTTCCGAAGCGGAATGACAACATCCGCGATGGCCGTTAGCGATTGTTTCCCGACGACACAATCGAGTTGCTGCTCCGCACCCTGACTATCGACGCGGGCCGCCGCCGCCGAATCCTCCGCCTCCGAACCCACCGCCCGGCCCGGGGCCGCCGGGAGGCCCGAAGCCTCCGGGGCCACCGGGCTCATTCATGCCGCCGGGGCCGGGACCGCCGGGCGCGTTCGGACCACCGCCCGGCGAGTTCGGGCCGCCGCCGGGCGCACCGGCCCCGCCCGGACCGTGCTGAGGCGCCCCGGCGGGTGAACCGGGACCTCGACCGGGGGCGCCTGGCCCTTCCATTGATGCGCCCGGGAATTTCCCGACGGACTGGATGGATTCGACCTGCAAGCCACGGGAAGCGTCGAAAACGGCGCTCACCACTGCACGCATGTCGCCGCCGGTCGTCGGCTGAAAACGCGATGCGTCGTGCGCGACATAGCCCGAGCCGAGTTGCAGTCCGCTGCCGACGCGTCGCACATAGGCCTCGATCAACAAACGATTGGCTCCGGACAAATCGGAGAAGTCATCCGGCTTGGCGCGCGTCACCTGCATGACGCCCTGCGCGGCGTGGCCTTCAATCTGCACACGTCGCCCGATCAGCGCGGCATCCATGCCCTGCAGCCGCAAGCCGCCGACCCGCAAACCGTCACGGTCGCGCTCGAGCAGTCCCGCAACCCGCGTGGCCGTGTCGCGCCGTTTCTCCACGAGACTTGCCACGATGACGCCGTCCGTCCGGCGCAACCCGAAGACTGCAACGGAGGTGCCGGGGCGGCGCCAGCTCTCGCGACCGGCCCAGATCACCTTCTGGCCCAGCACAACCATTTCACCGGTCCTGACGGTTTCGATCGGGCCGATCACTTCGCTGACTGCGTCGATGCCGCGGGTGGTCAGCGTACCGTTGGCCTGGCGCAACGCCAGAACGCGCGTGACGTGTCCGATCCGCAGCGCCTTCGCCGACACAGGCTCGCCATCGATCCGCACGGGCACGTCCGGTGCGTAGCTGATGCGCTCGCCGTTGACGTAGATGCTTCCGAAGCGCTGGATGACACCCACGATGACGGTGCCACCGATGCCCTGGTCCTGGCCAACGCTGGGGCGACCGGTTCCTCCGATGCCTTGATCACCGCGGCCGCCACGCACCTGCTGCGCCCAGGCGGAGGACGATGCGGCGAGCCAAAGTCCGGCCAGCAGCAACCGGCGCGAGATCGTCGGCCGTTCTGTCATGGCTCATCGCCCTCGCTCGCATCATCGAGCGGTTTGCCGGAGTCTTCGCTGTAGACGTAGATGCCGAAATTCCACCGGCAGTCGCCGCCCTTGTCCTTGGCCAGGGCACGGTTTGCTTCCCGGTTGGCGACCTTCAGCGCTTCCATGGCCAACTCACGCGAGCGTGTCTCGAGCCGCTCCGCCAGCTTGCGCGACAGGCCATCATAATGCACCGCGCGTTCCAGGAAGCGGGGCTTGGCGCCAAGACGTTCTCGGCCGCTGCTGCGATATGGTCATGCAGATTACGACCGCAAGTGGTACTATCTGGGCCGTAA
>JBGMOD010000197.1:25556-46083 GCA_041424235.1 Hyphomicrobiales bacterium
GGCCCAGATAGTACCACTTGCGGTCGTCATCACCGCGCGGAACGAGGGCTGCGTCCACCAGCACGATCTCCTCGTCGTCATTGATGGTGACCAGGTTGCGGTCAAGCCATTCGTCCAGAACCGCGCGCGGGCGCACATCCTTGGTGATCGAGGCGACCAGCGACTCGAAAGATGGCGCGTCGCCACTCGCCGTGCGCGGCAGCGGCAGCGGATCTCCGGTTGGTCCGGTGAACTCCGGCGCGGCGACCCAGCGGGCGATGATCGCACTGGTGCGTGACAGCGTGGCCGGTATCTCGTTGACGGGGGCGCCTGCGCCGCGCAGCCGAGCCACCTCCTTGCGGTGGATTCCGGTCAGGAGGCTGACGCGGCTGTCGGTCTGCTCCTTGCCGTCCAGCGCGAAGTCATGCTCGGCCACGTTGACAAAGAGCTCGCGGAGCAACTGCGCCAGCGCGGGGAATGTCATGCCGCTGCGAATGCACAGCCTGACGAGCGGGCGCAGCAGGCGCGCCAGCGGCGCCTGCAGGCGATCCGGAGAGAGAGGTTGACGCGAAGACGGCTTCGGCGTCGGGGGCGTTGAATTCATGGCGAAATTGTAGCCACCCGGGCCGTGGGAGACAATCCCACTTTTTTGCTGGTTTCAATTGACGTGTGAAATTTTCCCACATATACGAGATCGTCCCTTCCAAGGAGCCTCGTCCATGCGTGACCTTCCGTTCCGCTGTTCTGCTCTCCCGTCCGCGGGGTTTGACCCCGGGCGACGTCCCAGGCGCACCGCCGTCGAACCCGCATTGCCGGTGTTGCTGCGCAGCGTCGCATTCCTCGGCGCACTCGCGGCGCCGTTCGTCGCGGCGTTGCTGTTCCGCTGATGTGACCGAGCCGCATCGGCGGCTGTCGGTGCTTCACCTCTTCAGGATCTGCTTTCCCGACCAGTTGGACCCTCTCAGTCACCCCCTGGCCTCTCAGGAGCCTTTACCCATGCGCTTCCCTTCATTCCGCAACTCCGGCTCATCCGTCCCGGCGGAATCCGACACCACCCGACACTCCGACGTCGAACCATTGCTGGCCGCATTGTTCTGCGGCGTCGCGTTGTTCTTTGCGCTGATGCTGGTATCCGCGATGACATCGCCGTTCGTCGATGCGCTGTTGTGCGATTGACCGAAGCGAACCCGCATCATGATGTCTCTCAATGATCAAGGTCGACGCCCGTCGGTGCTTCACCTCTTCAAGATCTACTATCCCGACCTGTTCGGCGGGACACTTTCGGTCATTCGCGACATTTGCGCAGGGCTGAAGGAAAAATTCGCCTTCGCTGCGCTGGTCTGTTCCAGTTCCGGCGGACCGCGACGTATCGTGGTCGACGACGTTGCGGTCGAGCGCGTGCATTCCTTCGGCGATGTCCTGTCGCTTCCCGTTGCGCCGACCTATCCGTTGCATCTCTGGCGCCGCACGGCGAAGCACGATCTGCTCGCACTTCACGCGCCGTTTCCGCTGGCAGATCTCGCGCTCGTGCTGGGATTTGGCCGCAAGCGCCCGCTGGTGGTGCATTGGCATGCGGACATTGTGACGCACGCGGCGTTCAAGCCATTCGTGGAGCCGCTGATGCGTCGGACGCTGCGGCGGGCGGATGCGATCATCGTATCCGACGCGGTCCTTCTGAGCGACACCCCCTTGCTTCGGGAGTTCGCCGACAAATGCCATGTCGTGCCGTTTGGCATCGACGTCGCGAAATATGACCGGCCGGCCGCTCGTCACCATGACATCAGCGCCGGTCGCGATCGCGGGCGGCTTGTGCTGGCTTGCGGGCGCCTCGTTCCCTACAAGGGTTTCGACGTCCTGATCCAGGCCGCCGTCGACCGGCGTTTCGAGGTCTGGATCGTGGGCGAGGGCCGTGAACGCCCGCGCCTTGAACAATTGATCCATAGCCTGGGTCTCAAGGATCGGGTGCGGCTGTTGGGCTCCGTTTCCGATGGCGAGCTCGTCAAGCTGATGTCCGTAGCGGACATCTTTGTCATGCCGTCGGTGACGAGCGCGGAGACTTTCGGGCTGGCGCAACTCGAGGCGATGGCGGCCGGGTTGCCGATCGTCAACACGTCGCTCGACACTGCTGTTCCGCACGTGGCGCGCCATGGGATCGAAGCCATCACCGTGCCGCCGGGCGACCACCAGAAGCTGGCGGACGCGATCGAGACGCTGATCGAGGATCCGGAGCGGCGTGAGCGCATGGGGCGTGCTGCGCGCCAGCGCGCCAAAGCGAGATACTCGACCGACGCCTTCAGGGAGGGAATCGAGGCCATCTATCGCGATGTCGCGACCACCAAGGAGCCTGTCCGGACCGTACAATCCGCAACGACCGGGCCGCTGGATGCGATCCAGATCGCGGCCACCCTCGCCTGGTCCGACATGCGGCACCGGTACGTTCGCTCCCTGCTCGGCCCATTCTGGATGTCGATCCAGATGGCGATCATGGTCGCCGTGATCGGGTCCGTGACCGGCCATCTGTCCAGTGCGAGCACGATCTCGCACCTCCCGATGCTGGCGCTCAGCCTGACGGCCTGGAACTTCCTGAACAGCGTCATCCTCGACGCGACGACAATGCTGCAGAACTCGTCCAGCCTCATCAAGGACCGGGCCTTGCCGCCGATCATCTTCCTGCTGCAAGGCGTGTTTCGGCAGGCGCTGTTTGCCCTGCACAATGCCACCGTGCCGCTGATCCTGTGGCTGGTCCTGGTTCGGGCCGATGCCGGAAGCATCGTGGCGGCGCTTCCGGGACTCGTGCTTTTTATCGCCTGCGCGCTGGGACTGAGTCTCGTTTTCGGAGCGCTTGCAACGCGCTTTCGCGACATGAAGCCGATCATCGAATCGACGTTGATGCTGGCGTTCCTGTCGTCCCCGATCATCTGGACGCCGGAGATGGTCGATCAGAACTCCACCGTCATGCGGCTCAATCCGTTGACGCATCTGTTCGCCGTCTGGCGCGAGCCGCTGACGACCGGTCATGTCGCCATGACGAGTGTCGTCTATGATCTCGTGCTCGCCGCCGTCCTGACCATCGCCAGCATCGTGACGGTCGCGCGGCTGCGCAAAGCCGCATTCTGGATCTGAAGCATCATGGTCAGCATCAGCCTGCGCAATGTCAGCCTCGATTATCCGCTCTACGGCGCCTACGACTTTTCGATGAAGCGCCGTCTGCTCGGGCGCCTGGTCAATCAGCCGAGCGAAATGCGAATGGTGCGTGCGATCGACGATATTTCGATCGACGCGGCCTCGGGGGCGCGGATCGGCCTCGCCGGGCCGAACGGATCGGGCAAGTCGACGCTGTTGCGGCTGATTGCCGGTGTGTATCCGCCGACAAGCGGCGGCATCGAAATGACCGGCAATGTCGTGCCGCTGCTGGGGTTGAACGCCGGCGCCAATCTGGACTTCGTCGCCGCGGACAACATCCGCCTGCTGTTGCGCATCGGCGGACGCAGGCCGACGCCCGCGATCGTGGATGAGATCTGGGCCTTCACCGAGCTCGATGAACGGATGCGGCAAATGCCGCTGCGGATGTTTTCCTCGGGCATGCTGATGCGCGTCCTGTTCGCGACGGCCACGGCTTTTCCGGCCGATATCCTGCTGCTCGACGAATGGCTCAGCGTGGTCGATGAAAAATTCGCGGCCAAAGCCGAGAGCAGGCTGCGCAAACTGGTCGCGCAGGCGGGGATCGTGATCATCGCCTCGCACGACCACGCGCTGCTGCGCCGCACCTGCACCAGCATCGTCACCCTCGATCGCGGGCGCGTCGTTCGGACGGCTGCAGCAGGCGAAAAACCGGCGCGCACATGGAACATGGAGGAGAAGCGGGCATGAAGAAGATACTGGTTGTCAGCGAATCTCTTGGTGAGCCGAATCACAAGCGCGGCATCTTTCATTTCACGCGCGAACTGATCCGCTCGCTTGCCGCCGAAGGGCACGACCTGACGCTGGTGGTCGAAACCACGCGGCGCTATCGTCAGTTGCGGGGGCAGCAGCGGCGTGCGCGGCTGTTGCCCGCGGCGTCGCGCCTTGTCGAATTGCTGGCCGTGTATCGTTTCCTCGGCGAAACCGACATGAACGAACAGGCGCTGCGGGGCGCGCTGCGCCACATGATCGACCGGATCAAGGGGCGGCTGCGGTCCTATACCTCGCGGGAGTTCGTCGTGTGCCTGTTGCGGGCGATCGGGCTTTTGCCGATGCGGATCAAGTTGATCGAGAACAGGACCAGCGGATTCGAATATATTCCCACGGATCTGCGCCATCTCGAACTGTTCAAAAAATTCCAGCTCGAGTCGGGTTTTTACAGCTATCAGGATCTGTCGGCGCTGGCCGGCCTGCCGCCGCCGCAGATCGACGGACGCGGATACGATATCATTCTGGTCGATACACCGACACGGGTGGCGATCAAGCGTGCCCCCGGGGCCAAGGTCGTGTGCGTGGTTCATGACCTGCTGCCGATCACCGACCTTAAGCTGAGCGACGTCGCCACGCGCCTGTTCCTGTTGCGGCTGCTGACCAGCCTGCGTCAGGCCGACGAACTGGCGTTCGTCTCGAATTACACCATGAGCCGATTCAGGGAGCTGCTTCCGCAGTTCTCGCACCTGCCGGCGCGGGTGGTTTATCCGCGCACCCATTTCGAGGTGTTTCGTTCGACGCTGGTTGCGGCTGCCGTTGTGCAACCGGCGCGGCCGACCTTCGTCGTCATCGTGTCGGCGGAACCCCGGAAGAATCTCGATGCCCTGGTCCGTGCGTTCCGGAAGATGCCGCAGGCCGACCTTATCGTGATCGGCTACGCGGGCGGTGCCAGCGCGATGCGCAATCTGCCGCCGAATATTCGTTTCGCGGGGTATCTCGAGGAGCAGGACAAGGCCACGCTGATCGCCAACGCACACGGCTTGATCATGCCGAGCCTTGCCGAGGGTTTCGGCGTCCCGATCATCGAGGCGCTGGCCGCCAATACGCCGGTGCTGTGCTCCGATATTGCGGTGTTTCGCGAAGTGGCCGGCGAGCTCGCCGATTATTTCGATCCGTTCTCCACCGCATCGATCTGTGCATCCGTGATGCGGGTGTCGGCATGTCAGGAGGAATGGCGCCGGAAGATTCGCGAGCGGCGCGGCGAGCTTGTGGAACGTTTTGGCCATCAGACCCAGGCGCGCGACTTTCTCGCTCCCTGTCTGTCTGCGGAATACCTCATGGCCGCGCAATAGAAGCCTTCCGGGCCCCGGCACCGCAAGCCGGTCGATACTGTCGCAATCATGCTCTAGGATGCGCGGAGTCGTTTCGCTCCACATCGGTATCCGGAGGCATGATGACCACGATCCTGATGCAACCCGGCGCGGTCGATCTCGCCGATTGGCGCAAGATCTATCGCGGGGCCGCGCCGGAGCTGGATCCGGCATCCCGGCCCGCGGTGCAGGCCAGCGCCGACGCGGTCGCCCGCATCGTGGCGCGGGGTGCGCCGGTGTATGGCATCAATACCGGTTTCGGCAAGCTCGCGAGCGTCCGCATCGGCGCGGCCGATCTCGCCACCCTTCAGCGCAATATCGTGTTGTCCCACGCCGCCGGCGTCGGCGCGGCCATGCCGGTCGCGGTTACGCGCCTGATGATGGCCCTGAAGCTCGCAAGCCTCGGGCAGGGCGCTTCCGGCGTCCAGCCGGCGACGCTCGATGGCCTGCAAGCGATGCTCGCCAACGACATCATTCCCGTCGTGCCGGCGCAGGGGTCCGTCGGTGCCTCGGGAGACCTCGCACCGCTGGCGCACATGGCAGCGGTGATGATGGGTGTCGGCGAGGCCTCCACGCCGCATGGGGTTTTGCCGGCGCAAGAGGCGTTCGCACGCGCCGGGCTTGCGCCGCTTGCTCTCGGCACCAAGGAAGGGCTCGCCCTTCTCAACGGCACGCAGTTCTCGACCGCCTATGCGCTGGCGGCGCTGTTCGAGGCGGAAACCCTGTTTCGCTCCGCGCTGGTGACCGGTGCGCTGTCCACGGACGCGGCGCGCGGTTCGGACACCCCGTTCGATCCGCGCATTCACCACCTGCGCAAGCACCCCGGCCAGGTCGAAACCGCGGCCGCCCTGCGATCGCTATTGGCCGGCAGCGCAATCCGCGCCTCGCACCTGGTCGGTGACGAACGGGTGCAGGATCCGTATTGCCTGCGCTGCCAGCCGCAGGTGATGGGGGCGTGCCTCGATCTGCTGCGCCAGGCTGCGGGGACGCTGCTGATCGAAGCCAACAGCGTGTCCGATAATCCGCTGATCTTCGCGGCCGACGATGAAGCGCTGTCCGGCGGCAATTTCCATGCGGAGCCGGTGGCCTTCGCCGCCGACATCATTGCGCTGGCGCTATGCGAGATCGGCTCGCTCGCCGAGCGGCGCATTGCCATGCTGGTCGATCCGGCACTGTCCGGGCTGCCGGCATTCTTGACTGCGAAGCCCGGCCTGAACTCGGGCTTCATGCTGGCGCAGGTCACCGCCGCGGCGCTGGTGTCGGAGAACAAGCAGCGCGCCCATCCGGCGAGTGTCGATTCGATCCCGACCTCGGCGAACCAGGAAGACCACGTCTCGATGGCGGCGCATGGCGCGCGCCGCCTGATGCGGATGGTCGAGAACGCGTCCGCCGTGATCGGCATCGAATTGCTGACCGCGGCGCAGGCCTGCGACTTTCATGCGCCGCTGGAGTCCAGCACGGCGCTCGAATCCGTCCGCAGCCTGATCCGCAACACCGTGCCGCATCTCGATGACGATCGTTATCTATATCCGGATATGGATCAAGCGATCCATTTGGTTCGTGATGCCGACGTCATCGCGGCTGCCGACGCCATCCGTCTGCCGGGCGTCGCGTAGGCGCGCGTGTCGATCACGACAAGGGATCAAGCGCCGCGATGATGGCATCGAGCCCGTCGGTCAGCGCCGCCGGTCCCGGCTGCAGGATGATCGGCGACTTGATTTCGATGATGCGATTGTTGCGGATCGCCGGCAGGCCACTCCAGCCCGCGCGCTGCCGGATCTTGTCGCAAACGACCTTCTTGCCGCACCAGGACGCCAGGACGATATCGGGCGCCGCGGCAATCACCTGGTCCGATGAGACGATGCGATCTCTGGCGGATTTCGCTACGCTGAGATGCGGAAAAACATCGTTGCCGCCGGCGATGCCGATCAGCTCCGACACCCAGCCGATACCGCTGATCATTGGCTCGTCCCATTCCTCGAAGTAGACCTTTGGGCGCGATGATCTCCGCGCGGCCACTGTCGCCACCTCATCCAGGCGCTGCGCATAACCGTCGGCGAGCGCTCCAGCGCGCGCGCCCGCATCGACCAGTGCGCCGAGGGTGCGGATCATGGCGAGAATGCCGGCGACGTCGCGCTGGTTGAAGACGTGCACGGCGACACCGGCCCGCACCAGCTCGGCGACGATCTCAGCCTGCAGGTCGGAAAAGGCGAGCACCAGATCGGGGGCGAGCGCCATGATCTTGGGAATGTCGGCCGAGATGAAGGCGGATACCCGCGGTTTCTCCTTGCGCACGCCCGGTGGCCGCACCGCATAGCCGGACACGCCGACAATGCGATCCTGTTCGCCGAGCAGGTACAGCGTTTCGACGGTCTCTTCCGTGAGGCAGACGATGCGGCGAGGCGGGAAGTGCTGCATTGGACGTAGCGTTTTCGAGCGAAGTGGAGACCGGTTCGCGTTAAGAAAACGCGTCAAAAAAGACTCTAATCGCCGGGATCGACGAACGATTCTTTCAAGCTTGCGCCGTTCAGCAGCATGATCGCAATGACGTCGGTGCCTCCCGGCCGATAGACCGACGTGCGAACCCACATGCTTTCGGTCCGCTTGCTTTCGCTCAGCGCCACCACCTCCCGCTCGATCTCGTAATCCTCGCCGACAAACAGCGGCCCCTCGATCAGCCGGATCTCCTGATCCGCGAACAGCCCGACCACCGGACCGCGCACCGGGAACGGATCAAGCTTCGCCGTGTAGTTCAACAGCACGCTGATCATCTCCATCGGGATGATGGCGTGGCCCCACGGCGACGAGGCGCCGCTCGCCGGCGAATACCATGACGACGCCTGCGTGATTTTCGTCAGCTTCTGTGCCAGCGAAAATGGATACAGCGCCCCCATGACCTGGTCGAAGTCCATCCGCACCCGCTGGCGCTTCGATCGCATGCCGACGCGAATGTCGCGCAGGATGACCAGCGGCCCGGTCGGTGCGAGCCCGGCGAGCCTTTGGTCGAGTGCGGTCGGCGCGGTGTCGGTCGCAAGCGACAAAGTGCCGCGCAAGACTTCGGTGCCGTCCTTTTTCTGCATCCAGATCTCGGTGCGATTGCTGCCCTCCGGCGGGCGGCTCATGAGGGCGCGAACCTCCTCGCCCTCGAAGACGGCATTGCGGTAGTGCGCGGAGATGCAACCGCTCTCCAGGAACCGTCGGCCCCACAGCGAGACGCCCAGCGGCACGAACTGGCTGAAATGGGTCGGTCCTTCAATGGTGCCGCCCCGGAAGCCGAGCTTCTGGGCCGTGGCATCGTCATGGATTGAGGCGTGGTTGTCATAGGACTGCTCGGCCAGCATCTGCAGGGGAGCGCACCAGGGGCCTGCGACCGTGTCTCCCTCACCGGCAAGGCTGGTTGAGAAGCCGCCGTCCACCATTTGTTCCGTCATCGCCATGAGGTCTGCTCTCCTTGCTGCACCGGCCGTCACCCGCCGTTAGCTATAAGCTGCTAAGTCCATCATATTAAAGTGAAAAACAGCCCCTTCGGGGAAGCCGGCCATTGTCGGAATTGATCTTGTTTGGTTCTAAAATAAAGAGCAAACAGGGCGCAAATAATCCTCGGGTTCCAACTCGCGGCCGTATGGTGCCGCCTGTGGGCCGTTTAACGAGTTTACGTGCCGTCATGTCACTTCTTGTCGTTGCTGCCATAGGCCTTGCCGCGTGGGTCTATCTGGTTGGGTTCCACGGCGGCTTCTGGATCACCTCTCGCTATAACGATCTCCCCGTGCCCGCTGAGCGGCCGCAGTGGCCTGATATCGTCACCGTCATCCCGGCCCGTGACGAGGCTCCCAGCATTGGCGACTGCATCCGCTCCGTGCTGTCGCAGCCCTATGCCGGACGGCTGTCGGTGGTCCTGGTGGACGACCAGAGCAGTGACGGCACGGCTCAGCTTGCAGAGGCTGCCGCTGCCGGGATCGGAGCGGCCGACCGCTTGACCGTTATCACTGGCCGCACACCGCCCGCGGGATGGACCGGAAAGCTGTGGGCCTTGAAACAGGGGATCGAGCGGGTCGAGGCGCGCGACGTTGCGCCGACCTATGTGCTGCTGACCGATGCCGACATTGTTTATTCCGGTGACGTGCTGGCGCGCCTGGTGACGCGCGCCGAGAGCCAGGGCCTTGCCATGACCTCGATCATGGCGAAACTGCGCTGCGAGAGCTTTGCGGAGCGGTTCCTGATCCCGGCTTTCATCTTCTTCTTCCAGATGCTCTATCCGTTTTCGTGGGTCGCTCGGCGTGATCGCAAGACCGCGGCTGCGGCGGGCGGCTGCATCCTGGCGCGATGGAGCGCGCTGCGGGACGCAGGCGGAATCGACGCCATTCGCGGATCCCTGATCGACGATTGCGCGATGGGCGGCCTGCTCAAGAGCCGCGGCCCTGTATGGCTCGGATTTTCCACGGGTGTCAGCAGCGTTCGCGCGTCGGATACGTTCGAGGATGTCGGCCGTATGATCTCGCGATCGGCCTATGCCCAGTTGCAGTATTCGCCCTTGCTGTTGCTTGGAACTCTTGTCGCGATGGCACTCGTTTATCTGGCGCCGGTGCTGATCGTGCTGGTTGGAGGGCCCCTCAGCCAGGTTGTGGCACTGACCGCCTGGGTGCTGATGGCGGTCGCTTTTCAGCCCACCTTGCAGTATTATGAATGCTCGCCCCTTTGGGGGGCGTTTCTCCCTGCCATTGCATTTGCGTATCTGATGTACACGATGAATTCTGCCTATCAATACTACATGGGCCGCGGCGGCATGTGGAAAGGCCGCGCCCAGGCCAACCTGTCCGGGTTCCGATGACGGCTGCCTCGGACCTGCGCTCTGGCAAGACCCACCGCGACGAGAATTTTCCCGTCGCGTCGTGGATCATTCATCCGCGGCACCGTGGGCTGATCCTGGCATTCTACAATTTCGTCCGCACGGCGGACGATATCGCCGATCACGCCTCGCTACAGCCGCAGCAGAAACTCGATCTGCTGGACCGTCTGGAAGACGGCCTGTTCGGTCGCAACGACGATCAGCCCGAAGCCGCGATCCTGCATCGCGCGCTGGCGGAGCGATCGATGGCGCCCAAGCATGCGCAGGATTTGCTCAACGCGTTTCGGCTCGACGTCACCAAGCTGCGTTACAACAATTGGGACGAACTCATCCACTACTGCTCGCTGTCGGCGATGCCCGTGGGCCGTTTCATGCTGGATGTGCACGGCGAGGATCGCGCGACCTGGGTGGCATCGGATGCGTTGTGCGCGGCGTTGCAGATCAACAATCACCTGCAGGACTGCGGCAAGGACTATCGCGATCTGAACCGCGTCTACGTGCCGCTCGACGCGCTGGCTGCTTCGGGCGCCTCCGTGGAGCAACTCGGGCAGGATCGCGCGCCAGCGCCGCTGTTGAACTGCCTGCACAAGTTGGCACAGCGCACCGAGACACTGCTGGTTGACGGCAAGGCGCTGGGGGCGAGTGTCAGGGACCTGCGTCTCGGTCTCGAAGTCTCGGTGATCCAGACCTACGCCGAAAAGATCGTCAAGCTCCTGCAGGTTCGCGATCCGCTGAGCGAGCGGGTTCATCTGTCGAAGCTGCAATTCGCCGGCTACAGCTTTACGGCGATATCAGCCGGCTTGTTTCAGCGCGCGACAGGCACCGCTGCGGTATCCAGGACGGCGTCCGGCGCATGACCACAGACACCGCACCCGTCACGGCCGCCGGCCAGGCCTCCGGCAGTTCGTTCTACGCCGCAATGCGGATTCTGCCGCCCGCGCAACGCGAAGCGATGTTTCAGATCTACAGCTTCTGCCGCCATGTCGACGATATCGCCGATTCCCATGGTCCGCGCGCCGAACGGCTCGAGGCGATGGCGCAGTGGCGCCGTGACATCGATGCGCTCTACCAGGGCCATCCGTCGCCGGCGGTCGCGGCCTATGTGCCGGCGGTCAAAACCTTCGGGCTGAAGCGCGAGGATTTTCTGGCCGTCATCGACGGCATGGAAATGGACATTCCCGCCGATATTCGCGCGCCGGACGCGGCCACGCTCGACCTCTATTGCGACCGTGTGGCAAGCGCCGTCGGCCGGCTCTCGGTAAAGGTGTTTGGTATTCCTTCGCCCGATGGCGAGGCGCTCGCCCATCATCTCGGCCGCGCGCTGCAGCTCTCCAACATCCTGCGCGATATCGATGAGGATGCCACGCTCGGCCGGCTTTATTTGCCGCGCGAGGCGCTTGTCGCTGCGGGCATTACGTCGACAGATCCTTCCGTTGTGGTGGCGCATCCGGGTGTGCCGAAAGCATGCGTGCCGCTGATCGCGCAGGCGCAGGATCATTTCGTGAAGGCTGATGCCATCATGACGCGGCATCCGCGCCGCATCGTCAAGGCGCCGCGCATCATGTCGAAATACTACCACGCGATTCTCGATCGATTGATTGCGCGTGGCTTTGCAGCGCCGCGCGCGCCGGTTCGGCTCGGCAAGGCGGCCAAGATGCTGATTCTCGCCAAATACGCTTTTATCTGAAGGTCTGAATTCATCTGATGACAAAGACGGTCCATATCATCGGCGCCGGCATTTCCGGTCTTTCCGCGGGCGTCCGCCTCGCGAATGCAGGGTATGCCGTGCATGTGCACGAGGCGACGCAGTTGCTCGGTGGTCGCTGCCGCTCTTATTTCGACGGCGCCACCGGTTTGACCATCGACAATGGCAATCATCTTTTGCTGTCCGCCAACCACCACGTGTTGGCCTATGCGCGGACCATCGGTTCGGAGAAGGGGCTGGCTGGACCGGACAAGGCGGAGTTTTTCTTTGCTGACTTCAAAGCCAACAAGACGTGGTGGCTGCGGCTGAACGACGGCCGCGTTCCGTTCTGGGTGTTCGACAAGAGCAGTCGCGTGCCGGACACCAGCATCGGTGACTATGTTGCGCTGGCGCCGCTGACGTGGGTCGGCGAGGACAAGCTGGTCGGCGATATCATTCCCTGCCAAGGCCCGCTCTATGATCGCCTGGTGCAGCCGTTGCTGCTTGCGGCGCTCAATATCGACCCGCCGAAAGGCTCGGCCAAGCTCGCCAGCGCCATCGTGAAGGAAACGCTGCTGGTCGGCGGCAAGGCATGTCGGCCGCTGGTGGCGCGTGACGGGCTGAGCTCGGTGCTGATCGATCCGGCGGTGGAATTCATTCGTGCCCGCGGCGGCAGCGTCAATATCGGCCGCGAGCTGCGCGAGCTCGTCCGATCGGGGGACAAGGTCGAAACGCTGAAATTCGTCGACGATGCCGTCACGCTCGGTCCGCAGGATGCCGTTGTGCTGGCGGTGCCGGCCCGTCCCGCCGTGTCGTTGCTGCCGGGCCTGAGCGCGCCGACCAAGTTCCGAGCCATCGTCAATGCGCATTTCCGCTATGACTCCCCGGCGCATCTGCCGCCGTTCATGGGCATCGTTGGAGGGCTCGTAGAATGGCTGTTCGCCTTCCCACAGCGGCTTTCGGTGACCATCAGCGACGGCGACCGGCTGGTCGATACCCCGCGTGAGGAACTCGCGCAGGCGATCTGGGCCGACGTCTGCCGGGCGGCGGGGATCAAGGCCGATTTGCCCGCCTGGCAGATCGTCCGGGAGCGCCGGGCCACTTTCGAGGCCACGCCGGAGCAGAATGCGCTCCGGCCGGGTTCCACCACAGCCTGGACAAACCTGTTCCTTGCGGGCGACTGGACTGATACAGGATTGCCAGCAACGATCGAAGGGTCGGTGCGGTCCGGGGATCGCGCCGCCGATCATGTGCTTCGGATGTCGTGACATCCGCTTCGGGCGGCTCACAGAAGCCGTCCGCTCATATTGATGATTTGACAGATGTAAAACCGGCGGATCGCGTTCAATTCGCATCGGGCCGGTCTTGGAGACAGTATTGAGTATCATGAACGTCGAACCGCGCACCAGGGAATTTGACGCCGGAGCCTCAGGGTCCGCAGGTCCTGACAAGGCCGTGCTGGAGGCGGGGATCGTCGCGGCCCGCGACGCGTTGCTGCAGCATCGCAAGAGCGATGGACACTGGGTGTTCGAGTTGGAAGCCGACGCCACCATCCCGGCGGAATACGTTCTGCTGCGTCATTATCTCGACGAGCCGATTGCAAGTGAACTCGAGGCCAAGATCGCGGTCTATCTGCGCCGCATCCAGTGCGACCATGACGGTTGGGCGCTGTTTCATGGTGGTGACTTCGACATGAGCGCGAGTGTGAAAGCCTACTTCGCACTGAAGATGATCGGCGACTCCGTCGACGCGCCGCACATGGTGCGCGCGCGCAAGGCTATCCTCGCGCGCGGCGGTGCGTCCCGGAGCAACGTCTTCACCCGCATCCTGCTGGCGCTGTACGGTGTGCTGTCATGGCGCGCGGTGCCGGTGATGCCGATCGAGATCATGCTGCTGCCACGCTGGTTTCCATTTCACCTGACCAAGATTTCGTACTGGGCGCGCACCGTGATCGTGCCGCTGCTGGTGCTGATGCTGTTGAAG
This sequence comes from Hyphomicrobiales bacterium, assembly GCA_041424235.1. Classification (GTDB taxonomy): domain Bacteria; phylum Pseudomonadota; class Alphaproteobacteria; order Rhizobiales; family Xanthobacteraceae; genus Bradyrhizobium_A. Next base: position 39,310 of record JBGMOD010000197.1, read on the forward strand.
CCGCGGGCAAAGAACCGGTTGGGCATTTCGATTGAAGAACTGTTCGTCGAAAAGGATCTGCAGGCGATCGGCACGCTGCCGAAGGCGCCGCACCAGAAGACCTCATGGTTTGTCTTCTTTACCGTCGTCGACAAGGTGCTGCGGTTCGTCGATCCGCTGTTTCCCAAGCGCAGCCGCGCCAAGGCCGTGGCCAAGGCGGTGGAGTTCACCACCGAGCGGCTGAATGGCGAAGACGGGCTCGGCGCGATCTACCCGGCGATGGCCAACAGCGTGATGATGTACGCGGTGCTGGGCTATGCAGAGGATCATCCGTCACGCGCCATCGCCCGCAAGTCGATCGAGAAGCTGCTGGTGATCAAGGACCACGAGGCCTATTGCCAGCCTTGCGTGTCGCCGATCTGGGACACGGCGCTTACCGCGCATGCCATGATCGAGGCCGGCGGTGAAGCGGCGCAAGGCGCCGCCAAGGCGGCGTTGGATTGGCTGAAGCCGATGCAGGTGCTCGACGTCGAAGGCGACTGGATCGCCAAGCGCCCCGGCGTGCGCCCCGGCGGCTGGGCGTTCCAGTATGCGAATCCGCATTATCCGGATCTCGACGACACCGCGGTCGTGGTGATGGCGATGGATCGTGCGCGCGGCCTCGGCTCAGGCAACAGCTATGACGAAGCGATCGCGCGCGGCCGCGAGTGGCTGCTCGGCTTGCAGAGCCGCGATGGCGGCTGGGCTGCGTTCGACGCCGACAATCTCGAATATTATCTGAACAACATTCCGTTCGCCGATCACGGCGCGTTGCTCGACCCGCCGACCGACGACGTCACCGCGCGCTGCGTGTCGATGCTGGCGCAACTCGGCGAAACGCAGGCGATTAGTCCCGCGATGAAGGCCGGCGTCGATTACCTGGGCAGCACCCAGATGGCGGACGGATCGTGGTTCGGCCGCTGGGGCGTCAACTACATCTATGGAACCTGGTCGGTGCTGTGCGCGGTGAATGCGGCCGGCGTCGATCACATGGATCCGATGATCCGCAAGGCCGTCGACTGGCTCGTTTCGATACAGAACAGCGATGGCGGCTGGGGGGAAGACGGCAACAGCTACAAGCTTGATTACCGTGGCTACGAGCCGGCTGCGAGCGCGGTCTCGCAGACCGCGTGGGCGACGCTGGCGCTGATGGCGGCAGGCGAGGTGGACCATCTGGCCACCCAGCGCGGAATAGGCTATCTGCTGCAAACGCAGGCAGACAACGGCCTATGGGATGAGCAAGCCTACACGGGCGGCGGGTTCCCGCGGGTTTTTTACCTGCGATATCATGGCTATTCCAAGTTCTTCCCGCTCTGGGCGCTGGCGCGGTATCGGAATTTGCGCGATAGTAATAGCCGTCTTGTAGGGGTTGGAATGTGATTCTCGGGGCGGGCGGCGACGCCAATCATGACGGTCTTCCCGTATTGATCGTGACTGGTCTCCGGCAGGAGGCGCAGATTGCGGCTGGCCCCGGCATGACGGTGGTCTGCAGCAGCAGCAGCCCGCGCCAGCTGCGCGAACTCATGACCACATTCGATCCCCTGAGCGTGCGCGGCATCGTCAGCTTTGGTGTTGCCGGCGGTCTCGATCCCGCGCTGGAGTCAGGTGATGTCGTGGTTGCGACCGAGATCGTGACGCACGCGCGGCGTTGGCAGGCGGTCTCGCCGATGAGCGACAATCTGGTGGCGCTCCCGGGTCCTGGACGGAGCAGGATCGTCTCCGGCATTCTCGCGGGCTCGGAAGATGTGGTTCTCGGGCAAGCAAGCAAGGCGAAGCTGCGCGCTGAAACCGGAGCTGCCGCTGTCGACATGGAAAGCCACATCGCCGCCGCCTACGCAGAAGAGAACGGCCTGCCGTTCGCAGCCGTGCGCGTGATCAGCGATCCCGCCTCGCGCGCGTTGCCGCAGCTTGCGATGGATGCGCTGAAGCCCGACGGCAAGGTCGATATCTGGAAGGTGATGCGGGGAATTGCCGTCAATCCGACCGCCATTCCTGCGCTGGTCTCGGCCGGGCGCGATTTCAATCGCGCGCTGCGCTCTCTGAGCGGCTGTCGCAGCCTTCTGCTTGGCGGGAGCGCCGGCAGCCTGGTCGGCGCGAACATCTGATTTTTTCTGCATTCGTTTGAGTGCGATGTGCGTCTCGCACACTGCCAGACGGCCTTTGAGAGCGTTTTCCAGCGAAGTGGATACCGGTTCGCGTTCAGAAAACGCGCAACACAAAATCAAAAGCCCCGTTCCGGCTTTGTCGGAACGGGGCTTTTGCCTATGGCAAGTTTCTGTTGGCAAGTCTCTGTGAAGCTGGCGCGAACTCAATCGCGCCCTGCGCTCCCTTATCAAGCGGCTGTCGGGGTCTTCTTCTTGGCGAGAGCGCCGGCAGCCTCGTCGGCGCGAATCTCCGACAACTTCTTCTGCACCTGCTCGGAGAAGATGTACTGCGCCGGGCGCTGCTTCGACATGTCGATTTCCGGCGCCATCGGGCCCGAGGTGCGGATCCCGCGCAGCGACACCCACAGGGCCTTGAGCGGATTGCTCACCGCCGCATTCGCGGCCGTCGGCTCGTAACCGCAATGCGCCATGCAGTCGGCGCACTTCTCGTACTTGCCAGTGCCGTAGGTGTCCCAATCGGTGGTATCCATCAGCTCCTTGAAGGTCTTGGTGTAGCCTTCACCAAGCAGGTAGCAGGGCTTCTGCCAGCCGAAGATGTTGCGCGCGGGCATGCCCCACGGTTCGCAATGGAAGTTCTGGTTGCCGGCGAGGAAGTCGAGGAACAGGCCGGAGTGCATGAAGTTCCACTTCTTGCCCTTGCCGAGCTCGAACACCTTGCGGAACAGTTCCTTGGTCTTCTTGCGGTTGAGGAAGTGCTCCTGGTCCGGTGCACGCTCATAGGCGTAGCCCGGTGACATCGAGACGCCGACACCGAGCTCCGTCGTGAAGTCGAGGAATTTGGCGATCTCCTCGGCCGGGTGGCCGTCGAAGATGGTAGCGTTGACGTTGACGGTAAAGCCACGAGCCTTGGCAGCCTTGATCGCCGAGACGGCGCGGTCGAACACGCCCTTCTGGGACACGGCCTTGTCGTGATGGTCCTTCAGGCCGTCGAGATGGATCGAGAAGAACAGATAGGGCGACGGCTCGAACAGATCGAGCTTCTTTTCCAGCAGCAATGCGTTGGTGCACAGCGACACGAATTTCTTGCGCGCCACCAGGCCGCGCACGATCTCGCCGATCTCCTTGTGGATCAGCGGCTCGCCGCCCGGGATTGCGACCATCGGTGCGCCGCATTCGTCGGCGGCATCCCAGCATTCCTGTGCCGACATGCGGCGATTGAGGATTGCGTCGGGATAGTCGATCTTGCCGCAGCCGACGCAAGCAAGATTGCAGCGGAACAGCGGCTCAAGCATCAGCACCAGCGGATAACGTTTACGCCCGAGAAGCTTCTGCTTCACGAGGTACGAGCCGATCTTGATCTCTTTGAAAAACGGAATAGCCATGATGAACGACAGACTTTCTGGGCTTCACATTTACGGAGAGGGGCTGACGCTTGCGCGGGTTAATTCGGCCGGCAAACGGAACTCGATGTTCTCTTCACGGCCCGGCAGCAACGATACGGACACCGGTCCGATGCGCCGCAGAGCTTCGATCACATCATCAACAAGAACCTCCGGCGCCGATGCGCCTGCAGTAATGCCAACCGTCCGTGCATCCTTCAGCCACTCGGGATTAACCTCGCTGCCGTCGGCGACGAGATAACTCGCGACGCCAACTTCGGTGCCAATTTCGCGAAGACGGTTGGAATTGGAGCTGTTGGTCGCGCCGACGACAAGAATGACATCGACGACCTTGCTGAGGTCTCTTACCGCAGATTGGCGATTTTGTGTCGCGTAGCAAATATCGCGGGTATCCGGGCCCTGGATGTCGGGGAACCGGGCCTCCAGAGCGGCGATAATATCCTTTGTATCGTCGACACTTAGCGTCGTCTGGGTGATGTAGGCGAGCGGCGTATCGGTCGGCAGGTCGAGTGCCGCGACTTCGTCCACATTCTGCACCAGCGTCACCGGGCCATCGATCTGGCCCATGGTTCCCACCACTTCCGGATGGCCCTCATGGCCGATCAGGATCAGTGAGCGGCCCTTCGAGACGTACCGCTTGCCCTGGTTGTGCACCTTGGTGACCAGCGGGCAGGTGGCGTTGAGAACCGGCAGGCCACGGGCCGCGGCTTCTTCCTCGACCCGTCGGGCCACGCCATGGGCGCTGAACACGGTGACCGCATTGGCTGGGACCTCGTGCAGGTCCTCGACGAACACCGCGCCCTTGGCCTTCAGGCTTTCGACCACGTATTTGTTATGCACGATCTCATGCCGCACATAGACCGGCGGACCGTACTTCTCCAGCGCGCGCTCGACGATCTCGATCGCGCGCACCACACCGGCGCAGAACCCGCGCGGTTGGGCCAGAACGACTTGCATGGTGCGGCGATCAAGCAAGCTGCACCATGGTCTTGTCAGCCTCGCGTCCGAGCGCTTCGAACACCTTGATCACGATGCCCTTGGCGTCGAGGCCGGCCTTGGCGTACATCGCCGCAGGCGTGTCGTGATCGATAAATGTATCCGGCAGAACCATGCACCGAACTTTCAAGCCCTTGTCGACGGCGCCATGATCGGTGAGGGTCTGGAGCACCTGCGAGCCGAAGCCTCCGATGGAGCCTTCCTCGACCGTGATCAGCACCTCATGCTCCCGTGCCAGCCGCAACACCAGATCCGTGTCGAGCGGTTTGGCAAAGCGAGCATCCGCGACCGTTGCCGTCAATCCGTGGGATTTTAGAATCTCCGCAGCCTTCAGACATTCTGCAAGACGCGTGCCGAGCGACAGGAGCGCGACCGAAGAGCCTTCGCGGACGATCCGGCCCTTGCCGATCTCCAGGGGGACGCCAACCGAAGGCAGGTCGATGCCGACACCGTCGCCACGCGGGAAGCGGAAGGCCGACGGACGATCGTCGATCGCGCGCGCGGTCGCAACCATATGAACCAGCTCAGCCTCGTCGCCCGCCGCCATGATCACCATGTTCGGTAGGCAGGCGAGGTAAGCGAGGTCGAACGAGCCGGCGTGGGTCGGGCCATCGGCGCCGACTAGGCCGGCGCGGTCGATGGCAAAACGCACCGGCAGGTTCTGGATCGCCACGTCATGGACGATCTGGTCGTAAGCGCGCTGCAGGAAGGTGGAATAGATCGCCACGAACGGCTTGTAGCCTTCGGTGGCCATACCAGCGGCAAACGTGACGCCATGCTGCTCGGCGATGCCGACATCGAAGGTGCGGGCCGGGAACGCCTTGTTGAAGATATCGACGCCAGTGCCCGAGGGCATCGCGGCGGTGATCGCGACGATCTTGTCGTCCTTCTCCGCTTCCTTTACCAGGCTCTCGCCGAATACCTTGGTGTAGGAAGGGGCGTTCGCCTGGGCCTTGGCCTGTTTGCCGGTGGCGACGTCGAACTTGACCACGCCGTGATATTTGTCGGTGGCCGCTTCCGCCGGGGCGTAGCCCTTGCCCTTTTGAGTGACGACGTGAACGAGGATCGGGCCTTCCTTCGAGTCACGCACATTCTTCAGGATCGGCAGCAGGTGGTCGAAGTTGTGGCCGTCGATCGGGCCGACATAGTAGAAGCCGAGTTCCTCGAACAGCGTGCCGCCGGTGACCATGCCGCGCGCGTATTCTTCTGCGCGGGCGCCGGCGGTCTTGACGAACTTCGGCATTTTCTTGGCGAACTGTTTGCCCATTTCGCGCAGCGAGCGGTATGTACGTCCCGACAGCAGGCGCGCGAGATAGGCCGACATTGCGCCAACCGGCGGCGCAATCGACATTTCGTTGTCGTTGAGGATGACGATCAGGCGCGAATCCATGGCGCCGGCGTTGTTCATGGCCTCATAGGCCATACCGGCGGACATCGCGCCGTCTCCGATCACCGCAACCACGCTGCGTTGCTCGCCTGCGAGGTCGCGCGCGACGGCCATGCCGAGGCCGGCGGAAATCGACGTTGAGGAGTGGGCAGCGCCGAAGCTGTCGTATTCGCTCTCGGCGCGCTTGGTGAAACCGGAGAGGCCGCCGCCCTGACGCAGGGTGCGGATCTGGTCGCGGCGGCTGGTCAGGATCTTGTGCGGATAGGCTTGGTGACCGACGTCCCAAATTAGCCGGTCGGAGGGCGTATCAAAGACATAGTGCAGCGCGACAGTCAGTTCCACGACGCCGAGGCCAGCGCCGAGGTGGCCGCCGGTGACGGCAACCGCGTTGATCGTCTCCGTGCGCAGCTCCTCCGCCAGTTGCGTCAACTGGCTCTCTTTCAGTTTGCGGAGATCGGCAGGAGAATTGACAGCGTCAAGAAGCGGCGTCTGTGAAGTCATGCACTATCTTCCAACTCAGCATAAGAACAGGACGAGAACGTTTTGCAGTGTAGCATTATGGCAGATTTTCAGCAGTATTTCTCAGACGGGGCTGGCGTTATGCCATGATTGTGTGACTTAAGGGCACCGCTCGAGCCTAGTAGAGTTAACCTGCAAGCTGCTTTGCCGGCGGCCACTGCTGATTGGTTCAAAGACATAGAAAGAAAAACTGTGCTGACAAGGATTATTGTTGCCCTGGTTAGGGGCTGTACGCGTTATGCATGGCTCACGATTGTTGCGGGAATTCTATTAGCGGTTGCAGCCGGGGCTTATTCTGCCCAACACTTTGCAATTGATACCGATATTGGCAAACTGATCTCGAATGAGC
>JBGMOD010000198.1:0-46059 GCA_041424235.1 Hyphomicrobiales bacterium
CCAAGCGCGCCGGCATCTTCCATCACCTGATCACGCTGCCGACCTATCACACGGCCGCGCTGTCCACCGACAACCTCGCCAAGGATTACTTCGGCGAACAGGGCATGCTCGGGTATGTGAGGAACGTTCAGCGCCAGGAAATCCGTCAGGGCATCGCCTGCGCCAAGCATCAGAACATGGCGGGCTCCGACATCGGCGACGACCACAAGGAATACTTCGCCGGCGAAGCGGCCCTGAAGGCGGGCGGTGCGCATAACACGATGAACCAGTTCGGCTGATGGCCGGAGGAGTCCGGCCGGACTCCAGGCCCGTCCGATGAGAGTGAGACAACGCCGAGCGGCTTTGCCGCTCGGCGTTTCTGTTTGTCCGGGAAGGGCACAACGTTTTTCCTGCGCCTGCTTTCAGCGGCGCGGCTCTCAAGATTCAATTTAAGGAATTGAGATTATGGGCATGTTGCAAAAGTAGCTAAAAGCAAAAGCGGCGCCTGTGGTCCATAATATTCTCCCGCGCCGGGCCACCATGGCTCGGCTGTAGAACAGGCTTGCCATCCAAAAAACGATATGTCGGGTCAGACAACAACTCGTGCCTCACCTGAATGCGCATACCGTCTTCGGTAAGCGTGATGAGGCCAGCATCGAAGAGCGCGTGGATGTCCGCACGGAGCAGAATGCCATTCTTCAGACCGTTAAAATCGACTCCTTCTTCGATCCGCACATGAGCAGCTTCCAAAACCTCTGGCGTAGAGCATCCCGTGACCGCGCACTTGCTGCCATAGGCTTCACGTAAGGTCGCTCTAAAAAGAGCTTGGTTAGGTCGCGAAGCAATCTTTCCCAATCGGATTAGTCGTGCCACCTCTTCCTCTGCGCCCCAATTGGTCACCCGTTGAAAAACTGGCTTCAAATTCAGAAAAGCTTCGTCTGGGTTCGCCCATAGGACGCTTTTTATCGACTGGCGGGTGTTATCTGAAAAGATGATCTTGGTCGTTCCTTCGTACCAATCGTCAAATGCGGGGTAGGTTAGAGTCGCGATGTCACCATTAACTTGAAGGGTACATTTTTGTCGACAAATGTCGCCACGCGGACTTTTAACGCGATGGGCAATTTCACAGCCCGTAACTTCCTCGGCAAAAAACTGGGTGTCGAGGAGATCGACCCAATTCTTCGCCTCTTTATTCTTCCAGCGGATTCGGAAGATATCATTCATTGGCATATTTCTGGCGGGTAACGAGATCGACTTAAACAGCGTAGCGGCCGACTCACCAAATTCAACGATAGAAATAGGCTGTCAAGCGCTTCAGCGCTTAGCGGAACTTACCTCGAATCATTTAAGGTCAGCCCCAAGTTACCGTCAGCGGCCTCTCCATGACCGGCAATTGCCGGGCTCCATGCCGCGGGGACTGCATCGTGCAGTTCGGAGCGGTGGGCTTCGACCCGCCAAACCATGGAGACCCGATATGGTTCATTCCACATCGGGGCCGAAGAGTGTGCATGTGAATGCATACACACGTACGAGGTTTGGTCGCCGTGAGCATGTATGCGCTCATTGGCGTTCTTGGCCAAACCAACTCAGCTTCGGCTTCTAGGTCGGCCTGCAAAACCGACTTTGCTAACGGTAGCTTTGGGTTGCCCTCTGAGCAACCGTGAGATGGCGAGGCCCGGTATATCGCCGGGTTTCGCTACCTTTGAGCGCCCCGAATGGGTGCAATATCGACGAGATTCTTGCAAATCTGCGGCCTTTTTTATCTTAAATTCTTGGTAGGGCTTCGGCTCGATTCACAAGACCTCCCATGAGCTTTATCGTTTCATCGAGCGATTTTCGACATGTCCAAACCCGCCGGTAGATGCGTCTTCTGTGGAGGCTCGGGCCTCACGAAGGGACACGTATGGCCAGATTGGCTCGACAAGGTACTCCCGAAAACCGCAACTCACCATGAACAGGAGACTGGCCAATTCAATACCTTTAAGACCACTGTGCCGGGGCCCAAACATAGCGTCAGGATAGAGCAAGGACACGCGAGAACGCGTAAACCACGCAACACATGCATGAGGTGCAACGGCGGCTGGATGAGCGTCATAGAGGCGAGCGCGCGTCCTTGTGGCACTCGTCTGATCCTAGACTCTCCACAGCTAATGGACCTTAGCGATCAAACCGCAATTTCTAGCCTGCTAACACTAATTGCGATGCGGCTGGAGTTCCTGGGGGATATGAGAGCGATATCCGACCGGGAAAGGGAACGGCTCAGGACTCATCGCGAGCCCACCGACAACTGGAAGATCTGGATTTCCGCTTTTAGAGGGAATGACGGAGACCAACATTGGTCGCGGACATATGCCGCGCAACTTGAAACAAAGCCAACGGATAAAGTTGGGCCCGAACATTGCAATGTACGCGTAACGACGCTGGTGATCGGCAAGCTTTGCGCCCACTTATTTTACTCGCCAATCATTGATTTTCAGGGGTACGCAGGCATCGACCTGACTCAGATTTGGCCCCGAAGACACTTGTACGTGGACACCTCCCTGCTTTCGCTCTTGAACGGAAAGGATACCCTCTTTCTGCATGAAGCCTTTGCTAGGGAATCATCGCCAATGTCGGCGGCATGAACCCTGCTCGCGCGCCTGTCGCGGCAGCTTTCGGCTTTCCGATTGGCCCCTCAGGGATCCAAAGCGCCCCCCGCCCGCTGTCAGCGGCGTGTCACATTCTCTTGAGACCAGGGGGCGTTGGGATTGAAACGCTGGAGCGGGCGAAGGGAATCGAACCCTCGTATGCAGCTTGGGAAGCTGCCGTTCTACCATTGAACTACGCCCGCCGACGGCGCGAACATACCCGCACGATCGGACCGGCGGCAAGATCAAGATGTCGCACCGGGCCAATAAAAACGCTTGATATTCCGGAATTATTTCCCCGTTTGGCGCTGGCTGCGCGAGGCCGGCGCAGCGGGACGGGCGAGACCGTCCCGGCGATTTTCACTGCCCCCCCGACGCGCCGGCCCAACGGCAGTCCAGCTGATCGCATCCAATCTGCTGAAAATTTGAATCGCATTGAGGAGTTTAACCTTACCGGGGCATAGCGGTGCATGGCCCCAACAATTCCGCAATCTCGGATCGCCCGCTCGCTAGGAAGGATTCCCCAAACAGCCAGTTTCCCGTGGTGATTCGATGCAAAATCAAAAATCAGAAGCACCTTCGAAGTTCGTCGCATTCGGACGGCGCAAGCTCATGCCCAGCGTCTGCGTGCTTGACGGCAAGCAGCACATCCGCACGTTTCTGGTCGAAGCGCTCGAGGAGCTGGGCCTGCTCACCACCGAATGCAGGGATGCGAGCGAGCTGGATGCCAGGCTTGCCCAGCAGCACATCGACCTGGTGGTGCTGGGGCTGTCGGCCGGAGGGATGGATGCGAGCCGGGTGCTGACCTGCCTCGCCGCGAAATCGTTCGAAGGCGAGGTTCTCGTGCTCGGTCCAGCGGCATCACCGATCGTGGCGGCGATCCGCCAGCTCGGCCAGGAGCTGGGGCTTGTGATGCGGCCGATTCTTGCCACGCCGTTCGGCGCCGAGAGCCTGCGCGCCAGCGTCGCCGGGCTCTTGCCCGCCGACGGGCCACCCAGCGCGCCGGTGGATGTCGCCGAAGCGCTGAAATCCGGCTGGCTGGAACTGTGGTACCAGCACAAGGTCGACGCGCGCACACTGGTCTCGCGCGGCGCGGAAGCGCTGGTGCGGATGCGGCACCCGTCATGGGGCGTGGTGCCGCCGGCCTATTTCATTCCCGACGATGGCGACCCGAATTTCCGCGGCCTGTCCGAGTTCGTGATCGGCAAGGCGATCGACGACTGGCGCTATTTTCTCGGCCACAGCGGCCCGGTCGATCTCTCGATCAACCTGCCGGCGTCGTTTCTCGAGGATCCGGACGCGATCGACCGGCTCTGCCTGCAGATGCCGAACCATCCCGCTTTCAGCGGACTGATCATCGAGATCAGCGGCACCGACATCGTCCGCAAGCTCGATCTGCTGGTCGACGTCGCCAAGCAGGTGCGTTTTCACAACATCGCGGTGTCGATCGACGATATCGGCGCGGACTGGCCGTCGCTGATGGGGCTCAATGATTTTCCGTTCACCGAGATCAAGGTCGATCGCAAGTTCGTCACCGGATGCGCCGACGACAGGCTGAAACGCAACGTCTGCCAGCGCATCGTCGATCTCGCCGAAAGCTATGGCGCGCGGACGGTCGCCGAGGGCGTGGAGACGCGCTCCGATCTGATCGCCGTGCACGAGATGGGGTTCGACCTCGCGCAAGGCTTCCTGTTCGGGAAGCCGGTGGCGCCGCGAAAGTTCGCGCGTTCCTCGCTGTCGCGCCCGCTGGCCGTGCTGGGCTGATGCCGGCCGGAGCCGCGCTCCAGCTACCGCGGCGCCATACGGATGGCGCCATCGAGCCGGATGGTTTCCCCGTTCAGCATGGAATTCTCGGCGATATGCACGGCAAGCGCGGCGTACTCGTCCGGATGGCCGAGACGGGAGGGATGCGGAACCTGGGCGCCGAGGCTCTTCTGGGCCTGCTCGCTGAGGCCCTTGAGCAGCGGCGTGAGGAACAGGCCGGGCGCGATGGTGTTGACGCGGATCAGCGACTGGGCGAGATCGCGCGCGATCGGCAGCGTCATGCCGACGATGCCGCCCTTCGAGGCCGAATAGGCGGCCTGCCCGATCTGTCCGTCGAAGGCCGCGACGCTCGCGGTGTTGATGATGACGCCACGCTCCTCGCCCAGCGGCTCTGCCGTCACCAGGCGTTCGGCCACCAGCCGGATCACGTTGAATGTCCCGATCAGGTTGATGTTGATGACGCGCTGGAAGGCGGCCAGCGGATGGGCGCCGTTCTTGCCGACAGTCTTGACGGCGTCGCCGATGCCGGCGCAGTTGACCAGGATGCGGGGAATGCCATGGGCCGCCTCGCTCTGCGCGACCGCGGCCTTGACCTGCTCCTCGCTGGTGACGTCGCCGGCGATCGCGATCCCGCCGATCTCGCCCGCGACAGTCTCCGCATCCGCCTTGTTGAGATCGAGCACCGCCACCCGCGCACCCTTGGCCGCCATCGCGCGCGCGGTTGCAGCGCCGAGCCCGGAGCCGCCGCCGGTGATCAGTACGGATAGATTGTCGAGCTTCATGATCCCACCCTGGGTTTGCTGCGCGTGACGATGACGGCGCGGTCGAGCGATCGAGACGATGGTCTGGCCGGAGGACAGCCGATCTCGCGGGGCGACCTGATCGCCCGGCGAAAAGCCTGTCCCATGAGGACCCCTTGCGTTTACAACCCTGAAGGCAGTCTTTTGGCTGCCCGATAATGATTATAATTTATAACTATATTTGCGAGCGTGTCAAATCGCGAACGGAGACAGGCGGGCAGGAATGAGTCAGTCGGACGGGGAAACGGCCCGCATGGGCGCACGTGAGACGAGCGCGGACGAGGTCACCGCAAGGGATCAGCTCGACCTGACGGCGCTGCAGCAGACACCGGGCTTCATGATCCGGATTCTGCAGCTTCAGATCTTCGAAGCCTTTTTCGCGTTTTTCGCCCCCCTCGGGCTGTCGCCGGCCGAGCAATCGATCCTGATGGTCGTCCACGACAATCCCTCGGTGACGCAGACCGAGGTCGCCGGAGCCCTCAAGATTCAATTGCCGAACCTGGTCAAGATCCTCGCCAAGCTGGAGAGCGGCGGCATCCTGCTGCGCACGCGATCGACCAGGGACAAGCGCGCGGTGGAGCTGAGCCTGACGCCGGATGGACGCAAGCTCGCGGACGAGGCCGCAACGCGCGGCCTCGATTTCAATGCGCAAACGTTATCGGCGCTCAGTCCGCGGGAGCGGGACGAGTTTCTCGTCATGCTCACACGGCTGGTGGCGGCTCACGCGAACTCGCCCGAGCGGAAAAAGCCGGACAAGCGCGACGAATGACAGACACCGCGGCTAGAACCATTCTGTTCCGATTCTATCGGAACAGAATGGTTCTAGCATTTTATTTTGACGCGTTTTCTCCGCGCAAACGCTTCGCGTTTGTCGCGGGGGAACCGGTGTCCACTTCGCTGGAAAACGCTCTACTGCAATTCCGCGAAACGGATGAAAGCCGCATCGCTGGTTTTCGGCAACACCGCGTCCCATGGCTTCCACGGATCGGAGCGATCGCCGCAGCCGGAGGCGTATTGCTTCTTGTAGTTGGCCAGCGTGCTGGCCGTGGCGTTCTCCAGCATCACATTGCCGATGTTCAGCTTGTTGGCGTCGGTCGTGGTCGGATCGGTGAAGCCGATCACCAGATTGAGCAGCCGCGCCTGCGGCGTATCCGGGTTGATCGCGACCAGCATCTGCGCGGCATATTTGGTCACCAGCGACTTGTCCGCCGGCAGGAAGCAGCCGTAACGAACGCCTCCCGTGCCGAACGGCCATGATGCGATCTTGGCCGACAGCGTTTCCTTCGGCACGCCGTCGCTTGACGGCATCAGGTCCGCGGCATCGAACGACTGGGTCGCCACCCGGTCGTCGAAATAGACCGTGAGCTTCCCGGGCAGCGGCTTGTTCGTGCCGGCCCCCGCCGCGACGGTCGCGAGCGATTGTCCGAACTGGGTGAGGAAATCCCGGATCGCACTCCAGCGAATGGGATCGACCGCATCCTTTGACGGATCGCGCACCTCGGTCGACGGCGCCGTTTCACCGGGTCTCGCAGCCAGCGGATCCGGAGCTCCCATCACCTTCAAGGCTTCGCGCTCGGTGCCGTTGAGACACGGCTCCTTCAGGGTCTTGATGACGTCGTCCGGGAACGTTCCCAGCTTCTGCGCCAGAATGACGGTGGCCTCTTCGCTGGTGAAGACGTCGGCCAGCGCGCCGCGAACCTTCAGGCATCCCGACCGCGCCGAGTTCTGGTCCGAACTGACCAGCAACGTATCCCAGCTTCCGGCCTTGGTGTTCAGATAGGCGGCGAGATCGATGCCGGTGCGGTCGTTGATCGGCCCCTGCAACGGCGCACCGGGCGCATTCAGCTTGGCGCCGTCGAAGGTCAGGAACGCCGAGCGCTTGCCGACCCGCTCGATGGTCAGGCTGGAACTATCCGCGAGCTTCAGCGTGACGGACTTGTCGGTGACATCGAACGTGGTCTGCGGCTTTTGTGTATTCACCTCGTCGAACATCTTGGCGATGATGTCGATATCGCCCTGGCTCGCAGCCACCTTGGTGCTGATGTTGGTGATGGTGCCGACCAGTGCGGTTCCGCTCGGGCCGGCCGCGACAAAGCCGAGAACCTGCGATATCAGCCGCAGCGCGCTGTAGGCCGCCGGATTGACCGTGGTGGTTTTGGATTGCAGCAGCTTGAACTTCAGCCGCAGCGGCGTGTTGAAGCTGAGGTTGGTGGCGATGAAATCGTCACAGCCGGTCACCGTGGTGTCGCCGCTGGCATCGCGCTTCACCTGGGCGATCAGATAGGTCGCGATCGCCGCGGCGGCCTGATCGCCACCTTTGATCTTCTCGACATCGACCGTCAGCGCGAACTCGCGCCCTGCCGTCAACAGCCCGGCGTTCCAGGCCTTGTCGACAAACTGCCGGGCAAACCCTTCGAGCCCGGCCGAACTGCAGGCGATTTTCAGGTCCGCATAATAGAGGTTTTTCCGCTCGTCCGGCTTGTAGGACACGACCGTCCGGTCGGCGACGATCGACTGCAAGGTGGTGGGCTTTGGCGCCGTCTTGTCGAAGCAGGGCCAGCTGAAGGTGCATTCCGCGTGCCCCGCGGTCGAGGACGCAGCCGTCACCACGGCGGCCAAAGCGGCAGCTCTGAAAAAATTGATCATTGTCGCAACTCCAAAATTAGTCTGCGGATCTCCGGCCGACGTCGACGACACGACGCGCGCGGCAATCACACAGGGCAACCGGACAAGTGCTCAAAACACGAGAAGAAGAATAAGACGGCCGGAAAAGGCGCGCCGTGGCAATTCGGGCAGAATGGCCCAACAGACGCCGCGACGCCATATGACGCATGGAAATCCCCCAGATCCACCGAGAGTTTTCCGCAACCCAGGCGCAAGTGCAAGGGGAGACGACCCACCGACCGGAATTTGTCTGCCGGACGGCGCGGCCTCAGGGCGCGCGGAAATGCTTCGACAGCTTCAGGCCCTGGCCCTGGTAGTTGGAGCTGATGCGCTGGCCGTAGAGTGCGTCCGGCCGCGACAGCATTCTCTCGTAGACCAGCCGGCCCACCACCTGGCCGTGCTCGAGAATGAACGGCACCTCGCGCGAGCGCACCTCGAGCACGGCGCGCGAGCCCTGCCCGCCGGCCCCGGCATAGCCGAACCCGGGATCGAAGAACCCCGCATAGTGAACGCGGAATTCGCCGACCAGCGGATCGAACGGCACCATCTCGGCGGCGTAATCCGGCGGCACCTGGACCGCTTCCTTGGAGGCCAGGATATAGAACTCGCCGGGATCGAGGATCAGGCTGCGATCCGCCCGCGCCTTGATCGGTTCCCAGAATTCATCCACCGCATAGCCGCCGCGGCGATCGACGTCGACCACGCCGGTGTGGCGCTTGGCGCGGTAACCGACAAAGCCGTTCGATCCCTCGCCGGAGAGGTCGACGCTCAGGGCCAACCCGTTGCTGAGATCGGCATGATCGCTGTCGACCAGCTTTTCCTGGGCGTGCAGGGCTTCCAGCGCCGCGGTGTCGAGCAACGCATCGCCGGCGCTGAAGCGGATCTGCGACAGCCGCGATCCCTCGCGCAGTAGCACAGGAAACGTCTTCGGGCTGATCTCCGCATAGAGCGGACCGTGATAACCCGCCTCGATCATGTCGAAGCGGCGGGTGCCGTCGGCGATGACGCGGGTGAACACGTCGAGGCGGCCGGTGGAGCTTTTCGGATTGGCCGCGGCCGAGATCGACGGCGGCAGCGCCAGGCTCTCCAGCAGCGGCGCGATGTAGACGCAATTGGTCTCCAGCACCGCGTCGTTGGACAGATCGATCTCGTGCAGCTTCAGGTCGTCGATGCGCTCGGCGACGGTGGCGCCGGGGCCGGGCAGGAAGCTGGCACGGACGCGGAACGCCGTGCTGCCGAGCCGCAGATCGAGGCTCGCCGGCTGGATCTGGCTTTCGACAAAGGGATATTCGGGCAGGATCACGCCGGCATCCGCCATCGCCGCGATCAGGCGATCGGGGAGAATTCCTTTGGCATCGGCTGGCAACGGTAATGTCACGATCGGGCCCTTTGAACTTCCCTTGGCTCCCGCCGGAAGCCGTCCGGCTCCCATCCAACCCCAGAAAATAAGGGTTTTTATCGGTTACCTGAAGCCAGTCTTGACGAAAAGCCCACCCCGGATTAAGACGGCGACTTATCCCGTGGTCATTTGAGCCGGCCGGCTTGCAGCCACGTTAAATAAATCGCTAAACAGGCCGGGGACACATGTGATCCCGGCCGAACGTTTGTTCTGGCCGGTTTTTTTATGGCCAATTCCGGTTGGCCGTCTGGAGTCATGATGTCCGAGTCATCCAAAACGCCTGCAAGCAAAGCCCCCTCCGCCACGGCGCACTACCGCCCCGAAACCCGATTGGTGCATGGCGGGTCGCTCCGTTCGCAATACGGCGAAACCTCCGAAGCGCTGTTCCTGACCCAGGGCTTCATCTACGACAGCGCGGAGCAGTGCGAGGCGCGCTTCACCGGCAAGGACCCCGGCTTCCTCTATTCGCGCTTTTCCAACCCGACGGTCGCGATGTTCGAGCAGCGCATGATCGAGCTCGAGGGTGCGGAAGCCGCACGCTCGACCGCCACCGGCATGGCCGCGGTGACCACCGCGATACTGGCCCCGCTGCGCACCGGCGACCACGTGGTGGCGGCGAAGGCACTGTTCGGCTCCTGCCGCTATGTGGTGGAAGACCTGCTGCCGCGCTACGGCATTGAATCCACCCTGGTCGACGGCCACGACCTCGACCAGTGGCAGAAGGCGATGCGGCCCAACACCCGCTCCTGCTTCCTGGAAAGCCCGACCAATCCGACACTCGATGTCGTGGACATCGGCGCGGTGGCGGAGATCGCCCACAAGGGCGGCGCGCGGCTGATCGTCGACAACGTGTTCGCCACGCCGATCTGGCAGAGCCCGCTGCAGCTCGGCGCAGACGTGGTGGTGTATTCGGCGACCAAGCACATCGACGGCCAGGGCCGCTGCCTGGGCGGCGTCATCCTGTCGTCGAACGATTTCATCCAGGAGCACATCCACAATTTCCTGCGGCAGACCGGCCCGTCGATGTCGCCGTTCAATGCCTGGGTGCTGCTGAAGGGGCTGGAGACGCTGGCGATCCGCGTCAAGCAGCAGACCGAGAGTGCGGCCGCGATCGCCGACGTGCTCGCCAGGCATCCGAAAATCTCGCGGCTGATCTATCCCGGACGCGACGATCATCCGCAGGCCGCCATCGTGAAAAAGCAGATGCGTGCCGGCTCGACCCTGATCGGGTTCGAGGTCAAGGGCGGCAAGGCGGCGGCCTTCCGGACGCTGAACGCGCTGAAGCTCGCGCGCATCAGCAACAACCTCGGCGACTCCAAGAGCATCGTCACCCATCCGGCGACCACGACGCATCAGCGCCTGACGCCGGAGGCGCGTGCCGAGCTCGGAATTTCGGAAGGCTTCATCCGCTTTTCCGCGGGCCTCGAACATCCCGACGACCTGATCGAGGATTTCCAGGCGGCGCTGGAGAAGGCTTGAGTGGAATTTTTAAGGGCGGGTTACGCTGCGCGGATCCGCCCCTTCATTCCCCTCACATCGGCCGGAACGTCAGCACATTCGGCGGCACTTCGACGCCGGCCTGGACGCGATCCACCGACTTGATGATGGAATCTCCAAGCAACTGGGCGAAGCAGGCATAGCCCCAGTCGTTCATGTGCAGGCCGTCCTTGATGACGAAGTCGTCGAACGGCAGGTGCTGGTCGTTGTGCCACTCCCGCATCACCGAGAAGCGCGGGAATACCCCCACCTTCATGGCGCGCGCGGCGCGGCCGATCACGCTCACCATCTTGTCGGAATCGGCTTCCCGTCCCGCCGTGGTCGCCGGTACGTATTGCGGATCGACCAGCACGATGTCGGCGCCGATCGCCTGCAGCCGCTTGATGCCGTCCTCGAGCAGTCCCATGGTTTCGTCGATGTCGCCGCCGCGGATCACCGTGTTGGTGCCGAGCTGCCAGATCACCAGATCCGGCTTCTGATCGATGACGCTGGTCTTCAGCCGCTTCATCATTTCCGGCGTGTCTTCGCCGCCGACACCCTGGTTCATCACGGTGATGTCGGCTTTGGGATAGCGCCGCCGCAACTGATCGGCGAGGCGATTGGGGTACTGGAACGCCGGCGAACTGGCACCGAAGCTCGCCGTCGAGGACGATCCGAACGCGATGATGGTCACATGCTCGCCCGAGGCGATCTTGCGCGCCACGTGTGGCAGCGAGGCCTCGAATTTCATGTCCTTGGGGGTCGCGCACGGCACGCGGCTGAAAATGTCGCGGGCGCTCGTGGCGACCGACTTCACGGCATCGATCGCCTTGCCCGTCACGCCCTTGGCGGCCGGAGCGGGAGAAGCCGAGGAAGGCGACGTTGAAGGTGTCGAGGCCGGCGCGGGAGCATCCGCCCTGACCGATGCGACAGCAGCGGTGCCCTCCGCGCGGGACGGATGCGGCATTCCGAACGTCGACAGCAGCAGAACGGCAATGGCAGCGACAATATCAACGGCCCGAATGCTGGGGCCAACAGACGTCAATCTCATCAGCGGACAATCCTGAGCTCGGCCGTGTTGATGTGAGCCACCTCGATCACGAACGCCGCCAGCGTCTGGCCGAGGCACTCATGCACACGCTTCGCCAATCCGAAACCGTGATGCGTGTTGAACAGATCGAACTGACCGTTCTCGTTCCAATGACGCATGATGGCAAACCGGTCAAACAACGGCACGTTATGTTCCTGCGCGCCCACCCGCATGTTGTCGAGGTATGGCGCGACGGTAATCATCGTTTCCATGCGGGGACTGTACTGCAAATTCATCAGCAAAACATCGGTTCCAGCCCCCTGCAGGGCTGCCACCCCATCATCTATTGCAGTGCGAAAATCGTCGGGATCGACCGATTTGACAGCGTCCACCGTCCCGGTCTGCCAGATCACCAGCGTGGGCTTGCGATCCCTGGCTAGCTTTTCGAGGCCTTCGGCCGCCTCCGCCGCCGTCTTCTTGATCTGCAGGTCGGTCGAGACGTTAACCGTAATGCCGGTCAGCTTCTCGCGCAGCGCGCTTTCCAGCCGCGCCGGATAGGAGCTGCTGGTTCCATCCGGCCCCGCCAGCACCGACGAGCCGCTGCCCACCACCAGGATATCGAGACGCTGCCGCGCCTTGATCGCCTCCGCGACCTTGGTCAGCGGGCTCTCGCTGGTGAGCAGATAGGCCGGCACCTCGCACGCATTGGGGTCGCCGGCTTGGGCTTCCTGAGGCGCCGCGGGCGGCGCTTTCGTTTCCGCGGGTGCATTGGGCTGCGCCTTCAACTCCTGCGGCAGCGACGGATCCTGCGTCGCGGGCGCCGGCGCCTTGACGTCCTCGGCGCGCGCCATCCCACCGGCCAAGAGGCCCGCGAGCAGCACACCAGCCACGATGCTGGAGCTGATTGTCACAACTCCCCTCCTGCCATGTCGGCGTTCGCATCCGCGGTCTTGGGGCGCGCGCCGCTCTTGTCGGCGACCCGCTTGTACCACGAAAACAACCATGCCGCGGTGGACATCACCACAACTCCGGTCACGCTGATGATGAAGTGCATTCCCGCACCGCCCGCGACCTCGGCCAGCACGAAATGCCCGGCAAACGCCAGAAAAACGCCGAGACAGAAAATCTCAAGCGAATGCTGACCGCAAAGCACAAGTGGACGCAGCCATATAGACTTTAGTCCGGGCCAGTCCTTGTGCAGAAACCGCACCGTGATCGCCGCCAGCGCCAGGAAATGCGCGAACCGCAGCACGTCCAGATCGGTCTTGTTGATCGGGTACATCCACTGCTCGAGCAGCCGCGGCATCAGCCGGTTGAGCTGCGGCACGTACCAGGTCAGCGTCACACAGAACGCAAAGATAAGGTAGGCAATCGAGATTCCAAGGGTGATCCGGGACGACAAGATCCGCGACATCCGCTGCGCCCCGCCGAGCGCGCACCACGCGCCAAACACGAACAACAGCTGCCAGGCGAACGGATTGAAGAACCAGACACCATTGGGATAGGCCGGCAGAGCAAGATCGTACTCCCAGGTGATGGCGTAAAGCGCCACCGACAGCCCCAGCGCCAGATCGGCCTTGCGCAGCATCAGCCACAGGATCGGCGGCAGGAAGATCATCAGCACGATGTAGAGCGGCAGCACGTCCATGTTGACCGGACGGAATTTGAGCAGCAGCGCCTGGATGATGGTGACGTCGGGCTGCTTGAGAAAATCGAGAATGCCCATTTCTTCCGCGTACAGCGGGTTCTCGAAACTGTTCGCGACATAGGAGATCTCGGCAAGATAGATCGTGAACAGAAAGACGTGCGCGACATAGATCTGCCAGACCCGCTTGAGGATGCGGGCGCTCGCGACCACGAAACCGCGGTCCTGCATGGCGCGGCCGTAGACAAACGCCGCCGTGTAGCCAGAAATGAAGATGAAGATTTCAGTGGCGTCGCTGAAACCGTAATTGCGGATGGTGAACCAGGTCAGGATGTTCGGCGGCAGGTGATCGATGAAGATCAGCCAGAGCGCAATGCCGCGAAACAGATCGAGCCGCAGTTCGCGTTCGCCGGTGGCAACCATGGTGATGGCCGGCGCGGCCGGTGCCGCGGCAGATGGCTGCGTCGAGGCGGCCGGCTTGACGATCTCCTCGCCGGAGCCGGCGACCTGGGCAGCGACGGGGGTCATCATGAACGCTTTTGCTTTTCCGCTTCTGACGTGAACCTTCAGGCCGATCTGCGCGCCCCACAACAGATAACCCGGAGAGTTCGCGGCGAACCCGCAAACTGTAGAGGTGGAATCCGGCCGTGCAAACGATCAAATTTAGGGAATCGTAGGCTGACAGTGCGGCAAAAAAGGAGCACTTTTCGCCAAAGTTCCATTTTGATCACTGGATATGCAGCTATGTACCGCGCCGTCACCCGCCAGATCGTCGTCACCGTGCAGCCGAACTTCATGCCGGCGCGGTCATCCGCGGAGAAGGGCCAGTACTTCTGGTCGTACACCATCGTGATCGTCAATGCCGGCCCCGAAACCGTGCAGCTCAAGCGGCGGCACTGGATCATCACCGACGGATCGGGGCGCCAGCAGGAGGTGCGCGGCGAAGGCGTGGTCGGCGAGCAGCCTGTGCTCGGACCGGGCGAGCGGTTCGAATACACCAGCGGCGTTCCGCTGCCGACGCCCTCGGGCTTCATGACCGGCCGCTACCAGATGGTAAGCGAGGCCGGCGATCAGTTCGAGATCGATATTCCGCTGTTCTCGCTGGACAGTCCCGACACCAACCGGACCATCAACTAGCGCGTGATGAAGTTGGGTTCGATTGGCGCGGCATCGGAAGTCCACCTCTCCCATCGGGAGAGGTGGACCGGGCACGTGGCCGCATCGATTCAACCAAAACGCATCGTGCTTAGAGTCCGCGTCTAAGGCTGCGGCGTCGGAGCGTCCTCGGACTCCTCCGCACCGACACCGGCTTCCTCCGGCGAGAAGTCGTACACCGTGCTGCAGAACTCGCAGGTCACCACGACCTTGCCGTTCTCCACCATGTCGGCGCGATCCTTCGGTGTGAAGCTCTTGAGCATCGCCGCCACCGCATCGCGCGAGCATGAACATTGCGCGTGGACCGGCTGCAGCGGAAACACCCGCACGCCGCGCTCGTGGAACAGCCGGTACGCCAGCCGCTCGCCCGAGAGATCCGGATCAATCAGTTCGACATCCTCGATGGTGCCGATCAGCGACTGTCCTTCCACCCAGGCATCGTCCTCGGGAAGCACGTGCGCTTCACTGCCTTCCGGCGCATCGCCGGGATCGAGATCGGCTTGTCGCATGCGCTCCGGCGCCTTGGGCAGGAACTGCAACAGCATGCCGCCGCCGCGCCAGCGATGCCGCGGTCCGTCGCCGGCGCGGAATTCCTCGCCCACGGCGAGCTTGACCCTGGTCGGAATCTGTTCCGAGCGCAGGAAGTATTCATGAGCGGCATCTTCGAGCGTGCCGCCTTCGAGCGCGACCAGCCCCTGATAACGCTTCATGTCGGAGCCCTGGTCGATGGTCATCGCCAGATGGCCGCGGCCGAGCAGCGCGCCCGAGTCCAGGCCGGGAGCCAGGCGATCCTTGTCAAACCGCGCATAGGCGCGCAGCCGGTCCGGCAGCACGAAATCCACGATGATCATCGAGACCGGACCGTCGGTCTGGGTCTGCAACAGGAAGCGGCCGTTGAATTTGAGGGCCGATCCCAGCAGCGTGGCCAGCACGATGGCTTCGCCCAGCAGCTTGCCGACCGGCGTCGGATAGGCGTGCTTGGTGATGATGTCGTCGAGCGCCGGACCGAGCTTGGTCAGCCGCCCCCGCAGGTCGAGCGAAGCCACCTCGAAGGGAAGCACCGCATCATCGACCGGCGTTGCCGACGGCGCACGAATATTGTCCTGATCTGCCATATCCTGATCTACCAAATCCCGATTGTTCCAGCCAATTTGCCTGTCCCGGCCGATGTGCTGGTCCCGGCCAATATGCTCCACAGCTAAGCGGTCATACGCCGATTTGCCATAGGCGGGCACGCCCCCGCTGCGGTCCGGCCGTTGCCCTGCCGAGTTGACTTGACGGCCCGACCGCCAGGCTTGCGCACGGGAACCGGCGTCGCTGCGCCTACGCGACCGCGTCAAAGCACCAGGCGAGAATGCCCTTTTGGGCGTGCAGGCGGTTCTCCGCCTCGTCGAACACGACCGACTGCGGGCCATCGATCACCTCATCGGTGACCTCATCGCCGCGATGGGCCGGCAGGCAATGCATGAACAAGGCGTCCGGCTTGGCCAGCGACATCAGCTTGCCGTTGACCTGATAGGGTTTCAGCAGATTGTGCCGGTGCTCGCCGTCCTTGTCGCCCATCGACACCCAGGTGTCGGTCACGACGCAATCCGCGCCGCGCACCATGTCCTCGGGGTTGGTGTCGAGCACGATCGGCGCGTTGGTCGCCTTGATCCAGTCCTTGAAAGCCTTGTTCGGCGACAGCTCCGGCGGCGTGGCGATGCGCAGGTTGAACTTGAAGCGTTCCGCCGCATGAGCCCAGGAGGCCAGCACGTTGTTGTCGTCGCCGGTCCAGGCCACCGTGCGCCCGGTGATCGGGCCACGATGCTCCTCGAACGTCATCAGGTCAGCCATCACCTGGCAGGGATGCGAGCGCCGCGTCAGCCCGTTGATGACGGGCACGGTGGCGTGCGCGGCAAGCTCCAGCAGCGCGTCGTGGCTGAGGATGCGGATCATGATAGCGTCGACGAAGCGCGACAGCACGCGCGCGGTGTCGGCAATGGTCTCGCCGCGCCCCAGCTGCATCTCCGCGCCGGTCAGCATGATCGGCTCGCCGCCGAGCTGGCGCATGCCGACATCGAACGACACGCGCGTGCGCGTCGACGGCTTTTCGAAGATCATCGCCAGGGTCTTGCCCTTGAGCGGCTGGTCCCACAGTTCGTTGTTGGCCTTCGCCGTTTTCAACTGCGCCTTCAGCGCGGCGCCGGCATCGAGCATGGTGCGCAGCTCTGTCGTCGGCAGCTGACTGAGATCGAGGAAGTGGCGGGGTGTCGTCTTGCTCATCAGACGGCCTTCCGCCCGGACTGATCGCCCGACAGCGTGGCGCAGGCCCGCTCCAGCCGGGCCACGCCCTCATTCAGCTCGGCCTCGGTCACGATCAGCGGCGGCAACAGCCGCACGACGTTGTCGCCGGCGCCGACGGTCAGGAGCTTCTCATGACGCAGGGCCGCAACCAGGTCGCCCGCCGGGATCACCGCCTTGACGCCGATCAGCAAGCCTTCGCCGCGGACTTCGCTCAAAACAGCCGGATAACGATCCACCACCGAGGCGAGCTTCTGCTTGAGCAGCAGCGACATGCGCTTGACGTGATCGAAGAAACCCGGCGCCTGCATGATGTCGAGCACCGCGCCGGCCGCCGCGATCGCCAGCGGATTGCCGCCGAAGGTCGACCCATGAGTGCCCGCGGTCATGCCGGCCGCCGCCTTGCTGGTGGCGAGGCAGGCGCCGATCGGAAAGCCGCCGCCCAGCGCCTTGGCCAGCGCCATCACGTCCGGCGTCACGCCGGTCCACTGATAGGCGAACAGTTCGCCGGTGCGGCCCATGCCGGTCTGCACCTCGTCGAACGCCAGCAGCAGATCGTTCTCGTCACAGAGCTGTCGCAGCGCCTTGAAGAACGCCTGCGGCGCGGTGCGCACGCCGCCTTCGCCCTGCACGGCCTCGATCAGGATGCCTGCGGTGTGCGGCCCGATCGCCTTCTTGACTGCTTCCACGTCGCCATGGGGAACCTGATCGAAGCCCTCGACGCGTGGCCCGAAACCTTCGAGATATTTTTCCTGACCACCGGCCGCGAGTGTCGCCAGTGTGCGGCCATGGAACGCACCTTCGAACGTGATGATCCGGTAGCGCTCCGGCTTGCCCTTCGCCGCCTGGTATTTGCGCGTCACCTTGATGACCGCTTCCATGGCCTCGGCGCCGGAATTGGCGAAGAAGGCCACATCGGCGAAACTCGCGTCGCAGAGACGCGCGGCGACCTTTTCGCCATCCGGGCTCTTGAACAGGTTGGACATGTGCCACAGCTTGGTGGCCTGTTCCTGCAAGGCGGCCACGAGGTGCGGATGCGCGTGCCCCAGCGCGTTGACGGCAACACCGCTGGTGAAGTCGAGGTAGCGCTCACCGTCGGTGCCATGGAGCCAAACACCTTCGCCTCGCTCGAAGGCAAGATCCGCCCGTGCGAAGACTGGCATCAGATGGGACGTTGTGTTCGTGCTCATGGCTACCCGATTGAACTTTCGGGCGGGACATGTCGACAGACCACGATGTGACTCCAAACACTTAGGTTTTGGACCGGACACCGCGAGATCGGACGATCGATGGACCTACCCCGGAAACAAAACGTGCCGCCTCGTCGGGCAGCACGCGGTGGATATTCTATTTGCGCGCCCAGTGCTGTCAACACGGCACTGGTGCTCAAAAGCCGCATAAAAAGCCGTTTTTTCGGTTTCTAACGCAGAACATGTGGACTCGTGGTGCCCGACTCTTGCGCGTGAGTCACGGCATATTGTAGCCTTTTGACGGTCGGATACGACATCTCGTGCGGCGGTTCTGATCCTTAATGGCCTCGGTAACGGCGTAAACGCCCGGTCGCGATAAGCGCAACCGGCGAGGGCTAAGGGATTCTGCCGGCAGGGATTTTTGAGGCTTTGAAGTCGATTAAGACTTGGAAGTCGCCAGCTGCCTCGAAATCTGAGGCGCTATACGAAGGGAACAGTGCGATGACGGTAATGGGTTGGACCGACGATCGCGTAGAACAGTTGAAGAAGCTCTGGGAGGCGGGCCTGTCCGCCAGCCAGATTGCTGCGGAACTCGGCAATATCACCCGCAATGCGGTCATCGGAAAGGTCCACAGGCTCGGCCTGTCGGGCCGCGCCAAGAGTCCGTCCTCGGCTGCGCCGCGCCAGCGCAAGGCTCGCCCGGCCCAGCACATGATGCGGATCGCCCGGCCAATGTCGCGCGGCAATACGGCGCTTGCGCATGCGTTCGAGGTGGAAGCCGAGCCGGATCCGGTTGCCTATGACAATGTGGTGCCGATGAGCCAGCGGCTGTCGCTGCTGGAACTGACCGAGGCCACCTGCCACTGGCCCGTGGGCGATCCCGGCAGCAACGATTTCTTTTTCTGCGGCGGCAAGGCGCTGACCGGCCTGCCCTACTGCGCGCATCACTCCCGCGTCGCCTATCAGCCGGCAAGCGACCGCCGCCGCGACCGCCGTCCGACAGGCAAATAGCCGCGACGCACCGCTCAACAGTTTTCAAAAAGCCGCCTTATCACGAAGATGAGGCGGCTTTTTACGTTTCGCAGAAACCGGCGTGACACACGCGGCAATCAAAGCCTTGTTTCGCGCACTCGCATGATCATGTTTCGACTGGTTACTTGGGCGTGGGTGTGGGCGTCGACTTGGGCTCGGGCCAGTCGCTGTCCACATCCGGCGAGCCGGAGGCTTTTTGTGCACCGAAATGGTCCGCAAGGTGCGTGCCGTCGAAGCTGTCCGTAAAGCTCTCGCGGACTTCGGGCAGCATGTCCTTGTTCCACTCGGTCCACTGAGCAACCATTCTGTCATAAATGTCCCGATGCCGATCCCGGAGATTGGCGCGCTCCAGCGGATCTTCGACAACGTTGAACAGGAAGGTCTGGTCCAGGATCTTCAGAATCTTCCAGTCGCCGTCTCGCGATGCGCGTTGCGCATTGGCCTTGTAGCGCCAGAACAGTTTGCGTGGCACCGGAGCGGCGCCCTGGGCCAGCGCAGGCAACAGGCTGATGCCGTCGGACGGATACGCGGGATCAGGAGCCCCGCCAGCCGCGGCGAGGAGTGTCGGCATCCAGTCCATGCTCGCCATCACCTGGTCATGGGTGCGGCCGGCCTTGATGCGCGCCGGCCATCGGATCACAGCGGGGATGCGCAATCCACCTTCCAGCAATTCGGTTTTCTTGCCGGTGAACGGCCAGGTGTTCGAAAAGCGCTCCCCGCCATTGTCGCTGGTGAAAACCACGATGGTGTCGTCCGCAATCCCTCTGCTTTCGAGGGTGCGCAGGATGCGACCGATTTGCGCGTCCATGGCCTGAACCATGCGCCGGTAGGTTTGCAGGTTTCCACCGTCGAAATCGAACAGCGAGCTTTTGGCGAGGCGATCGGATTCCGCCTGGTCACCCGGCGCTTCCCATGGCCAGTGCGGAGCGTTGAAATGCAGGCTGAGGAAGAACGGCTGCTTGGACGTCGTGTAGGACTTGGCATACCTGTCGATCACGTCGACAGCCCGATCACCGAACAGCTCGGTCAGGTACCCCATTTGGTGGATTGCGACATCATCGTCCCAGAGATCGTCGTGATGATCGGTTCCCTGGTGGCTGTAGTAGTCCAGCGCCCCGCCGCGAAACCCGTAGAAATGATCGTATCCGCTTTTCAGCGGCCCGAATTTCGGCAGCTCGCCCATGTGCCATTTGCCGATCAACGTGGTCCCGTAACCAAGCTTCTTCAGCTGCGAGGGCAGCGTCGCGACCTCGGGAGGAAGCCCGACGGTTTTTCCGGCACCGGCGAGCGGCTCCTCCAATCCCAGCCGCAGCCGATATTGATAGCGGCCGGTGATCAATGCGGTGCGCGTCGCCGAGCACACCGCCGAGTTGGCATAGGCCTGCAGAAAGCGGACGCCTCCGGCAGCGATCCGGTCGATGTTCGGAGTGTGCATGGCGGACGGGCCGTAACAGGACACGTCGGCGTATCCGAGATCGTCCGCCAGCACAAAAATGATGTTCGGGGGCTTCGGGGGGACCCGCGCAAAGGCCTTGGTCTCATTCAGCGCGAACGTCATGGACGTCACGGCAGCGGAATTCAGCAGGCTGCGGCGCGTTATTGGCATCTGATCCTCTCTCCTGGCGTGGGGCCGAACCTTACGAGCGTGCGGCAAAAGATCTCAAGACCACTTGCACCGGCGTTCCACGGGGTGGAACGTAGCTCCGACCGGAGCGGCGCGCCTGCGCAGGACTTGCGGAAAGGAACAGCAGATGGATCACGATGCCGTCCGAGCCTTGTCGCGGGGGCTCGACGTTCTGGACGCCCTCGAAACCGGTGACGGGATGCTGCTTCGCGATCTGCACCGCAGCACCGGCCTGCCGAAGCCGACTTTGCTGCGGTTGCTGGCGACGCTGGAAAAACGTGGATACGTCACGCAGCGGCTGGCTGACGGCCACTGGCGTCGGAGCTTGCGCGGACGTTCGCCTCCACCATCGGAGCCAAAGGAGCGGCTGCTCGACTGCAGCAAGCCCGTTCTCCGCGATCTGTGCAGGGACATCGCCTGGCCATCCGACGTCGCGGTTTATCGCGAAGGCACGATGGAGATCATCGAGACGACACGCGAGCTGTCACCGCTCGCGATCGATCCGGTGCCGGTCGGCCTGCGGGTGTCGCTGTTCACCTCCGGCCTCGGGCGCGCATGGCTCGCCTATTCCGGCGAAACCGAACGGGAGCAGGCCATTGCCAAAGCCTGTCTTCGACTGGAAGCGATTCAAATGACTGCTGAAAAGAAGGCGATCGAGGCGGCGCTCGCGCGCACCCGACGCAACGGCTATGGCCGCCGGTCGCGCGTCGGACCGATGAGGCCGAGCAGACAGGGAGATATCGGCATCGCCGTCCCCATCGTCAGCGCGGACCAGCTGCTCGGCTGCATCAATATCGTATGGCGTTCATCCGCGATGGACGAACCGATGTTCGTCCGCAGATATCTGCCTCGCCTGCGGGAGGCCGCGGCCGCGATCGGAGCACGGGCCTCGGGCGCCGGCTAAAAACGGCCGCGTATGCCCGGCCGTCAATCGACCTTGGCAAAGCGGTCGTCGAGCGCGTAACCCGCGCCGCGCACGGTGCGGATCGGATCCTGATCGCGACCGAAATTCAGCAGCTTGCGCAACCGGCCGATATGCACGTCCACGGTCCGCTCATCGATATAGATGTCGCGGCCCCAGACACCGTCGAGCAGTTGCTCGCGGCTGAACACCCGGCCGGGATGCTCCAGGAAGAATTCGAGCAGCCGGTATTCGGTCGGGCCGAGATCGATCGGCTGCCCGGAACGCGCCACGCGGCGCTTGTCGCGGTCGAGCTCGATATCGCCATAGGTCAGCACCGTGGCCAGCCGCTCGGGGCTCGCACGACGCAGCAAGCCCTTCACCCGTGCCAGAAGCTCGGGCACCGAGAACGGCTTGACGATGTAGTCGTCCGCACCGGTCGCCAGCCCCCGCACCCGTTCGCTTTCCTCGCCGCGCGCGGTCAGCATGATGATCGGCAGTTGCTTGGTCTCCGGCCGTGTTCGCAACCGCCGGCAGAGCTCGATGCCGGACAACCCCGGCAGCATCCAGTCCAGCACGATCAGATCGGGGATCCGCTCCTTCAGCCGCGTATCGGCCTCGTCTCCGCGTGCGACTGTCTCGACGTCGTAACCTTCAGCGTCGAGATTGTAACGCAGCAGCGTGGTCAACGCTTCTTCGTCTTCGACAACCAGAATGCGTGCGCCCATGTCGGTTCCTTAAAGTCAGTTGCCGGGGGTCGCGGAGGCAAATGCAGTCATGTCGCCCTTCGGGCGCTGATCCTGCATCTGCTGTCCTTCGACCATATAGAAGACGGTTTCGGCAATGTTGGTGGCGTGATCGCCCATCCGCTCGATGTTCTTGGCACAGAACATCAAGTGGATGCAGAAGCTGATGTTGCGGGGGTCTTCCATCATGTAGGTGAGCAGTTCGCGAAACAGCGACGTGCAGATCGCGTCGACCTCTTCATCGCCCTTCCAGACCGCCATTGCGGCCGGCAGATCGTGGGCGGCGTAGGCGTCCAGCACCGACTTGATCTGCGACTGCACCAGGTTGGCCATGTGCTCGAGGCCGCGGATCAGCTTCAGCGGATGGAAATCATTGTCCAGCGCGCTGACACGCTTGCCGATGTTCTTGGCCAGGTCGCCGATCCGCTCGAGGTCGGTGGTGACCCGCATTGCGCCGACGATTTCGCGCAGGTCCACGGCCATCGGCTGGCGGCGCGCGATGGTGAGAACGGCGCGCTCCTCGATATCGCGCTGCATCTTGTCGAGCTCGACGTCGGCGGTCACGACGCGCTGCCCCAAAGCGATATCCCTGCGGATCAGGGCATCGACCGACTCGACGATCTGGCGCTCGGCAAGACCGCCCATTTCGGCGACCAGCCTGGTCAGCTCCTGCAAGTCCTGGTCGAAGGCTTTGGCTGTATGTTCGAAGGCCATCATGTTCTCCCGCGCGGCAAGAGCATTTTCAAGCGGAGTGGAAATCGGCTCGCTTAAGGAAAATGCTCTCCCTCGATAAGGTGGACGCGCTGCCCGATCCGGCGGGATCAGAAAGCGCTGTTGCACGTCAGCCGAAACGGCCGGTGATGTAATCCTGCGTCCGGCGGTCCGACGGCGTGGTGAAGATCTTGGTGGTCGGACCGAACTCGATCAACTCGCCCAGATACATGAAAGCCGTGAAATCGGACACGCGCGCGGCCTGTTGCATGTTGTGGGTCACGATCACGATCGTGTAGTCGTCCTTCAATTCGTCGATCAGTTCCTCGATCTTTGCAGTCGAAATCGGGTCGAGCGCCGAGCACGGCTCGTCGAAC
The DNA here is from genome assembly GCA_041424235.1 of Hyphomicrobiales bacterium. Lineage (GTDB taxonomy): Bacteria > Pseudomonadota > Alphaproteobacteria > Rhizobiales > Xanthobacteraceae > Bradyrhizobium_A. The sequence goes on from JBGMOD010000198.1 coordinate 23,404, forward strand.
AGGATCACTTCCGGCCGCACGGCGACGGTCCGCGCGATGCAAAGCCGCTGCTGCTGGCCGCCCGAGAGACTGAGGCCGTTGGCGTTGAGCTTGTTCTTGACTTCTTCCCACAGCGCCGCGCGGCGCAGCGACTGTTCGACCCGGTTGTCGAGCTCGCTCTTCGAGAGCTTTTCGTACAGCCGGATTCCGAACGCCACATTCTCATAGATGGACATCGGGAACGGGGTGGGCTTCTGAAAGACCATGCCGATCCGCGCGCGCAGCAAGTTGAGGTCGAGGCCGGGCTCCAGGATGTTGGACCCGTCGAAGTTCACCTGACCGCCGGCGCGCTGGTTCGGGTAGAGGTCATACATCCGGTTGAGGACGCGAAGCAGCGTGGATTTGCCGCAACCCGATGGTCCGATGAAGGCCGTCACCTTGTTCGCATAAAGCGACATGGTGACGCCTTTCAGCGCCTTTGACTCGCCATAGAAGAACTCAAGGTCGCGAATCGCGATCTTGTCCTTGAGCGCGGAGGCGTCGAGCGGCGGAGGGCTTGCCGATGAAGGTGTCGCTGTGGCGAGATTCATGATGATTTCCTTGCCCCGGCGAGTGCGCGCGCCGTGATACTGAGTACAAGCACAGAAAGCGTGATGATGAGCGCGCCGGTCCAGGCCAGTTTCTGCCAGTCCTCGTAAGGGCTGAGCGCGAACTGGAAGATGACGACTGGAAGGCTCGACATCGGTGCGTTGAGGTTGGTGCTGTAGAACTGGTTGTTGAGCGCGGTGAACAGCAGCGGCGCGGTCTCGCCGCTGACGCGGGCGACCGCCAGCAGGACGCCGGTGACGATGCCAGACATCGCCGCCCGATAGGCGATCCGCTGGATCATCATCGACCGGGGCAGCCCGATCGAGGCAGCGGCCTCCCGCAGCGTGTTCGGCACCAGCAGCAGCATGTCTTCCGTGGTGCGAACCACCACCGGGATCACGATGACAGCCAGAGCGATCGCGCCCGCGATGCCTGAGAAGTGCCCCATCGGCCGGACCATGACCTCGTAGATGAACAGACCGATCACGATCGACGGCGCGCTGAGCAGAATATCGTTGATGAAGCGCACGATGCTGGTGAGCCTGTCGTGACGGCCGTATTCCGCCATGTAGGTGCCGGCAAGGATGCCGATCGGGGTGCCGATCAGGACCGCAAGAACGGTGGTGATCAGGCTGCCGACGATCGGGTTGAGCAGACCGCCGTCCGAACCCGGAGGTGGCGTCATTTCGGTGAAGACCCTCAGCGACAGGCCGCTGAAGCCCTTCCAGAACAGCGCACCGAGGATCAGAGTCAGCCACGCAAGGCCGATGCCGGTGGCGACGATCGAGGCGGCAACGGCGATGGTGTTGCGACGGCGGCGGGAGCGGTAAATCGAGAGTTCCATCAGCCGATCCTCCGCTCGATGCGCAGCAGCAGGTAGCGCGCGATGGCGAGCACGATGAAGGTGATCACGAACAGGATGAGGCCGAGCGCGATCAGCGAGGAGGTGTAGAGATCGCCAACGGCCTCGGTGAATTCATTGGCGATGGTGGCGGAAATCGTGGTGCCGGGGGCGATCAGCGAGGTGGCGATCTTGTGCGCATTGCCGATCACGAAAGTGACGGCCATGGTTTCGCCGAGCGCGCGGCCCAGGCCGAGCATGACGCCACCGATGACGCCGACCCTGGTATAGGGCAGCACCACGTAGCGCACGACTTCCCAGGTGCTGCAGCCGAGACCATAAGCGGCCTCCTTCAGCACCGGCGGCACCGCCTCGAACACGTCACGCGAGATCGAGGTGATGAAGGGCAGCACCATGATCGCCAGGATCAGACTGGCTGTGAGTACGCCGATGCCGTAGGGCGGCCCCTCGAACAGCGCCGACAGACCCGGGACGTTCGCAAACGTTGCGATCAGCCCCGGCTGCACATGCTGCTGCAGGAAGGGGGCCAGCACGAACAGGCCCCAGATGCCGTAAATGATGCTGGGGATGCCGGCCAGCAGTTCGATCGCGATGCCGATCGGCCGACGCAGCCATTTCGGGCAAAGCTCGGTGAGGAACATGGCGATCAGCAGCCCGAACGGAACCGCGATCAGCATGGCCACGAACGAGGTCACTACCGTGCCGTAGATCGGCGCCAGCGCACCGAACTTCTCGGTGACCGGATTCCAGCTCTGGGACACGACAAAATTGAAGCCGAACTCCTGCAGCGCCGGCAGCGAGCCGGAGATCAGGGCGATGATGACGCCGCTGAGAATCAGCAGCACGAACAGCGCCGCACTGCGGGTCAGCACCCGGAAAACGTTGTCGCTCAGCCGCAGCTTGTCGAGCGCCCGCGCGCGCTCCTTGACGTCCTGCTGCGCACCCATGCTTTGAGCTTCCCACGCCACATCAACCACGGCCCGCCTCCTGGCGACTGTCATCGCAACTCACTGGGAATGCCGATCGAAAACACTGCCGGAATTCGGCGTCGATCACGAACGACGCACACTTGATCCGGAACATTCAATGCGAAGCACTTTAACGAAGAGAAGCGGTGGGAAAACCGGAGCTTTCCCACCGCATGGCACTCAGTTCGAGGCCGAGAACAGCGGCTTGCCAGCCGAGTCCTTGATGTCGGCGGCCCAGACCTTCTGGATCGCGGTCACGACCTTGGCCGGCATCGGCACGTAGTCGAGTTCCTGCGCAGCCGCACCACCCTTGGCATAGGCCCAGGCGAAGAACTTCAGCGCTTCCGTGGCGGCCGCGGCGTCCTGCGGCTGCTTGTGGATCAGGATGAAGGTCGCGCTGGAGATCGGCCAGGACGCATCACCCGGCTCGTTGGTCAGGATCACACCGAAGCCCGGGGTGCCGGCCCAATCGGCGTTGGCTGCCGAAGCGGTGAACGCTTCAACCGTCGGAGCAACAGTCTTGCCGGCCTGGTTGATGAGCTTGGAGAACGTCAGCTTGTTCTGCTTGGCATAGGCGTATTCGACGTAGCCGATCGCGCCCTTGGTCTGCGCAACGTTGTTGGCGACGCCTTCGTTGCCCTTGGCGCCGAGACCGGTCGGCCATTCGACGGCGGTATTGGCGCCGACCTTGCTCTTCCAGTCCGCGCTCACCTTCGACAGATAGTCGGTGAACACGAAGGTGGTGCCCGATCCGTCCGACCGATGCACGACAACGATCGCCTGGGCCGAGAGCTTGGCCGACGGGTTCAGCTTCTTGATCGCCGCGTCGTCCCAGCTCTTGATTTCGCCCTGATAGATCTTGGACAGGGTCGGGCCGTCGAGCACGAGCTCACCGGGGGTAATGCCGTCGAGGTTGACGACAGCAACCACGCCGCCCATCACGGTCGGGAACTGCACCAGACCACCCTTTTCCAGGTCCTCGGCCTTCAGCGGCATGTCGGTGGCGCCGAAGGTGACCGTCTTGGCCTGGATCTGCTTGATGCCGCCGCCGGAACCGATCGACTGATAGTTCAGGCCGTTGCCGGTCTCTTTCTTATAGGAATCCGCCCACTTCGCGTAGATCGGATACGGGAAGGTCGCGCCGGCACCGGAGATGTCGACGGCAAAAGCCGGCAGCGCCGATGCGGCAACGAAGCCGGCAGCGACGATCGCTTTGATGAAATTCACGGGTTTTCTCCATCTTTTGAGCGGAGCGCCGGTCGCTCTCGAGCGGGCCCCTGCGGCCTCATTAGAGGCCTGCGTTAGAGCTTTTATGAGAGTTTGATGACAGTCATGTGACGCCATCAACCCATTGAAAATCCGGAGATTTACGTATTTGAAGGCGATTTCGTCTGTGGAAAACAGGCGCTGAAAGTCGCTCCCTTCTTGGGCACGCTTTCGATCAATAACCGGCCGCGATGACGGTTAAGAATATGTTTCACCAAGGATAAACCAAGCCCGGTGCCGCCCTGGGCGCGGCTGTCGCCGACGTCCACCCGGTAGAACCGTTCGGTCAGTCGCGGCAGGTGTTCCGGGGCGATCCCGGGGCCGAAATCGCGCACCGTCACCCGCACCTCCGGCGCCCCGTCGCTGCCCGCCGCCATGATCAGCGACACGATCACCCGGCCGCCCGACGCGCCGTATTTCAGGGCGTTCTCGATCAGGTTCTCGAACAGGCGCAACAGCTCTTCGCGATCCCCGGCGATCATGACCGGCGTCGCCGGCAGCTCGACCTCGATCGTCACCTGGCGCTCATGGGCCAGTGCTTCGAGCCCGTCGACGACCTGACGGATGATGATGACGATATCCACCAGCGTGTCCGGCCGCACATGCGCGCTCAATTCGACGCGGGACAGCGACAGCAGATCGTCGATCAGGCGCGCCATGCGGGTGGCCTGCGCATGCATGATGGCGAGAAAGCGCTCGCGCGCCTTCGCATCGTCGCGCGCCGGCCCCTGCAGGGTGTCGATGAAGCCGGACAGCGCGGCCAGCGGCGTGCGCAGCTCGTGGCTGGCATTGGCGACGAAGTCGGCCCGCATTTCCTCGACCCGGCGCAGCGGCGTCTGGTCGTGAAAGGTCATCAGCATCGCGTAGTCCGAACCGCCAAAGGCGGTCGGCACCGCGATCGGCGTGACGATCAATTCCATCCATCGGTCGACCGGAACGTGGTCCAGATAGGTTGTCCGCTTCGGCTCGGCGCTGGCGATGGCCTCGCGCAGCGCCGTGATGATCTCCGGCGAGCGCAGGGCAAACTGCGCCAGCTCATTCTTGCGCAGCGCTGGCGCCAGTTGCCCGGCCGCCGAATTGAAATGCAGCACGCGCCCGGCGCGGTCGAGCAGCACGGCGGGGTCCGGCATGCCCTCGACGATCGAGCGAACCACAGCGGTCTCGACCGGCGCGATGCCGACCCCCTCGCCACGCGCCTGCTCGGTGTCGTGCAGCCGCCAGGGGATCAGGGCCCCCGCGACCAGGCAGACGAACACGGCCAGCGCCCGGGGGAAGGACACCTCGCCGAAAACGACCAGTGCGGCCAGCGCCAGCGCAGCCGCCAAAAGGATAATGGCGGCGCGGCGCAGCCGATCCGCCCATTGACCCAGCAAAGGCGATGGGGATGTCGAAGGGGTCACATTGGTCGCTCTTAATCCGGCGTCGCGGTTTCGGCTTGTCTGATCAGATGCCGCCATCTCGTTGGTCCTGCAGTATCGATGGTCGCTGCTTGGCCTTCTCGTCGAGTGCGGCCAGAGCTTCCTGCACGCGCTTGTTGCGCGCGCCCACGATGACCTCGCGAAGCGTCAGGAGCGTGACGGACAGGATAAATGGGACCAGGTAATAGAGCACACGAAACAGCAACATGCCCGCCAGGAGCTCTTCCTTGTCGAACTGCCACAGCCCGACCAGCATGGCGGCATCGAAGACGCCGAGCCCGCCGGGCGAGTGCGACGCAAACCCCAGCAGCGTCGCCGAGACGAATATGACGGCGACCACGACAAAGCCGACATGCGGCTCCTCCGGCAGCAGGATGAACATCGCCAGCGCGCAAAATCCGAGGTCGATGATCCCGATGGCGATCTGCAGCAGGGTCAGCGGACCGCCGGGCAGCACCACGGTCCAGGTGCCGCGGCCGACGCTGCGCGGCTTGATCCAGACCCAGACCACGTACCCCAACAGAGCCACCAGGATGACGATCGCGGCCAGGCGATTGAACCAGGGCGGCAGCTGGTCGACCGCAGCGGCGGCTTCGGGGTGATAAAGCACGCCAAGGCCGAGGACGGCGGCGTTGCCGAGCCAGAAGGTAAGACCGGCCACGAAACACAGCTTCGCCACATCGACCGCGTTCAGCCCCCACGCCGAATAAATGCGGTAGCGCACCGCCCCGCCGGTGAAGACGCTGGCGCCGACATTGTGCCCGATCGAGTAGCTGGTGAACCCCGCCAGCGCGGCGACGCGATAGGGCACATCGGCCTTGCCGATGGTTCGCAGCGCGAACAGGTCATAGAATGTCAGGGTGAAATATCCGGCGGCAACACACAAGGCGGCCAGCGCGATCGCACGCCGGTCGGTGTCCCGCAACGCCTCCATCAGGTCGTCGAAATCGAGATCCTGCAGCGAATGATAGAGGATGTAGCATGCGGTCGCGATGATCGTGATGCTGATCACAATGCCGAGTTTTTGCAAAATCTGCCGCTCGCGCAGAACCGCGATCGTTCTGCGTATTGATCCCAGCATCTAGACCTCGAATGCCATCCTCCGCGGCGCTCCGAACCGGACCGGTTCGACCGGTCTCGCTCCATCGCACCGGACTTCCCCCGGCTCTGGTGTGGTAGCAGAACCGCAGCCCCGTCGCGAGGGCGCGACGCCATGGATTAGACCATTTGGCGAGAGGTCCCTCACCGAGCCCGCGCCGCCGCCGAGACGGGACGGATACCGGGCCCGGGAGCACGCTGAGACATCATCCCGCTTTCCCTGAATCCCGGGCTCCGAGCCATCATTTTGCGGCGACGTGACGCGAGATCACCCGATCCCTCAACCAGGACCCCACGGCGCATCCCACGAGATAAAGCGCGAACATGACGAGACCAAGATCAAACCAATAACCCGGCCGGCCGGGAATCAGCCGCGCCAGCGTCACGGCGACAAAAACCGCCAGCACGACGGCAATGCGCCGGAGCATGACCTTCGACAGGGGTTGGCCGCGATGCACCACGGCAATCCAGCCCATGGCGAGCCCCAGCAGCAAGGCGCCGGTCAGCCATCCCCAGTGAAACATCGCGAGATAGGCCATCGTTATTCCTTCACCACGAATTCGATCCGGCGGTTCTGCGCCTTGCCTTCATCGGTGTCGTTCGACGCAATCGGCTGGCTGCTGCCGTATCCGACCGCGGTCAGCCGCTCGAGCGGCAGCCCTGCCCGCATCAGGTAGTCGGCGACGGCCTGCGCCCGCTTCTCGGACAATGTCTTGTTCGCCGCATCATCGCCCGCGGAGTCGGTGTGGCCGGCGATCTCAAGATTGGCGGCGGGGCACCGCAGCGCGGTTTCCACCAATCGGTCGAGCAGGCCCACCGAGTCCGGATCGATCTTCGCCTGCCCGGTTTCGAAACGGATCTGGCCCTTGCGGAACAAATCGGCAAACAGTTGCTGGCACACGGTGGGATCGACCAGGCTCGCGGCCGGGCGCACCGAGACCTCCGCATTCGCCTTCCAGCCCTGCGGCAAATCAGAGGCGAGGCTGGCCCGGATCTGGTCGGCGGCAATGCCGTAGAGGGCATCGCCCGATAATTTGACCTCTCGATCCGCAATCACCAGCACCCCGGTCGACAGCCGCGACAAGGCGCCAAGCGCGACCACGGCCGCATTGGAGAAACCCGACGGCGCGCCGACGCTGGCTTTGAGATTGTCGACCACCTTTTCGTTGAAAAACTTCCGCGTTGCAGCAGCGACCAGCGCCGCATGGACGGTGTTGTCGGGGACATAGCCGGTGAACGTCACGGTGACAGCGACCGGATCCTTGTTGATCTGGAAGATATAGGGTGGCGCCTTGATGGCGTTGTCGGCGACCGAATAGCCCTCGGGCAGATTCTTCAGCGCCGCGGCGATCGCTTCCCGGCCGCCCAGATCGCGCGCCATGCCGCTGAGACTCACGCCGGTGTCGGTCAGGGTGATCTTGCCGTCCTTGAGCTTGCTGATCTGATCGATCAGGAGCAGCGCTGCGGCATCGAACCGCTGCGGCGCTCCGCGCGCCAGCGTCATGCGGTCGGACACTTCGGTGCCGGCAACGGCCGCCTTCGCTGCGTCGAACAGCCGCGCCTTGACCGCCGGCAGCGGCGCGCTGCCGCCCAGCGTCACGCGGACCACATCGCGCTCCGCTGTCCAGACGAACGGCTTGGCTTCCTGTACCAGCCGGGTTTCATCGTTGACCAGGCGAACACCGGGGACAGTTCCAACCAGCGCCAGCGCGCTGAGCCGGCCCGGTTCCGAAAAAGCCTCGGCGGCCAGCGTGACATCCCGTCCGGACGCCGTCACCCGCGTCTTGTCCAGGATCGTGCCCTTCAAAGCAGCCGTGGTGCGGGCCGCGAGGTCCTCTTCCAGCGGAACGGTGCTATGCCAGGCGGCAACGATCCAAAGGATGGCCAAAGGGACCAAACCCGGCCACCATTTGTTGCCCCACCTGAAAAAGCCACGCATTCAAACCCCTTCATCGATCCGGAAGCAGTGAAATCAAACACTTGCGGGGGTGTCAATTTAGAAATGAGGATGGAGCGTCCCGACGATCGTGCCGGTAAGGATAACCGTTTTTTCAGCGGTTTCTGTCACAGGTTGTGCTTCGTCTTAACGACTGCCCGGTATATCCCCGTCTCATGACGCAGCTTCGCAACCGCATTATCCGCGCGGGGTTCGACGCCCTTTACTTCTCGGGGGCGCATCACCTGTTGCGGCCGTTGCTCTCGGGGGTCGGCATCATCCTGATGCTGCACCATGTCCGCCCGGTGCGGAGCGGCGCTTTCCAGCCCAATCGGCACCTTGAGATCACGCCGGAGTTCCTGCGCGCCACCCTCGCCCACATCCGTGACCTGGGACTCGACATCGTTACCGCGGACGAGATGCACCGGCGCCTGCGCGAGCGCGACTTCTCCCGCCGCTTCGCCTGCTTCACCTTCGACGACGGCTATCGGGACAATCGCGACTTCGCGCTGCCGGTGATGCGCGACTTTGACGCACCCCTCACCGTCTATGCCGCCACAGACTTCGCCGACGGCACCGGCCAGTTGTGGTGGGTCGCACTCGAGCAACTGGTTGCGCAAACCGATGTGATCGACGCCCCGATCGACGGCGGCGTCAAGCTCGACGCCGGCACCGTGCTGGCCAAGCAGGCCGCGTTCGACCGGCTGCACGGCTGGCTCCGCAGCCTGCCCGGCGATGCGCATGTGCGCGATGCCGTGACAGAGCTCTGCATCAAGAACAACGTGCAGGGCTCGGCGCAGGGCCGCGACCTGTGCCTGTCATGGGACGAGATGCGGGCATTCGCCGACGACCCGCTGGTCACCATCGGCGCCCATTCGCTCTCTCACTGCAATCTGGCCAAGGCCAGCGAGGCCGAAGCGTCCCGCGAAATGGGCGAGAGCCGTGCCCGCATCGAAGACGTGCTGCAGCGCCCGGTGCTTCACTTCGCCTATCCCTATGGCGACAAGATCGCGGCCACGACGCGTGAGTTCGGCCTTGCCCGCACGCTCGGCTTCCGCACCGCCGTGACCACGCGGCCCGGCATGCTGTTTGCCGAGAATGCCGAGCACTTCACCGCATTGCCGCGAATTTCCCTGAACGGAAATTATCAGGACAAGCGGTTTCTCTCGGTGCTGACCTCGGGCGCGGCAACCGCTGTCTGGAACGGCTTCCGCCGCGTCGATGCCGCCTGAGGCCACTGCGGACCGGCGCATGGCTGCCCGTCCTTGACTCGCCTGCGCCCCCGCGTTCAAACCATCCCAAAGCTGCGCTGCAACGCAAGCTGGCGTCGTCGCTGAAAAACGCTTTCATGGGAGGCACACATGTTCACCGATCTGTTCTCACTCAAAGGCCGCATCGCGGTCGTCACCGGCGGCTCGCGCGGCATCGGCAAGATGATCGCGGCAGGATTTCTCACCCAGGGCGCAGCGAAGGTCTACATCACCGCGCGCAAGGCCGGCCCCTGCGAGGACACTGCGAAAGAACTGACCAAAGAATATGGCGGTGAGTGCATCGCGCTGCCGATCGACATCTCCACCACTGCCGGCATCGAGATGCTGGCGAGCGAATTGAAAAAGCGCGAGCCGAAGATCGACATCCTTGTCAACAATGCCGGCGCGGCATGGGGCGCGGACTTCGACGAATTCCCCGAGAGCGGCTGGGACAAGGTGATGAACCTCAACGTCAAGACGCCGTTCTTCCTGACCAAGGCGCTGGCCACACAACTGCGCGCGGCCGCGACCGAACAGAAGCCCGCCAAGGTCATCAACATCGCCTCGATCGACGGCATCTTCGTCAATCCGATGGAGACCTATTCCTATGCGGCCAGCAAGTCGGGCCTGATCCACCTGACGCGCCGGATGGCGGTGAAGCTGATCAAGGACCATGTGGTGGTGAGCGCAATCGCGCCGGGCCCGTTCAAGTCCGACATGAACAAGGCGGCGCGCGACAACGCCGATGCGGTGGCAACACGCGTGCCCGCCGGGCGGATCGGCACCGACGAGGACATGGCGGGCGCGGCGATCTATCTGGCCTCGCGCGCCGGCGACTACGTAGTCGGCGCGACCATCGCGGTGGACGGCGGGATTGTCTACGCCAATGCCGGCATCAAGGGCGATGGCTGGGATTGAAGGGTTCGAAACAATGTGGAAGGCACCGTGCTTCCACACAGAATGCCGTCATGCCCGCGCTTCGCGCGGGTATCCACGTCTTAACAGCATCGCGGCGAAGCAAGACGTGGATGCCCGGCACAAGGCCGTGCATGACGGAGTATGGAGAGACGCCTCGGCCAACATTGGCGCGGCCGTCAGACAAACGCCGTCAATACGTCTCGACGTGATACCGCCCGCTCTCGCGCATGGTGGCCTTGAGCGCCGCCCAGTCCAGCGAGGCGTGGCGGCAGACGTCGGCGAAGGCTTCGTCGACACCGCTCTCCATGCCTTTCAGACCGCAGATATAGATATGTGTGTGGCTGTCGTTGAGCAGTGCGCTGACACGCGCGGCCTCGCTACGGATGCGATCCTGCACATAGGTCCGCGGCTCGTTCGGCACCCGTGAATAACAGAAGTGCCGGGTCAGCAGTTTTTCCGGCACCTTCTGCAACGGGCCGAAATACGGCAGCTCTTCCGGCCGCCGTGCGCCGAAGAACAGCAGCAGATGCCCCGGCGCCTCCGGCATGGCGCGGCGGCGGCGCTCGGTGAAGCCACGGAATGGCGCCGAGCCGGTGCCGGTGCAGATCATCAGGATGTTGGAGACCGGATCGTTCGGGATCAGGAAGGTGGCGCCGAACGGGCCGGTGACATCGACCTTGGCGCCGCGCGGCAGGTCGCACAGATAGTTCGAGCAGACGCCGCCGGTTTCACGCTTGATGGTCAGCGACAGGTTGTTGGCGTTCGGCTTCTCGCCGTCGCGGGCGCTGGCGATGGAATAGAGCCGCGGCGCATGCGGCTTGCCTTCGGCGTCCAGGCCCGGCGGAATGACGCCGATGCTTTGGCCCTCCAGCACCGGAAACGGCTGGTCGCCGAAATCCAGGATGATGTGGCGGACGTCGGAATCGGCGTCCGCGTGGGTCAGGCGGAAGTTGCCGGTGATGGTGGCCTTGGCCGGCTTGCCGCGGTTGTAGAGATTGACCGTCGGCTTGCTCGCCGACACCGGGGCGACCGGTTTGCCGCCGAGCCCCTTGCGGGCCTCCTCGAGCAGCGCGCCAACATCGTCCTCCAGTGCCTCGATCGCGCCGCCGGCCTCATTGCTGGCGATCTCTTCCTGGACCGGCAGGTCGCTCCAGGAGAACTGCTCCTCCAGCGAATAGGCCTTCGCCACCACGCGCCAGTTGTCGATGGCGCCGGTCGGGCACGGCGAAATGCAGTCCATGCAGTAGTTGCAGATCTCCGCATTGACGACATAGTTGTTGTCGTCATGGGTCACCGCGTCGATCGGGCACGTCTCCTCGCAGGTGTTGCACCGGATACAGATCTCCGGGTCGATCACGTGCTGCTTGAGAAGGCCTTCAACGTGCATGGCTGCAAATCCGCTTAAGCTGCGATCTTCACATATTCGAAATCGCCGGGCTTGTTGTCGATGCCGACCTTGGGCGGCGAGATCCAGTTGGCGAATTGGCCGGGCTCGCTGACCGGCGTCATCAGCGACGAAATGAAGTCACCATCGGCCGTCGACGGCAGATAGTCGTTGCGGATCCTGGCCCACTCGCTGTCGCTGACGATGATGCCCTTCGGCGTCGCCTGGACATTGGCGAACTCGCCGATCTGGCGGTGGAACGCGGTGTGCGGCAACTCCAGCCGGAAATTGACGCCGGCCTTCTCGATGATCTTGTTCCAGCGTTCCACGCCCTTGGCGCAGTCGGCGGTGTAGTCGTCGCGCAGGCGCATGTTGAGCGCAGTCAGCGCCGGCTCGTCGACCAGCTTGATCTCGCCGTCCACCAGCTTGAGCACCTGATAGATGTCTTCGGTCAGGCGGTGATCGTCCTCGATCTTGGTTTCCTGGAAGCGGCCCTTGAGGCCGGCATTGTAGAAGTTCGCTGCGTTGGTGGACACTTCCGAACCGAACAGGTCGAGCGACAACGAATAGTGCAGGTTCATCTTCTTCTGCATGGTCGGCAGGTCGATGACGCCGAGCGCGCGGACCTTCTCGATGTCGTTGGGGTCCTCGATGCCGGCGGCCTTCATCGCCTCGCAGGTGCGTTGCAGGACGCGGCCGACGCCGGTCTCGCCGACGAACATGTGGTGCGCTTCCTCGGTCAGCATGAAGCGCGTGGTGCGCGACAGCGGATCGAAGCCCGACTGCGCCAGGCTCTCAAGTTGCATCTTGCCGTCGCGGTCGGTGAAGAAGGTGAACATGAAGAACGACAGCCAGTCCGGCGTCGCTTCATTGAAGGCCCCCAACATGCGCGGGCTGTCCTCGTCGCCGGAGCGACGGCGCAGCAGATCGTCCGCTTCCTCGCGGCCGTCGCGGCCGAAATACTTCTGCAGCAGATAGACCATCGCCCAGAGATGACGGCCCTCTTCCACGTTGACCTGGAACAGGTTGCGCATGTCGTAGAGCGAGGGCGCAGTCTTGCCGAGATGGCGCTGCTGTTCCACCGAAGCCGGCTCGGTGTCGCCCTGGATCACCACCAGGCGACGCAGCATGGCGCGATATTCGCCGGGCACTTCCTGCCATGCCTTCTCGCCCTTGTGCTGGCCGAAATTCACCAGGCGCTCTTCGTCCTGCGGCGCCAGCAGCACGCCCCAGCGATATTCCGGCATGCGCACATAATCGAACTTGGCCCAGCCCTTCGGATCGACGCTGATCGCGGTGCGCAGATACACCAGCGACTCCTGGAAGCCGTCCGGGCCCATGTCGTTCCACCAGTCCAGATAGCCCGGGTGCCAGCCTTCCAGCGCCTTCAGCACCTGGCGGTCCTCGGCGAGATTCACATTGTTCGGAATCTTGGTGGTGTAGTCGACATTCATCACGTTCATGGCCAACTCCCGTTGTGCATTCCTTGGAGCGTAATGCCCATGGGCATGACGCAATGAAGTGTCTCAGACCCGCGTCATGTCGAATTGCGCGCGCTCGCCGGTGCCGTAGCGGCGCAGCGCGCCTTCCTCGCCCACCGCATTCGGGCGCTGGAAGATCCAATTCTGCCAGGCGGTCAGCCGCGAGAAGATCTTCGATTCCATGGTTTCGGGCCCGACAAAGCGCAGATTCGCTTCCATGCCGGTGAGACTGTCGGGCGAGAAACTGGCGCGCTCCTCGAAGAACACCCGCACCTCGTCGTCCCAGTCGATGTCGTCAAGTGCGAAGGTCACGAGGCCGAGCTCTTCGGCCGTCTCCGCATCGAGCGGTTCGCCGATCCTGGCTTGCGCGGTCTCAACATCGGCCGGATCGGCCTGGAAACGCGATTGCAGTCGGGTCAGCCCGTGGCTCATCGGATAGGGACCGAAGTTCGCGGCAGAGAGAATGATTTCAGCGGGCGGACGGTTGTCGCCCTGCTTCTCGCCGATTAGCATGTACGAGCGGTCGGCGGCAAACACAAGTTCCGCCAGCGTGCCGACAAAACAGGAGCCCGGTTCGACCAGGGTGACCAGGGTGCGCGAGGTGACGTCGACCCGCTTGAGCACGCGTTTCCAGTAATGGCGGATCTCGTTGACCAGCCAGTGGTCTTTGTGGGCGTCGAGGAACGCGTCATAGGCCAGCACCTGGGCGCGATCGCCGTGCGACTTGAACACGAACATCGCGGTGCCGAGCTCGTTGATGCGCAGGTGCAAAATGGCATCATCGAGTTCGCGCGCCACCTGCAGCGGCCAGAAATCGGCGCCCTGCTTGGCCATCTCGGCGAGGCCGGCCGGCGGGGCAGCCTCCGGCGCCTTGATCGAGATGGTCGCGATCCGTGCGTCGCGGTTGATGTCGACATTGACGAAGCTATAACGCAGGCCGTTGTCGTCGATCGTGCGCTGGAGCGGCGTCAGCGTGACGCCTTCGCCCTCACCTTTGCGCTTCGATGCACCGGCAAATTCCTTGGCCCGATCGGCGACCTTGGCCTCGAGCTTGGAATTGGAGACGATTTCATCGACCAGCCGCCACTGCACGGCGCGCTTGCCCTTGATGCCTTCCTCGATGGTGCAGAAATAATCGGCATGGTCGCGACGCACCTTGCGCTTGTCGACCACGCGGGTGAGGCCACCGGTGCCCGGCAGCACGGCGAGCAGCGGCACCTCGGGCAGCGCCACCGCGGCCGAGCCGTCATCCGCCAGCACGATGTGATCGGCGGCGAGCGCGAGTTCATAACCGCCGCCGGCGGCGGTGCCGTTCACCACGCAGATGAAGCGCTGGCCGGAGTTCTCGCTGGAATCCTCCAGGCCGTTGCGGGTTTCGTTGGTGAACTTGCAGAAATTGACCTTGTGCGCGTGAGTGGCCCCCGCGAGCATGCGGATGTTGGCGCCGGCACAGAACACCCGGTTCTTGCCCGAGCGCAGGATCACCGCCTTCACGCCAGGGTGCTCGAAACGCAGCCGCTGCACCGCATCGGCCAGTTCGATATCGACGCCGAGATCATAGGAGTTGAGCTTGAGCTGGTAGCCTTCGAACAGGCCGCCATTCTCATCGACATCCATGGTCAGCGTGGCGACATCGCCGGCCACATCCAGCTTCCAGTGCTTGTAGCGCGACGGATCGGTCTGGAAATCGATGTGTTTTGCGCCGTTGGCGAGCTTGCGATCGTCACTTGCCATGAGCCACCCTTTTGATCTGCTTGTGTGTTCTTGTGCCGCTGCATCGAGCCGATGCCCTGAGCGTTACATGCATAATAATGCATGTTTTAGAGTCGGTCCAGCCAAATCTGACTGAAACATGCATTTTCTTTCATGTTCCGGGGCATGTCAGGGTTGCGCCGATCAGAATTATTGTTCCGCCTGGGCCAGCCGACGCGGCCCTCGTCCGCAACTGCGCCACCATCGCCGCGACCGGATAACCAGCCGCAAAACTGCCTGTTCCGCTGCCCCGCCGGCGCACCGCCAGCTCAGCGAACTCAGCGGCCGCATCCGCCAGCAAACGATCGACAGCGCGCGGCCTGCCCATTTTGAGCTTGAGGTTGGCATTGGCGATCTGGATGCAGCCGCGCAAACACAGGCGATCGAGCCCGCCCTGCGGCGCCGCCTTCCAGACCGCTTCGAGGATTTCGTGCGCCTCCCAGAATAGGCCTTCGTTGTTCAGGCGCAGGCCATAGAGCAGTGCAGGATGGGTGGCGGGGACATGTCCGTCGAACCGGACCGGCACCAGCGCCTTCACGCCGTCAAGCGGCGCGCGATCGGGAGCCTCATCGACGCCGGGAACATAGGCCCAGCCCGGCAGTGCGAGGCGATCGGCGACCTGATCGGTGCCCATGGCGTATTCCCTGGCGTATTCCCCGCGGTTACGCCGCCCGCCCCAGTTCACCTTCGCCATGCACGCGCAGGATTCGGTTCACGAAATCCGCGATCGCCTTCAACGTCACCTCCGGCGCCTCGCGCTGCGGGGTGTGGCCTGCACCGGCAATGATCTCGACATCGACCGGGCAGTAGCATTCGCCCTCGGCGATCGCGATCTGCCGCAGCGTGCCGTAGTGATCGTCCGCGCCCTGCACGATGGCGATCGGCACCCGCACATAGGCCAGCGATTCGGAGATGTCCCAGTCACGAAACGCCGGATCGAGCCAGGCGTTGTTCCAGCCGTAGAACGCGTTGTCGACATCGCTGTGCCAGCGGGCAAGCTTCGCCCTCAGGTCGGTCTGCTCATAGTCCGTCTTGATCTTCGCGATCGAGGCCACCGAGATGTCCTCGACGATGAAATGCGGCGCGATCAGGCCGAGCCCGCGGATACGATGATCCTGCACGCCGCCGGCATAGATCGTGGCGATCGAGGCGCCGTCGGAATGCCCGATCAGCAGACCACGCCGAAAGCCGATCGTATCCAGCACCTGCGGCAAGACATCCAGCGCCTCGCGGTGCATGTAATCGAGTTGACGCGGCAGCGTCGCAGGGCTCGACGATCCGTAACCCGCACGCGAATAGGCGAACACGCCGGCGCCTGTCGCCGCCGACAGCCGCTCCGGGACATTGCCCCACAGACCGGCGGATCCCAGGCCTTCATGGAGCAGCACCAGCGTCGGCGCCGCGTCGGGCGAAGGCCCCGTCATCCGGTAGTCGATCTGGCTTGATCCGATGGTCAGGTGCCCGGATGGCTGCAGTGTGCTCATGGCTCTCTACTCTCTCCGCTATTGTCCGATACGACGCGCCTGCGACAACCACAGACCGTCATCGCCCGGCTTGACCGGGCGATCCAGTAACCCCAGCATGCATCATGTGATCGATGAAGGAATAACGATAGGATTGATGTTCTCGGTTCGTCACTGACGACGGTGTGTACTGGATCGTCCGGTCAAGCCGGACGATGACACGGAGGGTGTTGAGCCGCATTGCGTCCATTCGGACTGACCATCCATCTATTTCACGTATCGCCGTCGCGCAGCTTGAAGCGCTGGATCTTTCCGGTCGCGGTTTTCGGCAAACTCTCCACCACCTCGACCCAGCGCGGATACTTCCACGGACCGATCTTCTGTTTGACGTGCTCCTTCAGCGTCTCGTGCAGGCCAGCAGTCTCGGTGCCGGCCCTGAGCACCACAAACGCCTTCGGCTTCAGCAAGCCCTCCGGATCGGCTGATGGCACCACCGCGGCTTCCAGCACCGCGGGATGACTGATCAGCGCGCTCTCGACTTCGAACGGCGAGACCCAGATGCCGGAGACCTTGAACATGTCGTCGGCACGGCCACAGTAGGTGTAGCGCCCCTCCGCATCGCGGATGTATTTGTCGCCGGTGCGGGTCCAGTGGCCCTCGAACGTGCCGCGGCTTTTGACGCGCTGGTTCCAGTAGCCTTCGCCGGCGGACGGCGCGTTGACGATCAACTCGCCGACGTCGCCATCGGCGACGTCCTGGCCCGCATCATTGACCAGGCGCACCGCATAACCCGGCACCGGCCGGCCCGAGGTGCCGTATTTGACGTCACCCGGCGCGTTCGACAGGAAGATGTGCAGCAGCTCGGTGGAGCCAACGCCATCGAGAATGTCGACGCCGAACCGTGTTTTCCAGCTTTGTCCCACCAGTTCCGGCAGCGCCTCGCCGGCCGAGGTGCAGACCCGCAACCGCTTCGTCCGCGCTGCATCCTTGTTGGCGTCGTCGTTCAGCATCGCGGCGAACAAGGTCGGCACGCCGAAAAAGATGCTGGGATCGTGGCGGCGGATCAGGTCGAACATCACCGCCGGTGTCGGCCGCTCCGGATTGAGAATGGTCGAGGCGCCCACCGACATCGGAAACGTCAGCGCATTGCCGAGCCCATAGGCGAAGAACAGTTTTGCCGCCGACAGGCCGACATCGTTTTCGCGAATGCCGAGCACCTGGCGCGCATAGGTTTGCGCCGTTGCTTCCAGGCTCGAATGCAGATGGCGCACGCCCTTCGGCATGCCGGTGGAGCCGGACGAATAGAGCCAGAACGCCGGCTCGTCGGGATGGGTGGCTGCGGTGTCGAACTGATCGGCTTCCTGGGCAAGCTCATCGGCAAGCCGTGTGTGCCCAAACGCGTCAGTGCCGGACACGACGACGTGCACGAGATCCGGCAGCAGCTGTAGGATATTGCGCACCGCGGGCCACAACGCCTCCGAGACGAACAGCACCCGCGCGCGGCAATCCGCCAGCACATAGGCGTATTGTTCTGATGTCAGCAGCGTGTTCAGCGGCACCGGCACGATGCCAGCGCGGATCGCTCCCAGGAACACGATCGGGAAGTCGATGGTGTCCAGCATGACCATCGCCACCCGCTCCTCGCGGCGAACGCCAAGCCGCTTCAGCACATTGGCAAGGCGGCGGGTCTGGGTCTGCAGGCCGGCATAAGTGATGTCCGCCTGGGGATCGCTGAACACGACCTTGGCGCCGCGTCCCTCCGCAACATTGCGGTCGAGCAGATAGGTGACGGCGTTATAGGCGCCGGAGGTGCCGCTCATGCTGCGTGCTCCCGACCGTACTGAAACACCTGTGCATATCTCTGCGGACTATGAATTATAATTCGCGCAGTCGTTCGAGCGATCTCGCTGCCGATGGCCACAGCGCACCCTTCCCTGGTTTTTAGAATTATAATGCATATAAATACACTCCGCGCGCTTGCTGTCAATTGCTTCCGGCATTATGTTTCAGGTTCAATCGCGTCCCGAATCTGCAGCAGATTCGAGTCCTGGAGCCGGACCGTCCGGATATGACCGAGCCAACAGACAGCGTGCAGGCAGAACTGGAAGACGGCTTTCTGCAGCAGCTTGGCCAGCGGGTTCGCACCATGCGTGGCCTGCGCGGCATGTCGCGCAAGGTGCTCGCCCGCGTCTCCGGCATTTCCGAGCGCTACATTGCACAGCTTGAGAGCGGCAAAGGCAATGTCTCGATCGTGCTGCTGCGCCGCGTCGCCCAGGCCATGGGCGCGCCGCTGGAGGATCTGATCCCCGCCGGCGAGACCTCGCCGGACTGGCCGGTGATCCGCGATCTGGTGCGCAAGGCGACACCGCTGCAGATCGCCCACGCCAAGGACATCCTCTCCGGCCAGAGCACCAGTGCACTGACCCAGCGCAAGGCCGCGTTCGCCGGCATCGCGCTGATCGGGCTGCGCGGCGCCGGCAAGTCGACCCTCGGCAAGCTGCTGGCGGAGCGGATCGGCTGGACCTTCATCGAGCTGAACAAGGAGATCGAGCGGCAGAACGGCCTCTCCGTCGCCGAGATCATCGCACTCTACGGCCAGGAAGGCTTTCGCCGCATGGAGCAGGCGGCACTGGGACAATTGCTGGCGCGCAAGGAGCCGATCGTGCTCGCCACCGGCGGCGGCATCGTCTCCGAGCCGCTGACCTTCGATCTGATCCTGTCGTCGTTCTACACCATCTGGCTCAAGGCCGAGCCGGAAGAACACATGGCGCGGGTGCGCCGCCAGGGCGACCTCAGGCCGATGGCCGACGATCGCTCGGCGATGCAGGAGCTGCGCACGATTCTTCTCAGCCGCGAGCCGCTCTATTCCCGCGCCTCTGCCGTGGTCGACACCGCCGGGCTCACCATCAAGGACGCCTCCGCCCGCCTGATCGACGCAGTCACGCCGGTGCTGGCGGAGGATACCCACGAGTTCGCCGCGCGCGCGGCCTCGTGATGACGGCCCCCAACACGACAATGACCTTGGCCGAGTTGCTGCACAGCCGTGGGCTGCATGCGGAAAATCTCGTCGCGATCCGCAACGACCTGCATCCCGAGCACGCCTGCAGCGACTTCCGCGCGATCGGCGATCTCGAAACCGCCGGCGTGCTGCAGATGTATGACCGCATGCAGGACGGCCCGCGCATCGCCCACGACAGCTGCGTGCTCTCGTTCATGGCGCTGGCCGACGGCCAGGCCAAGCTGACATCGCATCGCCGCTTCTCGATGCGGCGTCCGGGCATCGCCCCCGGCGACATCGTCTACGATTATGACGCCGCGCACCTGCTGCACAGCTTCATCTCCGGCGCGGCGGCACCGGTGTTTTACGATGCCGCCGACGAACCCGGTCTCGACGACCTGATCGGACATCTGGTGGTGCAATGGCCGGCGCCGCTATCGCAGGACATTCGTGGCGCCGATGATGCCGAGATCACCGTGATCAGCGGCTGACGCCCCGACTCACTTTAACAGCGCCCGCGCGCCCTCCCAGAGATCGTTGACCACTTCGCCCGCCGGCCGGGCCTGCGCCAAGGCGCTCGACTGCCCCGCCCACGCCTGCATCCGATCGATGTCGTTGTCCCTGATCGCCGCGTCGCGCATCGCCTGGGTCAGCCCGCGCTGCACCGGATAGGGTGCCGGCTGCGGAGCATCCGCCGCCACCGCGGCTCGCACATACGCGGTGGCGATGGAGCGGCCGGGGCGGCCGGAGAAAGTGCGGCTCACAGCCGTCTGCTCCGGCAGCGTGCGCCCGATCGCATCGGCCCACGCCGAAGGTAATTTGGCTTCAGGGCAGCGCAGGAAACCTGTGCCGACCTGAACCGCGGAAGCGCCGAGCAGCAGTGCTGCGGCAACGCCGCGCGCGTCGGCAATGCCACCGGTGGCGACAACGGGAATATCGACCGCATCGACCACGGCAGGCAGCAGCGCAAACAAGCCGACCATGGTGGCCTCGGCGGTTGCGGCGTTGAACGTGCCGCGATGGCCGCCGGCCTCCATGCCCTGCGCCACCACCACGTCGGCGCCGGCCGCCTGCGCGGCTTTCGCCTCGGTCACGGTGGCGATATTGGCGAACCACTTGATGCCCTTCGCCTTCATCCGCGCGACGAACTCCGGCGGATAAAGCCCCATCACCGACGAGATGATCGGCGGCGCGCTCTCCAGCATCGCTTCGCACTGGGCGGCGAAATCCGGCGGTCTCGCATCGCCGGCCTCGCGCGGCACTTCCGGCCCCCAGTCGCGCAGGAAGTCACGCACCGAAGCCTCCCTGTCCGCATCCCGATGCGGCGGCGGATCCGGAATCCAGAGATTGAGCGCGAAGGCGCCGTTGCTGCCGGCGCGCACATCCGCAGCCCAGGCCTTGATCGCCGCCGGCTGCATCAGCAGCGCGCCACAGCTGCCAAGGCCGCCGGCATTGGCGACCGCGATGGAGAGCGACGGCGGACAGGCCCCGGCCATCGGCCCCAGCAGGATCGGCACACGCAGATTGTAGGACTGAGCGAAAGCTTCGGCCCGTGCGAGGGCCGGATGGGATGGAGTCATGTGAAGCGCCTGTCTCAATTCAACCAATTCGACGCGGCCGAGGACGCCCGCGCCATGCAGATAAAGTATGGCGGCCGGCTCGCACGGCGTAATGGTTTGATCAGATTGCCGCCATCGCTCGCGGTGATTGCGACCGGTCTATTCCGCGGCAACGATCTGTGCCGCGGGCGGCCGCGCCAGATCCAGGAAGGCGCGCAGCGCGCTCGACGCCGGCGCTTCGCGGTGGCGGATAAAGACGGTTTCGACCCAGCCGTCGCCGTTCGGCACCGGATGGATCCGGACCCGTTTGCGTTCCCAGACCGATTCGAACATCGCGCGCGGCAGCAAGGTCATGCCGATGCCGGCGCTGACACAACTGACGATGGCTTCGAGCGTGCCGAACTCCAGCATCCGCACGCCGACAATGCCGCGCCGCGCCAGCATGGCTTCAAGACGCAGGCGATAGGAGCAGCCGGCCTTGAGCACGACGATCTTCAGATCCGGTTTTGTGATCAGCTTCTCGAACTCGACACAGGGCGAGGTCAGCACCACCAGTTCTTCCTGGACGAACGGTTCGACCACGAGATCCGGATGATTGACCGGCCCGCAGACATAGGCGCCGTCGAGATGCCGGTTCAGCACCTGCTCGACCAGTTCGCAGGTGGTGCCGGTCTTCAGCGACAGGTCGACCGCAGGATAGGCTGACGCGAACTCGGCCAGGATCGGCGCGAGCCGCAGCGCCGCCGTGGTTTCAAGCGACCCGATCACCAGCGCGCCGGACGGCGTGCCCTCGTCCGCCACCGCGCGCTTGGCATCGTCCAGCAAGTGGGCCGCACGCTCCGCGAACGGCACCAGCCGCTGGCCCGCGGCCGTCAAGGTGACGCCCCGATTGGTCCGCTCAAACAGCGGAAATCCCACCTCGATCTCCAGCGACCGGATGCGGGCGGTGACGTTCGACTGCACGGTGTTGAGCGCAAGCGCAGCCTTGCTCATGCTGCCCGTGCGGGCAACAGCCAGGAACACCCGCAGATCGGCCGCGTCCATCGCAAAACTCCCTCTCGCGTTCCCTGACCCTACAGGATCGGGGCGCAAGAGGCCAATCTGGCGCCGAAAAGCAATCGGCGCTCAATACCGCTCAGGAACATACAGCTCGGGCGGAACCGGGGTGCGGTGGTAGTCCGGATTGTGCACCCGCGCCGGCAGGATCACCGGATCGTGGGTGACATCCTGATAGGGGATCTGCTCCAACAGATGCGCGATGCAGTTCAGCCGCGCCTTCTTCTTGTCGACCGCGTGGACCACATGCCAGGGCGCTTCCGGAATGTGGGTGCGCTCCAGCATCGCTTCCTTGGCCTTGGTGTACTGCTCCCAGCGGCTGCGCGCCTCGACATCCATCGGGCTGAGCTTCCACTGCTTCAGCGGATCATGGATGCGCATGGTGAAGCGCAGGTGCTGCTCCTCGTCGGTGATCGAGAACCAGTACTTGATCAGCACGATGCCGGAGCGCACCAGCATGCGCTCGAATTCCGGCACCGAGCGGAAAAACTCCTCGACGTCGGCCTCGGTGCAGAACCCCATCACCCGCTCGACACCGGCGCGGTTGTACCAGCTGCGATCGAACAGCACGATTTCGCCACCCGCCGGCAGGTGCGAGACGTAGCGCTGGAAATACCATTGGGTGCGTTCGCGCTCGTTCGGCGCCGGCAATGCGGCCACGCGGCAGACCCGCGGATTGA
>JBGMOD010000199.1:0-45758 GCA_041424235.1 Hyphomicrobiales bacterium
CGTTGTCCTTCGGCAGCAGCGGGTTGAAGTGGCCGAGACGCTCGATGAAGCGGCCATCGCGGGGGAAACGCGAGTCGGCGACGACGACGTGGTAGACCGGACGCTTCTTGGTGCCTGCACGAGCCAGGCGGATCACAACGGACATAATGTTCTCCTTTGAATGTCTGTTCGGTGAATTGCTGTGTGTTGGTTATTTCTTCTTGCCGAAGCCCGGAAAACCTCCGAGGCCCGGCAACGTCGGTTTGCCAAGGCCCGGAAGGCCCGGCAGTCCGGACGGCGAACCGCCCGGAAAATCTTTCGGCAGCGACGGCATGCCTTGAGGCAATCCGCCCGGCATTTTCTCGGCCATCGCTTTCAACTGATCCGGCGAGGGCATGCCGCCGCCGAAGCCCATCGCCTGCGCAAGGCCCGCCATCGGGCCGCGCTTGCCGCTGCCCATGGCCTTCATCATGTCAGCCATGTTCCGGTGCATCTTCAGCAGCTTGTTGATCTCTTCGACCTTGCTGCCGGCGCCGGCCGCGATGCGCTTCTTGCGGCTGGCCTTGAGGATGTCGGGGTTCTTGCGCTCGGCGCGGGTCATCGAGTCGATCAGCGCGACCTGACGCTTCACCACCTTTTCATCCAGGTTGGCGGCGGCGATCTGGTTCTTCATTTTCGCGATGCCGGGCATCATGCCCATCAGCCCGCTGAGGCCGCCCATGTTCTGCATCTGCAGCAGCTGCTCGCGCAGGTCCGACAGGTCGAACTGGCCCTTGCGCATCTTCTCGGCGGTGCGTGCGGCCTTTTCGGCGTCGATGTTGGCGGCGGCGCGCTCCACCAGCGACACCACGTCGCCCATACCGAGGATGCGGCCGGCGATACGGTCCGGATGGAAGTCCTCCAGCGCATCGGTCTTTTCGCCGGTGCCGATCAGCTTGATCGGCCGGCCCGTCACCGCGCGCATCGACAGCGCAGCGCCGCCGCGGCCGTCGCCGTCCACGCGGGTCAGCACGATGCCGGTGAGGCCGACGCGGTCGTTGAAGGCGCGGGCGACATTGACGGCGTCCTGGCCGGTCAGCGAATCGGCGACCAGCAGCACTTCATGCGGATTGCCGGCGACCTTCACCTGCGCCGCTTCCGCCATCATCTCTTCATCGAGCGTGGTGCGGCCGGCAGTGTCGAGCAGCACCACGTCGTAGCCGCCAAGCTTGGCGGCCTGGATGGCGCGGGTCGCGATCTGCGGCGGCATCTGGCCCGCGACGATCGGCAGCGTGTCGACGCCGACATCACGGCCGAGCACGGCGAGCTGTTCCATCGCCGCCGGGCGGCGGACGTCGAGCGAGGCCATCAGCACCTTGCGTTTGTCGCGGGTGGTGAGGCGGCGGGCGAGTTTCGCGGTGGTGGTGGTTTTGCCGGATCCCTGAAGTCCGACCATCATGATCGCGACCGGTGCCGGCGCATTGAGGTCGATCACCTGGCTGTCGGAGCCCAGCGTCTGGATCAACTGGTCGTGAACGATCTTCACCACCATCTGGCCCGGCGTTACCGACTTGACCACGGTGGCGCCGATCGCCTGCTCGCGGACCTTGTCGGTGAACTCGCGCACCACGTCGAGTGCGACGTCGGCTTCCAGCAGCGCGCGGCGCACTTCGCGCATGGCCGCATCGACGTCGGCTTCCGTCAGCGCACCGCGCCGCGTCAGCCGATCGAGAATGCCACCAAGCTTTTCCGACAGATTGTCGAACATGCCGTCGCTTCCTTCAGCTTTCGTCCACCCCAGGCGGCCGAAAGCGCTAAATCCAAACACCTTTACGCCCGAGGGCGCACAGCGCTGTCGGGCGTTGACCTCCGGTCTCCAGGACCGGGCGGCGGGTCGAAAAGAAACTCTTTCCGAAAGATGGCGGACTTAAAGCCGCTGGACGGGTCAAAGTCAACCGAAAAGGCCGGCAAAGGTGGCCCGGCAGGTGGCTATCAGTTTGATTAAATTAGAATTTTTCGTCTCCGCGGTGCCGGAAGTCGTCGGGAAAATCGCGATAGAGTGCGAATGTCACGTTCTGGACCGAGGAATTGACGCCAAAATGCAGGCTTTCGATCGGTTCGCGGCGGGAGCCGACACGCTGGAACGCACGGTCGAACTGATCGAGGCTCTCGAACTCCATCATCAGGTGGAACTCGCCGACATCGGCGGCGCTCAGGCCGAGCTTGCGCCGCATCAGCCGCCAGCTCGCCATCAGGCCGTCGGTCTTCAGGCTGTCCATATAGGCCGCCAGCCGATCGCAGAATTCGGCGTCGCTGAGGCCGGGCTTGAGGTCGAACCAGGCGTTGTAAATGTTCATGGAGGGTACCATCTCGGAGATCGGCCTCGGATGATAACGGGCGCCGCATCGGACAATCCACCCGATTCCCGCCACCCGATTCCTGCCGCCTGAATCCCGCCCGCTCCAGCTCATTGCATACCGGACCGCTTGATGCCGACCTACCAGGGCCCTGTCTCCGACCATTTCGACGGCAAACATTTCTTCGACCCCGACGGCGTCGCGCCCAAATCGCTCGGCGATGTCTGGCGCTGGCAGCGCACCCGCAAGCCGGCGAAGTGGCCGGCCTGGCAACCGTCGCCCCATTCCGACACGCCGCCGCAGCGGGTGACCGGCGCAGCCGCCCGCTTCTCGTTCGTTGGTCATGCCTCATGGCTGATCCAGGTCGGCGGGCTCAACATCCTGGCCGATCCGGTGTGGTCGCAGCGGGCGTCGCCGTTCAAGGCGCTCGGCCCCAAGCGCGTCAACGATCCCGGCATCGCCTTTGACGCGCTGCCGCCGATCGATGTGGTGCTGGTGTCGCACGGTCATTACGATCATCTCGATCTGGCGACGCTGTCGCGGCTGTCGGAAAAATTCTCGCCGCGGGTGATTATGCCGCTCGGCAATGACCTGACCATGCGGGCGTTCGACCGCAAGATTCGCGCGGAGGCTTTTGATTGGGGCGATCGTGTCGCGCTCAATGACGAGGTCGCGGTCAACCTGGTCGCGACACGGCACTGGACCGCGCGCGGCCTGTTCGATCGCAACAAGGCGCTGTGGGCGAGCTTCGTGCTGGAGACGCCAGCCGGGAAGATCTACGCGGTCGGCGATTCCGGTTACGGCAACGGCTCGCATTTCCGTCGTGTGCGCGAGCAGCACGGACCGCTGCGGATGGCGCTGTTGCCGATCGGCGCCTATGAACCGCGCTGGTTCATGCGCGACCAGCACATGAACCCCGATGACGCGGTGAAAGCGCTCGCGGACTGCGGCGCCGCGCAGGCGCTGGCGCATCATCACGGCACGTTTCAGCTCACCGACGAGCCGATCGATGAGCCGGCACAGGGGCTGACGACAGCGCTCGATGCCGCCGGCGTGGCGCGGGAAAAATTCCTGGCGCTGAAGCCGGGACAGGTGTTCGAGATCTAGCAGGCGCGCCGGTGGTGTCCCGACATCAACGGGTGGCTTTCTCGCCATCGCTTGCGGCTGTGAGCCGCTGTACGGGAAACACGATAATGGCGAGGCCCAGCAGGATCAGCGCCATGCCGGCGTAGCGCACCGGACTGAAAACCTCGCCGAACACGAGCGCCGATGCCAGCACGCCGGTGCATGGCGACAGCAACGCAAACGGAGCAATCGCGCCGGCAGGATAGCGCTGCAGCAAGTCGCCCCAGATCGCGTAGGCCATCGTCGCGGCCGCGCCGAGATAGAGTGCGCTTCCGAGGCCGGCGACCGACGCGCCGGACAGTGCAGTCATGAGTGACGGTGTGTGGTCTTGCAGATCGGAGATGACGAGCGCAGGCAGTGGCGGCACGAGGCTGGCCCAGACGATCAGGGAAAAGATCGGCACTCCCGGCTGGCGCTTGACCAGCACATTGCCCACGGCCCAGCTGAACGCACCGGCGAGCGCAAGCCCCAGCGCCAGCGGCTTGAGATCGCCGCCGACGGTCAGTCCGATCGAGACCAGCCCCGCGAAGGCGATGGTCATTCCGGCGCACTGACGGCGGCTCGGAATGTCACCGAACACGGCGGCGGACAGCAGCACGGTGAAGAAGACCTGCATCTGCTGTGTGACTGACGCGAGTCCCGGCGGCAGGCCTGCTTCGAATGCAAAGAACAGCAGCAGGAACTGTCCTGCGAACAAGGTGGTTCCGATCATCGTCAGCGCGCTCCAGCCGATGCGTGGTCGCGGGACGAACAGGATGGGAATGCTCGCGATCAGAAACCGGAGCGCGGTGAGCTGCGGCGCGGAGAAGCTCTCCAGGCCGAGCTTGGTCGCGACAAAGGCGAGGCCCCAGATCATGGAGGTGAGGGCTGCCAGGATCATGTGACGTGGCGCCATTGCGCGTGCTCGCTCCCCGGCGCATCCCCGAAGCGGGATGGCGAGCGTGAGGTTATTTTGCTACTGGTTCTCCAAGAAGGTCCACTTTTGTAATTCAGGTAGACCACTTGAGCAGGAAGCCTTCGTTGAACAAAAGGCCCTCGGTTCAATCCCGCCGCCGGGAGCAGCCGCGACCGGATGCGAGGCCGGGGTGGGCCGACCTTTATGATTGGCGCGGGGTCGACCGAAACAGCGACGTCTCGGTGGTTCACCAGGCCTATTTACAGGTCCGCTCCGCCATCCTGTCACGACGCCTGCGTCCCGGAACCAGGCTGCCCTCCTCGCGCAGCCTTGCATCGTGGCTTGGCATCGCGCGGGCGTCGGCCATCGCCGCGTATGAGCAATTGTTTGCGGAGGGTTATCTTTCGGCGAGGCAGGGATCGGGGACCTATGTCTCCGATGATCTTCCCGAACGACCCAAGGGACGCTCGCCGGATCGCTCACGGCCATCCGCGTCGAAAGATCAAGCGCAGCGAACAGACCCGCCGCTGCTCGCGGGCGCGGCTGAGCTTCTCGCGCATACCGACGAGCGCCTCTTCAACACCGGACGCACGCTGATGGATGCCCGCACGGTCGATGTCTGGCGGCGGCTGACCCAGCGTGCAGCCCGCGCCTTCGGCCCTGGTGATCTCGGCTACGCCGATCCCTGCGGTTCACCGGAGCTGCGCCGTGCGATCTGCGATTACCTGCGCGCCGCGCGCGCGGTGCGTTGCGAGCCCGAGGACATCATCGTCACGGCTGGAACGCAGCATGCGACTGATATCGCGACCCGCGTTCTGCTGCGTCCCGGAGAGCAGGCCTGGATTGAGGATCCCGGCTATCTGTTCGTCCGGGATGCGCTGGTCAGCGCGGGAATCGTGGTCCGTCCCGTTCCGGTGGACGCGCATGGGCTGGATGTTGGCGCGGGTCGCAAGCTGGCACCGGCCGCGCGCGCCGCGTTTGTGACCTCGTCCCACCAATATCCGACCGGCGTGGTGCTTTCGATGGCCCGGCGGCTCGATCTGCTGGATTGGTCGCGCGCGACTGGCGGCTGGATCGTCGAGGACGATTACGCCAGCGAATTTCGTTATTCGGGGCGCCCGCTCGCGTCGTTGCAGGGTCTCGATGACAGTGGGCGGGTGATCTACATCGGCACGCTCAACAAGGCGCTGTTTCCCGGTCTGCGGCTTGGCTACGCCGTGGTGCCGCCGGCCTTGCGGTCGGCTTTTGCGGGCGCGCGCAATCTCATGGATCGCCAGCCGCCCAGCCAACAGCAGGCTGTGGTGGCCGCGTTCATGCGCGAGGGTCACCTCTCTGCCCACATTCGTCGCATGCGGCTGCAATACCGCGGGCAACGCGATGCCCTTGCGGAGGCGCTGATGCGCGGGGCTGGTGAACTGCTCAGTGTCGATGTGCCGGATCAAGGCATGCACCTCGTCGCCTATCTCCGCAGCGGACTGTCGGACATTGCGGTCGAACAAGCGGCACGCGCGAATGGCATTGTGGTCAAGGCCCTGAGCCGTTTCTATGCCGAGGCGCCTCCGCGCGCGGGGCTCATGCTCGGATTCAGCGGCTACACGCGGCAGGCGATTGGGCCGGCGGCTGCGCGGCTGGCTGGAATCGTGGTGGCTGCGAAACGCACCACGTGAATTGCGTTCAACGTTTAGGAAAACGAGAAATCGTTGTCGTCATGCCCGGCCTTGTGCCGGGCATGACGGAGAAACTATCGATGTCAGAGGATAACGCAGCCGGGCCGCTTACTGCTGCTTGATCGCGTAGGACACGCTCACGCTGATCCGCAGCGTTTCCGCGCCCGGGGCGATCGGCGTCGAATCTGCGCTGGCTGCCATCTTGCGCGCATACATCGGCATCGGGCCAGGTGCGCCTTCTTCGGAAATGCTGATCGGCGCGCCCAGGTTGACGTTGGCTGCCTTGGCGTAGATCTCGGCCTTGCGCTGGGCATCGGCGATGGCTTCCTTGCGAACATCATCGAGCAGCTTCGAGGCCTGCGACACCGAGAAGCTGATGCCGCTGATCTCATTGGCGCCGGCGCCGACCAGGGTGTCGATGGCAGCGGCGACCTTGGTGACGTCGCGCAGCGTCAGCATGACGCGGTTGCTGGCGCGATAACCGGTGATCTGCACCGGCCCGTTCGGGTTGCTGCGCGGCGCTGTCTGCTGGGGCTGCAGCGACAGCCGTGAGGTCTGGATGTCCTTCTCCGGAATACCCGAAGCCTTCAAGGCCGCGAGCACCGCGCCCATCGCCTTGTTGTTGGCCTCCGCCGCTTCGCGCGCGGTCTTGGCCTCAGAGGTGACGCCGCCGTCGATCTCCGCCCGATCCGGAGCAACGGAGATGGTGGCTTCACCGCTGACCGTGATCGCCGGCGGCACGGTCTGCGCATGGGCCATCGATCCGGCGAGGGCGGATCCGGCCAGGGCTGCGGCGCAGATCAGGGCGAGGGAGGTCTTGCGCATTCTTCAAAACTCACTTCAGGGGGACGAACACATTGATGACGAGTTTGTCTTCCGCCGTCTTCAACGGATCGGTGACATACTCCTCGATGAAGGTGTCTTTTGCCTCCAGCTTTTTGTCATCAAGATGGTTGGTGATCGCCTCGTAGGTGTTGTCCATGTTGTCATACGAGCCGCGATGGACGAATTTCAGCACCTTGCCGTCGGGTGATTTGCTCACCGTCACGTCCTTCGGCAGGTTTTTCGGCTCCTGCTCGACGGGGATCTCGGCCAGGAAGGTGAAGCCGGCATCGTCGGTCGAGGTGTAGACGATCATCGAGGAGCCGGCAGGCTTGATGCCCTGCTTGTCCAGGAACGTGGTGAGCGTCTTCAGCGACTCGGTCAGGGTGTCGAATGCGGAATCCCAGTTGGCCGTGCCCTTGAGGGAGACCACGGTTTTGGCGGTGAGGGTCACTTCGTCGCCAAATGCGTCCGCGGTCTGGACTTTCTGGTCGGCCGGGGGAGGCGTGGCCGGGGTCTGGGCGGTAGCCGGCGGTGTTGCCGGGGCCTGCGCGGCGGGTGGTGTGGCCGGGGCCGGCGTTGCCGGGGTTGAAGCGGCGGGCGGGGGTGCCGGCGTCGCGGGGGCTGCCGGGGGCGTTGCCGCCGCCGGGGGCGTTGCCGGGGTGGTGGCGGCGGGAGGCGACTGGGCCCAGCCTGCGGTCAGGGTCAGCGATAGCGCGGCGGCCGGGATCAATACGTTGATCGCATGGTGAAACAGGCGGACGCGGCTCATTCAAAATCTCCCCAGTCGAACATGAAATCCAGTGTGATGGACGAGACTACCACGCCACATCTGCTTTCGTCCCATGACAGATATGTCATGCGATCATGACGGCGAAAAGCAGGCCAAAAAGCAGGCAATCGTCCGGGCTCTGGCCAATCCGCCGCCGTTCGCCATATAAGACCCTGAAAGGATGACCATGAGCGCGCTCGCCAACCATAGCTTCGTCAAGATGAACGGCATCGGCAACGAGATTGTCGTGCTGGATCTGCGCGATTCCGTGGGGGCGGTCAGTGCCGACGAGGCACGGGCGATTGCCGCGCCGGCGGGTGTTCCGTACGACCAGCTGATGGTGCTGATGACGCCGCAGTTGGCGGGCACCGAGGCCTTCATCCGGATCTACAACAATGACGGTTCGGAGGCCGCGGCCTGCGGCAACGGCATGCGCTGCGTGGCACGGTGGACATTCGAGGCCACCGGCAAGACCGCGCTGACATTCCAGACCAGGGCCGGGCTCCTGAACTGCTGGTTGGGGCCGACGCCGGGCACCTACACCGTCGACATGGGGCCGCCGCGGCTTGGCTGGAAGGACATTCCGCTCGCCGAGGAATTCCGCGATACCCGCGCCATCGAACTACAGATCGGGCCGATCGATGCCCCGGTGCTGCACACCCCGTCGGTGGTGAGCATGGGCAATCCGCATGCGATCTTCTGGGTCGACGATATCAATGCGCATGACCTCGGCCGTTTCGGGCCGATGCTGGAAAACCATCCGATCTTCCCGGAGCGCGCCAACATCACGCTCGCGCACATCGTCGATCGCGATCACATCGTGATCCGCACCTGGGAGCGCGGCGCGGGGCTGACCCGGGCCTGTGGTTCGGCGGCCTGTGCGACGGCGGTGGCTGCCGCGCGGCTGCGGCGCGCCAACCGCAAGGTCACGATCACGCTGCCGGGCGGCGACCTCGTGATCGAATGGCGCGAGAGCGACGACCATGTGCTGATGACCGGGGCCGCCGACTTCGAGTTCGAAGGGCGATTCGATCCGGCCCTGTTCAGCAACGTCGCCTGACACCGATGGGCGTCGACATCGTCACCTTCGGCTGCCGCCTGAATGCGTTCGAATCCGAAGTGGTGCGGCGCGAGGCCGAAGGCGCCGGTCTTGCCGATGCCATCGTGGTCAACACCTGCGCGGTCACCAATGAGGCCGTGGCACAGGCGCGGCAGAGCATCCGCAAATTGCGGCGCGAGCGCCCGGAGGCGCGCATCATCGTTACCGGCTGCGCGGCGCAGACCCAGGGCGCGATGTTCGCGGCGATGGACGAGGTCGATCGCGTGCTCGGTAACGACGACAAGATGCGCAGCACCGCCTGGCACGCGACCCGCGCGGCTTTCGACGCCGCCGCGAGCTTTGGCATCGACCGTGACCGGAAGATCGCGGTGTCGGACATCATGGCGGTGCGGGAGATGGCGCCGCATCTGGTCAAAGGATTCGGCGCCGGCCAGCCGCGCGCCTTCGTGCAGGTGCAGAACGGCTGCGACCATCGCTGCACCTTCTGTATCATCCCCTACGGCCGCGGCAATTCGCGCTCGGTGCCGATGGGCGCGGTGGTCGATCAGGTCCGCGCGCTGGTTGCGGCCGGCCATGCGGAGATCGTGCTTACCGGAGTGGACCTGACCAGTTATGGGGCCGATCTGCCGGGCGCGCCGAAGCTCGGCACGCTGACGCGACAGATCCTCCGGCACGTGCCGGAGTTGCAGCGGCTGCGCATTTCCTCGATTGATTCGATCGAAGCCGATCGCGACCTGCTCGATGTCATCGCCGACGATGTCAGGTTGATGCCGCATCTGCACCTGTCGCTGCAGGCCGGCGACGATTTGATCCTGAAGCGGATGAAGCGGCGGCATTCGCGCGACGACGCCATCGCCTTCTGCGCCCAGGTGCGCCGGCTGCGGCCCGACATGGCGTTCGGCGCCGATATCATTGCCGGCTTCCCGACCGAAACCGAAGACATGTTCGCCCGCTCGCTCGACCTGGTCGAGGCCTGCGACCTCACCTTCCTGCACGTGTTTCCCTATTCGCCGCGGCCCGGCACGCCGGCGGCGCGGATGCCGCAGGTCAAAGGCGACGCGATCCGTGACCGCGCCCGGCGTCTGCGCGCCCATGGCGAGCGCGCGCTGCAGCGGCGGCTCGCGGCCGACATCGGACGGACCCGCGCCGTGCTGATCGAAAGCGCCACCCAGGGCCGCACCGAGCACTTCCTGCCGGTGGCGATTGCGGGCGAGGCGCCGGGTGCGATTCGCGCGCTCACCATGGCCGGCCATGACGGAGCGCGGCTTCGGGCCGGCTAGAAACGGAATGAGAAATTGCTTGGTCATCCGTCATCCTGAGGCGGCCATTCGCAGAATGGCCCTCGAAGGACGACGGCCGCTGACTCTCGGGCCGTCGCCCTTCGAGGGCCGTGCTTTGCACGGCCACCTCAGGATGACGGAGTTGTTACGGCACAAACCCATCATTCTCTGACGATGCCTTACGCCCTCAGCCTGCTGCTCGATGACGAAGCTGCGGTCGCGATCCGCAGGCAATGGGACCGATTGGCCGCGGACGGACTCTCGCAGTCGATGCCCGACCTCGGCTATCCACCGCATGTGACCCTGGTCGTCTGCGAGCGGCTGGATGGCCGGGCGGCACCGGTGCTGGACGGCATGATCAGACAGCAGCCGGCGTTTGATTTTTCACTGACACTGACCGAAACCTTCGGCCCCGACAGCGGCGTGATCTACGCCGCGCTGGCGCCATGCGAGACGTTGCGCGCCCTGCATGCGCAGGTGGCCGGCGTCGTCTCGGACACCTGTCGTCCGCATTATCAGCCTGGTCATTGGACACCGCATTGTACGCTCGCGACCGGGCTCAGTGCCGCGCAGCTCGATCAGGCGCGCCGCATGTTCGAGCAACACTGGGTGTCGCTGGCCGGGCGGTTCGTGGCGGCCGAACTGGTGGCGATTGCGCCGATCACACCGGTGAAGCGATGGCCGCTGCATCCGCGTTAGCATTCCACCCACACGCGATCATCTGTTCATGCAGATGATCGGGCACCGGAGCGGTCACCTGCACCGGCGGCTTGTTCTTCGAGAGCGGGATCACGATTTCGCGGGCGTGCAGATGCAGCGACGGATCGCCGAAGCGCGGGCCGTTGCCATAGATGTTGTCGCCGAAGATCGGCCAGCCCATCGCCGCGCAATGAACGCGCAGCTGGTGCGTGCGGCCGGTGATGGGTTCCAGCGCCAGCCAGGTCCAGTCGGCGCCACGGCCCATCACCTTCCATGTGGTCAACGAGGGCAGGCCGTTGGGATCCGGCTTCTGCCACCAGCCGCGTTCTTCGTCCCGTCGTCCCAAAGCAATATTGATCTCGCCCTCGGGCTCCGTGGGACCGCCCTCGACCACGGCCCAGTAGGTCTTGGAGATCTTGCCGTGCTTGAACAGCAAACCGAGCGACGCGGTGGCCTTGCGATGCCGCCCCAGAACGAGGCATCCCGACGTATCGCGGTCGAGCCGGTGCGCCAGCACAGGGGGGCGCGGCAATCCAAAGCGCAGGGCGTCGAACGAGGCCTCCAGGTTGGCGCCGCCTTTCGGGCCGCGATGCACCGGAATCCCGGCCGGTTTGTCGATCACCAACATCAACCCGTCGCGGTGAAGCACGCGGGCCTGGATTTGTTCCGGGGTGGGTTGCGGCGTATCCATGGTTCAATCGTGATGGAGCAATGGTGACTTTCGTTTCGGCCGCGAAACCGCTAACACGGCCTGATTATGAACGATAGCTCGCAGGACCAACCCAAACAAAGCTGGTGGCGCCGGCTTTCCAGTGGCCTGAAGCGGACCTCGAGTTCGCTCGGCAGCGCCGTGGCCGATCTGGTCACCAAGCGCAAGCTCGACCGCGCCATGGTCGAGGATATCGAGGATGTGCTGCTGCGCTCCGACCTCGGCACCGAAGTGGCGGCGCGGATTGCGGCCGCCGTCGGCCATGGCCGCTACGACAAGGCGATTTCGGCCGACGAGGTGAAGGCTGTCGTCGCTACTGAAGTCGAGAAGGTGCTGGCGCCGGTGGCGAAGCCGCTCGCCATCGATGGTGCGCAAAAGCCGTTTGTCATTCTCGTGGTCGGGGTCAACGGGTCCGGCAAGACCACCACCATCGGCAAGCTGGCCTCCAAGTTCGCCCAGGAAGGCCGCAAGGTGATGCTGGCGGCCGGCGATACCTTTCGTGCGGCTGCGATCGAGCAGTTGAAGATCTGGGGCGAACGCACCGGCGCGCCGGTGATCGCGCGCGCCCATGGCTCGGATTCGGCGGGACTGGCGTTCGATGCGCTGACATCAGCGAAGGCGGATGGCCGCGACATTTTGCTGATCGACACCGCCGGCCGGCTGCAGAACAAAGCCGAGCTGATGAACGAACTCGAGAAGGTCGTGCGCGTGCTCCGGAAGGTGGACGCCAGTGCGCCGCATGCGGTGTTGCTGGTACTCGATGCCACCGTCGGCCAGAACGCGCTGTCGCAGGTCGATGCCTTCCAGAAAACCGCGGGCGTCACCGGGCTGGTCATGACCAAGCTCGATGGCACCGCGCGCGGCGGCATTCTGGTGGCGCTGGCCGAAAAGTACAAACTGCCGGTGCATTTCGTCGGCGTTGGCGAGGGGATCGACGATCTCGCGCCGTTCACCGCACGCGATTTCGCCCGCGCGATCGCAGGACAAGAGGGCTAAGCCTGACATGAACAAGACCGTGCCGCATCCGCTGTTCAAGCTCGCCACCGAGCTTGGTCCGCTGGTGATTTTCTTCATCGCCAATGCCAAGGCGAATCTGTTTGTGGCGACTGCTGCCTTCATGGTCGCGGTGGTCGTGGCCCTGGTGGTGTCCTACACGGTGACCCGGCATGTGCCGATCATGGCCATCGTGTCCGGCATCATCGTCCTGGTGTTCGGCACGCTGACGTTGTGGCTGCATGACGAGACCTTCATCAAGATCAAGCCGACCATCATCTATGCGCTGTTCGGCGCCATCCTGGGCGGCGGCCTGCTGTTCGGCCGCTCCTTCATCGCGATCCTGTTCGACCAGGCGTTCAATCTCACCGCCGCCGGCTGGCGGGTGCTGACCCTGCGCTGGGCGCTGTTCTTCTTCGCCATGGCGGTGCTGAACGAGGTGATCTGGCGCACCCAGACCACGGATTTCTGGGTGTCGTTCAAGGCGTTCGGCGTCATCCCGCTGACCATGATCTTCGCCATGCTGCAGATGCCGCTGATCAAGCGTTACCATCTCGAGCCCGCCACCGCCGAAGCCGGCGATGCCGAGCGTGGTGACGTCAGCAAGAACTAGACTCTACGACCCACTCGCAACCAGTCGAGCGCTGCCATGACAATCAACCCCTCACGTCCGAATGTCCTGTCTCACGACGAACGGCTGGATCGGCTCGCCGAAATCGCCGTTCGAGTCGGCCTGCAACTGCGCGCCGGCCAGGAACTGGTGATGACCGCGCCGGTCGACGCGCTGCCGCTGGTGCGGCTGATCACCGCGCATGCCTACAAGGCCGGGGCGTCGCTGGTGACGACATTGTTTTCCGACGACGAAACCACGCTGTCGCGCTTCAAGTATGCGCCGGATGACAGTTTCGATCGCGCCAGCGGCTGGCTCTATGACGGCATGGCCGCGGCGTTCCGCAACGGCGCGGCGCGGCTGGCGGTGATCGGCGAAGATCCTTCACTGCTGTCGGGACAGGATTCGCAAAAAGTCGCCCGCGCCAATCGGGCGCGCTCGACCGCCTACAAGCCGGCGCTGGAACTGATCGTCGGCTTCGACATCAACTGGAGCATCGTGTCCTACGCGACGCCGGCTTGGGCCAGGGCGGTGTTTCCGAACGATCCGGAGCCCGTGGCGCTGGCGCGCCTGTGGGACGCGATCTTCGCTGCATCGCGGGTCGACGGTCCCGATCCGGTGGCGGCGTGGACGCAGCATAATGCCGCGCTCAACGCGCGTACCTCGCTGCTCAACACCAAGCGATTCTCGGCGCTGCATTTCCAGGGGCCGGGCACCGATTTGACCGTCGGCCTCGCCGACGACCACTGGTGGGAGGGCGGCGCCTCCACCGCCAAGAACGGCATCGTCTGCAACGCCAACATCCCGACCGAGGAGGTGTTCACCACGCCGCACCGGCTGCGGGTCGATGGCACCGTGCGCTCGACCAAGCCGCTATCGTATCAAGGCACGCTGATCGAGGACATCGCGGTGCGGTTCGAGGGCGGCCGCATCGTCGAATCGACCGCGCGCACCGGCGCCGACGTGCTGGCCAAGGTGCTCGGCACCGACGAGGGCGCGCGCCGGCTCGGCGAAGTGGCGCTGGTGCCGCATTCCTCGCCGATCTCCCACAGCGGCATCCTCTTCTACAACACGCTGTTCGACGAGAACGCGGCGAGCCACATCGCGCTGGGCCAGGCCTACACCAAGTGCATCCGCGACGGCGACAAGCTGACGCCGCCGCAACTGACCGAGAAGGGCGCCAACACCAGCCTCATTCACATCGACTGGATGATCGGCTCGGATCAGATCAATGTCGACGGTATTCGCGGCGATGGTGGCCGCGAGCCGCTGATGCGCGGCGGCGAATGGGCCTGAGCAGGACCTGAGATCGCGCTGGAACGTCTCCGCCGGCGGGTTATTGTTCGCCGGGACCACGCCGGCAGACGCCATCGGCAACGGATGGAGTGACGTTCATGACTGATCTCTCGGTCGATGCACCGCTGATGACCGGCCGCCCGGCGGCCGCCGGGATCAACGCACGGGTGGCCGCCATCGCGGCGGTCCTGCTGGTGGGCGGCGCAGCAATTCTGGCTCTCGCCATCTCCTGGCGCCAGGGCGCGCTCTATCTGCTGGGCGGCATGCTCGGGGTAACGCTCTATCACGCACTGTTTGGGTTCACCTCGGCGTGGCGCGTCTTCATCGCCGATCGGCGCGGCGCAGGCCTGCGTGCGCAGATGATCATGCTGGCGGTGGCCGTGGTGCTGTTTTTTCCGGCGCTGAGCCACGGCACGCTGTTCGGCCAGCCGGTGCACGGCGAATACGGCGCCGTCGGCGTCGGGATGCTCACCGGCGCCTTTCTGTTCGGGCTGGGCATGCAGCTCGGCGGCGGCTGTGCGTCCGGCACGCTGTACACCGCGGGCGGCGGCAATACCCGGATGTTCGTGACGCTGGCAGCCTTCATCGCCGGCTCGACCATCGGCGCCAAGCATCTGCCATGGTGGACGGCGCAGCCGAATATCGGCGCCTTCCCGTTGATCGAGAGGTTGGGGTTCTTGCCC
This sequence comes from Hyphomicrobiales bacterium, assembly GCA_041424235.1. Classification (GTDB taxonomy): domain Bacteria; phylum Pseudomonadota; class Alphaproteobacteria; order Rhizobiales; family Xanthobacteraceae; genus Bradyrhizobium_A. Next base: position 14,927 of record JBGMOD010000199.1, read on the forward strand.
GCTTTGGCGCTCAGCCTCGTGGTGATGGCCGCCATCTACGCACTCACGGTGCGGCTCGAGCGGGCGCGGCACGGCGATCTCAGGGCGGCGGCGTCCGCGAAGACGGAGGGCTGGCGGCGATTCGTCCAGGGCCCATGGCCCTTGATATGGGGCGCGGTGGGGCTGGCGCTGGGGAATTTCGCCACGCTGTATCTCGCCGGCCGTCCCTGGGGCATCACCTCGGCGCTGGCGCTGTGGGGCTCGAAGATCGTCGCGCTGACCGGGGTCGACGTCGCGTCCTGGCCCTATTGGCAAGGCGTCCGCGCGGCGTCGCTGCAGCAGAGCGTGTTCAACGACATCACCTCGGTGATGGATTTCGGCATCATGGCGGGCGCGTTGCTGGCTGCGGCGCTGGCCGGCAAATTCCATCCGGAGTGGCGTGTGGCACCGCGCTCCCTGATCGCCGCCATCGTCGGCGGGCTGCTGCTCGGCTACGGCGCGCGTCTCGCCTATGGCTGCAATATCGGCGCGTACTTCAGCGGCATTGCGTCGGGCAGCCTGCATGGATGGTGCTGGCTGGTCGCGGCGTTCCTCGGCAACATCATCGGGACGCGGCTGCGCCCATTGTTCGGTCTGAGCGTCGAACGCACCTCTTAATCAGACCTTAATCGCACCTGGTCCACTCTGCCGCGGCAGCGGAAAACCATGGCAATGTCTCTTCTCTACCAGCTTCTGATCTGGGCGATCGTGCTCACCCCAGCGGAGTACCTGTTCGGGGCTTATCCGCTGGTGCTGGCGAGCTTCGAGCGCAAACAGAATGCCTTTCTGCTGCTGATCAATGCCTGCTTCATTCCGGTGCTGACGGCTGTCGCCACCGTCGCCGCTGTCCTGTGTCTGGAGGCCGTGGTGCCGGATGGATTCGGTGCAATCACGGGACGGCAGCCGTTCTGGCTCCAGATCATCGAAGCCGTGGTGCTGGTCGACCTCGGGGTCTATGTCAGCCACCGGTTGCTGCACACCCGTTATCTCTGGCGCTTCCATGAAGTTCATCACAGCGCCGAAGAGATGAACTGGTTCGTCGCCTTCCGCTTTCACCCCGTCGATCTCGGCATCAACGCGATCCTGACGACGATTCCGGCTGTCCTGCTCGGCCTCTCCATCGAGGCCATCGCCGTCGCCAAACTCATCAATGGCTGGCAGTCGACCATCAGTCACGCCAACGTCTGGCTCGGGCTTGGCCCGCTCCGGCGCATTTTCATCGATCCCGGCTTCCATCACTGGCATCATGCCAACGATCGCGACGCCTATGACCGCAATTTCGGCGGCCTGCTCGTGGTGTGGGACTGGCTGTTCGGGACGCTGTATGCGCCGAACCGCAAACGGGTTGCCAAGTTCGGCGTGGATGGCCCAGGCTATCACAGCCTGAGCGGTCTGATTATCGCGCCGTTCCGGCGGCCGCTGCCTGCGACGTCGCAAGGCGACGGTCACGATCTGCCCGATATCAAACATGCACCGGCGTTGTCGCCGGTGCATGATGTTGAAGTGGAGCGACCCTCCGAGATTACGGTCGCTCGCGACGATCTCCTCGTCGGATCAGTCGCTCAGTCTTCCGAACGATCCTGAGCCGATCCGAAAGCCGTATCAGCTCTTCTGCTTGGCGATGATCTTGTCCTTGATGCCGTCGTAGGTTTTCTCCGGCACGATCTTCTTCTGCACCAGCTCATCCTTGCCCTTGTAGGGACGGCCCTTGATGATGGCGGCCGAATAGGCCTTGCCGACGCCGGGAAGCGCGTCGAGCTGGTCGGCGGTCGCCGAATTGATGTCCAGCAGCTCGGCCTTCGGGGCCGGGGCCATTTTCGAGTCCGCTGCGGGCGCCATCTTGCCTGCGGGTGCGGGAGCCGGAGCCATTTTCGAGGTGCTGGTCGCGGGCGCCGGGGTCTGGGCCATCAGCGGGGTGGCCGCGATCAGGCCGAGGGCGGTGATTGCTGCAAGCGTGAAATGACGCATTCGAGTTGTCCCTCCAAGGACAGATAGATGAGAGCGACTAGATTGATCTGTTCGCCCGAGGCGTTGCCGCCACGACGGCGTCAACGTCATCAAGCTAGCTTTGGCTTCGTGGCGGCGCCATGGCGGCAAAATGAACCGCAGATAAATGTGCGAAATATTTTAGGGGCTTAGCCGGCATTTCTGAATGTTGCTTCATCGTTGCCGCTTGGCGCGACGAGCGGAATGTAGCGGCTCTCAGCGGCGCTCAGCCACGACAGCTCGGTCTTTCCGGCTGCGCGAAGATATGCGGTTGCTTCAACGAACAAGGGATGGTGCAGATCCCTCACGGTCAACGCGTGACTGTCGGATGTCATGAACGAAGCCGCGTGCGGCGTGTCGGAATAAGCGCGCGCCGTGTACCATGTCGCGCCGTCCGAGAAGGTGAAGATATCGTACTCATAGTGATAGTCGTGAAAGCCTTCGGCGTTCGGCTCCGATACATCCACATGATGAGAGACATCGACTTTCATCACGGCGCTATGAGCCTGCCGCAAGCGCCTTGACGATCTCCGGCCTCAGTTTGCTTTCGACATTCTCCGGCGTGACCCCGCCGATCAGCTTGTAGGTGATGCGGCCGTCACGCCCGACCACGAACGTTTCCGGTACGCCGTAGACGCCCCACTCGATCGAGGCGCGGCCGTTGCCGTCGACGCCGACGATATCGAACGGATTGCCATAGCGTCCGAGAAAGCGGCGGGCATTCTCCGGCGCGTCTTTCTGATTGATGCCGATCATCTGCACGCCTTGCGCGCGCAACTCCTTGCCGAGCGTGAGCAGCAGCGGCGCCTCGTCATGGCACGGCACGCACCATGACGCCCAGACATTGACGATGCTGACATGTCCTTTGAGCGCTGCCGGATCGAGGCCCGGTACCGGCGCGCCGGCGCTGACCAGGCCGTCCAGCGCTGCTAATCTGGTTTGCGGCGCAGGATGGCCGATCAGGGCCGAGGGAATTCGCGAGGGATCGCCGGATCCCAGCCGAAACCAGAAGATCGCGGCCAGGCCCGCGAACACAATCAGCGGCGCCGCCACCAGCAACGAGCGGCGGCGCGGCGCGGTCGGTTCGTTCTGCTGCACACCTTCGGTCACGCCGCTTCGCGTCCCGAACGCCGTGTTACGCCCTGGGCTTCGAGGTCGCGCAGGATCGCCTGTTGGCGGCGATAATCGTTGGCCACCCAGCCGATCAGCGCCAGCACCACCACGGCGACGATGGCGTACGACCCCACGATGAAAGTGGCATAGGGACCAAGCATGGCTGTGCTCATGTCGGCTGCCGGCTGGCCTGCAGCATCTGCAGGCTGCGCACGCGGCGGCGCAGGATCTCGTTGCGCATCGCCGCGATGTGCAAGGTGATGAACAGCAGCGAGAATGCGATGGCCATGATCAGCAGCGGAATCAAAAATGCGCGGTCGAGTGTCGGCCCGCCCATCCGCAGCACGGAGGCGCCTTGATGCAGCGTGTTCCACCAGTCGACCGAGAACTTGATGATCGGCAGGTTGATGGCGCCGACCAGGGTGAGGATCGCGGCCGCGCGCGCCGCGCGCGAGGGATCCTCCACCGCGCGCCACAGCGCCATCAGGCCCAGATACATCAGGAACAGGATCAGCACCGAGGTCAGCCGCGCGTCCCACTCCCAGTAGGTGCCCCACATCGGCCGGCCCCATAGCGAACCGGTGACCAGCGCTAGAAACGTGAATGCGGCGCCGAGCGGAGCCGCCGCTTTCGCGGCGACGTCGGCAAGCGGATGCCGCCACACCAGCGTGCCCAGCGCGGCAACGCTCATCACGCCCCAGACGAACATCGATAGCCAGGCGTTGGGCACATGGATGAACATGATCTTGACGGTGGCGCCCTGCTGATAGTCGTCGGGCGCCATCCAGGACTGCTGCAGGCCGACCAGCAGCAGGATCACGGTCACGGCGGCCAGCCACGGCAGGACTTTTGCCGCAAAGGCAAGGAAGCGGGTCGGGTTTGCGAGGTCGATCAGGGCCAAGGATCTGGTCATGGGCCGGCCTTATAGCAGAATGTTGGGCAATGTCAGGGGCACTCCCGACCCGGATGACACCGAAGTGACGGGCGAGGTTGCCGACTTCTCCATGCGGGTCAGGTCCAGGGCTCCCTGAGGCTGTGCCCGAAGCGGAGTGGGCAGGCCTGGCTTTCGTGGGCTGAGCTACGGGTTTGCCATTAGCCAGGCTGAAACCAGGTCGAATGCATTCGCGTTTTTCGGACTGATGGTGAAACGCAAGGTGCGGGTCCGGGAATCGATCGAGACCGGAATGTTCTGACTTACGAAGTTACTCGACAGAACCACCGAACCGACGTGCTTGTCCGGATCGAAGGTAAACGTCCTGCAGTGTTGTCCTTTGGCATCGCAGCCGGTTTCCTCCGACGTCAGGCCCTCGGCGACGAAAGCCTTGGTCGATATGACGGCGCCGTGGGCGTCAAGCGCGCTGAGCGACAACTCCAGGCGTCCCGATCCAGCTTCGGTGCGTGCAATGATGCCCATGGTGTAGGTGCCGCTTCGCATCGCCGCGGTCACGGGAACATCCTGATAGATGGCGTCGGATGGACAGCCCGAACGGCAATCGAGCTTCAGATAAGCGACGCCATGTAACGGAACGGGGGTGTCTCTGGTGGTATCGTCCTTCGTCGCCGACACATGCAGGCTGGCATTGCGGGTGTGAGACGCGTTCCAGTTCTTCAACGTTTCGATCGACGATCCGTTGAAATGGAAATTCGCAAGGACATTGAGCGCCGAAACCGGCCATGCGGGTGGCTGAACCGGCGTTGGCTCCACTACGATGCTGCCCCAGTCCCGGCAGTCGTTCATGGTGAAGGGGAGCCCCTGATATGTCATCGTGACGCGCTTTGCGGGTTGCCCGGTCTCGGCGAGGACGAAAGGCTTCACACTCATTCCCGGTCCGACACTGCACATGCCTGCCGCGGCGGCGGCACGCGCCTGCTCGCTGGCGGCGGGCTCCCGTCCGCCATGGTCGAACTGCTGATCGGGAATCCAGGATTCCCACCGTGTGACCCCATAAAGTTTTGTGAAGTAAAACACCTCCATATGTCCGTAATCCATCCAGCGCTTGATGATGGCCGGGTCCTTGATCGTCCGCAGTCCAACGGTCGAGACGATCGTATCGAGCGGCCGGTGCTCGCCACCGACGCCGCCAAACGGAAAATCATGGATGAATTTCCAGGTAAGCAGTCCGTCATCGGCAAAGCGCGATGGACACGCGCCGGGAAATGGCTGGTTGTCTTCCTCCCACTGCGAGGTCGCCGAAGAATATGTTGAGCCGCCGGAGGTGGCTTTTGCGTTCGGTGGAGGAAGCGGAAAGAACAACAGTCCGACGTTCGGCTTGCAGCCCTTCGCCAGAAAGGTTGTGCCATACTCGCCGGTGCCTGAGCGTGTTTCCACGACGGACGTCCACCCGTCCCCCGCGGTGTACATGTCGTATCCGTCGGCCCAGAGCTTGAAACGCGACGTATCGCCGTTTCGAGGATCGTGCCAGTTGAAGGTGGCAATGACGACCGGCATCCCGTTTGCGGCGGTTCGCGGATAGAGGTCCTTGAACTGCTGCCTGGCCTGATCGGCTTTTCGATAGGGCAGAGGATCCCCCGGTGCGAGAGATCGCAGGTGCGTTCCGGCCGGGCAGCCGGCAAAGGGATCGACCCCGACCGGGTGATTTGCAGCGTCTGCGCAGATCTTGGGAATCATCCAGTCCGCGGCTGCCGGCGGCAGCGCGGGTTCGGATGCGGGAGCTCGCACCATGTTCCACGGCAAAAACAGCAGGGACACCAGGATCAGCCGACGGATCCTGATGACGCGGGACATCGGGCTAGGCCCGCAGTCGCGGCAGCAGGCCAAGCGCATTGTCCCGCTCGATCTTGCGCAGATCGGGCGCCAGGATCTTGCAGCCGGCGAGGTTATTCACGTGCTCGATGCTGGTCCGGTAGGGAAAATCGGTGCCGAACACGATCTGCGTCGGTTCGACCAGCTGGCGCAGCGCGCCCATGGCGGCCGGGTTGGACGCCTGCGCGGTGTCGTAAAAGAAGCGTTGCAGCGGCGTCCGCACGCCGTTCGGCAGCATCTTCGCGGCCTGCGGCATGCGGGCCAGGAACTCGAACCGCTCGATCAGGAACGGCATGGTCCCGCCGGCATGCGAGAAGATGAACTTGATGTCCGGCCAGCGCTCCGCCGCACCGGAAAAAATAAGGCTGGCGATGGTGCGGGTGGTGTCGGTGCCGAATTCGACGACGTTGTCGGGGATGTAGGGAATGAGATTGCCGCAGCAGGCGGCCGTGGTCGGATGTACCGACACGATGGCCTTGCGCCGGTTGAGTTCTTCGAACACCGGAACGAACACCGCGTCGCCAAGCCATTTGCCTTCGTAACTGGTGAACACCAGCACGCCGTCGGCCTTCAGCGTGTCGAGCGCGTAGCTGATCTCGCCGAGCGCCGCATCTGCGTTGGGCAATGGCAGCGCCGCGAACGATCCGAACCGTCCCTTGTTTTCGAGCGCGAGTTTGGCTGCATATTCATTGCAGCCGCGCGCGAGCTTCGCCGCGGCGTTGGCATCGCCGAACCACAGGCCGGGCGTGGAGATCGACAGGATCGCGGTCTGCACCGCGGCGGCGTCCATATCGTCCAGCGTCTTGTTGACGGTCCAGTTCGCCGACGGCGGCGGGATCGTAGCCTTGCCGTGGACGGCTGTGATGTAATCCGGAGGCGTCAGGTGATGATGGACGTCGATGCGAAACGGCGGTGCGGGCGTTGCCGTCGCTGGCGAGGGAGCTTGTGCCGACGTTTGACCCGCGGACGTCTGCCCCGAGGGTGTCTGTGCAAGGGCTTTCGGAAACGGGTCGACGGCGCTTGCGGCAAACGCTGCTGCGCCGGCGAGAACATGACGGCGGCTGATGCAGCACCCACATGTAACCTTTGTGGCGTTCGCCTGCTGGTTGGTGTCCGGATGTCTCATCGCCGGTTTCTCATCGCCTCATCTTTGCGGGCTTTCATGGGCAGGCCCTGTCTATATAGACATTTGCAGACATACTCTGGTGTTTTTGCGGCACGCGCAATCGCCGTCAAACCAGTCGGTTAACCGGGGCGGGTCAATCCAGTCCCTGCCGCAGACACGCCGCGGCCGCGATTGGGCCGACCACCAGGCCGATCAGCGACAGCGCGGCAAGGATCGACACCGGGGCGACGGGGCTGACACCATCCGTGATCATGGCGCCGGACGCGGCGACACCGAAGATCAGCACCGGGATCGACAGCGGCAGCACAAGGACCGCCAGCAACAGTCCGCCGCGGCGCAGCGTCACCGCCAGCGCCGCGCCGATCATGCCGGTCAGAGTCAAGGCCGGCGTCCCGATCAGCAGCGTCAGCGCCACCGCGGCCGTTGCCGCGGCGTCCAGGTTGAGCAACAGGCCGAGCAGTGGCGTTGCGACGATCAGCGGCACGCCGGCGGCGAGCCAGTGCGCAACGGCCTTGGCGAGGCAGGTCATTTCCAGTGCGTGACGGCCCATCACGATCAGGTCGAGCGAGCCGTCATCGTGGTCGGCCGTGAACAGGCGATCGAGAGTCAGCAGGCTCGCCAGCAAGGCGCCGAGCCACAGGATCGCGGGGCCCAGCCGCTTCAGCAGCACGGTGTCCGGGCCGATCGCAAACGGCATCAGCACCACCACGGTGAGGAAGAACAGCACGCCGATCAACGCGCCGCCGCCGGCGCGCCATGCAATGCGCAGATCGCGGCGAATCAGGGCAATCATGCCGCGTCGCCGATCCGCAGTTCGCGCGCGCTGGTGCCCGGCGCGCCGATGGTGAGTGGCCCATGGGTGGCGGCGACGATCAGGCCGCCGGTTGCCAGATGGTCGGACAGCAAGCGCGCCATCATCGTCTGGCCGTCGGCATCGAGCGCCGAGGTCGGCTCGTCCAGCAGCCAGATCGGGCGTTTCACCGCAATCAGCCGCGCCATCGACAGCCGGCGCTTCTGCCCCGCGGACAGTGTTGATGCCGGCAGGGCGCTGGTGTGGGCGAGCCCCACGGCCGTGAGGCTGGTGTCGAGCCCGCCTTGTTCGCCGCCGAGGAAATCCCGCCAGAACGCCAGGTTCTCATGCACGGTCAGGGATGGTTTCAGCGCATCGCGATGGCCGAGATAGTGGATCTGCTCGGCCAGCGTGAGATCGGTGCGCGGATTGCCGTCGAGGGTGATGCGGCCGGCGTCGGCCTGCAGCAGGCCGGCGATCAGCCGCAGCAACGACGACTTGCCGGCGCCATTGCGCCCGGTGATGGCCAGCGCCTCACCCGCGCCGACCTGGAAATCCAGTCCGGAAAACACCTGTCGCCCGCCGCGAACGCAGGTCAGGCCGGTGCCGGAAAGCCGCATGGTACTCATCGCGCCTTTCTAAGCATGATCCGCGTGCGTGGGTACCGGTTTTCGGGCTCCGGGCTCAACGACGGTGCCGTTGAAGACGCGAGACGGTTCGCGCCGGTGATTGCGGGCTGAGACTTCGGTCTTGGACGGAGCGCTGCGACAGGTCAGTGACAGCAAGCGAAGCATATCTTGTTCGTATGGCAAACGCGTTCGCATTGCTCTTGGCTGCCACTTTAAAAAGATTATAAACCGGAGGCGACGATACCGAGTTTGTGCAGGGCAACACCCCCCGCGTCCCCCAGCATATACAGGTATCTTAATACCTTCCAAAAAGACCCCTAAGGGTGTCCTTCCACATCCAATCAGGATTGCCTCACATGAGTTCGCTCGACAGCTTCAAATGCCGGAAGACCCTCAAGGTCGGCGCCAAGACCTATGTCTATTACAGCCTGCCGACCGCCGAGAAGAACGGCCTGAAGGGAATTTCCCGGCTGCCTTACTCGATGAAGGTGCTGTTGGAAAACCTGCTGCGCAACGAAGACGGCCGCTCAGTGAAGAAGGAAGACATCCAGGCCGTTGCAAAGTGGCTGAAGAAGCGCAAGCTCGAGCATGAAGTCGCGTTCCGTCCGGCCCGCGTGCTGATGCAGGACTTCACCGGCGTGCCCGCCGTGGTTGATCTCGCGGCGATGCGCAACGCGATGCAGGCGCTCGGCGGCGACGCCGAGAAGATCAATCCGCTGGTGCCGGTCGATCTCGTCATCGACCACTCGGTGATCATCAATTTCTTCGGCAACAACGCCGCCTTCGGCAAGAACGTCGCCGAAGAATACAAGCAGAACCAGGAGCGCTACGAGTTCCTGAAGTGGGGCCAGGGCGCCTTCGACAACTTCTCCGTGGTGCCGCCCGGCACCGGCATCTGCCACCAGGTCAATCTTGAATACCTGGCGCAGACGGTCTGGACCAAGAAGCAGAAGATGACTGTCGGCAAGAAGACCGGCACGTTCGAGGTCGCGTATCCGGACACGCTGGTCGGCACCGATTCGCACACCACCATGGTCAATGGTCTCGCCGTGCTCGGCTGGGGCGTCGGCGGCATCGAGGCGGAAGCCGCGATGCTCGGACAGCCGCTGTCGATGCTGCTGCCGGAAGTGATCGGCTTCAAGCTGAAGGGCGCGCTGAAGGAAGGCGTCACCGCCACCGACCTCGTGCTGACCGTGACGCAGATGCTGCGCAAGAAGGGCGTGGTCGGCAAGTTCGTCGAATTCTTCGGCCCCGGCCTCGACTATCTCTCGGTCGCGGACAAGGCGACGATCGGCAACATGGCGCCGGAATACGGCGCCACCTGCGGTTTCTTCCCGGTCGACAAGGAAACCATCGACTATCTGAAGATCTCCGGCCGCGCGAGCGCGCGGGTGGCACTGGTCGACAAGTACGCCAAGGCGCAGGGCCTGTTCCGGACGGCGAAGTCGCCGGATCCCGTGTTCACCGAAACCCTGGTGCTCGATCTCGGCGACGTGGTGCCCTCGCTCGCCGGACCGAAGCGTCCGGAAGGTCGCGTTGCGCTGCCGGCCGTTGCCGAAGGCTTCGCGAGCGCGATGGCCAGCGACTACAAGAAACCCCTCGACGAGCCGCGCCACGCGGTCGAGGGCCGCAACTTCGATCTCGGCCACGGCGACGTGGTGATCGCCGCGATCACCTCCTGCACCAACACCTCGAACCCGAGCGTGCTGATCGCCGCGGGCCTGCTCGCCCGCAACGCCGCCGCCAAGGGCCTGACCGCAAAGCCGTGGGTGAAGACCTCGCTGGCGCCGGGCAGCCAGGTGGTCGCTGAATATCTTTCCAACTCCGGACTGCAGAAGGATCTCGACAAGGTCGGCTTCAACCTGGTCGGTTTCGGCTGCACCACCTGCATCGGCAATTCGGGGCCGCTGCCGGAAGAGATCTCGAAGACCATCAACGACAACGGCATCGTCGCCGCGGCCGTGCTGTCGGGCAACCGCAACTTCGAAGGCCGCGTCTCGCCGGACGTGCAGGCCAACTATCTGGCGTCGCCGCCGCTGGTGGTGTCCTACGCGCTGGCCGGCTCCGTCACCAAGGACCTGACCAAGGAGCCGCTCGGCACCGGCAAGGACGGCAAGCCGGTCTTCCTCAAGGACATCTGGCCGACCACCAAGGAGATCAACGCCTTCATCAAGAAGTTCGTGACGGCGAAGATCTTCAAGAAGAAGTATGCCGACGTATTCAAGGGCGACACCAACTGGCGCAAGATCAAGACCACGGCCAGCGAGACCTATCGCTGGAACATGAGCTCGACCTATGTGCAGAACCCGCCCTACTTCGAAGGCATGAAGAAAGAGCCGGAAGCGATCGTCGACGTGGTCGACGCGCGCATCCTGGCGATGTTCGGCGACAAGATCACCACCGACCACATCTCGCCGGCCGGTTCGATCAAGCTGACCTCGCCCGCGGGCAAATATCTCTCCGAGCACCAGGTGCGGCCCGCCGACTTCAACCAGTACGGCACGCGGCGCGGCAACCATGAGGTGATGATGCGCGGCACCTTCGCCAACATCCGCATCAAGAACCAGATGCTGAAGGGCGCCGACGGCAACATTCCCGAAGGCGGCCTGACCAAGCACTGGCCGGACGGCGAGCAGATGACGATCTATGATGCCGCCATGAAGTACCAGGAAGAGAAGGTTCCGCTGGTGGTGTTCGCGGGTGCGGAATACGGCAACGGTTCGTCGCGTGACTGGGCAGCGAAGGGCACCAAGCTGCTCGGCGTGCGCGCCGTGATCTGCCAGAGCTTCGAGCGCATCCATCGCTCGAACCTGGTGGGTATGGGAATCCTGCCGCTGACCTTCGAGGACGGAACCTCGTGGCAGTCGATCGGGTTGCAGGGCAACGAGCAGGTCACCATTCGCGGCCTGCAGGGCGACCTGAAGCCGCGCCAGATGCTGTCGGCGGAAATCAAGTCGGCCAATGGCTCGGTCAAGCAGGTGCCGCTGCTTTGTCGCATCGACACCCTCGACGAGCTGGAGTACTTCCGCAATGGCGGCATCCTGCAATACGTCATTCGCCAGCTGGCGGCCTGACGCTTTGTGATCAGCCTCACTGCGAAGTGAGTGGCGGGTGAACAGAAGGCGGCCTATGACTTGGGCCGCCTTCTCCGTTGAAGGCATTGGGACATTTTCCGTCGACAGCCATTTTCCGTCGACATGGTGGAGCGGGCGCTCCGCGTCGAGAGCTGGGATGAGCACGTCACTCGCAGATCAGAAGCTGTTGCGCGCGGACCAGGCGGTGTCGCCTTGGTCGGCTGTGCTTGGCATGTGTTTCGCGGTGGGGTTGAGCGGAACCGCTCTGGCTGACCCGCGCGCGGTGGTCGAGTTGTTTACCTCGCAGGGCTGCTCGTCGTGCCCGGCTGCCGACAAGGTGCTCGGCGACCTCGCCAAGGATCCGTCGATCATCGCGATGAGCATGCCGATCGACTACTGGGATTATCTCGGCTGGAAGGACACTCTGGCCAGCTCGCGCTTCACCGCGCGCCAGAAAGCCTACTCGCACATGCGCGGTGATCGTGAGGTCTACACGCCGCAGGTGATCGTGAACGGTGCCGTCCATGTGCTCGGCAGCGACCGTGCCGGCATCGAAGACGCTGCCATGCGCACGCAGGGCAACAGCGAAGTGATGTCGCTGCCGGTGTCGATCAAGCAGGCCGACAAGCAGCTCAACGTCTCGGTGTCGGCTGGCAATGGCCGCGTGGATCACGGAGAGATCTGGATCTGCGCGATTTCGAAATCGGTGCCGATCCGGATCGGGCGCGGCGAGAACCGCGGCCGCGAGGTGACCTACTACAACGTCGTGCGCAACTGGCTGAAAGTCGGCGACTGGACCGGCAAGGCCGGGAGCTGGACCGTTCCGCTGGAGAACGTCAAGAGCGATGGTGTCGATGCCGCCGTTGTCTACGTCCAGGACGGCAGCCGCGAAAAGCCGGGCCCGATGCTCGGGGCCGCCTACACGACGCTGGAGCCCGACGCGGCTGCGGTGGCGCGTCGCTGACCATCGACGCTGATCGCGCCAGCGCAACGCGCGTTGCGTGACCGTTCTGCGTTCTGACGCGACGCGGCAACATCCCCCGAAATGCGAAGATGCGGTTGTGCGAGGCAATCGCGGGCATGGCTACTGGGCGCCATGCAATACGCCCGAACGGGATGTCGGCTCGCGAGCGCTGCGTGATCGCTCGTCACATCAAACGGATCTTCAGGGAATGAAAATCGCCACGCGCGTCGGCCGCGATAATTGCGGACTCACAAACGGCCGGCCCAAAAATAAAAAGGCCAGCTTTCGCCGGCCTTCAAGTCTGATCTTTCGATCCTGCGTTATAGGCCCGGTCCCGACTGCCCCGGGGGGCTGGGGGCTGAGGAATCCGGAGCCGAAGGAACCGGGCCAACGCAGTGGTAGCTTTATCGCGGTCCACGGCGGCGTGGGCTTGACCGAATTTGGGCGGTTTCGTGATTTCGCTAACAACGACGTGAGAGAGCGAGATGCGATCTTAAGACTTTGTTTTCGAAGCTTTGTTTCCCGATGTTCAATGTGACGGCATGATTTTGCCGAGGGTGTGCGAAAGGGGGCACTTGCAGAGCGTGCGCCGTAGGTCGATCATGTCGGTTGGATGACAGATGCGCTGGTCCGGCCGGGCGCCGCTTTTGCGGATCGCGCATCATGACAGGAGGCGATGCATGGATTTGATCTCGGGGGACACCGAGCCCGGCGAAAGCCGCGGGACGGAGCGCGTGACCGCCACCGTCCCGTTTCAAAACCGGGTCACATTCAATCGTCTGGAACTCAACCGCATCCTCAATCTCTACGGTCGGATGGTCGCTGAAGGCGAATGGCGCGATTATGCGATCGATTTCCTGAAGGACCGCGCGGTGTTCTCGATTTTCCGCCGCGCTTCGGAAGTCCCGCTGTACCGAATCGAAAAGGACCCGAAGTTGGCGCGAAAGCAGGGAGCCTACAGCGTGGTGTCCGCGGGTGGACAGATCTTGCGTCGTGGCCACGATCTCGATCGGGTGCTGCTGGTGATCGATCGCAAGCTGTCGGTGGTGTGATGGGATGGCGTCCATCTGGCGCAAGGCGTCCTGGAGCAATCGCTGGCGCAGACGGTCACCGGAAGCATGCATGACCATCGGTAGGCGCGCTGCAGCTGCCGTATTTTTTTTCATGATCGCGCTGTCGACATTTGCGATTGCAGCGGGCGTAAAGCCACGGATCACGGGCATCTATAGCGATCTCAGGTATAATCAGGAGGGCGGCGATCTCCTGGGAACTGAGATCTTCATCGTCTACGCCGATCACGATGATTATTTTGCCTTCGTCCAATGTTGGGAGGGAGGCACGACACCCCCTGTGGTCGTCCCGGTTAAATCAACCGAGGACATGATCTCGTTTACAGTTCCTGAACCTTCGCTTGGAGCGGGATCCTACGAAGGGCGCGTCACGGAGGCGGGGTTCAGCGGAGTATTGACGCGCGTTCCTGCAGGAGGAGAGGCGAAAAAAGAACACTTCGATCTCAAGCGCAAGAAAAGTCATTGGCAGTGAAATTGAGCGTTTAGAGCGTTTTCCAGCGAAGTGGATACCGGTTCGCGTCAAGAAAACGCGTCAAAACAAGAATCTAGAGCCCCGTTCCGATTCTATCGGAACGGAAAAGGTTCTAGGGCGTGGTGCTGCCACCTCTGCCAAGCTCGCGCTGCATCATCACGGTATCCAGCCAGCGGCCGAACTTGAAGCCGACATTGCGGTGGGTGCCGATCATCTCGAATCCCGCGCGGGTGTGGACGCCGATCGAGCCGGCGTTGGCGGAATCGCCGATCACCGCGATCATCTGGCGAAAGCCGCGCGCGGTTGATTCGTCGATCAGGGCGGTGAGCAGCCTCAAGCCGATGCCGCGGCGTTGCGCCTCGGGCGGCAGGTACACCGAGTTTTCAACCGTGAAACGATAGGCCGGCCGCGGGCGGTAGGGCCCGGCATAGGCATATCCGGCCACACGTCCCTCGGTGATCGCGACGACGTAGGGAAACCTCGCCCCGGTCAGATTGTCGAAGCGCGTCGTCATCTCGGCCAAAGTGGGCGGCTCGAGCTCGAACGTCGCGGTGCCGGTGCGAACCGCGTGATCGTAGATCGCGGTGATGGCGGCAAGGTCGGCCGCGGCGGCGGCCCTGATCAGCAGGTCGGACATCCGGCTAATTTGAATCGGCTTGCCGCAAAAGAAAAGCCCCGGCCTTGAGGCCGGGGCTTGATTGTTTTCGGCTCGTCCGAAGCGTCAGTCGCGCTGTCCGAGCAACTGCAGCAGCAGCGTGAACAGGTTGATGAAGTTCAGGTAGAGCGACAGCGCGCCTGTGATGGCTGCCCGCTCCGCCACGTCTCCACCGGCGCTGGCGTAGCCGTAGACGTACTCGTTCTTCAGCCGCTGGGTATCCCAGGCGGTGAGGCCGGCGAACACCAGCACACCGACCACCGACACGATGAACTGCAGCATCGACGACGCGACGAAGATGTTCACCAGGCTGGCGATGATGATGCCGAACAGGCCCATCATCAGGAACGATCCCATCCCCGACATGTCACGCTTGGTGGTGTAGCCGTAGAGGCTCAGCGCACCGAACGACGCCGCGGTGATGAAGAACACCCGCACGATCGAGGTGTGGGTGTACACCAGGAAGATCGACGACAGCGAGATGCCCATCAGGGCCGAGAAGCCCCAGAACAGCATCTGCGCGGTGGCCGGCTTCAGCCGCTGAATGCCGAAGGAGATGACGAACACCATCACCAGGGGTGCGAGGATGAACAGCCACTTCAGCGGGCTGACAAACATCGCGACGCCGAACGACGTCAGCATGGTGTTGCCGATGCGGGCCGCGGCGGCGCTTGCGTCGGTGGTCACGGCGCCCATATAGACGCCGAGCGCGGCGAGACCGGTGATGGCCAGGCCGATCGTCATGTAGTTGTAGATCTTCAACATGTATGCGCGCAGGCCGGCATCGACGGCTGCGGCATCAACACGCCCGGCGGCCCGGCCGAACGGAGAAGCATAGTTACGGTCCAAGTCCGACATGGTCGAAACCTCGTTGTTGTCCGGCGCTCACGAAGGGAAGGGCAGCCGGGGCGAATGTATCCCAGATATCCGCGCCCGATGACATTAAATTTGCGTTAAGCAATCCAAGTTGCCTTTGGCAGTTCAACGTCGGCGGGCCGGCATCTGTCCCGTTGGATATGTGGGAAACTAACACATTCGCTGCAAGCTTCCACGCGCGGCTGAATGTCGCGAACACCCCGAAATACCAACGAAAACCCGGCCTCGCCCTGCTTCATATTGTCATCATTGCGGCCGCTCCGACGGGGCGGGCGGCGGGGGTCTGCCAGCCGCAGTTGGCGCTTCCCAATCCGGCCGATCTCCGGGACACTCGCTGGGACATCGACGGGCCTGCAAATGCCGTTCCGGATGGAAATGTCTTGCAGACCGCCGCAACAACAAGCCTATCCAGGGAGGGTTTCTTGCTGATCCATCGCTTCGCTTTTGCCGCGGCGCTTGCCGCCACGCTGCTGACCGGCGCGGTGCGCGCCGAGGAGCCGATCACCCTGCGGGCCATGGGCTCGTTCCATGTCGGCGGACGGCTGGTCGAACTGACCGGCAAGCCGATCAAGGAAATGGCGCTGACCCCGGGCGGCGTTCCGGCGAAATTCGACCCCAACGGCACCTACCAGGTCGAGCAGATGTACGTGCAGTACTTCCTGCCGGCCAATGAAAGGGGCGCCTATCCGATCCTGTTCTGGCACGGCGGCGGCATGACCGGGGTCAACTACGAGACCACGCCGGACGGCCGCGAGGGCTGGCTGAACCTGTTCCTGCGCAAGGGCTGGAGCGTCTATGTGTCCGATGCGGTGGAACGCGGCCGCGCCGGCTGGGCGCAATATCCCGATATCTTCAAGAGCGAGCCGCTGTTCCTCACCACCAGCAATCCGTTTCAGCGCTTTCGCATCGGCGACGGCCCCGACAGCTACAATCCCGATCCGGCCAAGCGCAAGCTTCTGCCCGGCAGCCAGTTCCCCAACGAGGGCTACGACAATTTCGTCAAGCAGATCGTGCCGCGCTGGACCACCACCGACGATGCCACGCTCGCGGCCTATCTCGCCGAGATCGACAAGGTGTGCCCGTGCATCATCCTGTTCCACAGCCAGGCCGGCCAGTTCGGCTTCAAGGCGGCGCAGGCCCGGCCGGACAAGGTCAAGGGCCTGATCGCGGTCGAGCCCGCCGGCGTCGGCGATCCCGCCAAGGCCGATCTGCTGAAAGCCATCCCGACGCTGATGGTCTATGGCGATTTCATCGCGCAGGATTCGCGCTGGCCGAAAATCCGCGCCACCGGCGTCGCCTTTGGCGACGACATCCGCAAGGCCGGCGGCCATGTCGATGTGGTGGATCTGCCCGCCATCGGCATCAAGGGCAATTCGCACATGATGATGATGGACAAGAACAACGCCGAAGTGGCCGGCGTCATCCAGAAATGGCTCGACGACAACGGGCTGACGCGGAAACAATGAGCAACAATCAGGCTGAGCGCGTCGCGTGACGTGGGCGTTGGCGCGCGTGGGGACAGCGCGTCAAGCAAGGACCGGAGGCGGAATGGACAAGCGCGATATCCTGCTGTTCTCGTACGGCACATTGCAGCAGGACAATGTGCAGCTTGCCTCGTTCGGGCGGCTGCTGGACGGCACAGTGGATGCGATCCAGGGCTTCAGGCAGTCGATGATCGAGATCACCGATCCCGAGGTGATCCGCACCAGCGGCAAGAGCGTGCACCCGATGGTGGTGCCCAGCGATAATCCCGCCGACGAGGTGGCGGGCAAGGCCTTCTGGATCACCGCGCAGGAACTCGCCGCCGCCGACGCCTATGAGGTCTCCGACTACAAGCGCGTCAGGGCGCGGCTGAGATCGGGCGAGGAAGCCTGGGTCTACATCAAGGCCTAACCTGACTCACAGGTTGCGCAGCACCGGCGCGGGCTTTTGATTGAGGGCGACCAGCGTCCCGATCAGGCCGAGCCCGACGGTGACGATGAGTGCGCCCGCCACCACTGCGGCGGCGCTCCCCGCCTGCCAGATGAAGCTCAGCGTCATCAACCGGGTCACGATCAGCCAGGCGGCGACCGAGCCGGCGATGATGCCGAACACCGCGGTGGCCAAGCCGATCATCAGGTATTCGAGCGCATAGGCGCCGATCAGGCGGATGCGGGTCGCGCCCAGGGTCTTCAGGATCACGGCGTCGTAGACGCGGTGCCGGTGGCCGGCGGCGAGCGCGCCGCCCAGCACCAGCACGGCTGCGATCAGCGTCACGGCACTGGCGCCACGGATCGCCAGCGCCAGGTTCTCGACCACGGTTCCGATCGTGCGCAGCGCGTCGCGCACCCGCACGCTGGTGACCATCGGATACTGGGCCGCCACCGCCTTGATGATGGTGGCATCGCCCTTGGCGCTGGGGTTTGGCTCCGACAGCGTGGCGAGGTGAGTGTGCGGCGCGCCGGCGAAGGTCTTCGGCGAAAACACCAGCACGAAATTGATGCCGAGGCTCTGCCAGTCCACCGTGCGCAGGTTGCTGATGGTGGCGGTGATGTCGCGTCCCAGCACATTGACCGTGACGGTGTCGCCGAGCTTGAGCCCGAGCCCGTCGGCGATCTTCTTTTCCATCGAGACCAGCGGCGGCCCGCTGTAGTCGGGCTCCCACCACGTGCCCTCGACCACCTTGGAGCCGCGCGGCACGTCATTGGTGTAGGTCAGCCCGCGATCGCTCTGCAGCACCCACTCGCTCTTGCTGTCGGGCTTGAGGTTCTCCGCCTTGATGCCGTTGGCGGCGGTGATGCGTCCGCGCAGCATCGGCACCCGTTCGACATGGGCGCCGGGCGCCAGCGTCTGCAGGAATTCGCCGAAACTCTCCGCCTTGGCGGCGGGGATGTCGACAAAGAAGAACGACGGCGCATGCTCCGGCAAGGCGGCGAGAAACTGCCGGCGCAGGTTGCCGTCGATCTGCGAGATCGTCACCAGCACGGTGAGGCCGAGGCCCAGCGATAGCACCACCGACGGCGTCAGCGCGCCCGGCCGATGGATGTTGCCGATCGCCAGCCGCAGCATGGTCGCGCGCGGCCGCGGCAGGCTGCGCGCGATCCACATGACGGCCGCGGCGACCAGCCGCAGCAGGGCGAACACCACGACCGACGACGCGACGAACACGGCGGCCACCAGCTTGTCGTAGGCGAGCCCGATCACCACCGCGATCAGCAGCGCGATCACCACGGCCATCAGCGCCAGATAGCGCGGCCGCGGCCAGTGCCATTCGGCTGTGATGGTGTCGCGGAACAGCCGCGCCACCGGCACGTCATGGACAAGGCCGAGCGGCCACAGCCCGAAGGCCAGCGCGGTCAGGAGGCCGTAGAGCAGCGAGAGCGCGAGTTCGCCGGGATGCAGCGCCGGATCGATCGGCAGCGGCAGCAGCTTGCCGAACACATTGGCGATGATGAACGGCAGCGCGCCGCCGATCGCAAGCCCGATCAGCGAGCCGATCACCGCCAGCACGACCACCTGCATCAGATAGATCAGGAACACGTCGCGGCCGGTGGCGCCCAGCGACTTCAGGGTCGCGATCGAATCGCGGCGGCGGTCGATATGGCTTTTCACCGCGTTGGCGACGCCGACCCCGCCGACCAGCAGCGCGGCCAGCCCGACCAAAGTGAGGAACTGGGTGAAGCGGCCGATCGAGCGTTCGAGCTGCGGCGAGGCATTGCCGCGCGAGCGGATTTCCCAGCCGGCTTCCGGCAGTGCCGCGCGGACATCGTTGGTCAGCGCATCGGTCGCCCGCTCGTCGCTCGCCGCATCGGGCAGTTTCACCCGGTAGGTCCAGCGCACCAGCGAGCCCGGCTGCAGCAGGCCGGTGGCCCGTAGCGCGTCGACACTGATCAGGAAGCGGGGTCCGAAGCCGACGCCGCCGGCCAGCTTGTCGGGCTCGGCATCGATCGCGCTGCGGATGACGAAGGTCGCCCCGGCAATGGTGACCCGGTCGCCGAGTTTCAGGTCCAGCCGCGCCAGCAGCGTGGGATCGGCGGCGGCGCCATAGGCGCCGTCGTGCTGCGCCAGCAACTCCGGGACCGGCATGTCCGGCGCCAGCGTGACGCTGCCCAGCATCGGATAGTTGTTGTCGACCGCCTTGACCTCGACCAGCGCGAACTCGCCGCTCTGCGCCTTCACCATCCCGCGCATCGTTGCCGCGACCGAGACCTGGCCGCGCGAGTCGAGGACGGCGCGCTCCTTTGCCGTCGCCTCACGCTGGATCAGCGAGAATGCGGCGTCGCCGCCGAGCAAGGTGCGTCCCTCGCGCGACAGCCCGTCGTGCAGGCTTGCGGCCACCGAGCCGACGCCGGCGATCGCCATCACGCCGAGCGCGATGCAGGCGATGAAGACGTAAAAGCCGTTCAGGCCGCCGCGCAGTTCGCGCAGCGCAAAACGCAGCGACAACGCGCCGATCCAGGGGCGGCGCAGGGGCGAGGCCGATGCCGTGCCGTCGAGGGCAATGGTCATATGACTAGTGTCCCGAATTCGAAGTTCGCATCACGCCGGCGCCGTTTCGGCCCGATGCCGGTCGGCTGCCGTGTCGATGTGACCGGAGCGCAGCCGCACCACGCGGTCGCAGCGCCGCGCCAACGAGGCATCGTGGGTGACCAGCACCAGCGTCATGCCGCGCTCACGATGTTTTGCGAACAGCATGTCGACGATCTGTTTGCCGGTGGCCTCATCCAGATTGCCGGTCGGCTCGTCGGCGACCAGGATCGCGGGATCCGGTGCCAGCGCGCGGGCCAGCGCCACGCGCTGCTGTTCGCCGCCGGACAGTTGCGATGGATAGTGATTGAGCCGTTCGCCGAGGCCAACGGCGGCGAGTTCGCGCGCTGCGCGCCCCTCGGCATCGGCATGGCCGGCCAATTCCAGCGGCACCGCGACATTCTCCAGCGCGGTCATGGTCGGGATCAGATGAAACGACTGAAACACGATTCCGATGTGGCGGCCGCGGAAGCGCGCGAGGTCGTCTTCGGTCAAGCCATTGAAAGACACGCCGTTGACCACCACTTCGCCATCATCGGGACGCTCCAATCCCGCCATGACCATCAGCAGCGTGGATTTGCCGGAGCCCGAAGCGCCGATCAGGCCAACCGCTTCACCGGCGCCGATCCGCAGGCTGACACCCTTCAGGATGTGCACGCGGGCCGCGCCCTGGCCGAGGGAGAGGTTGACGTTGGAGATGGCGATGGTGTCCGGCGATGATCCGGTCAGCGACGAGGGTGCGATGAGACTGTCCATGAATCCGTCATATGGGAGCATTCGCTCCATGGTCGAGAGGTTTCGCGAAAGGTTTCTTGTCGCAAGGTTTCTGGCGATCGTGATGACAGCCGTGTTGGGAGCTTTGATGGCGATGATGAGCCCGCTTTCGGCACAGACGCCCTCCGCCGCGGCAAAGCCGATCAAACTTGCGGTACTCGGTGACTCGCTGACCGCCGGCTATGGCCTGCCGGCCAATGCAGCGTTCCCCGTGCGTTTGCAAAAATCATTGAAAGACAAGGGGATAGAGGTCGACATCACCAATGCCGGGGTGTCCGGCGATACCTCGTCCGGGGGCCGCGACCGGCTCGACTGGTCGATCCCCGAAGGCACCCAGGCGGTGATTGTCGAACTCGGCGCCAATGACGCCCTGCGCGGCATCGACCCGGCGGTCACCCGGGAGGCGCTGTCGGACATCATCAAGCGGCTGCAGGCCAAGGGCATCGCGGTGATGCTGTGCGGCATGTACGCCCCGCGCAACTTCGGACCGGACTACGTGGCGAAATTCGACCCGATCTATCCGGAGCTCGCCAAGACCTACGGCGTGCCGCTGTATCCGTTTTTCCTCGACGGGGTCACGGGCGAAGCCAAGCTCACCCAGGCGGACGGATTGCATCCCACCGCGGAGGGCGTCGATGTGGTGGTGCAGAGAATTTTACCCACGGTGCAGGCATTTCTTGACCAGTTGGGGAGCAAACTGTCGGAGCAGAAGGGCTGAAGTATAGGCAGTCATCCACCGGGTTACCGCCGGCTCTTCGCAGTGTCATCCGGCTGCGTTACAAGTAATAGTCACTGATTCGTTTTCGGCCTCTGCATCGAGGGATCCTGTGATGCCGCGTCTCTTTACCGGACTGGAAATTCCTTCCGATATCGGACAAACCCTTTCCAGCTTGCGTGGCGGTTTGCCAGGAGCCCGCTGGATCGATCCTGAAAATTACCACGTCACCTTGCGGTTTATCGGCGATATCGATGGCTTGATCGCCAACGAGATCGCCTCGACGCTGTTTCGCGTCAACCGCAAGCCGTTCGAGGTGGCATTGCAGGGGTTGGCGAGCTTCGGTGGTAAAAAACCACGGGCGGTGGTGGCCTCGGTGGCTCCGAGCCGGCCGTTGATGGAGCTGCAGGCGGAGCTCGAGCGGCTGATGCAGCGGATGGGACTCGATCCCGAGGGGCGAAAATTTACGCCCCATGTCACGCTGGCGCGGTTGCGCGATGCCTCCAATCAGGATGTGGCGGATTATTTGTCAGTACGGGGCTATTTCCCGACCCGGGTATTTACCGCGTCGCGATTCGTGCTGTTTTCGTCGCGATCGTCGGTCGGGGGTGGTCCCTACATCGTCGAGGATTCCTATGCGCTGAGCGCATAGATCATTATCACGACACCAGAGCCTCTTGCATTTTCCTCAATTGTTTGGCGGTTAGGAGCCCGTCCTCCGGCCGCAACGAGACTGCTCACGGATGTGAGCCCGATCTTTCGGAAAACCGGTGTCCTCTTGTTCCGGATCGTGCTCCGCGCCTATGGCTTCCGCTCCTCTTCCCTCCTTCCGCGCGCAATACCAGGCGCTCGTCTCAGCCAGTGAGATCGAGGCCGATCCGGCGCAGGCGCTGGCGGTCGAAGCCTACACGGCGCTGGATGCCCGGCTCGCCAACTACAAGCCGGGTCACAAGAACGGTTTCCTCGGCCGGCTGTTCGGCGACAAGAAGAACGGCCGGAACGGCGAGCCGCTGCGCGGCCTGTATGTCCATGGTGAAGTCGGCCGCGGCAAGACCATGCTGATGGACCTGTTCTTCCATGCGAGCCCGGTCAGCCACAAGCGGCGTGCCCACTTCCACGAATTCATGGCCGACGTGCATGAGCGGATCTACGGCTTCCGGCAGAAGATCGCGAGCGGCGAGATCGCCGACACCGATCCGGTGCGGCTGACGGCGCAAACCATTTTCGACGAGGCGTGGCTGCTCTGCTTCGATGAATTCCACGTCACCGACATCGCCGACGCGATGATTCTCGGACGGTTGTTCGAGCGGCTGTTCGCGCTCGGCACCGTGGTGGTGGCGACGTCGAACGTGGCGCCGGAAGACCTCTACAAGGGCGGCCTCAACCGCGCGCTGTTCCTGCCGTTCATCGCGCAGATCGAGGATCACATGGAGGTGCTGCGGCTCGATGCCCGCACCGATTTCCGCCTGGAGAAGCTGGCCGGCGCCACCATGTGGCTGGTGCCGGACGATGCCGCCGCCGACGCGGCTCTCGACAAGGCGTTCCTGAAATTGACCGGCGGCGCCAAGGGCGCGCCGCGCGACCTCGCAATCAAGGGGCGCACCCTGCACGTGCCGCGGGCCGCGCACGGCGTGGCGCGGTTTTCCTTCAAGGAATTATGCGAACAGCCGTTGGCGGCGTCGGATTATCTGCGGCTCGCCCACGACTACCACACCATCATGCTCGACCATGTCCCGGTGATGGATTTCGACCAGCGCAACGCCGCCAAACGTTTCATCACCCTGATCGATACCCTCTATGACAATGCCGTGAAGTTGATCGCCTCCGCGGCGGCCGATCCGGTGTCGCTCTATCGCGCCACCGAGGGGGTGGAGGCCAATGAGTTCAAGCGGACGTCGTCGCGGCTGATCGAGATGGGTTCGGAATCCTACCTGGCGCTGGCCCATGGCCGCAAGGATTCGACCGCCAGCGGCGCCAGCACCGGGCTGGTCGAAACATGAGCCGCCGAAACGGCAGAACTGGCCAATTTCCGGGCAGGCTTCCGCCGGGCCCGATTATTGGACCCGCACCGACTTGAACGGGTGCGGCGAAAGAGCTAACAGCCTTCACAAGATGTCCTTGCAAGGCGTTCTTGCAAGATTTCCCTCCCTCCTCCCGCTGGGTTCAAAGGACAGACTCCCATGGCACGCAACAAGATTGCTTTGATTGGCTCCGGTCAGATCGGTGGAACGCTTGCTCACCTCGTCGGGCTGAAAGAGCTGGGCGACGTGGTCATGTTCGACATCGCCGAAGGCATTCCGCAGGGCAAGTCGCTGGACCTCGCGCAGTCCTCGCCGGTGGACGGCTTCGACGCCCGCCTGACCGGCGCCAATTCCTACGAGGCGATCGAGGGAGCCGACGTGGTGATCGTCACCGCCGGCGTGCCGCGCAAGCCGGGCATGAGCCGCGACGATCTGCTCAGCATCAATCTCAAGGTCATGGAACAGGTCGGCGCCGGCATCAAGAAGTATGCCCCGAATGCGTTCGTGATCTGCATCACCAACCCGCTCGACGCCATGGTCTGGGCGCTGCAGAAGGCTTGCGGCCTGCCGGCGAAGAAGGTGGTCGGCATGGCCGGCGTGCTGGACTCGGCGCGCTTCCGCTATTTCCTGGCCGACGAATTCAACGTCTCGGTTGAAGACGTCACCGCCTTCGTGCTCGGCGGCCACGGCGACACCATGGTGCCGTTGACCAAGTATTCCACCGTGGCCGGCATTCCGCTGCCGGACCTCGTGAAGATGGGCTGGACCTCGCAGGCGCGCGTCGACGAGATCGTCGATCGCACCCGCAATGGCGGCGCCGAGATCGTCAATCTGCTGAAGACCGGCTCTGCATTCTATGCGCCCGCCGCGTCGGCGATTGCGATGGCGGAAAGCTACCTGCGCGATAAGAAGCGCGTGCTGCCCTGCGCCGCGCACCTCAACGGCGAATACGGCGTCAAGGACATGTATGTCGGCGTGCCGGTGGTGATCAGCGCCAAGGGCGTCGAGCGCATTGTCGAGATCGAGCTGACCGGCAAGGACCGCGAAGCGTTCGACAAGTCGGTCGCCTCGGTGCAGGGCCTGGTCGACGCCTGCAAGAAGATCGCGCCGGATCTGCTCGGCAAGTAAGCCGGGCAGTCTCCGCGCATCCCTCTCATTCGGTCTGACGTCTTCAGGGGCTATTGATGAATATTCACGAGTATCAGGCGAAGGCACTGTTGAAGGAGTTCGGCGTGCCGGTCTCGCGCGGCGTGCCGATCTTCAAGGCCTCCGAGGCGGAAGCGGCGGCGAAGGAACTGGGCGGTCCGCTCTGGGTGGTGAAGAGCCAGATCCACGCCGGCGGCCGCGGCAAGGGCAAGTTCAAGGAAGCCAGCGCCGGCGACAAGGGCGGCGTGCGGCTGGCGAAGTCGATCGACGACGTGAAGACCTTCGCCCAGCAGATGCTGGGTGCGACGCTGGTGACGATCCAGACCGGCGAGCACGGCAAGCAGGTCAACCGCCTCTATATCGAGGACGGCTCCGACATCGAGAAGGAGTTCTACCTCTCGGCGCTGGTCGATCGCGAAACCTCGGAAATCGCCTTCGTGGTCTCCACCGAAGGCGGCATGGACATCGAGGAAGTCGCGCACAAGACGCCCGAGAAGATCGTCACCTTCTCGGTCGATCCGGCCACCGGCGTGATGCCGCATCATGGCCGCACGGTTGCGCAGGCGCTCGGGCTCAAGGGTGATCTCGCCAAGCAGGCGGAGAAGCTGATCACGCAGCTCTATACCGCGTTCGTCGCCAAGGACATGGCGATGCTCGAAATCAATCCGCTGATCATCACCAAGCAGGGCGATCTGCGCTGCCTGGACGCCAAGGTGTCGTTCGATTCCAACTCGCTTTATCGCCATCCCGACGTGGTGGCCCTGCGCGATACCTCGGAAGAGGACGCCAAGGAAATCGAGGCCTCGAAGTACGACCTCGCCTACATTGCGCTCGACGGCACCATCGGTTGCATGGTGAACGGCGCGGGCCTGGCGATGGCCACTCTCGACATCATCAATCTCTACGGCGAGAGCCCGGCCAACTTCCTCGACGTCGGCGGCGGCGCCTCGGAGGAGAAGGTGACGGCGGCGTTCAAGATCATCACCGCCGATCCGAAGGTGAAGGGCATCCTGGTCAACATCTTCGGCGGCATCATGAAGTGCGACGTGATCGCGCGCGGCGTGATCGCCGCGGTGAAGGCGGTCGGCCTGCAGGTGCCGCTGGTGGTGCGCCTCGAAGGCACCAATGTCGCGGAGGGCAAGAAGATCATCAGCGAGTCCGGTCTCAACGTGCTGCCCGCCGACGATCTCGACGATGCCGCGCAGAAGATCGTGAACGCCGTGAAGGGGAAGTAAGCCGATGTCCGTCCTGATCGACAAGAACACCAAGGTCATTACCCAGGGCTTCACCGGCAAGAACGGCACCTTCCATTCCGAAGGCGCGCTGGCTTACGGCACCAAGCTGGTCGGCGGCACCTCGCCGGGCAAGGGTGGTTCGACCCATCTCGGCCTGCCGGTGTTCGACACCGTTGCCGAAGCGCGCGAGAAGACCGGCGCCGACGCCAGCGTGATCTACGTGCCGCCGCCGGGCGCGGCCGACGCGATCTGCGAAGCGATATCAGCGGAAATTCCGCTGATCGTCTGCATCACCGAGGGCATTCCGGTGCTCGACATGGTCCGGGTGAAGCGTTCGCTGTCCGGCTCGAAGTCGCGGCTGATCGGACCGAATTGCCCCGGCGTCGTCACCGCCGGCGAGTGTAAGATCGGCATCATGCCGGCCAACATCTTCAAGCCCGGCAATGTCGGCATCGTGTCGCGCTCCGGCACCCTGACCTACGAAGCGGTGTTCCAGACCACCCAGGAAGGCCTCGGCCAGACCTCGGCGGTCGGCATCGGCGGCGACCCGGTCAAGGGCACCGAGTTCATCGATGTGCTGGAGCTGTTCCTCGCCGATCCGAAGACCGAATCCATTGTCATGATCGGCGAAATCGGCGGTTCGGCGGAAGAAGACGCCGCCCAGTTCCTGAAGGACGAGGCCAAGCGGGGCCGCAAGAAGCCGATGGTCGGCTTCATTGCCGGACGCACCGCTCCTCCCGGCCGGCGCATGGGCCACGCCGGCGCCATCATCGCCGGCGGCAAGGGCGACGCGGGCTCCAAGATCGCAGCGATGGAAGAGGCCGGCATCACGGTGTCGCCGTCGCCGGCACGTCTCGGCCACACCCTCGCCGAGCTGCTGCGCAAGTAAGACGGACGTCACACAGCCCGACTGAATGATTTTCGGCCCGGAGAGCTTCCGCTCTCCGGGCCGTTTCTTTTGCTGCGCATTTTGCAAAACACTGATGCGTGCGCGAATTTCGACCGATCGAAACTGTTGCGCCCCGAGGACAGCCAGCTCGGGAGGCGTGGCGTATTGTCGCTGCCAAGACTTTGGTCGGAATCGGTTTCTGGAAATTCATTTTGGAGGGCTCCGATGCAGAAGCTCGGAATTGCAATCCTTGCACTGGGGTCGCTGGTCGCGGGCTCCGCAATGGCCGCGGATATGGCGCTCAAGGCTCCGGCGCCGGCGGCCGCGGTCTATAGCTGGACCGGATTCTATATCGGCGGCGGTGGCGGTTACGGCATGTGGAGCGGCGATACCACCACTGTCGATCCTGTTACCGGCAGGTGTGCCCTTTGCGCTACCCAGACCCAGGGTGGCCGCGGCGGGTTTGGAACGGTTTATGGCGGCTACGACTATCAGTTCGCCAGCCGCTTCGTCGCCGGCGTGTTCGCCGACGGCGATTTCGGCGACATCAGCGGGACCCTGCAGGACCAGGATCCATTTTTCGCCGGGACACTGAGTCTGCGCAATTCCTGGGCCGTCGGCGCGCGCCTCGGCTACCTGCTGACGCCGTCGATCATGACCTACGTCAATGCCGGCTACACCAATGCCAGCTTCTCCGGCGTCAACATGTTCGATACCAGAACATCGATTGCGTCGGTGTTCTCCACCCCCTCGTTCCGGCGCGATGGCTGGTTCGTGGGTGGCGGCGCTGAAATGATGGTGGCGCCGAGCTGGATTCTCAAAGCGGAATACCGGTTGGCTGATTATGGCCGGCAGACCCTTGCCGACACCAGCCCGCCCGCTGCGTCGATCGTCGAGAATTCCATCACTATTCATCCTTATGTGCAGACCTTCCGCACCGGTCTTGCCTACAAGTTCAATACGCCGGGCGGTGCGAGCTTTGCCGAACCGCTTCCGGCGCCGGTGAACTGGACTGGCGTCTATCTGGCCGGCGGCGGCGGCTACGGCATGTGGGCGGCGAATACCACGACAGTCGCGGCGCCGGGGCAATTGTGTTTTGCCTGTCTTCCGTTCCCGCAGACGCAGGGCGGTCGCGGCGCATTCGGCACCGTGGGTTTCGGTTACGATTATCAGTTCAACGATCGTTTCGTGGCCGGCGTGCTTGCTGACGCCGATTTCGGCGACATCCACGGCACGATCCAGGATCAGCAGCCGTTCTTCGGCGGACGGATCGCCTTGCGACAAGCCTACGCCGTCGGCGCCCGGCTCGGCTATCTGCCGACCTCGTCGGTCATGGCCTTCGTCAGCGGCGGCTATGCCAGCGCCACGTTCTCCGGCGCTGCCATGAACAGCACGTTCAACAACGCCACGACCGGTTCCGTCACCGACGGCTTCACCCGCGACGGCTGGTTCGTCGGCGGCGGCGCGGAAACGTCGATTTTGCCGAATGTGTTCGCCAAGATGGAATACCGCTACGCCGACTACGGCTCCACCACGCTGGCCGACCATCCGGTGTCAGGGCTTGGTGGGGCGCAAAATTCCATCACCTTCCACCCCGTCGTCCAGACCGTGCGCACCACGCTGAGCTACAAGTTCAACTGGGGGAGCGCGCCGGTGGTCGCCAAGTATTGAGACTGGCCCTAATTAACGGGCCTTATTGATCGGTCTCGGGCCTCCGATCCGATCGGCTCCGGACACGACATCCGGAGCCTTTTTCTTGGGCAAGTTCTGGGCGTGTCCGATTGCGCGCCAGTCATGGTCCGCACCCAAAATGCGGGCGATGTCAGAGAGTTGGAATCTGGCATGCCTTGACACAAAGCTGTGAATTCAAATCCAGTTCTTTGTTCTTTTCAGCGCGTACATTCGCCCTAAATAGGGTAAAGGATGCTCGATCAGCCTGGGCGTTTTCGCCGGGCTGTTCCGCCCCAGTTTCTTCCGCGCGACGCAATAAAAATCAGGACGCGATCATGTCTCGCCAGGACGCGAATGCCGCTTTCGCTCTCACTTCCTTTCTCTATGGCGGAAACGCCGCCTATATCGACGAAATCTACGGCCGCTATGAGAACGACCCCGCCTCGGTCGATGCCGAGTGGCAGGAGTTCTTCAAAAGCCTGAAGGACCAGCCGGCCGATGTCCTCAAGAACGCCCAGGGCCCGTCCTGGGAAAAGACCAACTGGCCGGTGCAGCCGACCGACGACCTGACCTCGGCGCTGGACGGCAACTGGGCGCTGGCCGAGAAGGCGATCGGCGGCAAGCTGCAGGCGAAGGCGCAGGCCAAGGGCACGACCCTGAGCGCGGCCGATGTGCAGCAGGCGACGCGTGATTCGATTCGCGCCTTGATGCTGATTCGCGCCTACCGCATGCGCGGCCACTTCCACGCCAATCTCGATCCGTTGGGCATCGAAGGCCAGAAGGATCACGAAGAGCTCGATCCGCGCTCCTACGGCTTCACCGATGCCGACTATGACCGCAAGATTTTCCTCGACCACGTGCTCAGCCTGGAATTCGGCACGCTGCGCGAAATCGTCGCGATCTGCCAGCGCACCTACTGCCAGACGCTCGGCGTCGAATTCATGCACATCTCCAACCCGCAACAGAAGGCCTGGATCCAGGAGCGGATTGAGGGACCGGACAAGGAGATTTCCTTCACTCCGGAAGGCCGTCGCGCCATCCTGATGAAGCTGATCGAGTCCGAAGGCTTCGAGAAATTCTGCGACCTCAAGTTCACCGGCACCAAGCGCTTCGGCCTGGACGGTGCCGAATCGCTGATCCCCGCGCTGGAACAGATCATCAAGCGCGGCGGCAATCTCGGCGTGAAGGAAATCGTGGTCGGCATGCCGCATCGCGGCCGCCTCAACGTGCTGACCCAGGTGATGGGCAAGCCGCACCGCGCGCTGTTCCATGAATTCAAGGGCGGCTCGGCCAACCCGGACGAAGTCGAAGGCTCCGGCGACGTCAAGTATCACCTCGGCGCCTCGTCGGACCGCGAGTTCGACAACAACAAGATCCATCTGTCGCTGACCGCCAACCCGTCGCATCTCGAGATCGTCGATCCCGTGGTGCTCGGCAAGGTGCGCGCCAAGCAGGACCAGAACGGCGACCCGCCGGACCAGCGCACCTCGGTGCTGCCGCTCCTGATGCACGGCGACGCGGCCTTTGCCGGCCAGGGCGTGGTTGCGGAATGTTTCGGGCTGTCCGACCTGAAGGGCTACCGCACCGGCGGTTCGATGCACTTCATCGTCAACAACCAGATCGGCTTCACCACCTATCCGCGCTACTCGCGCTCCTCGCCGTATCCCTCCGATGTGGCGAAGATGATCGACGCGCCGATCTTCCATGTAAACGGCGACGATCCGGAAGCCGTGGTGTTCGCCGCCAAGGTCGCGATCGAATTCCGGCAGAAGTTCCACAAGCCGGTCGTCATCGACATGTTCTGCTACCGCCGGCACGGCCACAACGAAGGCGACGAGCCCGCGTTCACCCAGCCGGTGATGTACAAGAAGATCGGCTCGCATCCGACCACGCTGGAAATCTATGCCAAGCGTCTGGTGGCCGATGGCGTGATGACCGAAGGCGAAGTCGAGAAGGCCAAGGCCGACTGGCGCGCGCGTCTCGATGCCGAGCTCGAAGCCGGCTCCGGCTACAAGCCGAACAAGGCCGACTGGCTCGATGGCAAGTGGGCGGGCTTCAAGGTCGCCGACCTCGACGAGGATCCGCGCCGCGGCGTCACCGGCGTCGATGCCGCCGAGCTCAAGGAGATCACCCGCAAGATCACCAAGGTGCCCGACGGTTTCCGCGTGCATCGCACTGTGCAGCGTTTCCTCGAAAACCGCGCCAAGGCGGTCGAGAGCGGCCAGGGCATCGACTGGGCAACCGGCGAAGCGCTGGCGTTCTGCACCCTGATGGAAGAGGGCCACCACGTTCGCCTGTCCGGCCAGGACAGCGAGCGCGGCACCTTCTCGCAGCGCCA
>JBGMOD010000200.1:0-45537 GCA_041424235.1 Hyphomicrobiales bacterium
GGCCAGATGCCAAAGCGACGAGCCGATGCCGCTCCACGTAGTGTCGATGCCGGCGATCAGCAGCAGCCGTAACGATCCCAGCACATGCGGGTCCGACAGGGGCTGGCCGTCCGGGCCCTTCGCGCGGATCAGATCCGTGATCAGATCGTCGCGCGGCGTGGTCCGCCGCTCTGTGATATGCCCCAGGAAGTACTCGTTCATTTCCTTCGCGGCATTCATCAGGATCGCGTCGTTGTGAACGCCAAGCTCGAGAATTTCGTGGATCCATTTCACGAACAGATGGCCGTCGGATTCCGGAATGCCCAGCATGTGGGCGATGGTGCGAACCGGAATATGCTTGGAATACTGGGCGGCCGCATCGCAGGTCTTATCTGTGATGAAGTCGTCGATCAGCTCGTTGCAGATCTGGCGCACCCGCGGCTCGATCTTCTTCATCGCATCCGGGGTGAACGGCGGCAGCAGCAGTTGTTTCGCTGGCTTATGGTTCGGCGGATCCGAGGTGATCGGCGGCGAGGGCATGGTGATTTCGGGACGGGCGTTGCGCACGACGACACGGCGCGACGAGAAATGCTCGGTATCGTAGGCGATCTGCTTCACCGCCTCGTACGTGGTGGGCAGATAGACGCCGAGAAATCGCTCGGTATGCACGACCGGACACTTGGATCGCAGATCATCCCAGATCGGGAAGGGGTTTTCGGTCCATTGCGGATCGGTGTGGTCGAAATCGTTCACCCAGTCGGTCACCGGCGGATTGTGGTTCATCGCTTTTCCCTTTCTGGGGCCTGTTCCCGTTCAATTCGATATGCAACAGCAACGCAAACGCGCCGGCTGATCATTCCTCGGTGATGTCGATGGCGAGTTCGGGACAGTTGGATTTTGCCAGGTAAGCCTTCTCGACGAGGTCATCGGGCACAGAGCCGTCGCCGACTTCGCGGGCATTGCCGAATTCATCGAGATCGAACAGTTCAGGCGCCAGCGACTTGCAGCGGCTGTGGCCCTGACATTTGCTGGGATCGACGTGCAGACGGATTTTTCCCTGCATCAGGTAGTCCTCCCTGGGATCAAGACCAACCGAGCGGCCCGAGGCCGGCTTGCGGTCGGTGAGGGCTTAACCGCATCGCAACCGCGGCAGCATCCTTCTGTTGCTGAATTATAGGCGCGACTATAATATAGCTGTCAATATAAATTTCCCGACGAGGCACTCTTGACCGACGGTCTTCATGTCGCGGGCTGGCAACTGATCCAGGACCTGCCGGGCGTTCTTCCGACCCGTCAGCGACGCAGCCAGGAAACCACCGTGGCGCTGCTCGAGGCGGGCGCCGCGATGTTGCGCGACTGCGCTTTCGATGAACTGCCGATCGAGGAGCTCTGTGCCCGGGTCGGGGTGACGATCGGCGCGTTCTATGGCCGGTTCGAGAGCAAGGATGCGTTCTTCAGCGCGCTGGTGTCGCTGGCCACCAATGAGTGTTTGGCTGCGATCGATGCCGCGATCGCGAACGACGATCGCACCCGCGCCAACCTCGAAACCGTGTGCCACGACATGGTGGCGGTCGTGACCGAGGCGATTCGCGACAATGAGGGCGTGCTGCGTGCTGCCATGCAGTACAAGGCGGTGCAGCCGGCGCGCTGGATGACGGTGCGGGAAACCGGCAGCGGCATCGTCGAGCGTGCCATGCCGCTGCTCTTGGCGCAGATGGGGCCCGGGCGGCGCGCCGCGAAGGAGCGCACCATCGGCTTTGCAT
The DNA here is from genome assembly GCA_041424235.1 of Hyphomicrobiales bacterium. GTDB lineage: Bacteria > Pseudomonadota > Alphaproteobacteria > Rhizobiales > Xanthobacteraceae > Bradyrhizobium_A. The sequence goes on from JBGMOD010000200.1 coordinate 1,743, forward strand.
TCCAGATGGTGTTCGGCACACTGATCAATGCGGTTCTCAACAAGCCGAAGCTGATCACGCTGGACGAGCCGGAAATGATCGATCGACTGGCGCTGGCGATGTTCCTTCAGCTTGATCACGAAGCCTCGCAGACCGCACGGCCGCGCAAAGCGTAGCGCGTTCTGTCCAGCAGCCATGTCGTTTACGGCAGGCCTTCGACTTGTGTGAATAGCCGGTCTGCTGGACAATCCGCTGAGCGAACTTCACGCGAGAAGGAGGGGCGGAACCTTGGCGGACATGGTCACCATTGAAAAAGGGCTTGGCGTCGACGGCCGCGTGGCTGTGGTGCGGTTCGATCGCGGCGACGGCCTCAACGCCCTGTCGCCGGACGCGCTGCGGCAACTGACCGACGCGGCGCGCAGTTTCGAGGACGATGCCCAGACCTCCGTCGTGGTGCTGGCCGGCAGCCCCAGGGTGTTCAGCGCCGGTTTCGATCTGAAGGACGCCGAGGGACGCTCGCGGGCTACCATGGATCTTGGCGCATTGCGCCGGCACCTGAAGCTCGGCCCGCGGCTGACGCGCGCCTGGCAGGACATGGAACAGATCACCATCGGCGCCATCGAGGGCTTTTGCGTCGGCGGCGGCGTGGCGCTGGCGGTTGCGCTCGATTTCCGCATCATGGGCCGCGACGCCCATATCCGGGTGCCGGAAATCGGCCTCGGCATGAACATGAGCTGGCAGAGCGTGCCGCGCATGCTGGCGCTGATGGGGCCGGCCAGAACCAAGCAGGCGGTCATCCTGGCGGACGACCGGATCAGCGCCACGGAGGCCTATGAGTGGCGTCTGGTGGAGCAGGTGGTCGATGCCGGCACGACAGTCGACGCGGCCATGGCGCTGGCCAACAAGATCGCCGCCCAGCCGCCGATGTCCGTCGCCATGACCAAGCTCACCGTCAACCGCCTGGCGCACGCGCTGGACGATCTGGCTGCTCATATGGACCTCGATCAGTTCGCGCTGGCGAGCCTGAGCCAGGACCACAAGGAAGGCCTCGCAGCGTTCCTCGAGCGCCGCAAGCCAAGCTTCAGGGGACGCTGACCCGCAGCCGCGAAGAAGCCGGGGCGCCAGAGGAAACACGGCCGTCCAGGATCTGGATCCCCGCATAAGACCGACACACAGAACGGGATTCTCTTAGCTTTTTCTTGAAAATTTCCCCTCATAAAAAAGCGCGAAATCCCCCATAAGAGATCGTAACGGGGTGTTTCCCCACATAAGATTGTCGCGCCTTCTGAAAAAGCTTGGAAGATCCGAAACCATGATCATGGACCGTGGAATTGCTGACACCGGCGCGATGGGCGGGGGCGCTCTGCCCGGGCTTCGGTCGCGGCTTCTCAACCGCCGGGCCTTCCTGCTCGGCTCATCCGCCGGTCTCGCCGCATTGGGCCTGGCCGGTTGCGCATCCGACTACATGAGCCTTGCCGAGGCGGAGAAAGTCTACGGGCCCGTGCCCAACGAGAAATTTCCGATCCCCGCGGTCGATGTAAGTAAGGTCAATCCGAAATATTTTCGCAAGACGGTGAGCTACGACAGCAATGAGGCGCCCGGTACGATTATCGTCGATCCCGGCAAATACTACGTCTACCGCATCGAGGGCGAGGGAAACGCGACCCGCTATGGCGCCAATGTCGGCCGCGATGGATTCCGGTGGAGCGGGGAGGCTTATGTCGGGCGCAAAGCCGAATGGCCTATCTGGACGCCCCCCAAGGAGATGATCGCGCGCCAGCCGGAGGCGGGCAAATATGCTCGCGGCATGCCGGGAGGTCTCGACAATCCGCTCGGCGCCCGCGTGCTTTACCTCTATCAAAATGGGGCGTACACGCTCTACACGATTTATAGCACCAGCGACCCCGAAACGATCGGGAACGGTATTACGAGCGGCTGTACCGGCCTCCTCAGTCAGGACATGATCGACCTTTATTCGCGCACGCCCCTCAAAACAAAGGTGATCGTGCTGCCGGCATAGCCAACAGCGGGCTGAGGATGCGCTTGCATCAGAGCAGGCGGCCGTCGCGGTTTGATCGCAATTACGCACGATGCGGAAAACATTGACGCGTTTTCCGGAATGAAAGCGCGCGAAGGCCCGAGTGGACGACCCACGCGGCCGCGATTGCAGACAGTCCATTTCCTCGTCGCAGCATCGGTATGCCGTGGGCCAGGAAAGCCAGCGCAGACAATGGAAGACGCCCGAGTTAATTCTCGACCGCTGACCGAGCTCAGCGGCATGCCGTCACCGTCGGCCTTATGAGGGATCGCGACGATCCACTGGCGAGTACCGCGGACCGATCGGCCGGAGGCCCCGACAAGCGCGTCGATCTTATGTGGGGGTGGACATGGGATCTTTTTGGAGGGAGCCACACCAGGATCACCCTGTGATCGGCTTCACTCTCGACCGATTCGCATAAGGTATATTATGGAATATATGCAGACGGCTACGATCTGGCGAAGCTTGTTTTATTTTCATAGAAATGCCGTCCAAACTCATGTTTTATCTTCAATTTTACGCGAATTCACCCGACCAATCCATCAACCAATCCCAAGTCAAGCGCGTTTGGCTCGCCTACGATTGCGTGCCGCCGTTTCGGTCGCGTCAGCCTCAACGACGTCCGATACAGCGCTGACCTCGAGCGACTGCAGCAGCTTGCCAAGCAGCCGACCCAGCTGCGCGCGCTCGTCGGCCGACAGCACCTCAGAGACCTCGTTGGCGCGCGTCGAATGTTCGGTCATGGCCTTGGTGGCGACCGTCCGGCCGGCCTTCGTCAATGCCACGCGCGATGCACGGCCATCCGTCGGATCCGGCTTGCGCTCGACCAGGCCGAGCTTCTCGGCGCGATCGATGCGGTTCGTGGTCGCACCGGATGACAACATGCAGGCATGGTACAGGTCGGTCGGCCTCAAGCCCTGGCGTTCGCCGGAGCGCTGCAGCGACGCCAGCAGGTCGAACATCTCCCAGGTCAGCCCGAACGGCGCGAGCCAGGCATCCATCTTCTCCCGCAGATGCGCCGAGATCCGCAGCACGCGTCCAACCGTCGCCAAGTAGTTGAAATCGAGGTCCGGCCGCTCGCGGATCCATTCGGCCGTAAACACATCGATGGCATCCGAGGCCTGGTCTTTCAGCATGCGGACTTCTCCAATTATCTTGACATCGAGATAAATTCTGATCAGCTTATATCACTAACATCGGACTGCTCGGCAAGACATAACCGAGAACCATCGCAACAGCTGCTCACAACACTCGGCGAGTGACGTCATTCGCTGAAACGGACTCGTGCGCCCAATGGAGGGTCGAATGCCGACGCGTTTCGTGAACCGCAGACATCTGATGACAGGCGCCGCCGCCGTCGGTATCGCCAGCGCATTGCCCTCGCCTTATGTGCGTGCCCAGGAACCGAAGGCCAAGATCCGCATCGGGCTGGTGCCGCTGATTTCCTCGGCACCGGTCTTTGTCGCAGCCGCCAAGGGCTATTTCGACAAGGTCAATCTTGATGTCGAACTGACGTATTTTGCCGATGCTGCACTGTCGATCCCCGCCTTGATCGCCGGCGAGATCGACACCACCGTCGCAACCCTGAGCGCAGGCCTGTTCAACGCGGTGTCGAAAGGCGCGCCGTACAAGCTGGTTCTCGATCGCGGGTCGGAAAAGCCCGGCTGCGGCTCAATGACCATTGCAGCCTCGAACGCCATGGTCGAAGCCGGCATGACCGCCGTCAGCAAGATGGCGTTGCTCAAAGGCAAGCGTCTCGCCATCCAGGCGCCGGGCGGCATCGACCAGTATCTGCTCGGGCTTGGTGTGCAGCGTGCCGGTCTCGATCCACGCACCGACGTGAGCTGGAATCCAGGCTTGTCCTATCCCGACATCGTGAAGGCCATCGGGGCAGGCCAGACCGATGCCGCCAATGTGCCGGTGCCGCTCGGTTTCCTGGTTGAGAAGAACAACTTCGGCAAGCTGGTGTTCTCCGGCTTCGATATCGAGCCAAATACCCAGCTCGCCTGCTGGGCCATGTCCGGAACTTTCTTGTCGGCGAACAAGTCCGCGGCGATCCGTTTCGCGATGGCGCATACCCATGCCGGACGCGTCGTCAACAAGGCGGCCATCAGCAAGGATCCCGAGATCCTCAAGATCCTCTCGGACAACACCAAAGTCCCCGTCTCGCTGATCGAAGCCGCCGCCCCGCGCTGGACCTGGTTCAACGAGGATGGCCTGCCGAACGTCGATTCCTGCCTGGCCCAAGGCAAGTTCTGGACCGAGACCATGAAGATGGTCAGCGCCGGAGCCGTCACCAAGGAGCAGCTGTTCGATCTCTCGCCGGCCGTCGAGGCCAATGCGCGTCTCGCCAGCAGCAACCCGTTCGCCTGACATGACGACGGCTTCAATCGCGATCGAATTCAAGGATGTCGGCCTGACGTTTCCCAGCCAGGCCGGAGAGCCCGTGACGGCGCTGTCCGACACGACATGCCGGTTCGAGGCGGGGAAGGTCACCGCCATCATCGGTCCGAGCGGATGCGGCAAGAGCACCCTGCTCCAGATCGTGCGCGGCTTCCTGACGCCGTCGCGCGGCAGTGTTTTGTTTCTGGAAGCCGATAAGATCACCAGCCGGCCCGCCATGGCCACGGTCTGGCAGGCCTTCAATCTGTTTCCGTGGCTCAGCGTGATCGAGAACGTCGCGTTCGGTCTCGAGTTGCGCGGCGTAGCGCGGCCCGAGCGTGAAGAACAGGCGCGCCGGGCGATTGCCGCAGTCGATCTCGCAGGTTTCGAAAACAAGTATCCACGCCAGTTGTCCGGCGGAATGCGCCAGCGCGTCGGCATCGCCCGCGCGCTGGTGATGCAGCCGGACATCCTGCTGCTCGACGAGCCGTTCGGCGCGCTCGATGCGCAAACGCGGCTGGTGCTGCACGAGCAGCTCGCGAAACTCGTCGACCAGAGCGGCATGGCCGCGATCCTGGTGACGCATTCGATCGAGGAGGCGATCCTGCTCGCCGACACCATTTTCGTCATGTCGGCTCGCCCGGGGCGGGTGATCGCACAATTGCCGGTGGACCTGCCCCGACCACGCAGTTTCGCAACCACCCACGAGGCCGGTTATTCGCGGCTGTTCGACCAAATCTATGGATTGCTGCGCGATGAAGTCATGCGCGCCATCGTCATCGAAAGCGGTGCCTGATGAATGACCGCAGCACAAACGGCCTGCTGGACGATCCGCGGGTGCTCGGCTGGGGCTCCGTCGTCCTGGTGCTGGCTTTCTGGGAGATCACGGCCCGCCTCACTGGCGTCAATTCGCTCTACATGCCCCGGCCCTCGCAGATCTTCGTCGCACTGGTGGCGATGTTCAGCACCGGTGGTCTGCTCAACGACCTGATGATGACGCTCTACCGGGTGTTTGCTGGCTTCGCTATCGCCATGGTGGTCGGCACCCTGCTCGGCGTGTGGATCGCGATTTCGCCACGCGTTCGCGCGGTCGCCGACATGTGGGTGGCTGCGCTCTATCCGCTGCCGAAGGTGACCCTGATCCCACTCCTGATCATCTGGCTCGGCACCGGCGGCCCGTTCATGCTGACCATCAGCGCGCTGGGGGCGATCTTTCCCATCCTGATCAACACGGTGCTGGGCGTGCGCCAATGCGATCCCGGCCTCGTGCTGGCGGCGCGCGACCTCGGCGCCAGCCAGCAGCAGATCGTGCGCAAGGTTTTGATTCCCAGCGCCATTCCTTCCATTTTCACTGGCATGAGGCTCGGCCTCGGCGTCTCGATCATTCTTGTGGTCGCGGCAGAGATGGTGGTCGGAAAAATCGGACTGGGCGCGCGGCTTTATCTGGCCGGCCAGATCCTCGAAACCGAGCAGGTGTTCGCCATCCTTATCGTGCTGGCCATCCTCGGCATCATCGTCACCAAGATTCAGGACCTGATCGACATCCGGCTCGGCCGCTGGCGGCTGGCCTGACCTCTTCAAGCAGCATCATACATCAGGAGAACACTCATGGCGGACCGCTCCCACAATCAGCACACGCTCGACGTCATCCACCCTTCCCCGGACGAAGCCTACAAGATGCCTTATGCGCCTGCGATTTCGATCGTCGGCGCCTGCGATCTGATGTTCGTCTCGGGCTGCACGCCGTCGGACCTGTATCATCATCATCCGCACCGCGATGACGAACATATCCATCCGCATTCCATCGAGGAGCAGACCACCAGGGCGATGGAATGCATCAAGCTGATCCTCGACCAAGTCGGCGCCAGCTTCTCGGATATCGTCAAGATCACCAAATACCTCACCGACATGCGCGACGCCGACGGCATGAACAAGGCGATGAAGCCCTTCATGGGCGACTGGCGGCCGGCGAGCACCATGGTGTGCATCAACTCGCTGAGTTCACCGGGCGCGCGCGTCGAGCTCGACGTGATCGTTGCGGTTCCGAAAAAGGCCGTGCAGGCAGCCTGAGCGGGATTCCGGCCAGGGCGATCCCTTTCAGGTCTCCGATCGTTCCCAGTCGAACGCCGAGACGCGGGCCACCCGCTTCAACTCCTGGATGAAGGCCCGCACCAGGCGCTTGGGACTGCTAGCCTTCTGGTACAGCGCATAGGCGCTGACCGGAACGCGCGGGCTCAGGGGCCGGAAGTCGAGCCGGTACCGGTTGCCGACAATGCCGGTGAAGCTGTCGACCAGGGCGACACCGACCCCGCTCTCGGCGAGCAGACAGGCGGTGTTGCTGTAGCGGGTCTGGATCGCGGCGGGCGGCGGCGCATCGTTACCAAAAAACGCGCGCTGCAGCAGCGAGCCCAGCAGCCCGTCCCGCTCCAGCGCCACATAGGCATGGCTGTGCAGATCGGCGACGGTGACCTCGCTGCGGGCCGCCAGCGGATGGTCCTGCGGGAAGACGCAGACCATCTCGCCTGAGCCGACCAATTCCTGCTCCAGCCCTGGCCGCGCGCGGGGCTCGAGCACAATGCCGACGTCCGCCAGACCGGTCTCCAGCCATTCAATGGTCTCATCGGCGCGACGGACATCGAAAAACACATGCAGGTCAGGGCGCGGGGCGAGAAACGCCCGCAGCGTCGACGGCACCAGGGCGTTGGCCAGCGGCGGGGTCGCCAGCAGGCGCAGGCTGCCGGAGCGAGTGTCCTTCAGCCCCTTCAGCTTCTGGGCAAAGGATTGGTAGATCGAGAAGATCGGATCGCTGTCGCAATAGACCTCATGCGCCTCCGGCGTCGCCATCAGCCGGTTGCCGATTCGGTCGAACAGCTTGAAGCCGAGCTTCGCCTCCATGTGGCGAATGGCATTGCTGACCGCCGGTTGCGACAGGCCGAGCATCTGCGCCGCCCCGACCGTGGTCTGGCAGCGCATCACCTCGCGGAAAATCTCGAGTTGATGGAGGTTGAGCACAATCGATATCCAAGCCGACGATCAGGTTGCACAGAAAGCAGTCACAATAGCTTTTAGTTATAGACCGGCCCCAAATTTTTTCAGCACTGATATTGAGATCGTGACGGCTGCACGGCTAGCTTTGAAAAAGTCGGTATTTTCCCACAGCCTAGGAGCGAACCGCATGCGCCGCCCCCTCTCCGCCGCCCTTGCAACGGCGTTTCTGCTGGTTTCGCCCGCCCTCGCCCAGGAAACGTTGAAAACCGCCATCGACGGCACCTTCGCGCCGCATGCCATGCCGAAGCTGTCCGGCGGGATCGAAGGCTTCAACGTCGATCTGGCCGAGGCCATCGGCAAGCAGATCGGCAAGAAGGTGACGGTGGACGCGGCCCAGTTCTCCGGCCTGATCCCGGCGCTGCAGGCCGGCACCTACGATTTCCTGGTGGCGCCGGTCACCGTGACCAAGGAACGGGCCGAAAGCCTTCTCTTCACCGAGGGCTACCTCAACACCGACTTCCAGTTCATCACCAAGAAGGACGCGCCCGAGATCACCAAGCTTGAGGACCTCAAGGGCAAGGTCATCTCGGTTAACAAGGGCTCGGCTTACGACAGCTGGGCCCGCGGGCTGGAAGAGAAGATCGGCTGGAAAGTCGAATCCTACGGAACGCAAACCGACGCCGTGCAAGCCGTCCTGGCCGGCCGCGCCGATGCCAACGTGGCCGGCAACACGGTGATCCAGTGGGCCGCCAAGAACAACCCGCAGATCAAGCTGTCGTATCTCTATTCGACCGGACTGGTCTGGGGCCTAGCGCTGCGCAAGGATTCCACCGAACTGCGCAAGACCCTGGATGTCGCGCTGGAATGCCTCAAGACCGACGGCACCATGGCCAAGCTGCATGAAAAATGGTTCGGTACCAAGCCGGCCCCCGGCGCGGCCGCCATCACCGTCTTTCCGGGTTACGGCGTTCCCGACATGCCCGGCTATGACGCAACCGCGCACCAGGCCGCCTGCAAGTCATGATGCGTCCGCCCGCCCCGATCCTCGACGTTCGCGCCATCCACAAACGCTTCGGCGCGACCGAGGTGCTCAGGGGCGTCGATCTTGCGGTGGCGCCGCAAGAACTGGTGTTCGTGATCGGACCATCGGGATCGGGCAAAAGCACGCTGCTGCGCTGCTGCAACCGTCTGGAAGAGCCCGACAGCGGCTCGGTCTGGTTTGACGGCGTCGAACTGCTGGATGCACGCACCGACATCAATGCCACGCGCCGGCGGATCGGCATGGTGTTCCAGTCCTTCAATCTCTATCCGCACATGACGGCGCTCGGCAATGTGACCCTGGCGTTGAAGAAAGTGCTGAAAAAGCCGAAGGCCGAAGCCGACACCATTGGGCTCGCGGCGCTGGAGCGGGTCGGCCTTGCCCACAAGGCGCAGTCCTACCCGGGGGAGCTGTCCGGCGGTCAGCAGCAACGCGTGGCCATTGCCCGCGCACTGTCGCTGGAACCGAAGATGGTGCTGTTCGACGAACCGACCTCGGCGCTGGATCCGGAACTGGTCGGCAGCGTGCTGACCGTGATGCGCGACCTGCGCGAGAGCGGCATGACCATGCTGGTGGTCAGCCACGAGATGCGCTTTGCCCGCGAGGCCGCGGACCGCATCGTGTTCATGGATGGCGGCCAGATCCTGGAACAGGGACCGCCGGAGCAGATTTTCACCGCCGCAGCTCACGAACGTACCCGCTCTTTCGTCGCTGAAATCGCGCGCTGAGCCGGCCGTCGTGGATCGCTTCATCGAAACCTTCTTCAAGCCGTCGATCATGGCCTCGACCTGGCCGTCGATCGCCAAGGGCATGCTGGTGACGATCGAAATCGCCCTGCTGGTCGTCATCACCGGGCTGGCGCTGGGCCTCGCGCTGGCCGTGCTGCGCACGCTGCGCAACCGGCTGCTCGACGCCCTGATCATCGTCTTCATCGACCTGTTCCGCGCCTTGCCGCCGCTGGTCGCCGTGCTGCTGATCTACTTCGGCCTGCCCAATGTCGGTATCAACCTGCCGAGCTTCACCGTGCTGTGGTTGGTGCTGTCGCTGGTGCTGGCCGCTTTCGCCGAGGAAATCTTCTGGGCCGGCATTCTTTCGGTGCGCAAGGGACAGTGGGAGGCCGCCCGCTCGACCGGACTGACCGCCACTCACACGCTTGCGTTCGTGGTGCTGCCGCAGGCGATCCGGCTTGCGGTGCCGCCTTTGACCAACCGCACCATCGCCATCATCAAGAACACCGCGCTCGGCACCGTCATCGGTGTGCCGGAGATCATCAACAACGCGACCACAGCGGTCTCCTTCCTCGGCAATGCCACGCCGCTGATGATGGGCGCCATCGCCTATCTCATCCTGTTCATCCCGATCCTCGCGCTCGGATCCTGGATCGAACGGCGCTTTGCCTGGAGGCGCACCTGATGGACGCGCTGATCCAGCAATTCTTCAATTTCGAGATCATGGGCCGCGCGCTGCCGCTGGTGCTGACCGGGCTGTGGACCACGCTGCTGATCTGCCTGATCGTGATCCCGATGGGGCTCGCCGGCGGGGTGCTGGTGGCGGCCGCGAGCCTGTCGCCGCACAGCGTGGTCCGGCGCGGCACCAAGCTCCTGATCAATCTGTTTCGCGCCCTGCCCCCCTTGGTGCTGCTGATCCTGATCTATTCGGGCCTGCCGTTTCTCGGCATCCGGCTGGGGCCGCTGGCCGCGGTCTCGATCGCGTTCTTTCTCAACAACTCGGCCTATTACGGCGAGATCTTTCGTGCCGGTCTCGAAAGCGTCCCCAACAGCCAGTGGGAAGCTGCGCGCTCGACCGGCCTGAGCGCCACCCAGAGTTTTCTCTGGGTGGTCCTGCCGCAGGGCATCCGCAATGTGCTGCCCGACCTCGTCTCCAACACGGTCGAAGTGGTGAAGCTCACGTCGCTCGCGAGTGTCGTGTCGATGCCGGAGATGCTCTATTCCGCCGACATGGCGCGCTCGCTGACCTTCAACGCCTCGCCGATCGTGCTGGCGGCGGCCATCTACATCGCCCTTTTGTGGCCTGCCGTGCGGCTTGTCAGCCGGCTCGAGCATGCCGTGTCCCGCTGACGCATTACCGGAGGTTCCCCATGCGCATCATCACCACCGCCGCGGCCCAGATGGGTCCGATCCAGAGGGCCGACAGCCGCGAAGCTGTGGTCAAACGCATGATCGCCCTGATGGACGAGGCCAAGGCCAAAGGCGCCGATCTGATCGTCTATCCGGAGTTGGCGCTCACCACCTTCTTCCCGCGCTGGTACATGGAAGATCAGGCCGAGGTCGATACCTGGTTCGAGCAGACCATGCCCAACGCCGCGACCCAGCCGCTGTTCGAGCGGGCCGCAAAGTATCAGATGGCGATGAGCTTCGGTTATGCCGAGCGAACACCGGACGAACATCATTTCAACACCTGCATCCTGACCGACAAATCGGCTGAGATCGTCGGCACCTATCGCAAGGTGCATCTGCCGGGCCATTCGGAATTCGATACCGAACGCGCCTTCCAGCACCTGGAAAAGCGTTACTTCGAACCGGGCGATCTCGGCTTCAATGTCTGGCGTGCGCTCGGCGGCATTTTCGGCATGGCGATCTGCAACGATCGGCGCTGGCCGGAAACCTATCGCGTGATGGGCATGCAAGGCGTGGAAATGGTGCTGCTTGGCTACAACACGCCGTCGGTGAATTCGCAGAAGAGCGAGGAAGGCCCTGAAAAGCGCCTGTTCCACAATCGCCTGTCGGTGCAGGCCGGCGCCTATCAGAATTCGACCTGGGTGGTGGCCGTGGCCAAAGCCGGGTCAGAAGACGGCCATCCGCTGATCGGCGGCAGCCTCATCGTCGATCCCAATGGCGAGATTGTCGCCGAGGCCAAGACCGAGGAGGATGAACTGCTGGTGCATCCCTGCGATCTCGACGCTACCGTGTTCGGCAAGAAGACCATCTTCGACTTCGCTCGGCATCGCCGCATCGAGCATTACGGCCTGATCACCAGCCGCACCGGGGCCGTGCCGCCGCCGGAGGTCTGAAGCCCAAGATTTGAAGACAAGGCTTGAAACCAGGGTCTGAAATCATGTCCGGCATCTCGTTCCCCGACCTCGACCCGCGCGACCGCTACAAGCTGCTGTGCGGCGTCGTGGTGCCGCGCCCGATCGCGCTGGTCACGACCCTCGACGAGAACGGAGCCGTCAACGCGGCGCCGTTCAGTTTCTTCAACGTCTTCTCCGAAGACCCGCCGCTGGTCGTGCTGGGCTTGCAGCACAAGTCGGACCAAAGCCCCAAGGACACTACGCGCAATATCCAGCGCAGCGGCGAGTTCGTCATTCACATGGTCGACGAGGCGCTCGCGGCCACGATGAACGATTGCGCCATTGATTTCCCCGCCGGCGACAGCGAGGTCACGGCCACGGGACTGGCGGCGCTGCCATCGATCGACGTCAAGGTGCCGCGGCTGGCCGCAGCGCCCTTCGCCCTCGAGTGCCGGCGCCATGTCGGGCTCACCTTCGGTCCCGGGCGCGAACTGCTGGTCGGCGAGGTGTTGCGCCTGCATGCCCGTGAGGGCCTGCTCGATCAGGCCAAGATGTACGTGGACATCGACGCCTACCGGCCGATCGGCCGCTTGTTCGGCAATCTCTACACCACCCAGCGCGACATCTTCGCACTGACGCGGGAGAGCCACGCAGAGTGGCTCGCGCGCAGCAATGGCGCCGGCCAATCGCCGGACGAGGCTTAATGAGCGGAGAATTGCACCGCACCCAGCGCCATGGTGACCGCGGCCTGGGTCGGGTCGATCACCGGAATGCCGAGCGCCTGTTCCAGCGGCTTGCGATGCCGTGCCATGCCGGCGCAGCCCATGACGATGGCGCCGGCGCCATCCTCGTCCTTCAGCACGCGGCCGACCTCGATCATCCGCGCCAGCGTCCGTTCACCCGATGCCGTCTCCGCCACGCTCATGTCGATGGAGCGTTCACCCGCCATCCGGTCCATCACGCCGATTTGTCGCATATAACGCCAATGCCGGCGGATCGAGCGCGGACCGATAGCGATCACGCCAAACCTGTCGGCACGCATCAGGGCCGTCAGCAGGCTGCACTCGGCGATCCCGAACACCGGCCGATCGGTGGCTTCGCGACAGGCGTGCAGGCCGGGATCGCTGAAACAGGCAATGACGAAAGCGGACGCGGCGTTGTCGCTTTCCACGCGCCGCACCAGCGGCAGAATGACGCCGTCGGCATCGGCCTGGCTCTCGACGCCGTGGGGTCCCTCGGTCAGGGTGTCGCACACGATCTCCGGGCCGCCGGCGAGATCCAGCGGCTTGAGCGACTCCTCCAGCCCTTTGGTGACGACAGTGTTGGAATTGGGATTGATGACGAGAATGCGCGGCCGGGACATGCTGTGTTCCTGGGACTGATGACCAACGACAGATGAAAGCGATGGCTGCGCCATCAAACTTTCGATGCTGTCATCCATACTCTAGCCTCTCTCCTGTCAGAGAGGGAAGACAAGACCACGGAGATCACCAATGACCGAACCCGTCTATGACCTTGTGATCCGCGGTGGCCGTGTCGCGACTGCAACCGATGTGTTCGAGGCCGACGTTGCCGTGTCCGGCGAGACCATAGCCGCCGTTGGCCGCGATCTGCCTCCCGGCAAGCGCGAGATCGACGCCCGCGGCAAACTGGTGTTGCCCGGCGGCGTGGACAGCCACTGCCACATCGAGCAGCTCTCGGCCGCAGGCATCATGAACGCCGACACTTTCGAGAGCGCAACCGTCTCGGCAGCTTTCGGGGGCACCACCTCGGTGATCTCGTTTGCGGCCCAGCACGTCGGCATGAAGCTGCCGCAGGTGCTCGCGGATTATCACGCCCTCGCCAAGAAGGGCGCCGTGATCGACTACGCCTTTCACATGATCATCGCCGATCCGACCAGAGAGACGCTCACGAACGATATTCCGGCGCTGGTCAAGCAGGGCCATTCCTCGATCAAGATCTTCATGACCTACGATCGCCTCAAGATCGATGACGAGCCGCTGCTCGACATCCTGCTGGCTGCCCGCGAGAACGGCGCCCTGCTCTGCGCCCACGCCGAGAACCACGGCATCATCGCCTGGATGGTGAAGCGGCTGCTGGAGCGCGGCTACACCCATCCGAAATACCACGCCATCAGCCACGCCCGGGTGTCGGAATCCGAAGCCTTCAACCGCCTGATCGGGATGGCTGCACTGATCGACCAGCCGATCATGATCTACCATGTATCGACTGCGGAAGGCGCCAAGGTGATCCGCGATGCACGCGGACAAGGCCTCAAGGTGTTCGCGGAGACCTGCCCGCAATATCTGTTCCTGACCGCCGACGATCTCGACAAGCCGGGCGCAGAAGGCGCGAAATGGATGTGCAGCCCCCCACCCCGGCGCGCATCGGATCAGGACGCGCTGTGGCAGGCGCTCGCGCTCGGCGACCTACAGACTGTGTCTTCCGATCATGCGCCGTATCGTTTTGACGAGACCGGCAAGCTGCGTGCCGGCCCGACCCCGAACTTCAAGCAGGTTGCGAACGGTCTGCCGGGGCTGGAGGTGCGCCTGCCGCTGCTGTTCGACGCCATGGTCTCCAAGGGCCGTCTCGGACTGGAAAAGTTCGTCGAGCTGACCGCGACGGCGCCGGCGAAGATCTACAACCTGCATCCGCGCAAGGGCTCCATCGCGATCGGGGCCGATGCCGACATCGCCATCTGGGATCCGGAACGGGATGTCACATTGAGCGACGCGATGATGCACGACCGCACGGGCTACACGCCGTTTGCTGGCCGCACAGTCCGCGGCTGGCCGGTAACGGTGCTGTCGCGCGGTCGCACGGTGGTGGCTGACGGCAAGCGTTCGGTCGAGGCAGGCTCCGGCCAGTTCCTTCCCCGTACCGGTGGCACAGCCGCAAAGCCGACCGGCCGTCTGGTGGCGGATATGGACCCGGAGCGGAATTTCGGCGCAAGCCTGTTGTGAGATGTCGAAGATACGAGGTTTGAGCCGAACGCTGGATGCAGACTGCCACTACGCCGCGCGTTCGCCGGCCGGATAATTGGCTCCGGATTCGGTGATGTGGCGTCGGACCGCCACGATCAGCGCGTCAACATCGCGGGCCTCGATCGCTGCGACGATCTCGACGTGGTGCGCGGCGCTTCTCTGCAAATCGGCATGCGACGGCCAAAGCACGATCGGTCCTGGCCTCGCGCGGTTGCGGATCTCAACAACGAGCTGGGACAGCGATCGGTTCGGCGCATGGCGATAGATTTCGTCGTGAAAGGCCGCATTGGTGTTGGCCTGGTCCGCCCTGTTGCCCTGAGCGACGGCAATCTCAAACGCCTTCTGAGCTGCCTTGATCCGTTCAAGCTCGGCCGGGCCGATATGCTGTAGCGCCTGTATGATGGTCTCGATTTCCAGCAAGATCCGGATCTCCCGCATCTCGCGACCGACATTCAGGTCCAGCAGCACGACCCGGTACCCGCGATTGGCGACATGGGTCACCATGCCGCGTGTTGCGAGTTCACCGAGCGCGCTGCGGACCTCGAAGCGCTTGGCAGCGAACGTCTCTTCGAGATCGATCTGCCGCAACCACTCACCCGGGCGATAGGCGCCCTCCAGGATCGCGGCCGCGATCTCGGCTGCCAGATGCCGTTTCGGTTCCTTCCGGATTTTTGTCATTGCTCAGCCCGCACAGCCCTTGACACTGAAATTTATGGCGCACAAATTGGCGCCAATATAAGCGCACGTTACCAATAGCGCAGATCGGGAGAAATACCAGACATGTCGAACATCGATCGCAGGGGCATGCTGGTCATGTCGCTGCTGGGCGCAGCCGTGGGATTGCCCGCAGCCCGCGCCCAGACCGCGCCGAACGGCTATCCCGAGAACTATCGCCAGATTATCGCCGACGGTGAGCGCGAAGGCAGCCTGCTGATCTATTCCATCATGTCGCCCGAGAACTGGCGGCCGGTCATTGAGGGCTTCAACAAGCTCTACCCGAAGATCAAGGTCGAGACGCTGGACCTGCCGGCGTCGCGGGAAAGCTTCGAGCGTTATCTGGCCGAACGCAGCACCAACAGCCGCACCTGCGACCTAATCGCCACCGCGGACCCCGGCGGCTGGATCGATTTCCAGAAGCGCGGCGAGATCCTCGACTACCTTTCCCCCGAGGCCCAGGCGTGGCCGGACTGGTCGAAACCATTCCCGGGCGTCTACACCGTCTCCTCCGATCCAATGGCGTTGATCTGGAACAACAGTCTGGTGCCGGAGGGCAAGCGGCCCAAGAGCTTCGCGGAGTTCGTGGCGCTTGCAACATCGAACGAGAAGGCCTGGCGCAACCGGATCACCAGTTACGGCGTGCACCAGACCACCTTCGGCTACGGCATCAACTACGCCTTTGTGAAGAAGCACGGCGATAAGGCGTGGGAGTGGTTCGCGCAACTCGCAAAGCTCACGCCGCGCTTCGAACGTTCGGGCGGTCCGATGACCGAAAAGGTCACCGCCGGCGAATACACAACCGGCTGGTTCGTCTCGGCCATCACCTTCTGGCCGCGCCTGAGCGATCCGGCACGTGCTAAGGTGTTGGGCTGGAGCTTCATTACCGACGGTCAACCCGTGGTGCTGCGCGGCGTAGCGATTCCGAAGGGCTCGCGCAACGTCAATGCCGCCAAACTGATGCTCGATTACATCGTGTCCGAAGGGGGCCAGCGTGCATTCGGGCGCGGCGGGCTGACACCGGCGCGTCCCGGCATCAAACCCGGCGACGGCATCCGCCATACCTATTCGTCGATCGCGGAGGCCGTCGGCGAACAGAACATCTTCTATATCGGCTATGACCCCGACGCCCTGCGGGACTACGACGCCTTCCTGGCGCGCTGGAAGCAAGTCTTCAATGTCTCTTGATCACGGCGGCGCGCTGGCACCCGCGATGCCGGATGCCTTGCCGAAACCCCTGCCCGGGCGCGATACCGCCATCCAGTACGGCATGGCGCTGCTGACCGTTATCCTGGTCGCGGCGCCGCTTGTCCCCGTGCTCTACCAGTCGTTGCTGGATCGCGCGCTCTACGACGCCGGACAGCAGTTCACGCTGAGCAATTTCGGACGGCTGTTCCGCACCGATGGCTTCGGCCTCGTGATCTGGAACACGCTTGTGTTCGCCACACTTACCACGGTGATTTCGCAGACACTGGGCACCCTGGCCGCCGTGCTGTTCGGCCGCACCGACATGCCCGCCGCACGGCTGTTCGGCGAACTGTTCCTCTGGCCGATCTATCTGTCAGCACTGGTGCTGTCGTTCGGCTGGTACACGATCTATGGCCCCGCGGGCTACCTGACCCTGGTGATGCAGGACCTGTTCGACGGCGCGCCCTGGAATCTCTACACCTTGCCGGGCATGGCGATGATCGCCGGCGTTTCGCAAGCGCCGGTCGCCTACATCTACTGCATGTCCTCGGCGACCATCACCGATCCCTCGCTGGAGGAAGCGGCACGGGTCGCCGGCGCCGGCACCTTCAGGACATTGTGGCGGATCACGCTGCCGCTGCTGAAGCCGGCGATCGCCTACAGCGCGGTGCTGAACTTCACCGTCGGACTTGAGCTGCTCGCCATTCCGCTGGTATTCGGCGATCCCGCCGGCATCACGGTGCTGACCACGTTCCTGTACAACAACGGTGTCGCGTCGGCCCGGCCCGATCATGGGCTGGTGGCGACCGCCGCCGTGCTGATGCTGATCGTGGTCTGCCTGCTGGTCTGGCTGCAGGGGCGGCTGCTCGGCAACACCAGGCGCTTTGTCACGCTCGGCGGCAAGGCCACCCGTCCGCGTCCCTTCCGCCTTAACAGCCTGCGCTGGCCGCTGTGCCTGGTCTCGGCCGTCTATATCCTCGCCACGGTGGTCGCGCCCATTGGTGCCCTGCTGCTCCGCTCGTTCACCAGCCTGCTGTCGCCCATGGTGCCGCTCGCCGACGTGCTGACGCTGGACAATTTCGCCAGCATGCTCGCGTATCCGATTTATCTGCGTTCGATCTGGAACTCGTTCGTGGTCAGTGCCGTCGGTGGCGTGCTGGCCACCGCCATGATCGCGCTGATCGCCATCATCGTGCTGCGTTCTGATTTCCGCTGGCGCGGTCCCCTGCACTATGTCGCGCTGTTCCCTCGCGCCGTCCCGGGCGTGGTCGCCGGTATCGGCTTTTTCTATGCGTTCGCGCTGGTGCCCGGCCTGGGCGGGCTGCGCAACACCATCTGGATCCTGATCATCGCCTTCACCATGCACTACATTCCCGTCGGTCTCGGCGCCGTGGCGCCAATGCTGATGCAGATGAGTCCGGATCTCGACCGGGCCGCGCGCGTTCAGGGCTCCGACTGGTGGACGGCCAGCCGCCGCATCGTGCTGCCTTTGATGCGGCCTGCCCTGGTCGCCTGCTTCACCATTCTCTTCATCACCTTCTTCAAGGAATACACCACCGCGATCTTCCTGTTCGCGCCGGGCAGCGAGGTCATCGGCACCACACTGCTGCAGGCCTGGACCCAAGGCGAGGTCGGCCTGGTGTCCGCCCTGGCCACGCTGCAGGTGCTGGTGATCGGTTTCTGCGTCACGGCTGCACGCGCGATATTTGGAGTGAGGCTTCATGGCTGAGCTGTTGATCGAAAACCTGCACAAGCACTTCGGGGCGTTCCGCGCCGTCGACGACGTCAATATCCGCGTCGCGGACGGCGAGTTCGTCACCCTGCTCGGCCCCTCGGGCTGCGGCAAGTCGACCACGCTCGGCGCCATTGCCGGACTGGACCAGCCGACCGGCGGTCGCATCCGCGTCGGCGACAAGACCTATTTCGATGGCGACAAGGGCATCTTCCTGCCACCGGAGGCGCGCAATTGCGGGCTGGTGTTCCAGAGCTATGCGCTATGGCCGCACATGACGGTCTACGACAACGTCGTATTCCCGCTGACGCTGCGCAAAGTCTCCACCGCCGATCGCAAGCGGCGCGTGGAGGAAGCGCTGGCGCTGGTCGAGATGGAGCGGTTTCAGGGGCGCTATCCGCATGAGCTGTCCGGCGGCCAACAGCAGCGCGTCGCGCTGGCGCGCACGCTGGTGTACCGGCCGGAAATCCTGCTGCTGGATGAACCACTGTCGAACCTCGACGCCAAGCTGCGTGATCGCGCCCGCACCTGGCTCGCTGAATTGCGCACGCGCCTCGGCCTCACCACGATTTATGTCACCCATGATCAGGTCGAGGCACTGGCGCTGTCCGACCGCATCGTGGTCATGAACGGCGGCCGTATCACCCAGATCGGCACGCCGCAGGACATCTATGAGCGGCCCGCCGACAGTTTCGTCGCTGATTTCATCGGCACCACCAATTTCCTCGCCGGCAACGTGGTCGAACCGCCACGGGCCAATGGGCAGACGCTGGTCCGTCTCGCCGATGGACAGCGCGTCACCATCCAGTCCGAACGACGTCCTTCGCCGGGCGACAAGGTGACGTTTGCCTATCGGCCCGAACAGATGCGGCTCGCCACCGACAACGAGACCGAGGCCGGCGGCTCGATCGTCAATGCCAACGTGGTCAGCCACTCCTACATCGGTGGACGCTGGCAGATCGGACTCGATGTCGGCGGCAATCCCATCCGCATCGAAACCCAGGAAGCGACCGCTGCCCGCCAGTTGCGCCTGTGGCTCCCTCTCGCCGGCGGCATTCTTTTTCCAGGACAGAGCCATGCCCCATCCCACTGACGCCGCGCAATCCACGGGAGGGCTGCCGCACGCCGACTACACGCCCGGCGCGCGTGGTCCGCTGAGCGGGCTCCGCGTCGTCGATCTCTCGCGCCTGGTTGCCGGCAATCTGCTGACCCAGCACCTTGCTGATTTTGGCGCCGACGTCATCAAGGTCGAACCGCGCGAGGGCGATACGTTGCGCGGCTGGCGCATCAACAACGTCGAGACCACCTGGAAGGTGCATTCGCGCAACAAGCGCAGTCTCTGCGTCGAATTCCGTCATGAGGACGCGGTGCCGCTGATCCGTAAGCTGATCCCCGGCGCGGCGATGCTGATCGAGAGTTTCCGCCCCGGCACGCTGGAGCAGATGGGTCTTGCTCCGGATGAATTACTCCGCCTGGAGCCGAAACTCGTGATTGTCCGCATCTCGGGCTGGGGACAGACCGGGCCGTATCATCGCCGCCCTGGCTTCGGCACGCTGGTCGAAGGGTTCTCCGGGTTCGCCGAAATGAATGGTTTCCCGGATCGCGAACCGGTGCTGCCGCCGATGTATCTGGCCGATGCGCTGTCCGGCCTCACCGGCGCCTTTGCCGCCATGGCCGCGTTGCGCGAGGTCGAGGTGAATGGCGGCCACGGCCAGGTCGTTGACCTGCCGCTGCTCGATCCGATCGTCAATTCGCTCGGGCCGCAAGCCGCCAACTACCGGCTGACCGGCAAGATCAAGCCGCGCAGCGGCAGCCGCTCCAGCGGCTCGGTGCCGCGCAACGTCTATCGCACCCTCGACGGCGGCTGGGTCTGCCTGTCGGCCTCGACGCAGGGCATGGCCATGCGCGTGCTGCGCTCGATCGGACGGCCCGAGCTTTGTGAGGACCCGCGGTTCAAGACCAACGAGCAGCGCCTTGTCCATGTCGTGGAGCTCGACCGGATCATCGGCGATTTCATCGCTGCGCGGACCGTGGACGACAACGTAGCGTTCTTCGAGGAAGCCGAAGTGACCATCGGCCCGGTCAACGACATCGTGCGGCTGATGAACGACCGGCATGTGCAGGCACGCGCCCTGCTCGCCGATTACCCCGACGATGAGATGGGGTCGTTCCCGATGCATGCCGTGCCGGCGCGACTTTCGGAGACGCCGGGCACCATCCGCACACCGGCGCCACGCCTCGGACAGCACACCCGCGACATTCTGGCGGAAGCCGGCCTGACCGACAAAGAGATCGATGCTGCGTTGGCCTCGGGCCTCGCGAAGGAGAAGACGACATGACACTGCCGCAGAAATTCCCGGTCTGGCGCTCCGCGCTGTTCGTGCCCGCCAATGTCGAACGTTTCGTGGCCAAGGCCACGGACCGCGGCGCCGATGCACTGATTATCGATCTCGAGGACAGCATCCCGCTGGCGCAGAAGGAGGCTGCTCGGGCGCTGGTGCCAGGCATCGTCAAGCGTTTCCGCGAGACCGGCCGCTCGGACGTGATGGTGCGGATCAACCAGCCGCTGGAACTGGCGGTGCGCGATCTCGAAGCCGCCGTCATCGCCGGTGTCGACGCCATCAAGATTACGAAGGTCGAAGGTCCCGAACATCTGCGGCTGCTCGATGAGATGGTGACCCGGCTGGAGCTGAGCCGCGGATTGCCCGTCGGCAAGATCTGGTTCATCGGACTGATCGAGGCGCCAGGTCCGCTCGCGAGGGCCCATGAGATCGCACGATCGACGCCAAGACTTGCCGGCATTTCGCTGGGCGCGGAGGATTATGCCACGGCCATCGGCGCCAAGCCGTCGGAAGAGACCATGCTGATGCCCAAGCAGCAGATCGTGCAGGCGGCCTGCGCCGCCGGAATCCTGCCGCTCGGCACCATCGGCTCGGTGGCGGATTTCGCCGACCTCGACGGCTACACCCGCATCGTGCGGCGCTCGGCGGATTTCGGCTTTGTCGGCTCGGCCTGCATCCATCCCTCGCTGGTGCCGATCCTCAATGCCGGTTTCAGTCCGTCGGCGAAGGACATCGCGGACGCCGAGCGCATCGTGGCGCTCGACCGGCAGGCTGCGGCCGAGGGACGCGGCTCGTTCGCCATCGACGGCAAGATGATCGATATTCCGATCGTGCAGCGGGCCGAGGCCCTGCTCGCGCGTGCGAATGCGATTGCCGCGCGAACCCGGAGTGCTCCGGCGCCGACCTGACCGCCGTTACGGATAAGCCGGCAGCAGACCGGCGGCGGAGAAGCCGCCGTCGACCGCCAGGATCTGTCCGGTCACGAAGCTCGCTTTGCTGCTGTCCAGCAGGAACGATGCGGCGCCGGCGATCTCTTGCGGGGGCGCATAGCGCCTTTGTGGCACCAGTCTCAACCAGCCGGCGCGCACCTCGTCACTGTGCATCTCCTTGACCATCGGGGTCTCGATCGGTCCCGGCGCAATGGCGTTGACGCGGATGTTGTCCGGCGCGAGTTCGGACGCCATGACCTGGGTCAGCGTCACGACGCCACCCTTGGATGCGCCGTAGGCCGAGCGGCCGATATTGCCGCGCAGGCCGGAGACCGAGGCGATGTTGACAATCGCCCCGCCGCCATGGGCCTTCATCAGCCGGCCGACCTCACGCGAGACCGCGAATGTTCCGACCAAGTTGATATCGAGGATTTTGCGGAATAGCTGCACGCTGGTGTCGAAGAACGGCACATCCCGGCCGATCCCGGCGGAATTGACCAGGCCCCGCACCTCGCCGAAATTGTCTTCACAGCCTTTCAGCCCGGCGATCACGCTCGCTTCATCGGCCACGTCCATCTGGACGAACTTGACGAGATCGGCACCGCGCGGCTCCAGCCTGGCGCGCGCCGCGTGCAGCGCATCGGCCGACAAATCGGCGATCAGCAGCTTCCAGCCTTCGCCCAGCAGCGCCTCCGCGATCGCGAGCCCAATGCCGGAGCCACCGCCGGTCACGACTGCAACACCTCGATCTGCCATTTTCATCCTCGTTTCGGTTTCTTGATTGCGGCGGGCACGCGAGCCGGCCGTCCGCCAGCCTACCATGCCGGGGGCAAAAGACGCTGACTTCGCCTGTGTGTTGCGTTATAGCCCTCGTACTTTAGTCGGCGGTGCTTTCCGGATGCAAATGCATCAAGAAGCCTGATGACCTGCCCAAACCGGGTCATTATGATAGTGGACGTGATTGTCCAACAAGAAACGTGTGGTCCAAGGGAGAACGTCCAATGAACTTTTCGCGTCGTGCCTTGCTGAAGGCCTCCGCAGCCGTGACGGTTGCGGGAGGTGTCGGTGCGCCGTTTGTCGCGCGCGCCCAGCAGGCCGAGTTTACCTACAAATTCGCGAACAACCTCCCTGACGTCCACCCCCTGAACGTCAGCGCCAAGGAGATGTCGGCGGCGATCAAGGCTGAGACCAACGGCCGTTTCGACCTGCAGATTTTCCCGAACAACCAGCTCGGCTCCGACACCGACATGCTGAGCCAGATCCGCTCCGGCGGCGTCGAGTTCTTCACCCTGTCCGGCCTGATCCTGGCCACTCTGGTACCGGCCGCCTCGATCAACGGCATCGGCTTCGCCTTCCCGAATTACGACACGGTCTGGAAGGCCATGGACGGCGATCTCGGCGCCTATATCCGCAAGGAGATCACCAAGGCCAATCTCGTGGTCATGGACAAGATCTGGGACAACGGCTTCCGTGAAGTCACCTCGTCCACCAGGCCGATCAAGAGCCCGGACGACCTGAAGGGCTTCAAGATCCGCGTGCCGGTGTCGCCGCTGTGGACCTCGATGTTCAAGGCGTTCGATGCGGCCCCGGCCTCGATCAACTTCAGCGAAGTCTATTCGGCGCTGCAAACCAAGGTGGTCGAAGGCCAGGAAAACCCGCTGGCGCTGATCGCAACCGCCAAGCTGTATGAAGTTCAGAAGTACTGCTCGCTGACCAACCACATGTGGGACGGCTTCTGGTATCTCGCCAACCGCCGCGCCTGGGAGAAGTTGCCCGAGGATGTGCGCACCATCGTGGCGAAGAACATCAACGCGGCGGCGGTGAAAGAGCGCGGCGATACCGAAAAACTCAACATCTCCACGCGTGACGAACTCGCAGCCAAGGGGTTGGTGATCAACCAGCCGGACACCGGTCCGTTCCGCGACAAGCTTCGCCAGGCCGGCTTCTATGCCGAATGGAAGGGCAAGTACGGCGACCACGCCTGGGACCTGCTGGAAAAAGCCGTCGGCAAGCTGGCGTAAGCCGTGCAGATCGCGGAAGCCAGCCCTGCTCCAGGAAGCGGAACGGTGAACGACGGAGAGGCCACCGGCCTCTCCCAGGCCCGCGTCTGGGTACGCTCACTGGACAACATCTTCGGTGCGCTGGTCGAGATTCCCGCCGCCGTGCTGGTGACGGCCGAGATCGTCATCCTGTTCATGGGTGTGGTCTCGCGCTACGGCTTCCACAGCCCGCTGATCTGGTCCGACGAACTGGCCTCGATCCTGTTCCTGTGGCTGGCGATGCTGGGTGCGGCGATCGCGTTTCGCCGCGCCGAACACATGCGGATGACGGCGATGGTGGCCAAGGCCTCGCCGGAGCAACGCGCGTTCCTTGATGTGGTCGGCACCTGCGCCGCACTCGCCTTCCTGCTGCTGATCGCCTGGCCGGCCTACGAATACGCCTACGAAGAAAGCTACATCACTACCCCCGCCTTGCAGATCCCCAACAGCTTCCGCGCCGCCGCATTGCCGGTCGGTATCGCCTTGATGGCCATTTTTGCAATGCTGCGGCTTGCCAGGGTCGGGCGGATCCGCACCGTGCTGCTGGCGGCTGTGACCGTCGCAGTGATCATGGCCGCATTCTGGTTTGCGCAGCCCTGGCTGCGGCAGCTCGGCAACCTCAATCTGATCATCTTCTTTGTCGGCGTGGTCGGCTTTTGCGTCTTTGCCGGCATCCCGATCGCCTTCGCATTCGGGCTGGCAATCTTCGGCTACCTGATCCTGACCACCCACACGCCGCTGCTGGTGCTGGTCGGGCGGATGGACGAGGGCATGAGCCACCTGATCCTGCTTTCGGTCCCGTTGTTCGTCTTCCTCGGCCTGCTGATCGAGATGACCGGCATGGCGCGGGCCATGGTCGCGTTCCTCGCAAGCCTGCTCGGACACGTGCGCGGCGGACTGCACTATGTGCTGCTCGGCGCCATGTATCTGGTGTCTGGCATCTCCGGCTCCAAGGCCGCCGACATGGCCGCGGTGGCGCCCGTGCTGTTTCCGGAAATGAAGGCGCGCGGCGCCAAGCCCGGCGATCTGGTGGCGCTGCTGGCGGCGACTGGCGCCCAGACCGAAACCATTCCGCCGAGCCTGGTGCTGATCACCATCGGCTCCGTGACCGGGGTCTCGATCTCGGCGCTGTTCACCGGCGGCCTGCTGCCGGGTGTGGTGCTGGCGCTGATGCTGTCGGCCCTGGTCTGGTGGCGTTATCGCAACGAAGACCTGCGCCATGTCACCAAGGCGACTTCGAGCGAAGTCGGCCGTAGCTTCGTGATCGCCCTGCCCGCGATCGCGCTGCCATTCGTGATCCGCGCCGCCGTGGTCGAAGGCGTCGCCACAGCCACGGAGGTCTCCACCATCGGCATCGTCTATGCCATCCTGGCCGGCCTCTTGATCTATCGCCGCTTCGACTGGCGGCGTCTGGTGCCGATGCTGATCGACACGGCCTGCCTGTCGGGCGCGATCCTGCTGATCATCGGCACCGCCACGGGCATGGCCTGGGGATTGACCCAATCGGGCTTCTCCCGCTCGCTCGCCGCCACCATGGCCGGCCTGCCCGGCGGCTCGCTGACGTTCATCGCGGTCTCGATCGTGGCCTTTGTCATCCTGGGCAGCGTGCTGGAGGGTATCCCGGCCATCGTGCTGTTCGGCCCGCTGCTGTTTCCGATTGCCCGCGCGGTCGGCGTGCACGAGGTGCACTATGCGATGATCGTGATCCTGGCGATGGGGATCGGACTGTTCGCGCCGCCGTTCGGGGTCGGTTATTATGCCGCCTGCGCCATCGGGCGGGTGGACCCGGCGGAGGGCATCCGGCCGATCTGGGGCTACATGCTGGCGCTGTTTCTGGGCCTGATCATCGTGGCGGCAATTCCGTGGATTTCGATCGGATTCCTGTAAAAATTATCCAAATAAGAGCTAGCTGTTGGACGTATTTTCCAAAGTACAGACTTGGAGGATCAACGTAACCTTCTGGGAATTGAACAAAGCCCTGGAAGCTGCTGAAAAAGAAGACATTCTCAAGTAATCGGACGATCACATGAGCATCTCGCAGGGACAATACAGCGTCGGTCTGGACAAGACCCCGGCCAACTACGTGCCGCTGTCGCCGATCAGCTTCCTGGAGCGTTCGGCGGCGGTGTATCCGCACCTGACCAGCGTGGTCTATGAGGGGCGCAGCTTTACCTGGGCACAGACCTTCGAGCGCTGCCGCCGCGTCGCCTCCTTCCTGACCCGCCGGGGGATCTCCCGCGGGAACACGGTCGCGGCCATGCTGCCGAACATCCCCGCGATGAACGAGCTGCACTTCGCGGTTCCCATGGCGGACGGCGTCCTGAACACCCTCAACACCCGCCTCGACGCCACCGCGCTGGCCTTCATGCTCGACCATGGCGGCGCCAAGGTGCTGCTGGTCGACCCCGAGTACGCCGACGTGATCACCGAGGCCCTCACCCTGATGACGGGACCCAAGCCCCTGATTGTCGATGTGGCGGACGCCGCGTTCACGGGCGGTCGTCCGGTCGGCGAGATCGAGTACGAGGCGGCCGTCGCGTCGGGCGATCCCGACTTCGCCTGGAAACATCCGCAGGACGAATGGGACGCGATCGCGCTGAGCTACACATCCGGCACCACCGGCAATCCCAAGGGGGTCGTCACCCATCACCGCGGCGCCTACCTCAATGCGGTCAGCAACGTGATGGCGGGCGGTCTCGGCCAGCATCCGGTCTATCTCTGGACGCTGCCGATGTTCCACTGCAACGGCTGGTGCTTCCCCTGGACGCTTGCGGCAACGGCCGGCATCAACGTCTGCCTGCGCAAGGTCGATCCGGCCAAGATCTTCGAACTGATCCCGAAGCACGGCGTCACCCACATGAGCGGCGCGCCGATCGTCTACAACACCCTGATCAACGCCCCGGGCGCGCCGACAGCCGGTTCAGCAAAACCGGTCACCGGCCTGATCGCCGGCGCGGCGCCCCCGGTGGCCGTGCTGGCCGGCGCCGAGCGGATCGGGATCAAACTGACGCATGTCTACGGCCTGACCGAAGTCTATGGGCCGGCCTCGGTCTGCGCCGAACAGCCGGGCTGGGATGACCTTCCGTCCGAGCAACGCGCGCAACTGAAGCGGCGGCAGGGCGTACCCTATCCGCTGCAGGAGGCGGTCACCGTGCTCGATCCGGAGACCATGCGGGAGGTGCCGCGCGACGGCGAAACCATCGGCGAGGTCATGTTCCGCGGCAACATCGTCATGAAGGGATATCTCAAGAACGAGAAGGCCACCCAAGAGGCGTTTGCCGGCGGCTGGTTCCATACCGGGGATCTCGGCGTCCTCGATGAGCATGGCTACGTGATCATCAAGGACCGTTCCAAGGACATCATCATCTCCGGCGGAGAGAACATCTCATCTGTCGAGGTGGAGGACATTCTCTACAAACACCCGGCCGTGCTGTTCGCCGCCGTCGTCGCCAAGCCGGATGCGAAGTGGGGTGAAGTGCCCTGCGCGTTCGTGGAACTGAAGGACAACGCTTCCGCCACGGAGGCCGAGATCATCGCCTATTGCAGGGAGCATCTGCCCGGCTTCAAGACGCCCAAGGCGATCGTTTTCGGCGAACTGCCGAAGACGTCCACGGGCAAGATTCAGAAGTTCGTGCTGCGCAACCAGATCGGATCGGCGAAGGCGATCACGGCCTGAGCAAATTATCGCCGTCGAGGTCGTCTCTATCTTTTCAACGCTATCCGCGAGTAGACATTCAAGACGTCTCTCGCCCCATCCAGATTGTGCGCCCTGCCTGCGCCTCGGGAATATCCAGTTCAACAAAGCCGACCCGAGACCAAAATCTGATGGCGCGCGTATTGTCCCTGTTCACTCCAACGTGCATTGCGCCGATCCCCCGGGTCACCGCCATGGAACGCCAGGCAGCAAACATCCGAGACCCGGCCCCGCGTCCCTGAAGGCGCGGCAACAAATTCATATGAACGTGCGCGGGATAGGATTGGGCAATCGTGGCCGGTGTCGGTTTCGGATTGTGGATCATAACGACACGCCGGTGATCATACGACCATTCGGCAGTTCGCGTCTCGTCTGGTGAGGGATATTGCTGGCGCAACCGTGGCCACCATTCCTGTTCGAGCCGCCGTTCCCACGCCCAGGTATCAGCCGCGCCGACGATGAAACCTGCCACACCGGATTCATCTTCCGCCACCAGGCAAAGGTCCGATTGCAGGTTCGCGTAGGGCGCGGAATAGATGTGCCCCATAAGCTTCGGGTCGCTGTAAAGCGAGGACGCATCGCCTCCCGCCAGCCCGGTCGCGAGCGAAATGGCATAGAGCGCATCGATGTCGCATGGTTGAAGCGGGCGAACGTTCACCATGGGAAACGGTCCGATTGCCTTTGCTTCGTTTCAACGCACAAGCACACCGGACGGGATATCCGATTTGCTAAAGCATGATGAGATAAGGTTCGCTCAATGTAATCCGTAATCCTGAGGTGCGCAGCAACCGGCTACGCCGGTTGCGTTCTTTGAATAGGTCGCAAGTCGGATAAATCCGACTTGCCATGCAAAGCATGGCCCTCGAAGGACGACGGCCCATACGCCAGCTCCTTGGCCGTCGTCCTTCGAGGCGCGCAAGAGCGCGCACCTCAGGATGACGGAGTTGATTCAACCTCAATTCATCTCGCGCGAGGTGTTCGTCTCCAGCGTCAGCCGCATGCCGTCATAACCGGCGACGACATCCGTCGGCAGCTTGGCGCTGACCACGTCATAGTCGAGGTCGGAGTGCAGGTTGGTGAGGACAGCCCGCCGCGGCTTGAAACGATCGATCCAGCCGAGTGCGTCATCAAGGCTGAAGTGGCTGGGATGCGGCGCATAACGTAAGGCGTCGATGATCCAGAGCTCGAGACCTTCCAGCGCCGCGAAGCTCTCGCGGGGAATGTCGCTGACATCGGGCGTATAGGCGGCGTCGCCGATGCGATAGCCCAGCGCCGGAATGTTGCCGTGCTGCACGTTGAACGCGGTGAGCGACAGTTCGCCGCCCTTCCCCGTGATGGTACGGCTCTCGCCGCCCTCGATGGCGTGGCTGGTCAGGATCGGCGGATAGTCGCTGCCCGGCGGAGACACGAAGCAATAAGAGAACCGCAGCAGGATGTGATCCGCTGTCGACTTGTTGAGATGGACCGGTATCCGTGCGCGCTGGTGCAGCACGACCGAGCGCAGGTCATCGATGCCGTGGGTCTGGTCGGCATGCTCGTGAGTCAGGAACACCGCGTCCAAGTGCTCGACATCGGCGCTGATCAGCTGTTCGCGCAGGTCCGGCGAGGTGTCGATCAGGACGCGCGTCGTGCCGGCGGCCGATTGTTTGTCAGCCAAAATCGAGCAGCGCAGCCGGCGATTCCTCGGATTGTTCGGGTTGCAGGCGCCCCAGCCGAGCGCAGGGCGCGGCACCCCGGCGGACGACCCGGATCCAAGGATGGTCAGTGTGGTGGTCATGCCGTGGTGTCCGGTTTGGGGACCTTGCTGAAAAGCCGGAAGAAGTTCTCGGTGGTCTGCTTCGCGATCTCGTCCAGGGAGACGCCGCGCACGTCCGCCAGCACTTTCGCGGTTTCCACCACATAAGCCGGCTCGTTGCGTTTGCCGCGGAATTTTCCGGGCGCGAGATACGGGGCGTCGGTCTCGACCATGATGCGATCGGCCGGCAATTCGGCGGCGAGATCGCGCAGGGGCTGCGAGGCCTTGAAGGTGAGGATGCCGGTGAACGAAATCGACAAGCCCAGCGCGATGGCTTTCATCGCCAGCTCGCGGCCACCGGTGTAGCAATGCAGCA
Organism: Hyphomicrobiales bacterium; assembly: GCA_041424235.1. Lineage (GTDB taxonomy): Bacteria > Pseudomonadota > Alphaproteobacteria > Rhizobiales > Xanthobacteraceae > Bradyrhizobium_A. The sequence continues at coordinate 30,933 of JBGMOD010000200.1, forward strand.
CCGCGCGGAACGGACCCCTCGCCATCTCGTCGTCGAGAATGCGCCCGCAGTCCACGTCCGCCTCGCGGGTATGGATTACCAGCGGCAGTCCGGTCGCGCGGGCAGCGGCGATATGGGCGCGAAAGCCACGCTCTTGTGCCACCGGCGATCCATTGTCGTAGAAATAATCCAGCCCCGCCTCACCCAGCGCCACGACCTTCGGATGCCGAGTCAGCGCAATCAGCTCGTCGGCGGGAATGCCGTCCTCCTCATCCGCATGATGCGGGTGCGTGCCCACGGAACAATAGACGTTCGGAAAACGCGCCGTGATATCGAGCAGCCCCTGGACGCGCTTCACCCGCGTCGAGATGGTCACGATGCGGCCGACACCCGCGGCCTCGGCACGGGCAACGATCCCATCCAGGTCCTCGGCGAAATCCGGAAAATCCAGATGGCAATGACTGTCGACCAGCATCACACCTTGCCTGATCCCTTGCCCGGTCCCTTGCCGTTGCCCGCGTCATCGGCGGGCTCGACATAGCGCGGGAACACCGGCGCGGGCGGCGGCAACTGGCTGCCCGGTGAGAGGCGAGCTGCCGCGCCCAGCGCCGCAAACGAGCGCGCATCGGCTCCGACACCGAGAATATCGAGCAGCTTCGCTGCCGACTCCGGCATGAACGGCTGAGCGAGGATGGCGACCTGCCGAACCACCTCGGCGGTCACGTACAGCACGGTGCCCTGCCTCGGAGGATCGGTCTTGGCCAGCGCCCACGGTGCCTCGCCCGCGAAATAGCGATTGGCTTCGGCAACCACCAGCCAGATCGCATTGAGCGCCTGATGGATCTGCTGGGTGTCCATCGCAGTGCGGGCCTGCGCCAGCATGCCGTCGGCTTGCGCCAGGATCGCCTTGTCGTTGTCGCTGAATGCGCCGGGTGTCGGCAGCACGCCGCCGTATTGCTTGGCGATCATCGAGAGCGAGCGCTGCGCCAGGTTGCCGAGATCATTGGCGAGATCGGCATTGGTGCGCGCAACGATCGCCTCGTGATTGTAGCTGCCATCCTGGCCGAACGAGACTTCGCGCAGCAGGAAATAGCGCAGCTGGTCGACGCCGTACTGATCCGCCAGATTGAAGGGATCGACAACGTTGCCGACCGACTTCGACATCTTCTCGCCGCGGTTGAACAGGAAGCCGTGGGCAAAGACGCGTTTCTGCACGGGAATGCCAGCCGACATCAGGAACGCCGGCCAGTACACCGCGTGGAAACGGATGATGTCCTTGCCGATGATGTGCAGGTCCGCTGGCCAGTAGTGCCAGTTCTTATCGGTCTCATCGGGAAAGCCGACACCGGTGATGTAGTTGGTCAGCGCATCGACCCAGACATACATCACGTGTTCCGGATCGCCCGGCACCTTGACGCCCCAGTCGAAGGTGGTGCGCGACACCGAAAGATCCTTCAGCCCGCTTTTGACGAAGGAGATGACTTCGTTGCGGCGTGAGTCCGGGCCGACGAAATCCGGCTGGGTTTCATAAAGCGCCAGCAGCTTGTCCTGATAGGCGGACAGGCGGAAGAAATAGCTTTTCTCCTCCACCCACTCCACCGGCGTGCCCTGCGGGCCACGGCGCACCTTGTCCTCGCCGACGACGGTCTCGTCCTCGGCGTAATAGGCTTCGTCACGAACCGAATACCAGCCGGCGTAGCTGTCGAGATAGATGTCGCCGGCCTCGGCCATCCGCTTCCAGATTTCCTGGACCGACGCATGGTGCGCCGGCTCGGAGGTGCGAATGAAGCGATCGAACGAGATGTTCAGCCGCTGGTCCATCTCCTTGAAGCGCGCCGCATTGCGCGTCGCAAGCTCCATCGGGGTGAGCTTTTCGTTCTGCGCGGTCTGAATCATCTTCAGGCCGTGCTCGTCGGTTCCGGTCAGAAAGAACACATCCTTGCCGTTCAACCGCTGGAAACGGGCCAGCGCGTCGGTCGCGATCGCCTCATAGGCATGACCGATGTGCGGCACGCCATTCGGGTAGGCGATCGCAGTCGTGATGTAGAACGAGGAACCGGAATTAGTCGCATTCGCCATCGTCGCGAAAGCCTTTCATGGCATCTCAAAATCGCAGGGATGATACGGACCGCGGGACCATTTAGGAAGGTTTTGGGCCCATCAGCGCGTCGCGTCTGCGAGAAGCCCAAATACCGAGAAAACCAGCGGTTTTCGCTCAAGATTATAGGATTCGGTGTCACGCGCAGCGCGATTGATCTTTTCCCATACCTCCGCCAGCCGTGCAAGCCGGGGCAGATTGGCATTGGCGTCCGCCACCCTGAGCCGTTCGCTCATCCAGCGGTCGATGGTATCAACGAACGCCGCAATGGCGGTGCGGTCGTTGCTGCCGAGCGCGTCGCCCAGCGCATGCAAGGCCTTGGGATCGACATGCGGCAAAGTAGCGAGCAGCGCGGCCGTCCGCTGGTGAAGTCCCAGGGCGTCGCCGCCGATCAGCATCAAAGCCCGTGCCACGCTGCCCTCGGAGGCGCCAGCCGCTTCGCGCAGCGACGGGTCGTCGATGTCCAGCCCGGCACTTTCCACGGCCGCGCGAGCAACGTTGTCCTCGCCCAGCGGGCGCAGGAACAGTTTCCGGCAGCGCGATTGGATGGTCGGAAGCAGGCGCGCGGGCGCATGGCTGATCAAGAGAAAGAGAGAACGCTCCGGCGGCTCCTCCAGCACCTTGAGCAGCGCATTGGAGGCATTGGCATTGAGCTCGTCCACGGTGTCGACAATGCAGACCCGCCAGCCTTCGGCAGCCGCCGTCGAGCCGAAGAAGCCGATGGTCTCGCGCGTCTCGTCGACGGTGATGACGGTGCGCAGCACACCCCTGTCGTTTGCGGTCCGCTCCAGTGTCAGGAGGCCGCCATGACTGCCACCTGCGATCTGGCGCGCCGTCGGATGCGATGCATCCACCTGCAGGCTGTCGGCCCTCTGCACACCAGGCGCCGACGGATCGGGATTGGCCAGCACAAAACGCGCCATCCGATAGGCCAGCGTGGCCTTGCCGATGCCGCTGGCACCGCCGATCAGCCAGGCATGAGGAATACGACCGCTGCGGTAAGCGGCCAGCAACGTGGCCTCGGCGTCATCGTGGCCGAACAGCGCCACGGTCTCGCGCGGCGCACGCACCTCAAGCTTGCTGTCGTTGGATTTGCCACTCACGGATGCACGGCCTTTTTGCGTTGTGAGGGGAGTTCGACAAAGCGCTCCCTCATCACACGCCAGATTCGCGACGCAACATTGGTCGCCGATGCATTGGCGTCAACGATCACGCAACGCTGCGGATTCTCTTCGGCAATCCTGTGATAGGCCTCGCGAAGTTTTTCGTGGAAATCGACGTTCTCCGCCTCGAACCGATCCGGCGCGGCACTGCCACGGCGTTTTGCCGCACGGCGCAACCCGACCTCCACCGGCAGATCCAGCACCAGGGTCAGGTCCGGGCGCAAACTGCCGATGGTCACCCGCTCCAGCGCCTCGATCAGTCCCGGATCGACCTTGCCCAGACGTCCCTGATAGGCCCGCGTCGAATCGGAAAAACGATCGCACAGCACCCAGACGCCGCGCGCCAGCGACGGCTCGATCACCAGATGGACATGATCATCGCGCGCGGCTGCGAACAGCAATGTTTCCGCATCCGGCCCCAGCAGCTTTCCGATTCCCGACAGCACCAGATGCCGCATGATCTCCGCGCCGGGCGAGCCGCCCGGCTCGCGCGTCACCACGGTACGCACGTTGGCGGCCGTCAGCCGGTCCGCCAGCAGCTTGATCTGAGTCGACTTGCCGGCGCCCTCGCCGCCTTCAAAGGTGATGAAGCGTCCCCGCTTTGTCGCCGGTGCACCGTCGGAAACCATTGTCACAACTTCCTGGTGCTGGAACGAAACAACCCGATAACCAGTTCGCTGACGCCGTCGAACGCGCGCCGCATGGTCGAGCCCACTCCCACCGCTTCGGTCGTATAGAGCGGCGTCTCGACGGCGATATTGGGGCCGCGCCAGACTTTCACCACTCCGACCGGTTGTCCCGGTTCGATTGGCGCCCGCACCGGCCCCTCATAGACGATGCGCGCAATCAGTTTGTCGCCGCCACTCTTCTGGACCATCACCCCGACTGGCTCATGGCTGGCGAGGGCCACCGAACCGCTGGAGCCGCCAAACACCTTGGCGTAGCCGACCACGCGCTCGGGCTCGAACAGCGTCCGCAGCTCAAAGCTGCGAAATCCCCAGTCCAGCAGCTTCTTGGCTTCGGTGACACGATCGTCCGGATCATCCAGGCCATTGACCACGACAATCAGCCGCAGTCCATCTTGCACGGCCGAGGTGACGGCTCCATAGCCGCCATCCTTGGTCGAACCGGCGATCAAACCATCGGAACCCGACATCGCATTGAGCAGCGGATTGCGGTTTTGCTGGCGGATCTTGTTCCAGATGAATTCACGCTCGTTATAGAGCTTGTAGTAGTCCGGATAGGTCTGGATGACATGCCGGGCAAGCTTGGCGATGTCGCGCACCGACATCTTGTTGCCGGGATCGGACATCCCGGTCGCGTTGGCGAACGTGGATTGCTCCAGGCCGATCTCGCGGGCACGCTTGGTCAGCATCGCCGCGAACTCGCGCTCGTTGCCGGCCATCCCTTCGGCCAGCACCATGGCCGAGTCGTTGCCATTATCGATGATCATGCCGCGCAGCAGGTCGTCGATGCCGACACGGCTGTGGATCGCGGCGAACATGGTCGGGCCGCCCGCCGGCGCGCCGCCACGCCGCCACGCGTTCTCGCTCACCACGTACTGATCGCTGCCCTTGATGTCGCCCTTGCGCAGCGCATTGAAGACGAATTCCGCCGTCATCAGCTTCAGCATGCTGGAAGGGGCGACCGGCTGATCGGCATTCTTCTCGAACAGCACGCTGCCGCTCTTGGCTTCGATCAGGATCGCGGTCGGCGCGTCGATATCGATGCCGCCCTCTTCCTTCTTGGCACCCTGGACGCTGTTGTTGGCGGCATGGCTCAGCCCGCCCGCCACGAGGCCGAGCAGCACCAAAGCCGCGATCAGGCTGCGGCGCCAAACCGTCGGTCCGCCGATGGGAAAGCTGTGTCGCAAAACCTAGTGCCCCGCATCCGAAGTTCGTGAACCATCGCAGCACTCTCTGACACGAACTTCGGATGCATCAGGGGCACTAGCAAGTCTATTATTCTAGTGCCGCTTTTCGATCTGAAGTTCCTGGTACGAGTTCGCGGCAAGTGGTGCAGGAACTTCAGATCGGCGGCACTAGTACCGCACTCATCTGCCGTTCGCTGGCCTTCTATCAGTTGCCCCAAGACCAAACAACGCCACCCTATCAGCCATTGCAACCGTGCCATGTGAGCGGTCGCAAATGCGCTGGCGGCCTTGCCTCGCCACTGGGAGCCTGATTGAACGATGGGAAGGCAACAAAACGCGGCAAAAGGGGGCGGAATGGCGATGTCATCCACACGCATGCTCGCAGTCAACGGGATCGACATGTTCATCCGCGAGAGCGGGAGCGGGCCGCTGGTGCTGCTTTGCCATGGGTGGCCGGAACTGTCCTACTCCTGGCGGCATCAACTGAGCGCCTTGGCCGATGCCGGCTTTCATGTGGTTGCCCCGGACATGCGCGGCTTCGGGCGCACCAGCGCGCCTGCCGCCATCGACGCCTACACGATTTTCCATACCACGGGCGACGTGGTCGCACTGGTTGCAGCCCTCGGCGAGAAACAGGCCGTGATCATCGGCCACGACTGGGGCGCCCCGGTCGCCTGGCACGCCGCGATGTTTCGGCCTGACATCTTCACCGCCGTCGGCGGCCTGAGCGTGCCCCCGCCGACGCGCGGCCGCGGCCGGCCGCTGCAAACCCTGCACGACCAGGGCATCACCAACTTCTACTGGCAGTATTTCCAGGAGCCCGGAGCCGCCGAGGCCGAATTCGAGCAAGATGTCGACTTCACCATGCATGCGGTGTTCTCGAAAGGTTTCTCGACCGAGAGCCCCATGTCGCAGTTCGTGCAAACCGGCCTTGGATTTTTGGGCGACCGGACGATCCCACGCCCGCTGCCGCCATGGATCACGCCGGCCGATATCGCCCACTTCATCGACACCTATCGCGCCGCAGGCTTCCGCGGCGGGCTCAACTGGTACCGCAATATCGACCGCAACTGGGAACTGACGGCGCCCTGGCAAGGCGCGCAGATCCACCAGCAGTCGATCTTCATTGCGGGATCGCAAGACCAGGTCATCACTGGCCTGATCGGGGCCAAGCGCGTCAACGACATGGAAAAGGTGCTGCCGAACCTCAGGCGCAAGCTCCTTATCGAAGGCGCCGGTCACTGGATCCAGCAGGAGTGCGCCGACGAGGTGAACGCTGCGTTGATCGGATTCCTGAAGGAAGTCAGTTAGACCCTTAGCGGGACGAACGTCCGATGGAGTCCGGCTCAGTAGAGGCCACGCCCCTTCAAAAGCGTCGTGATGCCGTCCTGCTCGGCGTTCGCCGGGGCGTAGGCCGCGACCGGCCGGGTCATCGGTTGTTGGGACGCAGGCTGGCTGGTGTCCTGCCGATAGGCCGCGTTGGCCTCGTACGACACGGCGTGCGGATTCTCGAGCACCCGTCCGCCTGAACGCCGGCTGCGGGCGGCGGACATTTCCGAGGTGGCGCTGACCGAAGCCACGTCCTGCTGCGTGTTGCCGAGCGTATAGGGGCGCCCCTCCGGCAACGGCACATCGCCGCGAATGGCGCGTCCCGCCGGCGCGACCTCCGGGACGAACGGCCGCGCGGAGGCAATCCGGACCGCGGACGGCGCAGGAGCCGGCTCGCCGGTCCGCAGCGTAGCCTCCAGAACGCGATCGTCGGATCCCTCAAGCGGCGCCCGGCCGACATACTCCACGCGCACACGCGCGATGCCATTTCCCTTGAAATCCAATAGCCTGGCGGCATTGTTTGAGACGTCGATCAAACGATTGCCGTGATACGGTCCCCGATCATTGACCCGCACGACCAGGGATTTGCCATTGCCGAGATTGGTGACTCGCACATAACAGGGCATTGGCAGGGTCGGGTGCGCGGCGGTCAGCGAGGTCATATCGAACACCTCGCCATTGGCGGTCAGGCGACCGTGAAAATCATCGCCATACCAGGACGCCAGCCCTTCGGCGCGGTAATTGACGTTTTCCTCCGGCACGTACTGGCGGCCGCCGACCATGTAGGGCTTACCGACACGATAGGCTCCGCCGCCCTTGGGCACCGGTTCGCCAAATTCAACCACCCGCGGGCTCGACGACACGCCGTATTTTGGATCGACACGGCTGGACAGCTTGTTGGAGGCAGCACAGTTGGCAAGAACGACGCAGGCGCCCGCCACGGCCGCGACCCGCGCAGCCTGACCGACCCGCTCTGCTTTCAGAATCCCCATTCGTCCCCAACTACCACATTTCCCTGGGGCCGCGGAGCGTAACGACCCCATCCGTCACACCAAGGCACCCCGTCCCAGTCCGGTGCGCCCACATCCGCACCGGGATGTGATCATATCGCAGCCAGAACAAGGCAAAAATGGGGATAGCAGCCAACTGGTAAACCGGAGGTTGCTTTTCCTCGTTTTGGTCAAAGGGTTGACGCCTATGCCGGGCGCCGGCGGGGTTCAGCCTTCGGAATCACGGGCTGCCGGATCGCCGAACGGTGCGCCCTGGACTTCGATGAGGTCCACCGGACCGCCCGGCTGGTCGTCATCGAAGATCCCGATCACGAGCCGCCCGGTCGACCAGGCCATGGTGTCGAGGTTGGTCCGCCCTGCCAGCAATTTCGGCCCCTCCGGGGCGCGATCATGCCCATGCACGACATGACGCTCGCCATGCCCGGCAGCGTGCTCGTCCGGATATCGCTTCCAGAGCAAGGTCTGCCGGGTTTGCTGATCGAGCGGTTGCTCGGCGTCGACACCGGCATGAACGAACACGCGATTCCGATCGACATGCATCAGGGGCAGCGCTTCCAGCCATCGGATATGCGCTTCGGGAATGGCGATCTCGCCACCCGGCCGCTGTCCGTAGGACGACAGCGCGATGTCCCCGCCCTGCGCCATCCAGAAGTCGCGGGCTTCCGGTTTGCGAACGGCGTCGCTCATCATCGCGTCATGATTGCCCATGAGACAGATCACACGCCATCCGGCCGGCGGATTGCGCTGCAGGGCGCTCATCGCCTCGATCACCTGGCGGCTTTGTGGCCCCTTGTCGACGTAGTCGCCCAACGCAATCAGCGTCAGCGAATCGCCGGCGGCGCTGGCCGAGATCGCGGCGATGGCGGCAGTCAGCAGATCGTTCCGGCCATGCAGATCGGGAATTGCGTAGCTGCGGGCCAAGCATCACTCCACAAGTCGCGCTCCAGGTGTCACACGCCACAGGCCCGATCCTACCAGCGCGCGACACATTCTCCACGACCTTGCTCCACGACCTTGTGCAGCCTCACCTGGCCTTGAGCCGCCCTCGGACCGCGCGCTGCTTCGGTGCCTGGCTGGCGTGATAATTCAGCACCTCAAGCACCGCCATCTTCAAGATGAGCTCCAGATCGCGAAGGCCCAGATTCCTGGCTGATTGCATGGCGCCTTCCAGATTCGTGAGCAGATTGGATTCTTCGTCGCCATCAATGATCGACATATGTCACCTGCCGGCCGCTTCCCGACGAGAAACGACCGCCTCCCATGATTTGTGAAACTACCGAACTTGCGAAGACAGCTTCGAGCTCAAACGCAGATCGATACGCGCAACGGACCCCAGGTTACGCCACTGCAGCATCGGCCCGGCGACCCCCTTTCGCTGAACCATGTCGTCCCATGTGTCCTCGTCACAGGCGACGAACACCGCGATGGTCGACATGCCGTCGATCTCGATCGGAAGGCCAAGCGGCTTGGCCCGCCACCCCTGCTCTTCGAACCGAGGAAGCCACCAAGTTTCGAGCACGATGGTGAAGCCCGTGAGACCGACGGCCAGGCCGTACTCGATGATCGCCGCCTGCAGCAGCGTCGCAAGCCCCGGCCCGGAGTACTCACCGCGCCGTTCGGGAACGACGAAGATCCTGGATAATTCGTAGACGTCGGGGCGATGGATCGGAGCACGAAGGTTGAGCTGCGGGAAGACGTCGCTCATCAGCGTCGGGGACGTCGTTGGAACGGCCCGCATCGCTCCGACAATTCTCGCCCCGTCGAGCGCCAGGAGATACACCGCATCATCGGTATCGAACTGGTCGATCTCGCGTCCGTCCGGCCGGTCGAGCGCCATCCAGCGCCGTTGCTTGACGTAGATCTCGTGCCGCAGTCGGTAATATGGGTCGAACAAGTCCTCGTACAGGTGCCGGTTCTCTTTCCGGACAACGTGAATTTCCGCCATTCCTGCCCCCACCGAAGCAATATTGCTTCGGCCGGGACACTAAATTCAGGACGGCATTCTTCCAGTGTAAGGACGTACAGGTCAGAGTTCGATTTCGCCCTTGACAAGGGCCTGCACCACCGCCGCGGTCCGGTTGGCCGCATTGAGTTTACGCTGCGCTTCGGTCAGCAGAAACCTCACCTTGCGCTCCGGGACATCCATGATCACGCTGGTTTCCCACGCGGTCTTGCCGATGGCGGCCCAGCGCAGAACTTCGGCCTCGTTGTTCGAGAGCAGTCTGGCCGGCTGCTTTTTCCGGACCAGCGAGCGGATACGTGTGTGCGAATAGAGACCGATGATGTGCAACGCACGTTTGGTCTCGTCCGTAATATAGGGACGGTCTCCGGCCATGCTGACGGCGGCCGTGGCCGCCTCGTAGTGGATCGGAATGCAGAAGCCGCTGTTGAAGCGGAAGTCCATCGCCCGCTCCATCACGCGGCGCGCCGCGCTATCCGCCTCGCGGTCGTAGAGGGCTTCGCTCCAGAGAAACGGATGGACGGTGGTCAGGGCATGGCGTGGAATCGGATCCACCGCGCAAAGATTGTCCCGGACATAGAGATCGAACCACTCGGCCGGCCAGCCGTTCGCAATCGTCACGCGATCGAACGAAACGTCAGAGGTCGGAATTCCGGCCATGATATAGGCGTGGAAGCCGAATTCGCCGACGGCGCTCTCGAACAATGCCATGACTTGCTGCGGAAGCGTCGCGACTTCTGCTGCATCGATGAATTCAAGTACGCGACGCCCCAGATAGGGGTCCGCCAATTTGGCCATGTTTGAGTCTCAGTCCCGGCGAGAGCGTGGGAGAGCGTTCGATGTTAGTCAATGGGAGAAGCCCCGTCCACGGCATGTATACGTTATGCAACTTTGTCATCGCACATTGCGACACCGTGCCGCTTATCCACATGGCTTGGTGCCAGGCACAGGGCGCATCAGCGACGCTGCATTCGCTGGCCACTCGAGAGCGCGCATGGTCGTAGAACGACATGCAATCGTTTGCTGCTCAGGTGTACCCTTGCTGCTCACGTGTGCCTAAGAGCGCGACGCATGTCGTTCTCCACGCGCCGCCCGAAATTTAACTTGTTACGCATCACCTTAAGTCACGCGCTCATCTTGCCACCGGCAACTCGTCATAGAGTTTTGCGTCGAATCGTGCCAGCATCACCCTATTACCGTGACATTTTTCAAGGGGGGCACGATGCAAAACAAGCAGAACATCGTCGCCTCCCGGATCGCCGAGAAGTGCGCCGAACTGGCAAGCCTTGCAACGTCGCACGGCCTTGAGACCCTCGCATTGGTGCTTCGCATGGGTGTGCTTGAAGCCCAGTCGCACGAAGCCCCTGGCCGTGTCGATGTCATCCCCTCGCCGCCGCGTGCACCGTGCATCGTTGGTTGCTGGAATTGGGACGTCACATCGAACAAGGTCTACGGGACCAGGCAGTTTGCCGAGTTCTACAACGTCGACCCGCGGCTCGCAGCCGCCGGCGCACCGATCGAACTCTTCATCGAGGCCATTCATCCGCTCGATCAGGATCGCGTCTCCCAGGCGATGGAGATCGCGATCAAGACCGGTGAGGATTACGAGATCGAGTATCGTGTGGTCGGCAAGGACCATGTCATTCGCTGGGTTCGCGCGCGAGGGCGATGCTGGCGCGAAGAGGAAGGCAGGCCGCTGCATTTCCCCGGCAGCCTGGTCGACATTACGCACGAAAAAAGAATTCGAGCGGCGTAGCTCGTCGTTTCGTCAGCGATGACGATCATGCCGACATCCTGCGGTCGTCGTGCCGCAGCGCTTCCGAGCGACGCGGAAACCGGTTCGCCCGTTCGTTTCGCACGAGCGGAACAGGCGCTCGGTCGACGAAAGATCGAAGCCGAACTCGGGCTTCGACCCCTCGCCCGCCCCAAGACTAAATCACTTCCTTGGTTTCCAGCCTCGGTGCGCCGGCGTCGGCTTCCGAAATCACCCGCCCGGAATGCCTCGCCCACATCGCGGTCAGGATCGGCACCAGGATCGCCGTGATCAGGCAGGCCGTCGCAACCAGCGCGGTTGCCGCCGGCACGACCGGCTTAAACTTCGGGATCATCTCGCCGATGATCGTCGGATTGGCGACCGCGGCGCCAGCCGTGCTGGAGGCCGCGATACCAGCGGTGCCATTGCCTCCGCCGATGAACTTGTCAGCGAGGATCAGCGGAATGCCGGTGACCACAATCACGCCCAGTCCGAGCAGCACACCCGCCGGCCCGCTGGTGGCGATGACATTGAGATCGATGCCGCACCCGAGCGCGAAACCGAAGAACGGAATCAGCGGATGGACACAGCGGCCAAAGAACTCCCGCAGCTCGGAATCGAGATTTCCGAGTGCGAAGCCGATCAGGAAAGGCAGCACCGCGCCGACGAACAGGCGCGGCTCGAACACCGCAACCCCGGCTGCGCCCAGGATCAACATGCTGAACAGCGGTCCCGATTCAACCGACATCAGGACGAACGCGCTCGCCTCTTCCTTGGTGCCGTATTGCTGCATCACGGCCGCGTAAAGACCGCCATTGGTCATGTCCATCGATGCCGTGATGGCGAGCACCGAAAGCCCGGCGAGCAGGCCCGTCGTGATGCCGCCATCGGGAAGAAATTTCGACGCGATCAACGTTGCGAGCCACGCCACGATCACCTTGGTCACCAGCAACGTGCCCGACTTCCGCAGCACGACACCGGTCGCACGCAAATCGATCGTCGCTCCCATGCAGAAAAACCAGACCGCGAGGATCGGCACCGTTCCGGTGATCAGCCCATTGGTGAACGAGCCGAAGTATTTGCCGGCATCCGGCGTAAAGGTCTTGCACAGCGCGCCCAGGATCAGCGGAATCAGCATCAGGCCGCCCGGTACTTTTTCGACGAATTTCTTGATTTGCACCGTATTTCCTCTTTGTTTGTTGTCCTTGCGCTGGCGGCAAGCTGGCAATGGGTCTTCGACGCCACGTCGCGTGTTGCAATCCGGCCCGCGTTGACCGGCATGGTGCGGTCAGACGCGCGGCCCGACGCGATACCAAATCGGATTAGATAACGAAATCAGATTATTTTGCGAGATGTCGCGCTGCGGCTCACGCATGCGATAGCGCTCCGGCCCACGTTGTGGGATGGACGCAACGGAGGTGTCCGCCTCCAGCGACGTCGATTTCAAGCAGACAGGCTGGGGACGTGGCGGAGCGCGAGCGGAGGATGACCTCAAGCCGCCGCCCGCTCACCTCGCATGAGACGCGGCTCTCAATCGGCAAGCTTGGTCAGGAGGGCCTTGAACTTGAGGCCCGGCGCTTCGGCGGCGGTCCCTTCGCACATCGCAAGGTCGCCGCTGACGACCCCCGAAAACGAAATCCTGACCTCGTCGAAAGGATAGACCGAGGGAAGATTGACATCGTTGCTGTGCCGCCGACTGGCCACATCTCCGATGATGGTGCTGCCCTGCTGCGAATAGGACCCCACATAGGCGAAGGCCGAACTGCCGCCGCGGAGTTGACCGTCCTGTGCGTTGACGACGCCACGCGCCTTACCACGGGGAGTTTCGAATTCTACCTTGTACAAACCTCTGAACACGACACCGCCCGCAAACATTCACATCAGGCCCGGTGGTAAACCGAGAGCATTTATTAGTCGTTACCACTATAGATAGCACCGCCATTTGCCTAAAAGTATTTTGCAGTATTCGTTACAATTCGAAATGACGCGCCATTTCGATCTGGAAGCGAATACGAGTGTTCGGCTGGAACGGCAGGCTCGTCGTCAAACGGCCGCAGCCTTAACTCACCGATGCGTCGTCCCTTCATCTCTCAATTGCATGAGATCGGCGGCCAGAAGGCTGCGATCCTCTTCATCCGGCACCTGCTTGGCCAAGGATTCAGCCTTGTCGAGATACTTCGCCAGACCGGCGGCGTCGTTTGCCAAGCGGGATGCCCGCGCCAGGGCCTCGTAGGCATAACCCCGGTAAAAGGGCCCGAGGTTGGTGCTGTAGCTCAAGCAGGTCTGCGCATGACGCATCGCCTCCTGAGCACTGCCGATGAGCGCCTGGATACGAGAGGCCTGCCAGTAGCCGATGGACAGATTCTTGTCGGTGCAGTCTGGGCGGTTGATCCAGTGAAAGATCGAAGCCTGGTTGAGCGCCACCATCATTCGGTCGTCGGCTTCGCTCCGATCAGGCTTGACGATCAGTTCCCAGGCCCGATTGAAACACCAGGCGGAGAAATGCCTGTGGGCTGCCGCGAGATCGATGTCGGCCTTGTCGATCATGAGAGCTCTCTGGAGTTGGACCGCCGAGTTGTCCACGGCGCCATCGCGGCTTGGAATAGGCCCAGTCCCAGGCCTTCGCAGCCGCACGCGGAGAGATAGTTGAGAACCGGTTCCGCGAAATTCAAGGCGGCCTGCCGCCACTCGTGGGTCTGGACGGGCGCAAGAGCGCCCGCCACCCCTATTGATTATACAACATAATCCGTAACGACGATGGGGTTGGCCACGGCTCATGCTCCGGCCGTCCTTGCCGCGGAGGCCACCACGGCAGGCGCCGCACGGCAACTTTTGAGCCGCCGCCGCGTTGGAACATATCTTCTGATGCTTGCCCAAGGAGCGATTGATGAAAAAGGCAGTTCTGGTTCTGGCGTCGGTGGCCGCCCTCGCGGTAATGGCATCGGCGCCGGCCGAGGCGCGCGGATGGGGCCGTGGCGGCGGCTGGGGTCCGGCCGTCGGACTTGGTCTCGCGGCCGGGGCGCTGGCAGCTGGCGCGTACGCAGCCTCCGGCGGTCCTTACGCCTATTACGATGGCCCGGCCTATTCGTACGGTCCAGCCTATGACGACGGCCCGGTCTACTACAGCGCGCCGCCCCGCAGCTATCCGGGCTATGGCTATTACGGCGGCCACGGCTACGACAATTCCCGGAACCAGACTTGGTAGCCATGAACAATGACCGGCGACATGGCACCGGCAGCCTCGTGCTGCTGGTGACTTGTCGTTTGGAGAACCTCATACCTCAGGTCGCTCGGCGTCGATGGGGTTCGGCGGCGTGTGGTACCCCGGCCTGGTCCCTGCAAATGGCTTGCAATTCCGGCCACCTTCGCTCATGAGGAGCGAACTGGAAGGGTGGCCGAGTGGTTTAAGGCACCGGTCTTGAAAACCGGCGTGCCTGCAA
>JBGMOD010000201.1:0-44061 GCA_041424235.1 Hyphomicrobiales bacterium
CGCCATCGACGGCCCATGGGGACGCTTCAACGTCAAGCTCAATGCGGGATCGCTGGTGGCCTATCCGGCGACCACCTTGCATCAAGTCATTCCGGTAACTCGCGGGGAGAGGCTGGTGGCGCTGACCTGGATCACCAGCCGGGTGCGCAGTCACGACCAGCGCGAAATTCTGGTCGAGGTGGAGCGGCTGCGCAGCTTGATCGAGGGCAGCAGCGACATCGCGTCCAGCAGCGCGGTGCTCGCCAAGATTCGCGAGAACCTCCACCGCATGTGGTTCGATCCCTGAGATCGAACCACACATCGTTGGTTGGTTTGGCGCGTCCGTGATGGGTTTATGGATTCCGCGCCAGCGACCGGCGCCGCGCCGCGACCACCCGTTCCGGCACGGCGGCCGCCGCATTGCCCCAGCTGTTGCGGACATAGGTGAGGACGGCCGCCACCTGGGCGTTGTTGAGCCGCCAGTCGAACGCCGGCATCGCCGGTCCGGTCGGTGCGGCATCGGTGGCGACCGCGCGCGATCCCTGCAGCACCAGGCGCACCAGCGTGGTCGAATCGTCCGACTGCACCAGCGCGTTGCCGGCCAGGCTCGGGAACAACTGGCGCTCGCCGGTGCCGGCATCCTTGTGGCAGGCCGCGCAACTGTCCTTGTAGATCGCCGCACCTGCCTGCATGACACTGTCGCTCGCCGGCAGCGGGGCCGGCTTCTCTGCCGTTCCGCCCGTGCCGCTGTCCTTGAGGTAAGTCGCGATGGCGTCGATATCCGCGTCGGTCATGCGCGAGGTGGAGTGGGTGATCGCTTCGGCCATCGGCCCGGACGCGAGCGTCCAGGCGTTGGTCCCGGTCTTGAGATAGGTGGCGATGTCGTCCTTCGACCAGCCACCGATGCCCTTGTGCGGATCGGGGGAGATGTTGGGGGCGAACCAGCCCTGCAAGGTCGCGCCGGTGAGCGCACGGCTGCGCCTGTCGCCGCCGAGGATCGTCTTCGGGGTGTGGCAGGTGCCGCAGTGCGCCGCGCCCTGCACGATGTAGGCGCCGCGATTCCAGTCGTCCGACTTCTGCGGATCGGGCTGATAGCGGCCTGGTGTGAAATACCGCCAGTTCCAGAACGCCATGGCGAGGCGGACGTTGAGCGGGAACGGCAACTGGTTCGACACCACCCGGTTGTTCACCGGCGCGACCGTCGCCAGATAGGCCCGGATCGCCAGCACGTCGTCGCGCGTCATCTTGGTGTAGGCCGGATACGGCATCGCCGGATAAAGCCGCTTACCGCCGCGGCCGCGGCCTTCGTGCATGGCGGAAACGAAATCCTCGTCGCTCCACCGGCCGATCCCGGTCTCCGGGTCGGGGGTGATGTTGGGCGTGACGATGGTGCCGAACGGTGTCTGCAGCCCGAGGCCGCCGGCGAAGGGCTGGCCGCCGGGCGCGGTGTGGCAGGCGGTGCAGTCGCTGAGCACGGCGAGATAACGGCCGCGCGCGATGCGATCAAAGCTCTGGTTGTCCTGCGCCGCAGCCGCGCCCAGCGTGGCAAGACTGATGGAGAGAGCGAGTGTGATGGAGAGAGCGACGCGCATCGATCTCTCCTTCAACCCAGCGGGCCCGGGTTTTTCAGATAACGCTCCTTGATCGCGTCCGCCGTCCAATAGGCCAGCGCACCGACCGTTCCGGTCGGGTTGTAGCCGTGGTTCTGCGGAAACACCGAGGCGCCGCCGGGCACGAAGACGTTGTGCACGTCCCAGCTCTGGCAGTAGCGGTTGAGCACGCTGGTGGCGGGATCGGATCCCATCACCGTGCCGCCGGTGTTGTGGGTGGTCTGGTAGATGTTGATGTTGTAGGGGCCACGGCGCGGACTGGCCGTCATGTGCAGGGGATCGAGCGCCTTGGAAATGTCCGCCAGCCGCTCGGTCAGGTAGGCCGACATCTTCAGTTCGTTCTCGTGGAAGTCGAATGTCATCCGCATCAAGGGCCGACCCAGCGGATCCTTGTAGGTCGGATCGAGATCGAGATAGCAGTCGCGGTAGCTGTAGCTGCTGCCGTGGGTGGAGAAGCCGAGGCCGCGCTGATAGGTCTCCGCAGTGGCTTTTTTCCACGTCGCGCCCCATCGCGGCGTGCCCGGCGGCACGGAGCGCATCTGGATCGGACGGCCGCCGGTCGTGCCGAAGCCCATGTAACCGCCACCGACAAACCCCAATCCACTGTGGTCGAAGTTGTCGCCGTTATAATCGTCGATCATCACGCCGTGGGCGCCGGTGGCGATGAAGGGATTGAGGATCTTGTCCTTGAGAATGAGGTTGACGCCGGAGGTGGTCTGGTAAGCGTAGTTGCGTCCCACCACCCCTTGTCCGCTCTGCGGGTCGTAGGCCTTGCCGATGCCGGAGAGCAGCAGCAGGCGCACATTGAACAGCGCGAATGCGCAGACCAGCACGATGTCGGCAGGCTGTTCCCATTCCTCGCCGGAGGTGTCGACATAGGTGACACCGGTGGCGCGCTTGCCGGCGCTGTCGAGATTGATCCTGGTGACCTCGGATTCCGTCTGCGCCGTGAAGTTCGGAAACCGCAGCAGCGCCGGCAGCACGCAGGTCTGCGGGCTTGCTTTCGAATAATTGCCGCAGCCGAAACGCTCGCAGAAGCCGCAATAGGTGCATTGGCCCAGCTTGATGCCGAGCGGGTTGACGTAGGCCTCGCTCAAGGTCGCGGCGGGGCGCGGGAACGGTGAGTGGCCGGCTTTTCTCGCGGCCTCCGCGAACAGCGACGCGCCGAGCGTCTCCTTCATCGGCGGCGTCGGGTATTCCGACGAGCGCCAGCCTTCGAACGGATTGCCGCCGGGCTGGATCTGGCCGCGAATGTTGCCGGCCTTGCCGGAGATGCCGCAGAGTTTTTCGAAACGATCGTAATACGGCTCCAGTTCGTCGTAGCTCACCGGCCAGTCCTGGATGGTCATGTCGGCCGGCAGCATGTCCTTGCCATAGCGCTGCTCCAGATGGCTGCGCAGATTGAAGTCCGTCGGCAGGAAGCGCCAGGTCTGGCCGTTCCAGTGCACGCCCGCGCCGCCGACGCCGTTGCCGGGCAGGAAGCTCGCGAAACTGCGGATCGGCAGCGCGGTCTGGTTCATCCTGTTGCGGAAGGTCAGCGTCTCCTGCTCGGGCCGCAGGAACAGGTCGAGCCGCACCGCGTAGCGCAGTTCGTCCTGCGCATAGGCGGGAGGAAAGTCGGTGGCGGTGTCGCGCCATGGGCCGCGCTCGATCGCCACCACGTCGAGGCCTGCCTTGGCGAGCTCATAGCCGAGGATCGATCCGGTCCAGCCCAGGCCGATGATCACCACGTCTTTGCGCGGAAGCTTGCGTGCCATCATCTACTCCCGCGCCGTCCAGTCGGATCGGCCCATGATGCTCACCGGCGGCAGGGGATAGGGCTCGTTGTGACGTGTCACCCAGTCGCGATAGTCGTAGCGCGCACCCGGAAATCCGACGAGCTTCCAGCCGGCCATGTCGCGGTTGCCGCCATAGATCGGATCGGCGAAGAAGCCTTCCTGGGTGTTCTGCAGCAGCAGGTTGAAAAACGCCGCTCCGTTGACGGTCCCGAGCGCGGCCTTGCCGGTCTCGATCTCGCCGAGCAGCTTGTCCTGGTCGGCCGGCGCAAGCTCCGCAAAGGATTTGCCGGCGAAGGCCGTCTTCACATGATCGCCGATCGCCTTCAGTGCCGCGCGATAACGCGCCGCCGGCGCATCGGGATTCTGATAGCCTTGAGTGGGGGCGCCGGGCATGAATGGCGGCCGCATATAGAGGCCTTCGGAGCGGCCATAAGGGCCGGCCAGTTGCCGGTCGATGAACACCGCGCAGCCGGCGTCCTTGCCGCCCGGGCCGCGATCGTCAGGCGGAATCAGGCGGTCGACGATGGCTTCGATCAGTGCGGCTTCGTCGGCAGTGAAAAACACCCATGGGCCGGGACGCACCGGGACGGGCGGCGTCGCCGAGCCCGGCCACCATGGCATGCCCAGGCTGATGGTGCGGGCGGAGGCGGACGTGGCTGTGATGAGAAGGGTGGCGGTTGACGTCAGTAACGAGCGGCGCGTGATCTGAAACGGCGGACCAGTATTTTGCACTGCAATGCCCCCATTGACAGCTTCGCCCAAGCTGCGCGTTACCTCCGGGGCTGACCACTCAAATCATTGTGTGATGACACCGCGAGGAATCATCAAACGCGGAAGTCCCGTTGCTGGTTCCACGCGCCATGATGTCAGCACAGCGCTTTCGATTCAAGAACGCTGAGAACGCGATGAGCGCAGGGGCGTGCGCGCTCAGGGCGTGACCTCCACCCGCGGCACCCCCTTTGGCGCGGTCTGCTGCTTCCACGTGGAATTTGCGATGTGCACGGATGAGAAGGGCGGGCGCTCGACGTAGCGTCCGTCGCCTTTTTCCGCGCGCAGATCGCCGTCGGTCCAGACAAGCTTGCCGCGGGATAGTGTCGCGGCAGGCAGCCCGGTGCAGCGGAAACCTTCGAACACATTGTAATCGATGCGGCTGATTTGGCTTTTGGCGGCGATGGTCTTGGTGGCCTTGGGATCCCACACCACGAGGTCGGCGTCCGAGCCGACGGCGACGGCGCCCTTGCGTGGATAGATGTTGAGGATGCGCGCGATGTTGGCCGAGGTGACGGCAACGAACTCCTCCTTGGTCAGCCGGCCGGTGGTCACGCCCGCCGTCCACAGCACCGGCATACGATCCTCGAGACCGCCAGTGCCGTTGGGAATCCTGCGGAAGTCCTCGCGGCCCAGCCGCTTTTGCTCGGTGGTGAAGGCGCAATGATCGGTGGCGACCACCTGCAGCGAACCTGATTGCAGTCCGGCCCACAGGCTGTCCTGATGCGCCTTGGCGCGGAACGGCGGCGACATTACGCGCCGCGCGGCGTGGTCCCAATCCTTGTTACCGTATTCGCCCTCATCCAGGGTCAGGTGCTGAATCAGCGGTTCGCCATAAACGCGCTTGCCGGCGGCGCGGGCACGGGCGATCGCTTCATGCGCTTCGCGGCTGCTGGTATGCACCACGTAGAGTGGTGCGCCGGTCATGTCGGCGATCATAATGGCGCGGTTGGTCGCCTCGCCCTCGACCTCGGGCGGGCGCGAATAGGCGTGGCCCTCCGGGCCGGTGACGCCGCGCTCCAGGATCGCCTCCTGCATCCGCGCGACCACGTCGCCGTTCTCGGCATGGACCAGCGGCATGGCGCCGAGATGGGCGCAGCGAGCGAACGAGTTGTAGAGCTCGTCGTCGTTCACCATCAGCGCGCCCTTGTAGGCGAGGAAGTGCTTGAAGGTGTTGATGCCGTAGGTCTTGACCACGGTTTCCATCTCGTCGAACACCTGCTTCGACCATGATGTCACCGCCATGTGGAAGCCGTAGTCGGTCGCGGCCTTCTCGGATTTGCGGCGCCAGTCCTGGTAGGCGGCGAGCATCGATTGGCCGGGCTCGGGAACGCAGTGGTCGACGACCATGGTGGTACCGCCGGTCAGCGCTGCCTTGGTGCCCCATTCGAAGTCGTCGGCGGAGACGGTGCCCATGAAGGAAAATTCGAGATGGGTATGCGGGTCGATACCGCCCGGCACCACATAACAGCCGCCGGCATCGATCACCTGCGCGCCGGCGGGGACATCGAGTTTCGGGCCGACCGCGACGATGGTCTCGCCGTCGACGAGCACGTCGGCGCGGCGCGAATGATCGTGGTTGACGACGGTGCCGCCGCGAATAAGGATCGCCATGACAGATCTCCTGAAAGAGGCCTTGGTCCCGGATCGTTTTGTATTTCAGAGCAATTTGCAGGCCATTGTCCACGGCGGAGCGGGCGGAAAAAAGAGCAAATTCAAAAAAACAGCCGGTTCTGATGAAGATTTCCTGTGAACGTCCCAGCCAATGCGATACATCGCGACGACGTCCGCATCCCCGTGTCCGCCATCCGCCGATCGCATGGGAAGGATCGAGAGCACCCACCAATGACATGTCCGCGAGCAACATGCCCATGACCCAGTCAACGCAACGCCCGTTCGGCCCCACCGGACACGACGTGTCCGTGATCGGGCAGGGCACCTGGTACATCGACCACGGCGATCGCAAGCGCGCGGTGGCCGCCCTGCAGCGCGGGCTCGACCTTGGTTTGACCCACATCGATACGGCGGAGATGTATGGCGACGCCGAGCTGGTGGTGGCCGAGGCGATTGCCGGGCGGCGCGACGACTGTTTCCTTGTCTCCAAGGTGCTGCCGAGCAATGCCTCGCGGCGCGGCACGGTCACGGCCTGCGAGCGCTCGCTGGCGCGGCTCAAGACCGACCGGCTGGATTGTTACCTGCTGCACTGGCGCGGCGGTTTTGCGCTGGAGGACACCGTTGCCGCCTTCGAGCAACTGGTGACATCGGGCAAGATCCGCTCCTGGGGTGTCAGCAATTTCGATGTCGATGATCTCGATGAACTGCTTGCAGTTGCGGGCAAGGGCCGGATCGCCTGCAACCAGGTGCTGTATCATCTCAATGAGCGCGCCATCGAGCATGCCGTGATTCCGTGGTGCGAGCGCAACCAGGTGGCGGTGGTTGCCTATTCGCCGTTCGGGCACGACGACTTCCCCGATGCGCGCTCCGCCGGCGGCAAGGTGCTCGCCGGCATTGCGTCGCGCCATGGCGCGACGCCGCGGCAGGTGGCGCTCGCCTTCCTGGCGCGGCGCTCCTCGGTGTTTCCGATTCCGAAGGCGTCGTCAGACGATCACGCCGCCGATAATGCCGGTGCCGCGAAACTGGCGCTGAGCGCCGATGACATTGCGGCGATCGACAAGGCCTTTCCGCGCGGCCCCAAGCCCCGCCATTTGCCGATGCTGTGACACGACCACGCAAGAACAAGAAAGCGAGACCACTTCATGACACGCAATTTTATGGTGCCTGGCCGGTCGATGGCCGTTGGCGAGCGCGGCATGGCCGCCACTTCGCATCCGCAGGCCACGCTGGCGGCGCTGTCGATTCTGCAGGCTGGCGGCAATGCCATGGATGCCGCGCTGGCCGCGGTCGCCATGCAATGCGTGGTCGAGCCGGCGATGACCGGAATTGGTGGCGATTGTTTTGTGCTCTATGCCCCGAAGGGCGGAGCGCCGGTGGCGTTCAACGGCTCCGGCCGCACACCGGCCGGCACCGATCTGGAGAAGCTGAAGCGCGATGGGTTGACGGTGATCGCGCCGACCTCGCCGGTCGCGGTGACGGTCCCCGGCGCCATCGACGCCTGGTGCCATCTCAGCAAAGCCCACGGTTCGATGCCGCTGGAGCGCGTCCTGCAGCCGGCGATCGACGCCGCCGAAAACGGCTTTCGCATCACGCCGCGGGTGGCGTATGACTGGGGCCGTTTCCGGACCAAGCTCGAGACCAATGCCGCCGCCGCGGCGCAATTCCTGCCCGATGGCCGCGTTCCCGAAGCCGGCGATTTGCGCGCGCAGCCTGCGCTCGGCAAGACCTTGCGGCGGATCGCGCGCGAGGGCCGCGCGGCGTTCTACACCGGCGAGGTCGCGGACGAGATTGCGAGTGAGTTGCAGCGCCTGGGCGGCAGCCATACCGTCGATGATTTCGCTGCACATCGCGGCGAAGAGGTGACGCCGATTACGGCGTCCTATCGCGGCCACGACATCTATGAGTGTCCGCCGAACGGCCAGGGCCTGGCGGCGCTGATGATCCTGCGTTTGCTGGCCGGCCATGACATCAAGGCGCTGTCGGAGGTCGATCGGGTGCATCTGCTGGCGGAGGCGACCAAGGCCGCCTATCGCGCCCGCGACGCCTATTTCTGCGATCCGGCATTCGGGCCGCTCGATGCATCGCACTTCACCAGCGATGCGTACATCGCGGGACTGAACAGCAAAATCTCAATGACGCGCGCGACCACGGCCGTCGACTGGGATCATATCGAACATCGCGACACCGTGTATCTCACAGTGGTCGACCGTGATCTCAACACGGTGTCGTTCATCAATTCGCTGTTCGCGGCATTCGGCAGCGCCATCTATGCGCCGAAATCGGGCGTGCTGTTGCATAACCGCGGCTGGGGCTTCCGGCTGGATGCGGCGCAACCCAATGCGCTGGCGCCGCGCAAGCGGCCGATGCACACCATCATTCCTGGCCTGGTGATGAAGGGCGGACGCGCGGTGATGCCGTTCGGGGTGATGGGCGGCCATTATCAGGCCACCGGCCACGCCAATTTCCTGTCCAACGTGTTCGATCTGGGCATGGACATCCAGTCCGCGTCCGACGCGCCGCGCTCGTTCGCCTATGACGGCGCGCTGCAACTGGAGCCGACGTTTGCACGGACACTCGGCGACGATCTCGCGCGGCGCGGCCACAAGCTGGACTGGGTCGAGGCCCCGCTCGGCGGCTGCCAGGCGATCCTGATCGATCACGCGCGCGGCGCTCTGTTCGGCGCCAGCGACCATCGCAAGGACGGCATGGCGCTGGGGTATTAGGACGCGATTCATAAATTCGGGAGGGCGACGTGTGGCGAGTGCCTGCGTTACCCTCAAGACGTGGGGCGTTGGTTCGCATGTCTGCTAATCGAGCCAGGAACTCGTCGCGAGCTGTGGCACCCATGCAGGATCGACTCGATGTACATTACACCAGATGTGCGATCGCTATTTGTGTTAGCCGGATGGCAGTCCGGTCGTTGCATGGGCGTAAGCGCCAGAATACCACGGCTTCATCCGGCACGTAATATATTGGAGGAGATGGGTGGCCTTCATATTGGTCGGTGCGGACCCGGAATTGAGTGTGCCACCTCGGATCTGGCTTTCCATCCTTGCGAGGCGGACCAAGAGATTATTGCAACCTGGAGCGAATTGCTCGGGAGCAAGCTTATTGAAGTCGCAGAAGTACACCACTGCCATGGTTGGCTATTTGTTGACGAGTCTGAACGATGTTTTGGCGCAAGCCAAATACATGACGCCTTCTACTATGAGGGGCGCAATTTTGGTGAAGCAGTCGAACGAATTCTGCTTGGACGCAAAGCGCGACCAATGCTAAGGCCAAATCAGCATCAGGTTGATCTGTATGGCGAAACATTCACTCGCGGGCACCCAGCGATTTTCGAATATGGTTCCTAAGTTGCTGCATAAACAATGAGAGCTCAGGGTCAAAAGGCAACATTCCGAAATGCTCGGTGTATGTCTGCCTCACCCAAAGAGCGAACACTGCGCATTTTGAGCATACGCGTATAGCGCGCTAGCGGCGAGAGGAAGCTGCTACATGGTGCCGTACCCCATGAAAAAGCAGCGCCGTTCGCCGCTCATGGTGTGGCACCGCCAGACCTTGCCGTCCTCGCTTGGCGTGGCCTGGTCGAACGGCACCAGCTCCTTGAAGCGGGCGAGCCAGACGCCGTCGGGGCGGACCTGAACCTCGGTGGAGTCGAGCATTTCGCAGTCGGTGGGGCCGCAGCAGTGCACCCCGTCCTTGCCCTTGTAGGAACCTTCCGCAATCCAGTTCGGCCGGCCCTCCGCATCGTGCGCGAGGGACAGTCGGGGAGAACACAGGCTTAGCAAAATCAAGAAAATGATTGAGCGCATCACATCACCTCCTTATGCAAGAGGCGAAGCATCAATCATGCCAATAGCGCGGCGGATGCGGTATTCGCCCGCCAGGTTCGCGGGTTTTGCACAACCTGTTGCGCTGGTGCGTCATGTCGGGATGCGTGATCTCCATGATCTGTTGTTCGCGCGAGATGTTTCCGGAGGTGGAACCGGCGCGGCCCCGATACGGCTCGAAGATCAAACGACGCGCACAGCCTGAGTGATTATTGGCTTCGCGTTCGCTGCACCAAAAAGAGTCAATCACGCGAAAGTCACCGGTTTGCCAGTCGATCGCCATGATCGGATTTGCGATGATCCTTTCGCGACTCGCTTCTGCTGTCAGCCGCGATGGGCTCGGCTCATCGCTTGCGACTGCATTCGTGCGGCCTCCAGCAGATTGTCGAGCGCGGGCCGCGTTGCGCCCGTCTTCCATACGCACCAGGTCTCCGACAGGATGTTCGATTGCCGGATCGGCACGAACACGGCGCCGGCGAGGTTGGATGATTTCAGCGTGCGCGGCACCAGCGCGACGCCGAGACCGTTGGCGACGAACGACACCACGCTGAGCCAGTGCCGCACCTCGTGGCGCACGTTGGGCATGAAACCGGCCGCAAGACACGTGGCGATGATCGACTGGAAATAGTCCGGCGAGACGTTGCGGGAGAACAGCACGAAATCCTCATGCTGCAGGCGCGACAACGACAGGGTGCGTGCGTTCGCGCAGGCGTGGCCGGCGGGAACACACGCCACGAATGGTTCGGCATGATAGCGGAAGCCGTCGAGCTGTTCCGGCGTGCCGCGGCCATGGATGAAGCCGAGGTCGATCTCGTCGCGGTGCAATGCTTCGATCTGTTCGGTCGAGTTCAGTTCCTGCAGCGAGAGCTCGATGCCGGGCGAGGCCTTGTGAAACGAGTCCAGGATATTCGGCAGGCCGCGATAGAGCATCGAGCCGGCAAAGCCGAGCCGCAGCCGGCCGCCCTTGCCGTCGGCGATCGCCTTGACCAGGGTGCGGGTTTCCTCGGCCCGGCGCAGCAGCAGATCCGCCTCGCGGTGCAGCGCGACACCGGCCGCGGTGAGGCTGACGTTGCGGCTGGTGCGTTCGAACAGTTTCGCGCCGATCTCGTCCTCGAGCTGGCGGATGGCGAGGCTCAAAGGCGGCTGCGACAATGACAGCCGCCGCGCCGCCCGGCCGAAATGTTTCTCCTGCGCGAGCACGGAAAAATAACGCAGCTTGCGAAGATCCATGACTGTCTCCGGCGATCGATATCAATATGTATCACATATTGATCGGTCCAAATTTAATATTGGACGGTATCGATGGGATGGAGGACGATGGCAGCCTGTTTCATCCGCCCGCCGGAGACCGCGCCATGAAAGCCGATATCGATTTCGCCGGATCCATCCCCGACTCGCGCGGGATCAATCTTTATCGCGCCGATCGCGACGCCGCGGCCTTGTTCGCTCACTATCTGCCCGACGCGCTGTTCCGCCACCTGGCGCCGGCCTTCGACCGGCTTGGCGGGCTCGCCGGCGGCCGGCTGGATGAGTTGGCTGGGATCGCCGACCACAATCCGCCGACCTTGTCGGTGCGCCGGCGCACCGGCGAGGACTGCAATGTGGTGGAGAAGCACCCGGCCTATGTGGAGATGGAGCGGCTGGCGTTCTCCGAATTCGGGCTTGCCGCGGTGTCGCATCGCGGGGCGCTGGGCTGGCCGGAGCCGATGCCGCCGGTCGCCAAATACGCGCTGACCTATCTGTTCGTGCAGGCCGAGTTCGGCCTGATGTGTCCCGTCAACATGACGGATTCGCTGACGCGCACGCTGAAGCGTTTTGGCGATCCCAATCTGGTCGGCCGTTTCATCGAGCGCCTGACCACACTGGATTTCGACGACCTGACCCAGGGCGCGATGTTCATGACCGAGCAGGAGGCGGGATCCGACGTCAGCGCCACCGCGACGCGCGCGGCGTTGCAGCCGGACGGCACCTGGAAACTCACCGGCGACAAATGGTTCTGCTCCAACGCCGACGCCGATCTCGCCATGGTGCTGGCGCGCAGCGAGGACGCCCCGGGCATGAAGGGGATTTCGCTGTTCCTGCTGCCGAAGGTGAAAGGCGACGGCCTGCCGAACGATTACCGGATCCTGCGGCTGAAGGACAAACTCGGCACCCGTTCCATGGCCAGCGGCGAGATCCGGCTCGAGGGCGCGGAGGCCTATCTGGTCGGCGAGCGGGGACGCGGCTTCAACCAGATGGCCGACATGGTCAACAGTTCGCGGCTGTCGAACGGCGTGCGTGCCGCCGGCATGATGCGTCGCGCCGTCACCGAGGCGCTGTTCATTGCGCGGCGCCGCCAGGCGTTCGGCAAGCGGCTGATCGAACTGCCGCTGATGCGCCGGCAACTGGCAAAAATGCTG
This sequence comes from Hyphomicrobiales bacterium, assembly GCA_041424235.1. GTDB lineage: Bacteria > Pseudomonadota > Alphaproteobacteria > Rhizobiales > Xanthobacteraceae > Bradyrhizobium_A. Next base: position 11,982 of record JBGMOD010000201.1, read on the forward strand.
GTGTGGGCCGAGCAGGCCCGCAGCATGATGTTCCTCACCGCCGATGCGCTGGAGCGCGCCAACCGCAACGACCCCACCGGTGTGAAGCTCGCTCGCATCATGACGCCGCTGATCAAGTTCCGCGCCTGCCGCGACGCCCGCAAGGTGACGGGCGATGCCATGGAGGTGCGCGGCGGCTGCGGCTACATCGAGGAATGGTCGGATGCGCGGCTGCTGCGCGATGCCCATCTCGGCTCGATCTGGGAGGGCACCTCGAACATTGTCGCGCTCGATGTCTCACGCGCCATCACCCGCGACGACGCGCTGCCCGCCCTGAAGGCCTGGAACGAAGAGTTGCTGGGCGAGGCTGCGCTCGATGCGGGCACCCACGCGCAGTTCGCCGGTGCGCTGGATCGGGCTTGCAGGTTCGCAACCGAGGTGGCGGCAACGAAATCCGACGTGCTGGCGCGGCAGGCGGCGTCCGGCCTCTACCACATCACCTCCGCCATCGGCCTCGCGCACGAGGCCCGGGCAATCGGCGCGCCGCATCGCCTGGCGCTGGCGCGGATGGCGTTGACCCACCGCTTGCTGCCGCGCGATCCGCTGGGTGGTGCGGATGATGAAGCCGATATCGACAGCGTGCTGGCGAGCTAATGCCTGCCTGAGCCATCGATGGATTATTTGGCGACGCCTGCGTTGACGCCGACATAAACCCCGGTCCAGGGCTTCTCTGCGGTCGCAGGCGGCGTTTTGGCGTGAAGCGGGGCGGTCTGCAGATCGGTCCGCGTGGCGTCATAGGCGGCGGCCGCTGACAGCGGCGCAGCGGCATGTCCCTTTTTTGGCGTCTTGACCTGCGCGCTGATGTCGTGCCCGCCGGCTGGACCTGAGGACGGCACCGCATCGTCGGCAAAGGCGTTGCCGGCAACGAGTGCAAGGCAGACGAGGCTTCCGAAGAGGGCACGGTGCATGATGGGTCTTTCCTTCCGCAGCGGGCTCATCCGCGCATGGGCTGACGTAGCCCCCGGATATGTCGATTTTAGGTCTTCGCGGTCGGGGTCGCGAGAGGGAACCGGCTTGCCTGTGACGCAAAAAAAGGGGAGCGACGGCCTGGTGCCATCGCTCCCTGTTGTCCGGCCGTCAGTCTGCCGCGCTTACTTGGTCAGCGGACAGCCGCTGTCCTTGGCGGACGGGAAGGCCTTGTCGCCGGGAATGGTCGCAAGCTGCTTGTAGTAGTCCCACGGCTTCTTGGATTCCGAGGGTTTCTTGACCTCGAACAGATAGAGGTCGTGCACCATGCGGCCGTTCGCCAACACCTTGCCCTGGGCGAAGGCATCGTCCACCGGCAATTCCTTCAGCTTCTTCACCACGGCGTCGCTGTCCTTGGTGCCGGCGGCCTTCACCGCCTTGAGGTATTGCAGCGTTGCGGAGTAGGTGCCGGCCTGGATCATGTTCGGCATGCGGTTGGTGCGCTTGAAGAAACGTTCGGCGAACGCGCGCGACTTGTCGTCACGATCCCAGTAATAGGCCTCCGTCAGCACCAGGCCTTGCGCCGCCTGCAGCCCGAGGCCGTGCACTTCCGAAAGGGTCATCAGCAGGCCGGCCATTTTCTGGCCGCCGGCGACGATGCCGAATTCGGACGCCTGCTTGATCGCATTGATGGTGTCGAGACCGGCATTGGCGAGCCCCACCACCTTCGCCTTCGAGCTCTGCGCCTGCAGCAGGAACGAGGAGAAGTCGGACGAGTTCAGCGGATGGCGCACCGATCCCAGCACCTTGCCGCCCTTGGCCTTGACGATGTCGCTGGTGTCCTGCTCCAGCGAATAGCCGAAGGCGTAGTCCGCGGTGAGGAAGAACCAGGTGTCGCCGCCCTGTTCGGTCAGCGCGCCGCCGGTGCCGACGCCGAGCGCGTGGGTGTCGAACGACCAGTGGAAGCCGTAGGGCGTGCAGGCGTCGCCGGTGATGCGCGACGTCGCGGCGCCGACCACGATGTCGATCTTCTTGGCCTGCTTGGACAGATCCTGCACCGCGAGCGCGACGGAGGAGGTCGTCAGCTCCGTGATCATGTCGACGCCGTCGACGTCATACCATTTGCGGGCGATGCTCACCGCAAGGTCCGGCTTGTTCTGGTGGTCGGCGTTGACCAGTTCGATCTTCTGCCCCAGCACTTCGCCGCCGAAGTCCTCGATCGCCATCTTCGCCGCTTCCACGGAGTATTTGCCGCCGTAGTCGGCATAGACGCCGGACTGATCGTTGAGGATGCCGATCTTGACGCCCTGCGCCGACGCGGCGCCACTCAGCAGCAGGCTGCAAGCGGCAACGGCGGACAAGAATCTCAGTTTCATAAATGCCTCCCGGCTTTTCGTTCGGTACAGCCGATTTGTTTCGGCGCAATGGTTCTACAGGAAACCTGTTGCTCGGCGCGATCAGACCTTTTTCCAAGATCGATGATCAAGACCGTTTCCCGGCGTCGCCGGTCATGGCCGGCATCCGCAGGCCACGCCGGGGCCGATCGGGCTGCCGGGCATTCCCCAATTCCGCTAGACCAATTGAACCAAGATGGGGTCGCTCGAATTGTCGTGCGGCGGCCGCCTGCGACAAACGGTCCAAAAGTTGAATGCTGCCAACGATTGTCTGCAGCAATGATTTAAGCCATGGTCCCGTCACATGAGACCAATGGTTCAATTGGTTTAGTTGAGTCGAGTTTCTCGCCCGATGAACGCAAAACCGTTCGAATCACCGCCGGCGTCGCTCAAGGCCTCGCCGTCCGCCACCCGGCTTCTTGCCTTGTTGCGCAAGATGATCGACGAGGGCGATTGGAAATCCGGCGAACGCATCCCGACCGAACGCGATCTCGCCCAGCAATTCCGCTCCGCGCGCAACACCGTGCGCCGGGCGCTGAAGGTTCTCGAGGAAGAAGGCCGGATCTTTCGCGAAGTCGGGCGCGGCACCTTCGTGACGTCGTCGCCGCGGTCGCAGCCCGACGATCTGGCGCGGCGAATCGAAAGCGCGAGCCCGCTGGAAATCATGGAAGTGCGCTTGATGGTCGAACCGCAGGCCACCGAACTGGCCGCGGCCCGGGCCAACGGCGCCGAACTGGATGCCATGACCAGTTGCCTCGACCACAGTGAAGCCGCGGCGACGATCGCGGATTTCGAGATGTGGGACGGGCTGTTTCATCAGGCGCTGATCGCCGCCTGCCGCAACCAGCTGCTGATCGACATCTATGACGCAATCAACGCGGTGCGCCGGCAGGCGGAGTGGGCCGCGCTGAAGGAGCGGACCATGACGCCGGACCATCGTGTGCGCATGCAGACTCAGCATCGCCGGATTCTCAATGCGTTGCGGGCGCGTGATGCGAAACTCGCCGCAGCCGAGATGCTTCGGCATCTGCAGGACGTGATGCGCAATCTGGTCGGAACCCAGGTTCTGCTCGATTGACAGCTCCTTCTGGATTGACGGGCTGCTCGACCAGAGCGGCGCTCCACCGACCACACATCGCAATCAATCAAAAAACGCGCAGGGAGAAAATCATGAATCGCCGGGACATCCTCAAGGCGGCCGCCGTTTGGCCGCTGGCGCAGGGCGCGCTGTCGTCACTGGATATGGCGGCGCTGGCGCAGAGCGCCTGGCCCACGCGCACCGTCACCATGATCGTGCCGTTCCCGGCCGGCGGCCAGGCCGATCTCGCGGCGCGGCCGGTGGCGCTGGCACTGGAGCGCATCCTGGGCAAGCCGGTGGTGGTGGACAACCGCGCCGGCGGCGCCGGTGGATCCGTCGGCAATGCCCAGGCGGCGCGCGCCGAACCGGACGGCTATACGCTGTTGATGACCTTGTCGTCGCTGGCGGTGCTGCCGGAAGCCGATCGGCTGTTCGATCGTCCGGTGGCTTATGAGGTGTCGCAGTTCGCACCGGTGGCGCGCGTGCTGGCCGATCCCACCGTGCTGGCGGTGCCGGCCTCGGCGCCGTGGAAGACGCTGCAGGACTTTGTCGACGATGCCAGGAAGCGCCCGGGCGAAATTACCTACGGCTCGTCGGGGCCCTACGGCACGCTGCACATCGCGATGGAAATGTTCGCGGCAAGTGCCGGCATCAAGCTGCTGCATGTGCCGTTTCGTGGCGCCGGTCCGGCGCTGACCGGACTGTTGTCCGGCACGGTGCTGGCGCTGGCATCCGCGCCCGGTGTGCTGCGGCCGCAGGCCGATGACGGCAAGGTGCGTGTGCTGGCGAACTGGGGCGCGGAGCGCGTCCCGAGTTTCCCGGACGTGCCGACGTTCAAGGAGCTCGGCTACAAGGATGTGGAGTTCTACATCTGGGCCGGCCTGTTCGCGCAGAAGGCGCTGCCGGAGCCGATCATGACCAAATTGCGCGCGGCCATGGGCGATGCGGTGAAAAGCCCCGAAGTGGCCAAGACCTTCGAGACCGCCGGCAGCCCGGTGGCCTATCTCGATGCGCCCGAATTCACAAAATTCGTCGAGGCCGACAGCGCACGCCTGATCGCGGCGGTGAAGAAGATCGGCAAGGTCGAATAATTTTTGAAACTGCCCAAAAACACGCAAGAAAACCCACGAAGGCAAAACGATGAAGTTTGCATCCTATTCCCATCAAGGCGCGACGCATCTCGGCGTGGTCGACGCCGCCGGCAAGACCGTGCGGCCGATCGCCGGCGTCACCGACATGGTCGACCTGATCGCCCGCTATGAGACGCTGAAGCCGCAGCTGGTGTCCGATGCGTCGGCGCATCCGCTTGCGGATGTGCAATTGCTCGCCCCGATCGCGGTGCCGCGGCGGAACATCTTCTGTGTCGGCAAGAACTATGGCGAGCACGCGAAGGAATTCTCGCGCTCGGGCTTTGAGGCCGGCGCGGTGAAGGGCGCGGAGATCGACGAATATCCCGCGGTGTTCTCCAAGGGGCCGAACACGGTGGTTGGCCCCCATGACGACGTCAAGCTGCACGCGCACATCACCTCCAGCGTCGATTATGAGGTCGAACTCGCCGTGATCATCGGCAAGGGCGGCAAGGACATCGCCAAGGCGGACGCCTACAACCACATCTTCGGCTACACCGTGGTCAACGACGTCACCGCGCGCGATCGCCAGAAGAATCACAAGCAATGGTTCCTCGGCAAGACGCTGGACACGTTCTGCCCGATGGGTCCCTGGATCACCACCAGCGACGAACTCGATCCGGAAAACCTCGATGTCAAATGCTGGGTCAATGGCGAGCTGCGCCAGAATGCCAACACGCGGGATCTGATTTTCGACATCCCGACCCTGGTCGCCACCATATCAGCCGGCCTGATGCTGGTTCCCGGCGACATCATCGCAACGGGCACGCCGGCCGGCGTCGGCATCGGCTTCAACCCGCCGAAGTTTTTGAAATCCGGCGACGTGGTGGCGATGGAGATTTCTCACATCGGCCGGATCGAGAATACCTTCGTGGCGTGATCCACTCCAGGCCCTCTCTTAAGTCATTCCGGAAGCCGCCAACGGGTCCGCGCGAAGCGCGGCCCGATGACAGGCTCCGCGGCTATCCGGAATCTCGACGGCGCCGTAGAGACGAGAGGCTGAGATTCCGGGTTCGTCGCTTTGCGACGCCCCGGAATGACGTCGAAAATCAACTCGCCGGCGCAGCGGGCTCACACACATCAACCCATTCAGCCGACGTCAGCTGCGCCATCCGCTCCGGCGAAATCCGCACCGCGCTGTTGGTGGCGCCGGCGGCTGGCACCACTTCATCGAACGCTTTCAGCGATAGATCACAATAAACCGGTAACGGCGTCGGCAGCCCGAACGGGCAGACGCCGCCGACCGGATGGCCGGTGGCTGCGACCACCTCCTCGGCGTTGAGCATTCGCGGCTTGCCGCCGAACACCGCGCGCGCCTTCTTGTTGTCCAGCCGCGCGGTGCCGCAGGTCACCACCAGCAGCACGCGGTCGCCGACCCGCAGCGACAGGGTCTTGGCGATGCGCTCCGGCGTGACGCCGAAGGCTTGCGCGGCGAGCGCGACGGTGGCGGAACTCTGCGGTGATTCCAGCACGGTGATATCTGGCGCATGCGCGGCAAAGAACGCGCGGACCGATTCGAGACTCATGGCGTTATCCTGGGAGACCAATCAAGGCGGGAGACCGTACCATGCCCAAAACGGCCGGAACTCTCAAGCATGCGTCCGATTCATCCTGCGACGCGCTTTCCACGAAACGACAGATAAGTCGTCGCCGCATTGCCGCCGAATACGCGCGCTTGCGCGGGCGCATCCAGCGAGGCCATGAGCTGTTGCGCGGTCGAGAACCAGCGGCCGTAATCGGCCGCCAGCGTGACCACGGGCCAGTCGCTGCCCCAGATCAATCGCTCGGCGCCGAAGCAGCGCAGGAGATGGTCGGCGTAGGGTTTGATATCATCGATGGTCCAGCCGGCCGGTGCCTCGGTGGCGAGGCCGGAGAGCTTGCAGGCCACGTTTGGAAACTGCGCCGCAGCGGCGATGTCGTTGCGCCAGGCGTCATCGTTGCCTGCGCCGATCTCGGGCTTGGCGGCATGATCGATCACCACACGCAGCTGTGGATGGCGTTCGAGCACGGGGAGCAGCCGCCGCAGATGCCGGGGCTTGAGCAGCGCGTCGAACACCAGGTCATGCGCGATCATGGTCTCGAATGCGGGCGCCAAGTCCGCGCGTGCGAGCCAGTCGTCGTCGGCGATGTCATGCACCATCGGCCGCAGGCCGACCAGCAACGGATGGGCTGCGAGTCGCGCGATCGCGGCCGGCGCATCGGGGGCGGTAAATTCGGTCCAGCCGACCACGCCGGCGACGAACGCTGTTGTGTCGGCGATCTCGAGCATGAAAGCGGTCTCGGCTTCGGTCGGCGCGGCCTGAACCAGGATGCTGGCGGAGATTCCGTGTGCGGCGAGATGCGGGGCCACATCGTCCGGGCTGAAGTCGCGGTAGATCGCGCCAAGCGCCGGTGTCAGCCATCCATAGTCGCCGCGGGCCATGCGCCAGAAATGCTGATGCGCGTCGATCCGCGGCGTGGTGGTGACAGGTGTCATGGTCACATCGGAACCGGAACGTGGGACTCGAGCAGGCCCTCGGCCTTGAGATCGCTCCAGAGACCAGTGGGAATCTTTTGCGACAGCGATGCGATATTCCGGCGCACCTCGTGATCCGAGACCGCACCGAGCACCAGGCTGGAGACGGCCGGGTGCGCGAGGGCGAACTGCAGCGCGGCGTCGGCGAGTTTGGTGTCGTGCGCCCGGCACACCGCTTCGATCCGTTCGACGCGGGCCATGATGTCCGGCGGCGCCACCGCATAATTGTAATGCGCGCCGGGCCGCGCGCCGGTGGCGAGAATGCCGGAATTGAACACGCCGCCGAGCAGGATGCCGAGGCCCTTGCGCTCCGCCAGCGGCAGGAAACTCGCCAGCGCCGGCTGTTCCAGCAGCGAGTAGCGCCCCGCCAGCAGCATGGTGTCGAAATCGCCGGCCCGGGCGAAACGCTCGCACATGTCGGCTTCGTTGAGGCCGACGCCGATCGCCGTGACGGAGCCATCGCTGCGCAGGCGATCGAGCGCGCGGTAGGCGCCCTCCATCGCTTCGCGGAAGCGCTGTTCGATCATGTCGGCGCCGTGGGTCCAGACGTCGACGTCGTGGATCAGCAGGATGTCGATGCGGTCGACGCCGAGCCGCAGCATCGACTGCTCGACCGCGCGCATGGTGCCGTCATAGGAATAATCGACCACGGCGGCATGCGGCAAACCGCCGACAAAGCCCCCCGGGCCGCTCGATGGCCCGGTCTTGGCGCGTCTCGGATCCATCCAGCGGCCGACCTTGGTCGACAGCACGAAGTCATTGCGTGGGGCGCGGCGCAGCGCGGTGCCGCAGCGATGCTCGGCAAGGCCGTAGCCATAGAGCGGCGCTGTGTCGAACAGGGTGATGCCGCAGTCCAGCGCCGCCGTGACAGTGCCGATGGCGGTGGCCTCATCGAGGCGGGCATAGAGATCGCCGAGCGGCGCGCTGCCGAAACCGATGGTGCTGACATTCAGCTTGGTTCGGCCGAGCGGACGGAGCGGGACAACGGGCTGTGCAGTCATCCCGCAATGTTAGCGAGCAGCGTCCGCAAATGCGAGCCCCGGCGATCAACCGCCGGTGCGTCTCACATGTTGAGCAGTTTGCGCGCGTTGGCCTTCAGCACCTTCGGCCTGACCTCGTCGCGGATCTCGAGCTTGGCGAAATCGGCCATCCAGCGATCGGGCGTGATCACCGGCCAGTCGGAACCGAACAGCATCTTGTCCTGCAGGATGGTGTTGACGTAGCGCACCAGGATCGGCGGAAAATATTTCGGCGACCAGCCGGACAGGTCGATGTAGACGTTAGGCTTGTGGGTCGCCACCGACAGCGCCTCTTCCTGCCAGGGGAAGGAGGGGTGCGCGAGAATGATCTTCATGTCGGGAAAATCCACCGCGACGTCGTCGATGTACATCGGGTTGGAATATTTCAGCCGCATGCCGTTGCCACCCGGCATGCCGGAGCCGACCCCGGTCTGGCCGGTGTGGAACAGCGCGATGGAACCGGCTTCCGCAATCGCCTCGTACAGCGGATAGGCCATGCGGTCGTTGGGATAGAAGCCCTGCATGGTGGGATGGAATTTGAAGCCCTTGATGCCGTGTTCGGCGATCAGCTTGCGCGCCTCGCGCGCGCCGACCTTGCCCTTGGCCGGATCGATGCTGGCGAACGGAATCAGCACGTCGGAATTCTGAGCCGCGAGTTCGGCCATTTCGTAATTGTTGTAGCGGCGGAAGCCGGTCTCGCGCTCAGCATCGACCGGGAAGATCACCGCGGCGATGTTCTTGGCGCGATAGTAGGCGGCGGTTTCCGGCACGGTCGGCGGATGCTTGTGCGGCGACTTGAAGTATTCCGCCATCGCAGCCTGGAAATCATCGTAGCCGTCGTCGCCATGGGTGCCGCAGGGCTCCTCCGCATGGGTGTGAATGTCGATGGCGATGACGTCGTCGAGATTGGGCATGGTGGGCACCGGCAAAGGAGGGACTGGATTGGGCCAGACTGAGATTGATTATATCTTATAATGAATTTTGTCGAGACGCCACCCGTGAACGGACGAAATCCAAGGTGACGGAACTGGCGGCCGCGAGATCAGGCAATGATGCGATCGAAGCGGCCTGATCGACCGCGGGCTGGAGCATGACGGTTGCGTCGGGCAGGAATTTCGCCAATGATTCCAAAAGACAATGGAGCCCGCCTGCGCCGGCATCAGGCAGTTTTCCTCGGAAAACGCCTTGATCGGATTGACATTCCACCGTCGCATGGCTTAGAACCCGGCACGTCTCGCGCAGCCCGGCTGCCGGCGGGATTTTCCCGATTTTACGTTGTTTTCCGGCCTTTGAATGCGGGCCTATCAACGAGCAGGTTTGTCATGAAGGTCCGTAATTCGCTGAAATCGCTGCGTGGCCGCCATCGCGCCAACCGTCTGGTTCGTCGCAAGGGCCGGGTTTACGTGATCAACAAGGTGCAGCGCCGGTTCAAGGCCCGCCAGGGCTGAGCTGAAAAGGCTGAGCTCGCAAGGGCTGATCCGTTCGACTGGTACTCCGGGCTGTCGCCCGGTTTCTGTCCATATCACGCCCGTTTGACGCTGCGGCACTTTGCAGTGCGAAAAAGCACGTCTACACTTCGCCGATGTCAAAACGATCGGCGGCCCTCACTGTTGGATTCCTCACCCTTGGGTTGATGCTGGCCGTGCCGGCGGGCGCGCAGCAGCGTCCCCAGATCGGGCCGCAGCAGAAGAAGCTGCCGGAACCGCCGAAAGAGCTGCCGCGCATCGGCGGCGACAAGACCCGCAATCTGGATTTTCTGTTCGGTGCGCTGAAGGCGGCGCCTGATGAGGCGAGCGCCAAGCATGTCGAAGCCCGGATCTGGGCGATCTGGTCGGCGACGCCGAGCGATACCGCCGCGCTGCTGATGGCCCGGGCCCGCCTCGCCATGGAAGCGCAGAAGCTCGACGTGGCGCTCAAGCTGCTGGATACCGTGGTCAAGCTGCGGCCCGACTACATCGAGGGCTGGAACCGGCGTGCGACGGTCTATTACCTGAAGAATGACTACGTCCATTCGCTGGAGGACATCCAGCAGGTGCTGGTGCGCGAGCCCCGCCACTTCGGCGCGCTGGCCGGCCTCGGCATGATCATGCAGGAATACGGCGACGAGAAGCACGCGCTCGAGGCCTTCCGCCAGGCGCTGGCGGTCAATCCGCGGCTCGAGAAGATTCCCGATCTCGTCAAGACGCTGACCGAGAAAGTGGAAGGCCGGGATATTTAATCCTGTTTTTTGGCGGGGAGATCCGTGCCGGCTTGCACGAAACCGATCCTTCCTGCTCCCGTATTTTGGTTGTGAAAAAATCGATCCGAATGGTCTCCATGATTCTGCTTTGTGTTGCGGTCGCGCTGGGCGGGCTGGCGCTGATCACCCAACTCGGCGTTCTCGTCATCCAGCGCAACCATGCGCCATCCGGGCAGATGATCGAGGTCGCGGGTGGGCGGCTGCATGTGGTCGATATCGGCCCGCGCACGGCATCCGACCGAAGGCCGCCGCTGGTTCTGATTCACGGCGCGAGCTCAAATCTCGAAGCGATGCGCCGGCCGCTCGGTGACCTGCTGGCGAGAACCCATCGCGTGATCCTGATCGATCGTCCCGGCCATGGCTGGAGCACGCGTGATCGGCTGACTGATTCCACGCCGGCGATCCAGGCCGCGATGATCGACGAAGCGCTGGGCAAGCTCGGCGTCACCAGCGCCATCTTCGTGGTGCACTCCTGGGCCGGCGCGCTCGGTCCGGCGATGGCGCTCGAGCATCCGTCTCGCGTCGCCGGCCTGGTGATGCTCGCGCCGGTCACGCATCCCTGGCGCGGCGGTGTGGCCTGGTACAACGAGCTGGCCGCGACACCCGTGATTGGCCCGCTGTTCGCACGCACGCTGGCGCTGCCGATCGGCGCGGCCATGATGGACGCTGGTGCCGGATCGGTGTTCCTGCCGCAGATCATGCCGGCGCATTACGTCAGCGACACCGCGACGGCGCTGCTGTTGCGGCCGTCCGAATTCCTGGCCAACGCTCACGACCTTGTGACGCTGAAGGCCGCCGTTGCCGCGCAGGCGCCGCGTTATGGCGAGATCAAGGTTCCCGCCGTGGTGATCGCCGGCGATACCGACAAGACAGTCTATATCGACGTCCATTCCCGGGCCTTCGTGGCCGCCGTACCGCAGGCGAAGCTCGTTGTGCTGCCCGGGGTCGGTCACATGACGCAAAATGCGGCGCCCGATGTCATTGTCGATGCGATCGAGGCCCTGATGGCCGACATGGCGCCGGCGTCGCAAGCCGCCGCCATGCCCTGAGCATCGTTGCGGAGCCGGCATTCCCCGCCGATCCGGCCGGGACCATCAAGTTGACGCACAAATCGATCATAACTCGTGCGTTTGATGACTTTGAACGGTTCATCGCAAGGGAGTTCTTACATGAAGACACAGGGATCGGCCGTCTGGCGTGGCGGCATCAAGGACGGCAAGGGCGCAATTTCGACGAAGAGCGGCGCGCTCAACGAATATCCTTATGGATTCGCCAGCCGCTTCGAAGGCAAGCCGGGCACCAACCCTGAAGAGCTGATCGGCGCCGCGCACGCCGGCTGCTTCACCATGGCGCTTTCGCTGATCCTCGGCGAAGCCAAGCTTACCGCCGAGCAGATGGACACCACCGCGGAAGTCACGCTCGACAAGGTCGCCGATGGCTTCGCCATCACCGCCGTGCATCTGACGCTGAAAGCCAAGATTCCTGGTGCCGACGACAAGACCTTCCAGGAACTGGCGGCCAAGGCCAAAGCCGGATGTCCGGTGTCGAAGCTGCTGAAAGCCGAAGTCACGCTCGACGCGTCGTTGATCAGCTAAGCCTGTCGCGCAGCCCGTAGCCCGCATGAGCAACGCGATATGCGGGAGCGGCATTCCCTGTCGTTCCCGGATGTCGCGCTTCGCGTTCATCCGGGCTACAGCTCAAATCACATGACGTGCGGCGGCGACGTGCTCACACGTTGGCGTCGCCGTTCGGTCCGACGGTGGCGATGCGCACCATGTTGGTGGTGCCCGGCGTGCCGAGCGGAACGCCGGCGACGATGATCACCCGCTGGCCGGAATTGGCGAAGCCGTCGCGGAAGGCGATGCGGCCGGCGCGCTCCACCATGTCGTCCTGGTCGTGGGCGTCCTCGGCGATCACGCAATGCACGCCCCACACCAGCGACAGCTTGCGGCCGGTGGTCTGGTTCGGCGTGATCGCCACCACGGGGGCCTTCGGCCGTTCGCGCGCAACGCGCAGCGCGGTCGAGCCGGAACTGGTCCAGCAGATCAGCGCCGAGAGGTCCAGCGTTTCGGCAATCTGCCGCGCGGCGTCGGCGATGGCGTCACCCACGGTGGCCTCGGGCTCGGGCCGCTGCGAGCTGATCACGCCACGATAGGTCGGATCGCGCTCCACCTCCTCGCCGATGCGATTCATGGTGGCGACCGCTTCGATCGGGAATTTTCCGGCGGCGGATTCTGCCGACAGCATGATCGCGTCCGCGCCCTCGAACACGGCGGTCGCGACGTCGGAGACCTCGGCGCGGGTCGGCACCGGCGACTGGATCATGGATTCCAGCATCTGGGTCGCGATCACCACCGGCTTGCCGGCGCGGCGCGCGAGGCGAGTCATCTGCTTCTGAAGTCCGGGCACCCGTTCGGCCGGCAGCTCGACGCCGAGGTCGCCGCGCGCCACCATCAGCGCATCGGAGACGTCGACGATTTCCGGCAGGCGGTCGATCGCCTGCGGCTTTTCGATCTTTGACATGATCGCGGCGCGGCCGCGGGTCAATTTCTTGGCTTCGACCACGTCTTCCGGACGCTGCACGAACGACAGCGCGATCCAGTCGACGCCGGCCTGCACCGCGGCTTCGAGGTCGGCGCGGTCCTTCGGCGTCATTGCCGACACCGGCAGATCGGTGTCGGGCAGGCTGACGCCCTTGCGGTCCGACATCTTGCCGCCGATCACCACGCGGGTGATCGCGCGTTCCGGCGTGGTGTCCTCGGCGATCAGCCGCACCTTGCCGTCGTCGAGCAGCAGCGCGTGGCCGGGACGCAGGGCCGCGAGAATTTCCGGATGCGGCAACTGCACGCGGGTCTTGTCGCCGGGGGCCGGATTGGAATCCAGCGTGAAGGTTTCGCCATTGTTGAGCTGGGCGGCGCCATTGGCGAACTGGCCGAGCCGCAGCTTCGGGCCCTGCAGATCGACCAGGATGCCGATCGGCCGGCCGTAGCTGGTCTCGACATTGCGGATGGTCTCGATCAGCTCCCGCATCTTGTCATGCGAGGTGTGGCTCATGTTGATGCGGAACAGGTCCGCGCCCGCCTCGAACAGCTTGCGCAGTGTTGCGCTGTCGGAGGACGCAGGGCCGAGGGTTGCAAGAATCTTGATGCGCCGCAGGCGTCTCATTGTTTCTGTCCTGGTACGGCGCCCGGAGCAATCGCGGGGGGTGCGGGGGGCACGCCGAGTTGCGGCGGCCCACCTGGTCCACCTGGTGAATTTGGCAAGCCGGGCAAGCCCGGCCCGGGCTTCTGCTGTTCGCTCGATTCGGTCAGCTGCACCGTCCAGGCGCGCTGCTCACCGGTGTCGACTTCGAAAAAGCCGGTGCGGTCGTAACCGCGCGCCAGGCAGTCCTCGGTGCCTTTGATCGTGAACTCCTTGTCACGCGAACACATGAAGGCCTGTCCGGACCATTCGCCGCCCCGATCATAATCGACGGCGTAGATGTAATAGTATCGTGCGACAAGCGTGCCACGCAGCAGCGTTTCGCAGGCGCGCGCGGACACATTCCACCAGCCTTCCGTGGTCCAGCCTTCGCTGTCCTTGTAACCCAGCGCGATGCCGACCCGGCTCGAGGTGTTGTTGCAGAGACGGAAGTCGGCCGCGGCGGGGCGGGTCCAGCCGCACAGCGCCACCAGCACGACCATCGCCGCGAGCAATCCCAAGGGACGCTTCACGGCGCGCGGACGATCGGAGGGGCGTTGTGGGCGAGAATCGGGTGCAGTCATTTAATCCAAATATATCAATCGATTGTTGATTTCGCGTAACCGGCATAGCCTGTCAACGGCATGGGGATCAATTCTCGATGGCGGGAAGGGCGGTCCCCTGAGCAGGCATCACGCTCGATTCTGCCGGTGATATGGCAAAATGTGTGACAATTCCTATCTTTAGCGACGACGAACCATAACAAGTTTGGGATCAGACCATGGCGCTTGATGACAAAACCAGAACAGAACTGGAAGCTGCCGCATTTCGGCGTCTGGTCGGGCATCTGCGGGAGCGGACCGACGTGCAGAACATCGACCTGATGAACCTGGCCGGGTTCTGCCGCAATTGCCTGTCCAACTGGCTCAAGGATGCGGCCGATGAAAAGGGTGTCGCGCTGACCAAGGACGAAAGCCGCGAGGCGGTCTACGGCATGCCCTACGAGACCTGGAAGGCGAAGCATCAGAGCGAAGCCACGCCTGCGCAGCTTGACGCGATGAAAAAGAGTCACGCCGGACATTGAGGGCGCTGTTCCGCACGCCCTGTCCGGATCACTTCGATGCGGTCTTGCTGGACATGGTGACCACCTGGACGCGCCGGTTGGCTGGATCGGTCGGATTGGCCGGGTCCTTGGGTTTCGACTTGCCGTAGCCGACCGTCACGAGGTCCGCAGCGGCGACGCCATATTTGTCCACCAGATAAGTCTTGATGGAATCCGCCCGCCGCTCGGAGAGCTCCTGATTGTACTCTTCGCCGCCGCTCGCGTCGGTATGGCCCGCGACAACGAACGTGGATCCCTTCAGTCCGGGATCGGACAGCGCCTTTCCGAGCGCTGCGACTTGCGGCATCGCCTTCTGGGAAATCTCCGCCGAGTTGTATTCGAACGTGATCTCGAGATCGACAGCCGGCCTGTCCTGGGCAATTGTGGCGATCTGCTCGCGCTCGCCGAGCGACAGCGAACGTGTCGGCCGGTTGCGCAGCGAGTCCAGGAATTTTCCTTGCGCTGCGGTGGTTGCCGCGTCCGGGGCCGGCGCGGCGGTCAGGCTGCGTGAAATCCGCGGCTTGGTCAGCGCGTCGCGGATCTGGTCCGAACTGATGTTGTCGCCGGCCTGGGCGAGGCTCGCCGTCAGCGTCAGCACGGCCACGCACGACATCATTGTGCGGCTGCCGATCGAATTCACTTTCCTGAATGCTTTCAACATTGTTGCCTCCTGCGCGAGACGCCCGCCGGTTCGGCGTCCGGTCACGCTTTCCAATCCGCCGGTCAAACCAGGTCTGCGGTCCTATCGCATTTGTGTCCGCCCCGCGGTCCGCGGTTCAAACGGACAGCCTGATCGCTCAACGCACGCCGTAGCCCGTGAACTCGTTGACGATGTTGGGATCCAGCGCCCTGGCTTTGGCGATATCGCGCTCGCCGTCCGCGGTGGCGCCGCTGCGCAGTTTTGCGAGGCCGCGGCCGTAGAGTGACGACGCCAGGCGCGGATTGGCCGCCAGCGCGGCATCAAAGTCCGTAATGGCATTGCGAGCCTGTCCGCTCTTGAGATTGAGCAGTCCGCGGCTGTCGAGGGCATCGGCAAAACCGGGGCGCAGCCGCAAGGCTTCGTTGCAGTCTTTCGATGCGCCGGGAAGGTCGCCGACCACCGTCCGCGTCCAGCAGCGATTGTTGTAGGCCTCGACATCCCTGGGATTGAGACGGAGCGCCTCGTCGAAATCCCGCAGCGCGAGCTGGTAGGCGCCCTTGCTGGCATGGAGCTGGCCACGCTTGTACCAGGACGACTGGTCGTTCGGATTGGCCGCGATCTTGCCGTTCAACGCCGCGATCGCCGGATCATCGGCCGGAGACGGGGAACTGGGTGGAGGAATATTCGCGATCACAGGTGGCTTCGCTTCAGTCGATTTGGCTTCGGTCGATTTGGGTTCAGTCGGCTTGGGCGTTTCGCTCGCAGGCGCTGCGGGCTTGAGTTCGGGCAGCGGTTTGGTCGTTGCGCCCGGCGGGAGCGTGGGGTCGATCCGCTTCGGCAGCGGCGCAAGCCCGAACGCGAAAGGCTCGCTCAGCGAGGACACGAGCCAGGGCACCTGTGCGCCCTGCGATGCCTTCGACACGCCATCACGCACCCGGTTGAGCATCTCCTGGGCGGAGAGATCGGATGTTCCGATCTGCTTGAGCCACTCACCGACCAGCAGGCTCTGCTCGCCGGCGGGGAGCGCGATGGAGTCCGGCGCGGCCGAATACATGGCCAACGTGCCGCTCGTTGTCGTCAACGGCGCGAGGCCGGCAAAATTGCTGCGGAAACGCCGTTCGAACGGATTGCGCCGGGATGCGTCGAGCAGCGCGATCCTGACGGTCGCGCCACGGCTTTTGAGTTCGCCGAGAACGGCATCAAGACTGACGCCGTCGCGCGCCACGTCGCTCTCGGCCCAGATGCTCGCGTCCACCGGAATCAGATAACTTTGGCGGCTGGCCTGAATGCCGATGCCGCTGAAGAAGATCATCGCGACGGAGCCCTGCTTGATCCGGCCGTAGAGTCGATCGAGCGCGCGCTGCATGGCCTCGCCGGTCAGGTTCTCGCCGGTCTCGACCTCGAACCCGTAACGCTTCAACTCTTCGGCGACATCGCGTGCGTCGTTGATCGGCTCCTGCAGCGGTGTGTCGGCGGCGGTGTATTTGGCGTTGCCGATGACCAGCGCGAACCGGTTGCCGTCGATCCGGCTGACAGCCGCGCGCGACGGCGACGCCGGCATCAGCAACAGCGCGAGACAGGCACAAAGGACAAGGCGGATGAGCATGCGACGCCGATCCAAACGTCATGAGGTTTGCGTCGCCAGGACTCTAGAGCTTTTTCCACGCGGATAGAATCGAAATGGGCGAACTGGCGCCCACTTCGATTGAAATCGTCGACATCCACGCCGTCAGCCGCAGGAGCGGGCGGTGCTTGTCCCAAAAGCTGCGCCACGGTCCGTCGCTAGCGTCCGCGGCCCCGGCCGCCGCCGTATCCGCCACCATAACCACCGCCATAACCGCCGCGGCCGAAACCTCCGAGACCGATCCCGATGCCGCCGACCAGCGGGACGGCTGGGGGCGCGTCGTAGACGACATCGTCGTCATCGGGGCGCGGTCGGCGCCGGCGCGGCGGCGGGTCTTCGGCCACGCGCTTCGGCGGCTTCTTGATGCTGCGCTTTGGCGGCGCATCATCGTCGTCATCGACCTTCTTGATCGTGGGTGTCGCCTTGATCGGCTGGACGCCGCACGGGCAGGTCGGTCCATTGAGCGACGCATTGATCAGTCCGGGCGCGGCGGCGTTGGCGTTCAGCGAGCGGTTGCGCGTCCGCTCCGCAAGCTTGCGGGCGGTGATGGCAAGATCGCTGTTCGGGTAGGTTTGCAGAAACGCCTGGTAGGCTGCGCCCGTATTGACGAGCACGGTGGTTTCCCACGCGATCATTTCCCGGCGCCGGTCGAGCACCGTGCGCACCCGCGCTGCGAGCGGCGGCTGCGTGTAGAGCGCCACGAAGGCCTCGTAGCCTTCGACCGTATCGTCGGCCACCACGAGGTCGTAGGCCGCCTGCGGCTCCTTGCCTTTCAACTGCTTCTTCCAGTCGTCCGCCGAGCGTTTCGGCGTCGGCGTGGCCGCTGCGTCGGCCTGGTTCTGTTGCGGAAAGAAACGGAACGCATCGGTCAGCGACGAGCTGTCCCAGGGGGTCTGCCGCCCGGACGTCTCCTGGTTGACCGCGACGCGGACGCGCTTGAGTGCCTCCTCGATGGAGAGGCCGGGCTCGCGCGCCGCTTTCAGCAGCGCGGTTGTGTAGGGGCTGTTGATGCCGCGGCCGTCTTCCGCTTCCGCTCCCGGCGATGTCGAATAGGAGATGAAGGTGCCGGTGGTGCCGGTCTTGGCGTCGACTATCGCAAACCCGTGGCCGGTGCTCTTGCTGAGTTCGGGGAACGGATTGTTGCGGCAGGCGTCGAGCAGAAAGATGCGCATCCGGTTCGGCACGGAACTCAACGTGTTCAGGATGTCGTTGAGCCGGACCGCCTGCAGCGGAACGTCCGCGTCGCGCTTGGGATCGACATCGACAGGCACCAGATAATTCTCGCCGTCGATCTGCAAGCCGTGGCCGGCGTAAAACACCAGCGCGACGGTGTCCGGGCCGGTGTTTGCGATCTTGGCGGCGAAGGCGCTGACGGCGGCGCGCATGTCGTTCTGAGTCAGGTCCGACGCCGTCTGGACGTCAAATCCTGCGTCGATCAAAAGCTGCGAGATCATTTTCGCATCGTTGGCCGGGTTGGGCAGTGCGGGGACCGAGCGATAGGCGGACTGGCCGATCACCAATGCCACGCGACTGTCGGCATGGGCGTCGCGCAGGGCAATCAACTGTGATCCCAACAGGGCGGCTGCAATGAAGAGAACGGAACGCAATGGACGAAACATGGCACCACCTCGCAGGCGATGAGCGAAACAGCGTGCACAATGCCGGCTGCCGATTTTAAGTCTGGTGAGCTGGCGCTCTGGTTCAGCTGTCCTGTGAGGATTTTGCGGCCAGTACCGTTTGGAACCAGGTTCGCCACAGCGGGCCAATAGCCGGTTCCGGCGATGCGCACATCGGCAGCGGGCAAGTCCGCGAAGCGTACAGGATTGTCGCGAAAACGACTGTGAGACACGTCACAGTCGGCCCCGAGGCGGCTCTGGGTCGTCTGGTGCGGGAATCGCCGGGATCGCGCCGTTTCCTGCCCACATGCAATCAAAAATCGCCGCCGGCCGGTCGTCTCGGCAACTTCCCTGTGGGTCGCTGTGGATGAGCGCCATCCCGCCTTGACGGCAAGCGCCAGTCTTATGAGTGTCTTTTTAAGATGTCTTGCGTAATCCCGGGCTCCGTACGCGGCGCGGTGACTCGCGCAGGCTGATCGGACACACACCGAACAGGGTGTTTTCACGCGGCACGGGGTTTTCCGGCCGGGGAATGCCTTGCTGCTCAATTCAATTTGCCACTCAGGAGTAAGCGATGGCCACCTCTGCTGCCGCCATGGAACAGGACTCGCCTTCAACCAGCTTCGCCAAGGATCAGCTCAAGGCCATCATCGAGCGGATTGAACGGCTGGAAGAAGAAAAGAAGACGATTTCGGACGACATCCGCGACGTCTATGCCGAAGCCAAAGGCAACGGCTTCGACGTCAAGGCGCTGCGCACCATCGTTCGCCTGCGCAAGCAGGACGCCAACGAGCGCCAGGAGCAGGAAACCATCCTGGAAACCTACATGCAGGCGCTGGGGATGCTCTGAGGAGCCGCGGGCCTGCTCCATCTGTCATGACGCACGTCGCAACCCGGCTTTGCCCGGGTTGCTTTTTTTCAGGCCCATCGTCGAGGTGGGAGCCTCGGGGATGCGGGTGGTTGAGAGGGGCGGTTTCGCTTTGGCGCGGGCGACGCCCGTCAGCGCAGCGACGCGGTCCGCGTCACGAAGGAGGCCGTCGTCAGGGTGGCGATGGCGGAGCCGGTAAAGCGCTCGCAAGTGATGCCGAGCTGCGGATCATCCGAGAACGTCATGGCAATCGCGTTGTTCGGCTTCACGAACAGATGCCGCATCACGGTCATGTCCTGTTCGCCGAGCGAACTGGCGAGCATCGCGGTCGAGGCGCTCGGCGCCAGGATCATCGCTCGCATCCACACTGCATTGCCGGTGGTCGCCGGCGAGATGCGCGCGGTGGTTGCCACCACCGACGGCTGGCCCTGCTGGCCCTTGGTGACCACGGTGACGATTTCGGCTGCCATCGGGTTGCGGGCCGGAGAGGTCGGCCGGGTCATACGCGGCATCGGGGCGCTGGCGGCGACAATGCGGGTCCGGTCGATCGGTGCCACCGGCGCGTAGGCCAGCGCCTGTGAGCCCGGCGGCAGGCTGGAGGTGGATTGCGGGTCGACGGAGGCGAAGGCGTTGCGCGCGGAGAGCGCTGCGACCTGGGCCGGGGTTGCCTGCTTCGGCTTCGACGGCTCGTCGCCCCAGAAGCCGCGGGAATTGATGATATCGGCCGGGGTCTGCGGCCTCGGTTCGGCGGAGGCGGTCTTGACGTCGATCTTGGGCTCGATCTTGGCCGCCGGACGGTTGGCGGCTGGGCTACCCGACGGGGTCCCCATGGCAACCGGCTGGGTATCGGCGGAGGCCACTTGGTAGGAGGCGGTCTGGTAGGCCGCCGCGGCGGCCGGTTTGGCGCGCGGCAACGGAATCGGGCCTGCCGGCTTCGCGGCGTCGACGGACGCCACCAGCGCGGCGGGGGTGACCTTTGCGGCGTCGGCGGGAGCGCTGTTCGCCGCGCCGCCTTCATCATCCTCTTCCGCGGCCTGCTTGCCGCGGAACAGCGATGCGAGCAGGCTCGGCCTGCTGGTGAAGCTGCCGTCGTCGTCATTGGCCTTGCGGCGCTGCATGTCGGCCAGCGCAAGCTGATAGCCCGGCAGCGGATTGCCGTCGGACGGCACATGCACGGTGCGGCCGTTCGGGAACACGCGGACGAGCTGGTCGTGGGTCATGCGCGGCCAGTGCCGCACATTGCCGGTGTCGAGATGGACGAACGGCGACCCGGAGGTCGGGTAGAAGCCGACGCCGCCGCGCTGCAGCCGCAACCCGGCAAAGCGGATCTGCTCGAGCGGTACGCCCGGAATGAAGAAGTCCATCGCATGCCCCAGCATGTGCTGGCTGAAACGCGCCACGCCGGTGTGGGCGGAGCGGCGGCGGAGCATGGCGTTGGTGGCGGGGGAGCGGTAGGCGGAGATGATCTGGATCGGCTGCTTGCCGTCGACGTCGCGATAGACTTCCCAGAGGATATCAAACAGATGGCGATCCATCGTGGTTTGATCCTGGCTGCGCCAGTCGCGGAGGTAGTGATTGATCTGCTTCAGCGCGTCTTCGTCGTAGCGGCCGTTGCGCTTGAAGGTGACCGTGAGGTCTTCGCCGGAATGGGTGTGATGGAAGGAGAGGGTGCGGGTATCGCCGGCGGCCGTGGCGTCATGAACGCTGCGCGCGCCGCCAAAAAGCATGAGCGCCGCCAGACCGAGGCAGACGCCGGCTTTTGGAATCGACGCAAAACCAGAGCTGCGTGCGAAACGGCTCAGCACGTCAGAACGATCCCCTCAAGACGACCCATTTATGCTTCGCGACCCATTTGCTTCGCGAAGCGCGCGAACTTCCTCGTTACCCCATGCAGCGAGGAAGCGTGAATGCAGTCTTAACCAGTCTTAATCAGGAAGGGTTAATCGAGATTTACGAGCCCCCCGATCAACCACCCGTGATGGCGTAGTCCCGGAGTATGGCAAAAAAGAGCCGCTGAATACCACCCATTAAGAGGTGTGGTTAACGAACAAGGGCCTCGCCATCGGCGAAGCCCTTGTTATTTCTATTAAATTTTTAGCTCGGAGCTCAGCGGGTGTAGATCCGGCGCTGCTGCGGACGAACCGGAGGCGGCGGGGTCGGCGATCCGCCGAACAGGCGCTCGAAGAAGTTGAAGCCGCTGCTGCCGCCATTGTCGCCGTTCATGGCGACGCCCTGCGGGATGTCTCCCTTCGGGCGGCTGTAGCTTGGCTGCGCATGAGCCACCACCGCTTCCAGGTCCTTGTTCTGGCCGTTGCGCAGGATGGCGAGCATCTGGCTGTCGCGGCCGTAGATGTCCTTGCGGAATTCCAGCTTGCCGGCGTCATCGACGAAAGCGGTCTGGTAGGTGATGTTCACCGGGATCGGGGTCGGGAATTTCAGGTCGATCTCGCTGGAGCCGTACATGCTGCGGATCTTCTCCGGCGTGTAGCGCTCGTTCGGCATCGTGATGTTGAGCAGCGTCGCCGCATACTGATCCGGATTCTGCACGCGCATGCAGCCGTGGCTGAACGCACGCTCATCCTTGGCGAACAGGTACTTGTCCGGGGTGTCGTGCTGATAGACCAGGAACTTGTTCGGGAAGTTGAAGCGGATGCGGCCAAGCGCGTTGCGCTCGCCCGGCGGCTGCCAGACATGAATGCTGCCGTCGCGGCTGCGTTCGAGCTTCAGGCCGATGCGGTCAAGCGCGCCGGGATCCTGCTGCAGCGCCGGCAGGTATTCGTTGTAGATGATCGACGGCGGCACGTTCCACGTCGGATTAACGGTGATGTACTTCATCGTTTCCGTCAGCAGTGGCGTGGCGTGGGTGCCCGGTTTGCCGGTGACGACGCGCGTGGTCCAGACCGGTGCGCCATTGTGCATCACGCGGAGCGTGTAATCGGGGATGTTGAGAATGACATAGGCGTCGCCGATCGACGGAGCGCCGAGATCGCGCGGCAGCCAGCGCCAGCGCTCCATGTTGACGCGGACGATATCGATCTGCCGGTCCTTCTTCGGGCTGTTCAGCGCGCGGATCGTCTGCGCGTCGAGCACGCCGGTGGCCTTCAACTCGTTGTTCGCCTGGAATTTGCGAACGGCTGCGGCGACCTTGTCGTCATAGTGGGTGTCGTCGGCATTTTCGGTGAGGCCGAGACGGGCGCGCAGTTGCGGCACGCGCGGATCGTCCATCTCCACCGCGGCCTGCTTCTTGCGGGCCGGAACGAACTTCAGCGGTTCGCCGTCCGCAATCGGAGCCGCCTGGCTGTCGGTCTTGCCGCGCAGTTCGGCGAGCTTGGCCTTCAGCGCCAGATAGCCCTTGTGTTTCGGATTGTAGCTGTCGAGCGTGGCCGCCACATCTTTTGTGGACGCGATCTTGGAAATCACGTCGGCCGGATCGATCGGATGCTCGGGATACAGGATATCGCCGCTCACCTGCGACCAGTGCATCCGGCCGCTTTGGGCCTGACGTGCATAGTCGAGGATGCTGGCCATCAGCTTGAGCTCGGCTTCCGCCTGCGCGTCCGGGGTGGTCGCGGCCGCGAAGTCCGGCGCCGGATAGTCGGCGGGATCGAGGCCGTCACTCGCCGCATCCTTGAGGCGGGCGATCGCGGCCTTGGCGCGGGCGTTGACGACACCGCCTTCGGTCAGCACCGGCGCGTAGTCGCGGCCCTTGTAGAAGGTCTCGATGGCGGCGCGCTCGTTCTTGCGATCGAAAATCTTCACGCCCCTGGCGCCGATCAGGTCGCGCAACTTGTCGGCGACCGGCTGGTCGGCGGCGGGAACGGAAGAGGCCGCCTGAACTGGGGCCGGCGCAGTGTCCTTGGGAGCCGCGGCCGTATCCTTCGGCGGCTCGGCGGGCGCCTGCGCAGCCGGCTGTGCTGCGGTATCGGGAGCCTTGTCGGGGATGCTTGCGGTGGCGTCCTTCTTGTCGGCAGCGACCGGCGCTGCAGCGATGTCGGGCTTGGCCGCAGTCTCCGGCGTGATGGCGGCTTCGGACTTGGCAGCTGCTTCGGGTTTGGCAGCAGCTTCGGGTTTGATGTCGGCTGCGGTCGGGGGCGGCACGTTCGCCGGCTCCGGCATCGGGACCGCCGCGTCGATGGCGAGTTCGGCAGGATTTTTGGCCGGTGCGGATGTCGGGCCGGATTGGGCGAATGCGGCCGACGACGACACCACGAGGAAGGTCGCCGCGATCGCGCTCAGCATACGATCGTATCGGCCAGTCGAAGCATTCTGCATTCTCTCACCCCATAGTGATGAATCTGTCCCGACGGAGACAACTCACCGTGTTCAATGTTCCACTGCGGGCTGTTTCGCCGCGCAGTGTTCCGTGATCAACCGTTCCGTTATCAACCGTTTGCAAAGGCGCCGGTTTCATCGCGGCATCTTGCACCACGACGCATACACAAGACATATACGCGGCCGACACAGGCGACCAGCGCCAGCGGATCAACTCACGCAAAACTGACTGCAAATCGGACGGTGTTGCAACGGTTTGCGCGCTTTGCCACGCGCTTTTCCTTGGTCTGTCACCGCGCCGCAACGGTTCAAGCGCAGTGCAATATTTGTCGCATCGCGAATCGATCAAAAAACCACCGCAGGCTCAAGGCGATGCCGTGAAGGCTTGCGCAAACCTCAATCACCGCCCGTGCTGGTTCCCGATGTCTCGGTTCCCGCTTCGTCGAGCTTGCGATAGAGCGTCGAGCGGCCGATCTTCAACCGCCGGGCCACCTCGGACATCTGGCCGCGATAGTAGGAAATCGCAAAACGGATGATCTCGGCTTCCATCTCCTCCAATGGGCGGATCTCGCCGTCACCCGCCAGCATCGCCAGGTTTCCGGCGGCGGGCATCGGCGGTGCGATCGGGATATCGGCGCCGGCGACGACGGCCGGAATCGGGGAGGGGGCCGGCATCACGTTCAGCGGTGCGCTGGGCGCGATGGCCGGAGCTGACGTTGCGACGTGCACCGCGGCCTGTGCGACCACCTGGGGGAAGTCGGCGATGCCGAGTTGCTCACCCTCGCTCATCACCACGGCGCGGTAGACCGTGTTCTCGAGCTGGCGGACGTTGCCCGGCCAGTCGGCCTGCGACAACAGCGCCATCGCGGCGCCGTCGACACTTGCAATGTGGCGGTTCTCCTCGGCGCAGAACCGCGCCAGGAAATGCCGCAACAGATGCGGAATGTCCTCGCGCCGCGCCCGCAGCGGCGGCACCGTCAGCGGCAGCACGTGCAGGCGATAGAACAGGTCTTCGCGGAAATGTCCGCCCTTCACATGATCGAGCAACTGCCGGTTGGTCGCCGAAATGATCCGCACGTCGACCTTGATCGGCCGGCGTCCGCCGACTGCCTCGACTTCGCCTTCCTGCAGGGCGCGCAGCAGCTTGACCTGCGCCGCGAGCGGCAGTTCGCTGACCTCGTCGAGGAACAGTGTGCCGCCGGAGGCCTCCACGAACTTGCCGGTGTGTTTTTCGGTGGCGCCGGTGAACGACCCCTTCTCGTGGCCGAACAGGATCGATTCCACCAGATTGTCGGGAATGGCGCCGCAGTTCACGGCGACGAACGGCTTGCTGCTGCGGTCGCTGGAGCCGTGGATGGCGCGCGCGATCAGTTCCTTGCCGACGCCGGATTCGCCTTCGATCAGCACGGGGATGCCGGAGGCGGCGGCCTTCTTCGCCGTGCGCAGCACGGTGTCCATGGCCTCGCTGCGGGTGATGATGTCCCTGAAGGTCAGCTTGCCTTCGCGGCTGTGCTTGATCCGCTGCAACTCGCCCTTCAGGGCGCTGGCGTTGAGCGCATTGCGCAGGGAGACCTGCAGCCGTTCGGCGCCCACCGGCTTGACCACGAAGTCCTGGGCGCCCGCGCGCATGGCGGAGACCACATTGTCGATGCCGCCGTGCGCGGTCTGCACGATCACCGGGATATTGATGTTGGCCTCGCGCATGCGGGCCAGCACACCCATGCCGTCGAGCCCCGGCATCACCAGGTCCAGCACGATGGCGTCGATGTCGGCGATGTCGGGGGAAATCAGCGTGGCGAGAGCTTCGTCGCCGCTCTCCACCACCACCGGCTCGTACCCGAATCGCTGCACCATGTTCTCGACCAGACGACGCTGCACCGCGTCGTCGTCAGCAATAAGGATACGCGTAGGCATCACTCAACTCCTGTCCCGAATTGGGGCAATGTGGCGGTAGAACGTTAAGGCGCTGTTAAGACCCGGCGACGTGGTCCCCGATATCAACAGCCCGTCATGAGGATGGTTGACGGTGGCGTGCTGGCCCCGCGGGGCGCGGGATCCCGCCCGGCACGGGTTTTGTGACCGCAAGGGGGTGTCATGGTTCGGCGTGGACCCGAGCTGCCCGTCCGCACGGCCGTCTTTCGACGTCGCCAGGATACGGCGACACTTTGTTCCGTTGGGCTCATGCGTTCCATTGGGCTCATGCGGCTCGCGCCTCGAGCCGTTCGCCAATCCGCGTCATCACGCTGCCAACCATGTCAGCAAAGGCCCGATCCCGCTGCTGCCGCCAATGCGCGTCGTGAGTTGCTTTCAGCGCCGCGACCCGTGACATGTTGAATGCCCGGCCAAGTTCGCCATGCTGAATGTCAATCAACGCGTGACACAAGAACACGGCGAGCTTGCGCGGCTTGGCGAGGCCGACGCGCGGTGGCCCCCGCAGCGCCGCGGCTTCGCAACCGGCCTGTTCCGCAACAGCCTCACAGACGATTGCAATTTGTGCGGCCTGGTCGATGGTCTCCCAGGTTTCCCATATGGCAGGCTTTTCCATGCAGCGCCCCGCTGTGGATGGCCTGCTGGCCGCCAAGACGCGCCTGCGCGTGTCCCGTTACTGTTTCCGGAGCAGGCCCCAATGCCTCATTGCATCGCTGGAACGCGGCGAGTTTGCGACAGGCGAGGACATTCGTGCGGTTCGGAGCGACGAATCGAGGGGCAACATGCGCTAACCCCTTCCTGCCGTTCGGCAACTGGTGCCCGCTCTGCCTGTATTGAACATCAAAGCCCGGTTGCCACGTGGTGGACCGCGAAATTGGTGACAGGCGACTCGGCGCGTGATTCAATGCGGGCTGGCCGGAGCTGCGCCCATGATCCTTGACCGCCGAAATTTTCTTGCGGGTGTTGCTGCCTTGGCGTTCGCTCCTGTGTTGCCTGCGCAAGCGGAAGGCGGTCGCTTTATCCGGGTTTATGCGCCGCGCTTCTCGCAAGCCATGGCGCACGACGTCGCGGCCGATTGGCTGGAGTTGTGCGCCTACCATTCGGCCTGGCACTATGACGGCGATTATCCGGACGGAATGGCCTTCATTCGTCATCGGATGACACGTTTGACCTATCACCTGACGACCGATGAGGACGGTGGGGTCTGCGCGACACAGGTTTCGACCGAGTGCTGCCCCGCGAACGAGGCCGCCGACCCCGACTATGTCGTTGGTCACGCGGCGCGGCGCGTGGCGAGCCACATCATCCCCTTCCACCGCGATGCACATGCCCGATGCTTTTTTATCGCGTTCGAGCCGCTCGCCGATGAACCTTCGTACAAGGAGTCTTGGCGCAGGCCGATCCTCACGCCCGCCCCGCCCATTCCAATCATCCCGCTTGATCTCCCGGCGCCGCAGGCATGACCCTCCGAGGTGAGGCGTTCTGCCCATCGAGATCTTGCCCATCGCGCGATATCGGGTGCCGCAGCCTGATTGAGCGCCATTGCGCGGCTCTCCCGAAAGCAACACCGCTGAACGAATGCTCCATTTCATCAGATCGTCATCGGATCGGCGGTTGATCGAACCGGTTCGCCGCACATATGCTGCGGGTGGATGTGGTCGCGGCGGAGGCCGTGCCGCATCTTTCTTGCCCGTTCCTCCCGTCTGTTCCTCCTGTCAAGCCAAGGTTCACGTCTTTCATGCCAGCGAAATCAGCGACCCGACGCGCCGCCAAGCCTGTTCTAAAAAAGCCTGCTTCGAAAAAGGCGGCCGCGAGCAAGACCATCGCCAAGTCTGTCAAGAAGAGCGCAACGAAACCCGCGAAGACCCCGGCCACCAAATTGCCGGAATGGAACCTGGCCGATCTCTATGCGTCGATCGACGCGCCGGAAATCGGGCATGATCTCGACAAGCTCGATGCCGACTGCGTGGCGTTTGAGACCGCCTACAAGGGCAAGCTGGCGGAAGGCGTTGCCGGCACCGAGGGCGGCACCTGGCTCGCCGCCGCGGTGAAAGCCTATGAGGCGATCGACGATCTGGCGGGCCGGCTGGTGTCGTTCGCCGGTCTGGTCCACGCCGGCAATACTGCCGATCCCGCGATTTCGAAATTCTATGGCGACGTGTCCGAGCGCATCACCGCGGCGTCGGTGCATCTGCTGTTCTTCACCCTCGAACTCAACCGCATCGACGACGCGCTGATCGAAAAGGCAATGGAGGTCCCGGAATTGGGCCACTATCGGCCCTGGCTGGAGGATATCCGCAAGGAGAAGCCGTACCAGCTGGAAGACCGCATCGAGCAGCTGTTTCACGAAAAGTCGGTCAGCGGTTATGCGGCCTGGAATCGGCTGTTCGACCAGACCATCTCGGCGCTGCGCTTCAAGGTCGGGACCAAGGAGCTGGCGATCGAGCCGACCCTGAACTTCTTGCAGGATCGCGATCCCGGCAACCGCAAGGCGGCGGCGCAGGCTCTCGCCAGGACCTTCAAGGCGAACGAGCGCACCTTCGCGCTGATCACCAATACGCTTGCCAAGGACAAGGAAATCTCCGACCGCTGGCGCGGGTTCGGCGACATCGCGGATTCCCGGCATCTGTCCAACCGGGTCGAACGCGAGGTGGTGGACGCGCTCGTGGCCTCGGTGCGTGCGGCCTATCCGCGCATTTCACACCGCTATTATGCACTCAAGGCGCGCTGGTTCAAAAAGAAGACCCTGCCGCATTGGGACCGCAATGCGCCGCTGCCGTTCGCGGCGACGGGGACCATCGCCTGGCCCGATGCGCAGGACATGGTGCTCAACGCCTATGGCGCGTTCTCGCCACGCATGGCCGACATCGCCAAGCGCTTCTTTGATGATCGCTGGATCGACGCGCCGGTGCGGCAGGGCAAGGCGCCCGGCGCCTTCTCGCATCCGACCACGCCCTCGGCGCATCCCTATGTGCTGCTCAACTACCAGGGCAAGCCGCGCGACGTGATGGTGCTCGCCCATGAACTCGGCCACGGCGTGCACCAGGTGCTGGCGGCGCAAAACGGCCCGCTGATGGCGCCGACGCCGCTGACGCTGGCGGAGACCGCCAGCGTGTTCGGAGAAATGCTGACCTTCAAGCGGCTGCTCGGCGCGACCAAGGCGGGCAAGGAGCGCCAGGCGCTGCTCGCCGGCAAGGTCGAGGACATGATCAACACCGTGGTGCGGCAGATCGCGTTCTATTCGTTCGAGCGCGCCATCCACACCGAACGGCGCAACGGCGAACTGACCGCGGAGCGGATCGGCGAACTCTGGCTCTCGGTGCAGGGTGAAAGCCTGGGGCCGGCGATCGAGATCAAGCCGGGCTACGAGACGTACTGGATGTACATCCCGCACTTCATCCATTCGCCGTTCTATGTCTACGCCTATGCCTTCGGCGACTGCCTGGTGAACTCGCTTTACGCGGTCTACGAAAAAGCCACCGAGGGGTTCGCCGAGCGCTATCTCGCCATGCTGTCGGCCGGCGGCACCAAGCACTATTCGGAGCTGCTGCGGCCGTTCGGGCTCGACGCCAAGGATCCCACCTTCTGGGACGGCGGCCTTTCGGTGATCGAGGGCATGATTTCCGAATTGGAGGATATGGGGTAGCGCGCAGCACGGATTAGGGCGTTCTTCCGCGATCGGAGGCGAGTCCGGGAGGGCCCGCTCGCCGTTTCGCCGTTTCCATATCGTGAAAAATCCGCCGAACCGCGTTGCATGGCTCGCATGAGGGCGGTTTAATCGCTCGTATAAGATTTCGGCGGACGTTGCCCTCGCTGCGCAATTGGGCTAATTCCCGATACGTTTTGAGGACTGGAGGGGACCCCATGGCTGACCATAGCGAAGTTGCCTACACCACGGCAGACGGCAACGATTATCCGGCGCACGAAGCCACCTACGAAGGCTTCCTGAAATTCGCCACCTGGGGCACCGGCGCTGTGATCGTTCTCCTCGTCCTGATGGCGATCTTCCTCGTCTGAGCATTTCCGTTCACTGGCAATCGGCCGGTGCATCACGCGATCGGCCGATGCTTTTAAGTTGTGCGCGACCGGTCGGCCGCGGGAGGCATCATGAAAATTGCTATCGCCAAAGAGATCGATTCCGCTGAGCCGCGGGTCGCCGCGGTGCCGGACACCGTGAAGAAATTCAAGGCGCTGGGCGCCGATGTCGCGATCGAGCCGGGCGCCGGCATCAAGTCGGGCGTGCCGGATGCCGAGTATCAGGCCGCCGGCGCCACCGTTGCGGCCGACGCCGTCAAGGACGCCGACATCGTCATCAAGGTGAAGCGGCCGGAGGCCAGCGAACTCGCCAATTACAAGCGCGGCGCGCTGGTGATCGCGATCATGGATCCCTACGGCAACGACGCGGCGCTCAAGAGCATGGCCGATGCCGGCGTCGCCGCGTTCGCGATGGAATTGATGCCGCGCATCACCCGTGCCCAGGTGATGGACGTGCTGTCGTCGCAGGCGAATCTCGCCGGCTACCGCGCGGTGATCGAAGCAGCCGAAGCCTTCGGCCGGGCCTTCCCGATGATGATGACGGCGGCCGGCACCGTGCCCGCGGCCAAGGTGTTCGTCATGGGCGTGGGCGTCGCCGGTCTGCAGGCGATCGCGACCGCGCGGCGGCTCGGTGCGGTGGTGACCGCCACCGACGTGCGCCCGGCGGTGAAGGAGCAGGTCGAATCGCTCGGCGCGAAATTCATCGCGGTCGAGGATGACGAGTTCAAGCAGGCGGAAACCGCCGGCGGCTACGCCAAGGAAATGTCGAAAGAGTATCAGGCCAAGCAGGCCGCGCTCACCGCCGAACACATCAAGAAGCAGGACATCGTCATCACCACGGCGCTGATTCCCGGCCGGCCCGCGCCGCGCCTGATCAGTGCCGACATGGTGCGCTCGATGAAGCCGGGCTCGGTGCTGGTCGATCTCGCAGTCGAACGCGGCGGCAATGTCGAGGGCGTCAAGACCGGTGAAGTCGCCGATATCGACGGCGTCAAGATCGTCGGTTTTACCAATCTGGCGGGACGGGTGCCGGCCTCGGCCTCCGGCCTTTATGCGCGCAACCTGTTCTCCTTCATCGAGACGCTGGTCGACAAGTCGACCAAGGCGCTCGCCGTGAAATGGGACGACGACCTCGTCAAGGCCACCGCGCTGACCAAGGACGGCGCCGTGATCCATCCGAATTTCCAGCCGAAAAGCGCATAAGGAACGCCGCCATGGAGCATGCTGTACAGCTCGTCGATCCGTTCGTGTTTCGGCTGTCGATTTTCGTCCTCGCCGTCTTTGTCGGCTATTTCGTGGTGTGGTCGGTGACCCCCGCGCTGCATACGCCCCTGATGTCGGTGACCAACGCGATTTCGTCGGTCATCGTGGTCGGCGCGCTGCTTGCGGTCGGCGTCGCCCTGGTCGGCGACGGTGAAGCGTCGTTGTGGGCGCGGGGCTTCGGTTTCGTCGCGTTGATTTTCGCATCAGTCAATATTTTCGGCGGCTTCTTGGTCACCCAGCGCATGCTGGCGATGTACAAGAAGAAGCAGAAGTAAGCAGGGGCCGTCATGAACGCCAATCTTTCCGCACTGCTTTATCTGGTCGCCGGAGTTCTCTTCATTCTGTCGCTGCGCGGGCTCTCGAGCCCCGCCTCGAGCCGGCAGGGCAACTTCCTCGGCATGATCGGCATGGGCATCGCCGTGGCCACCACGCTCGCGGCGCATCCGCCGTCGGGTGGCACCGGCTGGATCCTGGTGATCCTCGGCATCGCCATCGGCGGCGGCATCGGCGCCGTCATCGCCCGCCGCGTGCCGATGACCTCGATGCCGGAACTGGTCGCGGCCTTCCACTCGCTGGTCGGCATGGCGGCGGTGCTGGTCGCGGCGGCTGCGTTCTACGCGCCGGGCGCGTTCGACATCGGCACCCGCGGCAACATCCACGGCTCGAGTCTCGTGGAAATGTCGCTCGGCGTCGCCATCGGCGCGCTCACCTTCACCGGCTCGGTGATCGCGTTCCTGAAGCTGTCGGGCCGCATGAGCGGCAAGCCGATCATCCTGCCGGCGCGCCACATCATCAACATCGTGCTGGGCCTGGCGCTGATCTTCTTCATCTACGGCCTCGTCAGCTCGCAGAGCACCGTCGACTTCTGGCTGATCACCATCATCGCGCTGGTGCTCGGTGCGCTCCTGATCATCCCGATCGGCGGCGCCGACATGCCGGTCGTGATCTCGATGCTCAACTCGTACTCCGGCTGGGCGGCCGCCGGCATCGGCTTCACGCTGGGGAACTCGGCACTGATCATCACCGGCGCGCTGGTCGGCTCGTCCGGTGCGATCCTGTCCTACATCATGTGCCACGCGATGAATCGGTCGTTCATCTCGGTCATCCTGGGCGGTTTCGGCGGCGAGACGGCAGCGGCCGCCGGCGGTGGCGGCGAGGCCAAGCCGGTCAAGCTGGGCTCGGCGGACGACGCGGCCTTCATCATGAAGAACGCGCAGAAGGTCATCATCGTGCC
>JBGMOD010000202.1:0-43890 GCA_041424235.1 Hyphomicrobiales bacterium
AGATCTGCTCATGCGTCAGCATGGCGGCCCGAAGGTTATGGCCCGCACCGCCCGCGGTGCCCGATAGGAATTATTACCTCGAACGGGGGATGGCCGCAATTGTGCGAGACCTCTTGCTCGCCGCTCTTGAACGTGCACAGTGCCGCCGCTACGGTCTTTCGCAGGCCCTTAAAATCTTCAAATAACTCAATAACTCAGCAGAAAATCCAACACGTGCCGACGATCTACAAAATCTGTCCCGCCTCCGCCTGGCGCGAAGCCGAGCGGCGCGGGGTTTATCTCGGCAGCGCCGACGATTTGCGGGATGGGTTCATCCATTTCTCCACGGCAGCGCAGGTCGCCGAAACCGCGCGAAAACACTTCTTCGGCCAGACCGGGCTGTTCCTGATTGCCGTCGATACCGATCAGCTCGGCGACGAGTTGCGGTGGGAACCTTCGCGCGGCGGCGAGTTGTTTCCTCATTTGTATGGTGAGCTCGATCTCGGCGCCACCACGGCCGTGCTCGATCTGCGGGCGCGCTCCGACGGCGGTCACGATGTTCCGGAGCTGAAGCCGTGATCCGCGCTTTCGATGCCTTGTCGCTGCCGCTGCTGCGCTGGTTCGATCCGGAGGATGCGCATCGTCTTGCCATCCAAGGACTGCGGCTGCTGCCGCCGTCGCGCGCGCGGATCGACAGCCCGATGCTGGCGGTTCGCGCCTTCGGCCTCAATTTCCCCAACCCGATCGGGATGGCGGCGGGGTTCGACAAGAATGCGGAAGTGCCTGATGAGCTGTTGCGGCTGGGCTTCGGCTTTGTCGAAATCGGTTCGGTCACGCCGAAACCGCAGGTCGGCAATCCGCGTCCCAGGCTGTTCCGCCTGGAAGCCGATGGCGGCATCGTCAATCGTTTGGGTTTCAACAACGATGGCGGCGAGGCCGTGTTGCGCCGGATGGCGGCGCGCGCAAACCGCGGCGGCATCGTCGGCGTCAATGTCGGTGCCAACAAGGATTCGGCCGATCGCACGGCGGACTACGTCGCGCTGATCGAGAAGTTCGCGCCGGTGGCGAGCTATTTCACCGTCAATGTGTCGTCGCCGAATACGCCGGGCTTGCGCAACCTGCAGCAGGCCGCGCAGCTCGACGACCTGCTGGCGAAGGTGATCGATGCGCGCGAGCGGGTGCGCACGCGGGCCGGCGACTCGCCGGTGCTGCTCAAGATCGCGCCGGATCTGTCGCTGAATGAGCTCGATGACGTGGTGCAGATCGCACGCTCGCGCCGGGTGGACGGCATGATCGTGTCCAACACCACGCTGGCGCGGCCGCCCTCGCTGCGCAGCACCGCACGCGTCAACGAGCAAGGCGGGCTGTCGGGACGGCCGCTGTTCCGGCTGTCGACCCGCATGGTGGCGGAGACCTATGTGCGGGTCGAGGGCGCGTTTCCGCTGGTCGGCGTCGGCGGTATCGATTCCGGTGGCGCCGCGCTGATGAAGATCCGTGCCGGCGCCAGCCTGATCCAGTTGTATTCGTCGCTGGTCTATAAGGGGCTCGGGCTGATCGACGACATCAAGACCGACCTGGTGTCGGTGCTGCGACGGACCGGCCGCGAGTCGATCGATGAGATCGTCGGCGCGGACGCGGCCACCATCACCGCGGAAGACTGGCCGGTATAAGCCGCCGCGCTGCCTTATGTCCTGAAATACATCATCGGGGCGTTGGGGCGGCCGACGAAGCACATGTGGGTGAAGCCGTAGCGCTTGATGATCGTTACCGCGTGCACGGCGTTCGCCTTGCTGCTGCCGAAGTCGAGCATCCGCGACACCCCGTCGGTGACAATCCAGTCCGCCCCCGATTGCTGGGCCACGACGCCGGCCAGGTCGAAGGCGATGGCGTCCTCGCCCGCGATCGGCCCCGCGGGCGCGTGACCGTTGACGGTGAAATACATCATCGGCGGGTGCGGACGTCCGACAAAGCAGATGCGATCGAATCCGTAGTGGACGACGATGTCACGCGCCCGCTGGGCATTTGCCTGCGACGTGCCGAAGTTGAGCACGTCCTGGCTGCCGTCGACCACCGTCCAGCGCCCCGAGATCTGCTGGACCTGGATGGTCTTGGGGTTGATGGCGAGACAATCATCGCGCGTCGTGACGTAAGCCGCACCCAGTTGCTGCGCCAGATCGAGCAGGCTCGTGGCATTGAAATCGAATGAGGGGTCGGAATGATTGCCGGGCGAACCGGCAGGTCCCAACTCGTGGGGACGCGCGACGAACGCGGTCCGGAATCCCTGTGCCTTGGCGGCATTGAGGTCGTAGTTATGGGCTGCAACCATCAAGATCTCGGCCGGCTGAAGCTTCAGGCTCGATACCGCCATCTGGTAGACGGCCGGCTCCGGCTTGTAGGTCATGACGCTTTCCGCGGAAAGCAGCGCGTCGAAGGGCAGGCTCGCGTGGGTGCGCAGTGCGGATTGTGTCGCAACACTCATGTTGGAGAGAATTGCCAGGGTGTAGTGCTGGTGCAGCGCCTGCATGGCCTGTGTCACATCAGACCATGGCGACAATGAGCGCCACAGTTTGAAGAAATCCTGGATCGCCTGCGGCGCCTTGGCGCCAAGCTGCTGGATCGGCAGGTTGGCGGCCGTCGCGTTCTGCAGGATCGTGTCCGGCGGCGTCCAGCCCTGGCCGGCCAGGACCTGCTGGACACCGGCTCCATAACCGGCGAGCGAACCGCTGGCAAAGGCTGGACCCTGGACGTTCACGCCGTAGGTGGCGTTGAGGGAGGCAACCTGCGCGAGTCCATCGTACGCGTCGAAGACGGTGCCGATGATATCGAAGGTGAGGGCCTTCAGTTTCATGGGATCACACGGAGTTGGCGGGCCAATCCGGCCACGCAATTGCAGTGAAGAAATCAAGTTGGCTTCGCGCCACCCGTCTATGGCGCGACGGTCAGATCGATATCGTGCGACTCGCGCGGTGGCTGCACGCCAAAGCGTTTCAGTCGCAGCTCGATCCTGCTATGGCCGGGCGCACGTGCAGTGATCGACAGCACCTGTTGCACACTGCCGCCGGCCGGCGCGGTCTGCGGTATTGGCTGGTCCGGTCCGATGGCGACTGCGACGGTGCGGTCGCCATCACTGACCGAGAGGCTCCAGCCGTAGCCGACAGAGCCGGCGCTGGTGAGAGGGTACGTGACCCTCTCACCGACATGCAGCTTGAGTTCAGTGGGTATTGCCAATGACGACCCCTGCGTGCCAACCGCCGCCATCGCGCCAGTAATGCTGCAACATGCCGTCAGTGCGCAGCGCAACCACTTCCAGATCGAAGCCGAAGCTACCCTCCACCAGAGCCAGCACGCGCGCGACGCCGGAGCCGAATGTAGCAGATTTGGTCCAGACCCAGTTGGTGTTCTGGTTGTTGCGCCACCAATGCTCGATGGCGCCGCTGTTGTTGGCGACCACCAGCTCGAAATTGCCGTTGCCGCTTTCGTCCGCCATTCCGTACTGGCCCTGGATCATCACCGGTGGAGACTTGATTCCAGTTCCGAACAGCTGGTCGCCCTGCCAGGTTGAGCCGTTGCGCCAAAAATGCTGCATCTGGCCGCTGTTCAGCACGGCGACGAGTTCCAGCGCCCCCCAGGTGCTCTGGATCAGCGTCTGCCCCATGGTCGCGATGTTGCTGCCGAAGATCTTGCTCTCCGCCCAGACCGAGCCGCCACGCCACCAATGGTGCAACTGACCGCCGGCGCTGACTACGACCTCGAAGTTTCCCGGGCCCCAGCTGCTCTCGATGAAGCCGACAGCGCCGGTCACGTTGTTTGGTCCGAATACCGGGCCATCCTTCCAGCTCGCCGAGGCCTGGTCGAAGTACTTGTGGTGCAGCCGCCCCGCGGTGGTGCGGTACACCATCTCGAAGTTGCGGTTGTAGGTGGTGCCGGTGAAGGTGGGCGCATCGGCGACATCATTCGCCATCGTTTCCGCTTTCGCCCAGGGCAGCGTGGCGCTGGAATTGTCACGCCACCAATGGGTCAGCGAGTGGTTGGCGTTCGGTGCGATCAGTTCGAAATTGCGATGCAGGGCGCCGTCGCCGCTTTCGATCATGCCGCCATTGTGGCCGCGGCGCTTGGTCCAGGGGTCCGGATTGGTCAGGCGCAACCCGAGCTTCGCGCTGTCGTCGATGGTGCACTGGCCGTATTTGATCAGCACATAACCGTCGTTGCCGAATCCGGTGCCCCAGGAATTCTTCACGATCCAGCAGCCGAGCCCGTCATCGAAGCCGACGGCGAGCATGATGTGGCCGCCTTCCGCAGTCGCCATCGGGGACTTCTCGTAGGGCGTGTTGCCATGCCATGCATAGAAGTCGCTGTAGACCTCGAAATGCAGCACCAGCGGGCCGACATTCTGGATCCAGTTCTTCTGGTCCTGGATGTTGTCGATCGAGGTGTAGGCCGGAATTTTCACCGTGCGGCCGCTGCGGTTGGAGGCCGGCGCGTAGGTCGGCGGTGGCTTCATCGATCCACCGCCGCATTTGTCCGGTGGCGGATTCCAGTAGGCGCCGCTGTGATCGCCGGAGGTGCGGTCGACCCATGGCACGCAATCCAGGTCGGTCGAACCGTTGGCGGCAAACCAGTCGAGCACCGGTCCCGGACTGCCGCATTGTCCACACGGCACCTTGTTGGCTTCGATGTAGTCGCCTTCGGAGCGTGCGCACCAGACGCAGTGCTCGATGCGAACCATGCACTCCACCAGTGCCGTCGCGGCATAGATCCAGCAATGCTCGCACGGGTCCTGGTCGCGGATTGCGGTCACCCATGGCCATCCGAACCGGTTGCGCCAGTCGACCACGGTGGGCCCGGCCGGAAGCGGCGGCATTTCGTTGACATGTGGAGCGACATGGGCCGCGGTCAATACGCCGCGTGCCAGCAGGTCGCGCGCGAGCAGCGAGTTGGTGGGTGGTGTGGCGCGCACCAGTGCGGTGACATCGACCCGCCGCGTCGGCACTGCCGCGGGTGGTTGGGTCAGCGCGCCGAGCGGATAACGCCGGATCGGTTGATTGTCCGCGAACTTCGGATTGACCGTCCAGGGGATCTTTGCCTGCAGGAGATGTTGGCGCAGTTCGCCATAGGTTTGGAATGTCATGATCGTTGCCTCGAAATATCTGGGCCGGATAATCCGGCGCATTTGAAATAAATTATGAAAAAGAGTCGTCTTAACGCGGCGACGCTATACCCGGCGTGTTGCTGGCGTTGTGATCTGGATCACGTTTGAATTGTCGCCGCGATGATCGCGCATCGCATCATGCTGCGATCTCTATCGAGAGTGCATTCTATGCAAATGTCGCGCGCAGCAGCCCGCGATAACGCGCCATCTGCAGCAGTCCGCGCGCCAGCAGGAACACCAGCAGTGCAAGCCACAGTCCGGTGTTGCCGAACGACTGCAGCAACCACCAGCTTGCGAAATAGATGATCAGCGAAACGATCATCAGGTTGCGCATGTCGCGCGACCATGTGGCGCCGATATAGATGCCGTCGAAACTGTAGGCCATCACGCCGCACACCGGCCCGAGCGCGGCCAGCACCATGTAGTCGCGCGCCGTGCTGCGCACTTGCGGGCTCGTGGTGATGAAATCGATCAGGCTGCCGCCGGCGAAAGTGAACAGCACCGTCACCGCGGCGCCGAACGCGAAGCCCCAGAGGATGATCAGCCTGACGGCCTGGCGAAAGCCCGATCCGTCGCGTGCGCCGATGCTGCGGCCGCAGAGCTGCTCGGCCGCATTGGCGAGGCCATCGAGGAAGAACGAGCCGATCAGCATGAAGTTGTTCAGCACGGCATTGGCGGCGAGCGTGTCGTCGCCGGCACGGGCGCCTTGCGCCGTGAAGAACAGGAAGGCGGCGATCAGCGCCGCCGTGCGGATCATGATGTCGCGGTTGATCGCCAGCATGCGCATGAGCTTGATGCGATCGAACAGCAGGTGCGCAGTGACACTGAGATGGCCGCCGAGCATGCGCCAGGCCACGAGCGCACCGGCGACGAAACCCGCGCCCTCGGCCAGGATGGCCGCGATGGCGGCGCCTTCGAGGCCCATCCGCAGACCGAGCACCAGCCACGCCGTGGCCGCCATGTTGGTGACGTTAATGACGATCTGCAGCGCCAGCGCGATCCCGGTTCTCGCCTGCCCCACCAGCCAGCCGAGCAGCACATAATTGGCCAGCACGAAGGGCGCGGACCACAGGCGGATGGCGAAATAGGATTTTGCCGCACCGGTGGCTGCATCGCTGCCGCCGATCAGGTGGAAAATCGCCGACGTCAACGGCGCCTGCAGCACCAGGAGAACGAGGCCGACCAGCGCGGCGATCATCACGGCGCGCACCAGCACGGTGCGGATTTCCGGCGTGTCGTTGGCGCCGACAGCCTGCGCGGTCAGGGCCACGGTGCCCATGCGCAGGAAACCGAATAGCCAGAACATGCAGTCGAACACCACCGACGCCATCGCGACGCCGCCGAGCAGATAGGGTTCGCCCAGCCGGCCGATCGCAGCGGTCGCCACCACGCCGAGAAACGGCGTCGTCAGGTTCGCAAGCATTGCCGGGCCGGCGATGGCGAACACCCGCCCGGTGGTCACGCTCCGCAAGTCGGGCAATTCAGCGGGCCGGGCGAGAACCGAAAATCCGCGACAGCAGCCAGATCGGAATCACGATCACAGCGCCGAGCAGGAAGTAGCGCCACAGCCAGTTCACGGCATCGAAGCCGAGATCCCAGAGGCGCTCGAACAACAGGCGGATGCTGCGGACGATGTTCCAGGGATCGAAGCCGATCGCCGCCAGCACCACGCCGACAAGGATCGACAGCAGGATCAGCCGGACCACCACCGCCAGCGGCGAGCCGCCAAGAAAGCGCGAGAATCCATCGCTCGCGGGCGGCTTGGCCTCGATCGGCTTGTGGTCGTCCATCGACATCATCTCGTCTCCCGCCGGCTCATCGGTGCCGGCTCATAATGCGGGACAGTGCGGCCCACATGTTGAGGCAGGTGGGTGGAGTAGGAACCCGCGTCAAGTCGCCACCTCGCCCTGTTTCATGAATTTACCGTCATGAACCCTATCAGGTCTACAGATCGGCAGGGATCGTCCACCGATCTGCGTTCGCTTGTCTGGCCTTGCATGCCGCGCCCGGTTTACACTGTCTCGTCCACCATCAAACGGTGAGGTGGCACCGCCACGACGTTACTGAAAACAAGCTGGGATCCAATGGAAGCGTCTGACCAGGAAAAGAAAATTGCCGTCCTCGGGCTCGGCTCGATGGGCTACGGCATGGCGCTGTCACTGCGCCGCAAGGGATTTGCCGTCGCCGGCTTCGATGTCCGCCCGGAGGTTGCCGAACGCTTCGCCCGCGAGTCCGGCGGGCGTGCCGCCGCGTCGGCAGGAGACGCGGCAAAAGATGCCGACATCGTGGTGGTGGTCGTGGTCAATGCCGACCAGACCGAAGCGGTGCTGTTCGGCGCTGACGGTATCGCGCCGGCGATGCGCAAGGGCGCGGTGATTTTGTCCTGCGCCACCATGGCGCCGGAGCGGGCGCGCGCATTCGCCGCCTCCGCCGCGAGCGATGGGCTGGATTATGTCGATTCTCCGATCAGCGGCGGTGCGCAGCGCGCCGCGGAAGGCGCTCTGACCGTGCTGGCCTCGGGATCGCCGGCGGCGATGGCGAAAGCCGAGCCGGCGCTTCAGGCGATGGCGGCCAACATCTATCGCCTCGGCGACGAGCCCGGCATCGGCGCCTCTTTCAAGATGGTCAACCAGCTGCTGGCCGGCGTGCACATCGCCGCCGCCTCCGAGGCGATTGTGTTCGCCAAGCGACTCGGGCTCGACATGCGCAAGGTCTACGAGGTGATCACTGCGTCGGCCGGAAATTCCTGGATGTTCGAGAACCGCGTGCCGCATGTGCTCGACGGCGACTATTCGCCGCGCAGCGCGGTGGAGATTTTCACCAAGGATCTCGGCATCATCAATGATATGTCGCGCTCGGCGAAATTCCCCACACCGGTGGCCTCCGCCGCGCTGCAGATGTTCCTGATGACGGCCGCCTCCGGCATGGGCAAGGACGATGACGCCTCGGTGGCGCGGCTGTATGCCCAGGTCACCGGCATCGAGCTGCCGGTCGTCAAAAAATCCTGAACCAACAAGAGGACAAAAATCCCCATGCCGCGTTTCGCCGCCAACCTCTCCATGATGTTCAACGAGTGGTCGTTTCTCGACCGGTTTCAGGCCGCCGCCGATGCCGGTTTCGATGCGGTCGAGTTTCTGTTTCCCTACGAGTTTCCGGCCGACGCGATTGCCGAGCGGCTGGCGAAGCACAAGTTGACCCAGGCGCTGTTCAATGCTCCGCCGGGGGACTGGGAGAAGGGCGAGCGCGGTTTCGCGGCGCTGCCGCAGCGGCGCGCCGAGTTCGAGGCCTCCATCGACAAGGCGCTGGTTTACGTCAAGGCCACTGGTGTCGGCCGGCTGCATGTGATGGCCGGCATTGCGCCGGCGAACGATCCGGCGGCGCAGGCGGCGTTCGAAAGCGCTGTTGTGTTCGCGTCGGACCGGGTGCGGGACGTCGGCATTGACGTGGTGCTGGAGCCGATCAATCCGCGCGATGTGCCCGGTTACTTCCTCAACAATTTCGATGTCGCCGCCAGTCTCATCCGCAAGCTGGCGCGGCCGAACGTCAAGCTGCAGTTCGACATCTATCACCGCCAGATCATTCATGGCGACGTCATCAAGGGACTGGAGGCGATGATGCCGATCATCGGTCACATCCAGACCGCGTCGGTGCCTCTGCGCAATGAACCCGGGACCGGCGAGCTCGACGACGCGCGGGTGTTCGCCGAGCTGGATCGCCTCGGCTACAAGGGCTTTGTCGGTTGCGAGTATCGTCCCGCCGGCAAGACGCTCGACGGCCTCACATGGTTTAGTTCAAGTCCAGTTTCTGGCCGGCGGAGCTGATCCATGCTGCTCGGATGTGTCGCCGACGACCTGACCGGAGCCACCGACCTCGCTCTGATGCTGACCCGCGAAGGGCTGCGCACGGTGCAGTCCACCGGATTGCCGCCGGCCGATCTCGACGTGTCGCAGGTCGATGCGGTGGTGGTCGCGCTGAAGTCGCGCACCATCGCTGTGGCCGATGCCGTCAGCCAGTCCGTGGAGGCCGCGCGCGTGCTGCAGAAGCTCGGCGCGCAGCGGCTGTTCTTCAAATACTGCTCGACCTTCGATTCCACCGACGAGGGCAACATCGGCCCGGTGACCGATGCGCTGCTGGATCTCACCGGCAATGGCGTCACCATCGCCTGCCCGGCGTTTCCGAAGGCGGGGCGCACGATCTATGCCGGTTATCTGTTCGTCAACGGCGTGCCGCTGAACGAAAGCCCGATGAAGGATCATCCGCTGACGCCGATGCACGATGCCAATCTGGTGCGGGTGCTGCAGCGGCAGACCGGGCGCAAGGTCGGGTTGATCGCGTTCGAGACTGTCGATGCCGGCGCTGATGCCATTGGCAAGGTGCTGGAGGCCGGCGCCGCCAAAATGTTCATCGTCGATGCGATCGCCGACGCGCACCTGCGCACCATCGGTGCCGCGGTCGCGCATCTGCCGCTGATCACCGGCGGCTCCGGTGTGGCCATGGGCTTGCCCGCGGCCTATCTGAAGGCAGGGCTGATCGCGCGGCTGACGCCGGCACCGGAGCAGATGGCGGCGCCCGCGGGACGCCAGGCCATTCTGGCGGGGTCGTGCTCGGCCGCCACCCGCGGCCAGGTCAAAGCCGCGATCGCGGCGGGGCTGCCCCATCTGCGAATCGATCCGCTGGACGTGGCGAGCGGCACCCAGTCCGCGGGAAACATCCTGCAGTGGATCGATAGGCAGCCGAGGGACAAGCCGTTCCTGATCTATTCGAGCGATGACCCGGACGCCGTGCGCCAGGTGCAGGAGCGGCTGGGACGCGCCCAGGCCGGCACCATCGTGGAAGACCTGCTGGGCCACATCGCGGCGGCCCTGCCGGCGCGCGGCGTCAGCCGGCTGATCGTGGCCGGTGGCGAAACCTCCGGTGCGGTGATGCAGGCGTTGCAGGCCGGCGTGCTCACCATCGGTCCGGAAATCGATCCCGGCGTGCCGTGGACGCGGGCGCGCACGCGCGGTGGTGCTGGCGACGAGATGGCGCTGGCGCTGAAATCAGGTAATTTCGGCGCTGAAAATTTCTTCCTCAAGGCATGGGACAGGCTGACGTGAGCGACAGTGCAGCGCGCGAACAGATCTGCCGATGCGGGGCGTCGCTGTTCCGGCGCGGCCTGACATTCGGCTCCACCGGCAACATTTCGGTGCGGCTGCCCGACGGCGGCTTCCTGATGACGCCGACCAATGCGTCGCTGGGCGATCTCGATCCGGCCAAACTGTCGCGGCTCGATTCCAAAGGCCAGCTTCTAAGCGGCGACAAGCCGACCAAGGAGGCGTTCCTGCACCGGGTGATGTACGGCCAGCGCGACGGCGCGCATGCGGTGGTGCACCTGCACTCCACCCATTCCGTCGCGGTGTCCTGCCTGCACGGCATCGACCATCATGATTGCCTACCGCCGCTGACGGCCTACTACGTCATGCGTGTCGGCCGGCTGCCGCTGGTGCCGTATTATCCGCCGGGCGACGAGAGCCTGGCGCAGGCGGTGGAAAAGCTCGCCGGCGATCACCATGCCGTGCTGCTGTCGAACCATGGCCCCGTCGTCGCCGGCACCAGCCTCGACAACGCGATGTATGCGACGGAGGAGTTGGAGGAAACCGCGAAGCTGTTCCTGCTGCTGCGAAATGAATCGGTGCGACCATTGACGCCGCAGCAGGTCGACGATTTGCGCAAGACGCATCAGTTGCGGTGACCTGAACCCCTGTCGCCCGCGGCCCGCAGGGCTCAGATCGTCCCGGCGGTCTCGCCCTTGATGGCCCGCTCGATCGCTTCGATCAGCGCCTGAAGTTCGACGAACTTGTTTCGCGAGCGCTCGGCGTTGTCGCGATTGACCGGCGCGGCGAGCACCTTTGCAAATGCATCCCGGTCTTCAATCATGCGCTCTCGCGCCTTTTTCAGCGTTTCGATACGTTCGCTCATGGAGGTACCTCGCGGGTGCCGTTTAACCTGCCGACAGGTCGATCAGCGTTGCCCGTGATCCATCTAGCCACGAGAGACATTAACAAAGGCCCCGAAGACGTGAGCTGCGGGGCCTGTGCTCTTCAGGTTATGTGCGCGAAGCCTGGTCGCGGCGTTGGCGACGCAAGCGCGTCCGTCAGTTCGCGGACGCAACCGGAGTGGCGCGTGGCGTCGGATCCGGATCGAACTCGAACAGCCACGCCAGATACTTGTAGTACTCCGGCAGCTTCTCCTTGAGTTTGGCGCGTGTGAACGGCTCCTTGTCGTCCTGTCCGAACAGGAACACGCTGGCGGTGACCGCGAAAAACTCCCGCGAGTTGGTGAGAAGATAGGAGTCGGCAGGATAGAGATCGCCTTTCTTGGCCTGACTGTAGAAATATTCGATTCCCTGGTTCTCGAAGCCATGAGGCAGCATGTGGGCATGGAACGCATGCAGCAGCTCGTGGAGCACGACCGGATTCTGGCTGCCGAGCAGCAGCGGACGAACCATGACAATGCCTCTGCCCAGATCCTCCGCCAGATCGATTGCATTGGCGTTGGTCCACTTGCCCTTGGCGCTATCCCAAACCGAGGGCTGGCGCATCGTGTGGTCCGGGCGTCTGGGGGCGACCTGACCGTAGCATCCTGCCGTGGTCAGAGGGCGTTCCATTGTCGCGGACTGTTCGGCGGGAAAGCAGGCCATTTCGTCGGCGACGACCGGGATGGTGTGGAAATAGGTCAGCACGCGCGGGCTCAGTCCGACGCTCTCGACAATATCGAGCTGATGCCGGAGCGATGCCTCGATCGCGGAGATGTCCTGGCGACCCGCAATCTCCGACAGGTCGTAGACGTAGCCACGATAAGTTTCGAGCTTCGAATCGGCCGGCTGCTCGCTCGCCTTGGCGGTGGGGGCACGGGCGGCGGTGCTGTCGCCGGCGAGGCTTGTGTGGGCGATGATGAGCGACAGCGGAATGGCCAGAAGCAAAGCTCGCATGACGCGTCTCCTCGATCTCTGAAAAAATGTCCTCGCGGCGATGGGCCGGGGAA
Organism: Hyphomicrobiales bacterium; assembly: GCA_041424235.1. GTDB lineage: Bacteria > Pseudomonadota > Alphaproteobacteria > Rhizobiales > Xanthobacteraceae > Bradyrhizobium_A. The sequence goes on from JBGMOD010000202.1 coordinate 12,152, forward strand.
AATTTCGGCAGGATCATGCCACCGGTTGGTTGAAACCGGCTTGCCTTTCCACCGTGGACGTTGCTTCGAAGTTAAGACCGGGTAAACGCTTCAAGCCTGTTCGGTCCCGGAACTCGTCCCGGCGTCCTCCGCCGCCAGCATCCGCTCCAGCGTCTCCAGCCGGTCGGCCTCGCGCGGCGGCTTGTCCCAGCGCAGCCGGCTGATGCGGGGAAAGCGCATGGCGACACCGGATTTGTGCCGGGTCGAGCGCTGCAGGCCCTCGAAGGCCACCTCGAACACCAGCCCCTGGTCGGCCTCGTGTTTCACCTCTCGCACCGGGCCGAACTTCTCGATGGTGTTGCGGCGGACGTAGCGGTCGATCTCGATCAGTTCCTCGTCGGTGAAGCCGAAATAGGCTTTGCCCACCGGCACCAGCTGGTCGCCGTCCTCGCCCGCGGTCCAGACCCCGAAAGTGTAGTCCGAGTAATAGGACGAGCGCTTGCCGTGGCCGCGCTGGGCATACATCAGCACCGCGTCGATGATGTGCGGATCGCGTTTCCACTTCCACCATTGCCCTTTCGGGCGCCCCGGCACATAGGGTGCGTCGCGTCGCTTCAGCATCACGCCTTCCACGGCGTCTGCATCATCTCCAGCGCCGGCGCTGGCCGGATCGGCGCGCGCGGCGGCAAGCTCCTCCCAGCTCGAGAACGGCACCAGCGGCGAGAGGTCGACGCGCGGGGTGTTCAGGCGGGCGATGAAACGCTCCAGCCGGGCGCGGCGTTCTGGGAATGGCAGCGTGCGCAGATCCTCCTCGCCGTCGCCGAGGAGATCGTAGGCGCGCAGATGGATCGGAAACTCGTTGATCAGCTTCGGCGTCACGGTCTTGCGGTTGAGCCGCTGCTGCAGCACGTTGAAGGTCTGTACGCGCCCCTCGCGCAGCACCAGCAGTTCGCCGTCGATGGCGCCGCTCTTGTGCAGCGACGACAGCAGATCGGGGAAACTCCCGGTGATGTCCTCGCCCGAGCGCGAATAGAGCCGCGTCACCGGCGCGCCGTCTTCGGCCGGTCCGGTCACGGCCTGCACGCGAATGCCGTCCCATTTCCATTCGGCGCTGAAATCGGCGGCGTCGAGCTTCTCGAAATCGCTGTCCTCGATGGCATGCGCCAGCATCACCGGCCGGAACGGGGCGGGATCGCGACTTTCCGGCTTGTCGGCGCGGCCCTCCAGCCATGCGAACAGATCGAGATAGGGGGGTGACAATCCCGGCCACAGCAGCTCGACATCGTGGGGGTCCTTGTCGCCGAGCGCCGCAGCCGCGGTTTTCGCCAGCCGCGCCGATACGCCGATCCGCATCGCGCCGGTGACGAGTTTCAGCAACGCCCAGCGGCCGGTTTCGTCGAGATCGTCGAGCCAGCGCGCGAGTTGCGCCGGCAGATCCTTCTTGGACAGGGTGTCGAGGGTGGTGACAACCTCGGTGAGTGTCGGGGGCGGCGGTGAGTTGGTCGCGCGCGTGTCCGCCGGCCACATCAGCGCCACCGTCTCGGAGAGGTCGCCGACATAATCGTAGGACAGCGCGAACAGTGTGGGATCGGTGCGATCGGCGATGAGATCGCGGATCAGCCCGGCCTTGGCATGTTTGAACGACAGCGCGCCGGTGATGGCGGCGAGCGCATAGCCGCGGTCGGGGTCGGGCACCTCGCGAAAGTAACTGGTGATCAGCCGCAGCTTGTTGTTGCGTCCGGGCTCATAGGCGAGGCGATCGAGCAACTGTGCGAAGCGGTTCATGGGGCCGGATCTTCAGTGGAGGAGGCTCCGGTCACCGTTTCGCTTTCGGGCGATGCATTTTCCGCATCCTCCTCGCCATAGCCGACCAGCGCCAGGGGACGCGCAGCAAGACCCTTGGCCGTGCACCAGTGCACCAGCGCGTCTTCCTGGCCGTGGGTGACCCAGATCTCGCCGGCGCCGGTGGCGCTGATGGTGGCGCAGAGGCCATCCCAGTCGGCATGGTCCGAAATCACCATCGGCAGCTCGACGCCCTTCTGTCGTCCACGGGCGCGCACCCGCATCCAGCCCGATGCGAACGCGGTCACCGGATCCGGAAAGCGCCGGGTCCAGACGTCCTGGGTCGCGGACGGCGGCGCCAGCGTGATGGTGCCGGCGAGATCGGCTTTCTTCTGCCCCTTGACCAGGCGCAGTTCGCCGAGATCGAAACCACGGCTTTCATAATAGCGGGTGATGTTTTCCATCGCGCCGTGCAGATAGATCGGCGCGTCGTAACCGGCCTGCCGGATCAGTGCGATGACGCGTTGTGCCTTTCCCAGCGAATAGGCGCCGACCAGATGCGCCCGCTCGGGAAACAGTTTGACGGAAGCCAGCAGCTTGGCGATTTCGCCATCGGCGTTGCCATGCCGAAACACCGGCAGGCCGAATGTCGCTTCGGTGATGAACACATCGCAGGGCACGATCTCGAGCGGCACGCAGGTGGGGTCGGGCGCATCCTTGTAGTCGCCGGATGCGACGATGCGTTTGCCGCCGTGGGTGACGGCGATCTGCGCCGATCCCAGCACATGGCCCGCGGGATGAAACGAGACCGTGACGCCCCCCTGGGTGATTTCCTCGCCATAGCCGATGGCCTGCGTCGCGCCGGCGAAGCCATCGCCATAACGCAGCCGCATCATGTCGAGGGTTTCCTGGGTGGCGAGCACGGCGCCATGGCCGGGCCGGGCATGGTCGGAATGGCCGTGGGTAATCAGCGCGCGGGCCACCGGCCGCACCGGGTCGATATGGAAGCCGCCGGGCTTGCAGAACAGGCCGGCGGGCTGCGGCGTCAGGATGTCTTGCGGGCGCATTTTGGATATATAGGGTTATGTCGCATTCATTCGAGTCCGTTCCATCCGTCGTTGCCATGCCCGCGCGTCTGTTTCTGTCATCAGGCGACTTGATCGCCGATCGCCGCTTCGATTTCGCCCGTGACCTGCAATTGCGCGGCGACCTGGAGGCCGCTGCCGACTTGATGGAACAGGCCGTCGAGTTGGCGCCGAACTTCGCGTCCGGCTGGTTCGCGCTGGGCGAATTGCGCCAGGAGCTCAATCAGCACGATGCCGCGATCGTGGCCTATCGCCGCGCCATCGCTGCCGACACCGAGGACCGCCATGGCGCGAAACTGCGGCTGATGCGTCTCGGCGCCGAGCCGCTGTCGGAAATGTCGCCGGCCTATGTGCGTTCGCTGTTCGACCAGTACGCGCCGAAGTTCGACATGGCGTTGCGGGGCGACCTCAACTATCGCGGCCCGGAAATCCTGCTCAAGGCGGTGCTCGCGGCGTGCCACGCCACGCAGCGTCCGGGCTACTTCAAACATGCGCTCGATCTCGGGTGCGGTACGGGTTTGGCCGGCCGCGCCTTCGCATCGATCGTCGACGCGATCGATGGTTTCGATCTGTCGCCCGGCATGATCGAGCGGGCCCGCGCAACGCAGATCTATGCACGGCTCGAGATCGCGGACATGGTCCAGGCCGTGTCCAACGAGCCTGCCGCCAGCGTTGACCTGATCCTGGCGGCGGATGCCATGGTCTATCTTGGCGATCTCGCGGTTTTATTCGGCGGGGCTGCCCGTGTCCTGATGCCGCAGGGCTTGCTGGCTTTTACGGTGGAGTCGCATGCGGGCGAAGGCTTCGGTCTCGGCGCCGGATTGCGTTACACGCATAGCGAGGTCTATGTGCGCCGGGCGATCGAGGGGGCTGGCCTGAAGGTCCATGATCTGTCGGCGGCTTCGACCCGCACCGACGGCGGCGTTCCGGTTCCCGGCTTTGTTGTGGTTGCGGAGAAAAGTTGAACGGACCGCCGCACAACGCGGGTTGGAAAATCGCCGGGACGTTCTATATTGAGAGTCCTGTCAACAACGAAAGGAGGTGATCCAGTGTCTCATCCGAAACGCTGTCACCTCGCTGGGGTCGCCCGCTAAGCGCTTGAAGCTTTGGCTTTTAAGGCTTGAATGCTTGGCAATAGGGCGTCTCACAGCGCCTTGACCAGCGAGTTTCTGAAGGGGAAGGGCGTGCTGCGACGTGTCGTGGCGCGCCCTTTTCTGTTGGCGCTCTGCATCGTCGATTGCAAACAAAAACCCTGGCGCGGAGCCGGGGTTCTGAGTTCGGGTGATTATCGGTCGTTGCGATCAGTACTTCGCGACCACCGGTTGATTGAAGTGATAGTTCAGACCCGTGCGGAAGATGTGCTCATGCACGCTGTTCGAGAAGGTGTGAGCGACGGGGATCGTGATCCCGCCGAATGGCGAGAGCTGCGTGCTGTACGAATCCGATGTCGAGCCGAGATCGACATAGAGATATTCGGTCTTCGCGGTCCAGTTCTTGCCGAACCAGCCGAGGAATTCGAATGGCGATTCCAAACCGGCGCCTGCGGTCCAGCCGGTCTTGGTATGATCGAGCGTCGTGACGTTTGTGACCGGGCCGAAGGTTTCGGTGATGGTGGTTTTCACCTGGCCATAGGCGAGACCAGCCGTTGCATAGAATAGCGTCTGGCCGATGTCATAGCCGATGCGGCCGCGCACGGTGCCGAGCCACGGAAGCTTCTGGTCATCGCGCAGGCTGTTGATCGCGTTGCAATTCGCGAAGCAGCTTCTGTCGTCACGCTGCGAGGAACCCTGGAAGTCGGCCTCGAGGCCGAACACCCAGTTTGCCGCTTGCCAGTTGTAGCCAGCCTGCACGCCGCCGATAAAGCCGCGCGGCTGTTCGGGGAAGGAGTCGAAAGTTGCGAACGGTGCTGCAATCGTCTGCTGATTTTTGTCGCGCGCCAGTCCGGAGCCGCCATTGCCGCCGAGATAGAAGCCGCTCCAGTTGGCTGCTGGCGCGAGGGCAACCGGGCCGCTGTTGCCACCGAACCGATAGTTCACACCGGCCCGGAAGATGTGCTCGCGGATCTCTGAGCTGATTGCGCGCGGGAAGGTGTCGAACGTGTTGCCGAGATCAACGTAGAGATATTCGATCTTGCCGGTCCAGTTGCCGCTCAATGCAGCTTCGACGCCGGTGCCCCAGGTCCAGCCGCTTTTGGTGCGATCGGAACTGGCCGAGAATGCCGGCACGCCGTTGATGGTCTGGGCCTGGCTGGTCTTCACGTCGCCATAGGCGAAACCGCCGGTCACATAGCTGAGGACCGGGCCCGTGACATAGCCCACGCGCCCACGAACCGTGCCGAACCAGTCGAGCCGCTGTCCGCTCTGGGTACATGTCGGGACCGGGCACTGCGAGGCGTCCGGCTTGGTGATGCCCTGGAAGTCGGCTTCGGCACCGACCAGCCAATGGCCGAATTGATAATTATAGCCGAGCTGGCCGCCGCCCACCGCGCCCAGCGACGAGATGTTTGCCAAAGTCTGGGCATTCGGCCCTGCAAACTCGGTGATCTTGTTTTGACCGACCCCAACGCCGACGTTCACGCCGATATAGAAGCCGGTCCAGTCGTAAACCTGGGCGACGGGCGCCTTATAATAGGGGGCTTTGACGGGAAGGTCGGCGGAGTACGCTGTCGTCGAACCGGCGACCAAAAGGGCCGCAGCCAAAAATTTCTTCATCAAAATGCCCCCAACTCAAATTATGGCCAAATTGTTATCTTTGGAACACGACGGAGTCTGTTGCATTTCCGCAACATTGCTGCCTTTTGTCGCACGTCGCTCCGTCACAGAACTTTCACGGGCAGCTCGGCCGTTGCGGGTCAGAGCTCAAGTGAAGTGCCTCGACCGCGCGTGCGGGACGGCTTACCTCTGAGTCCGTGAGTCTTTTCGACGATCAAATCGTGTCGCAGCCGCTGCCCGAGGTTTTCGGGCGCTGGTTCGCCGCGCGAGGATGGACACCGCGTCGCCATCAGCTGGCACTGCTCGACAAGGCGCGGGACCAGCGCTCGGCGCTTTTGATTGCGCCCACCGGTGCGGGCAAGACCCTGGCTGGCTTTCTCCCGACGCTGGTCGAACTGAGCGGCATCACCGCGAGTAAGGGCAAGGTCGTCTCCACCGGCCGCGGCATTACACGCAGCGAGGGGCTGCACACGCTCTACATCTCGCCGCTGAAGGCGCTTGCGGTCGACATCGCGCGCAACCTCGAAGCGCCGATCGCCGAGATGAACCTGCCGGTCCGGGTCGAAACCCGCACCGGCGACACCCCGGTGTCGCGCCGCCAGCGTCAGCGCAAATACCCGCCGGACATCCTGCTGACCACGCCGGAGCAGTTGGCGCTGCTGCTGTCGTCCGACGACGCGCCGTTCCTGTTTTCCTCGCTCAAACGCATCGTGCTCGACGAGTTGCACGCGCTGGTGATGTCGAAGCGCGGCGACCTGTTGTCGCTGGGGCTGGCGCGGCTGTTCCGGCTGGCGCCGCAGATCGCAGCCACCGGCCTGTCGGCCACGGTCGCGGATCCGGATTCGCTGCGCCGTTATCTGGTGCCGCAAAGTCCCGGCGAGACACGGATGGCCGATCTTGTGATCGCCGACGGCGGCGCGCAGCCGATCGTCGAGATGCTGGATACGCGGGAGCGATTGCCGTGGGCCGGGCACTCTGCGCGCCATGCGCTCGGCGAAATCTACGACCTGATCAAGCGCAACAAGATGTCGCTGATGTTCGTCAACACCCGCAGCCAGGCGGAAATGCTGTTCCAGGAACTCTGGCGCATGAACGACGACAACCTCGCGATTGCGCTGCATCACGGCTCGCTCGATGTGGCGCAGCGCCGCAAGGTCGAGGATGCGATGGCGGCGGGACGGCTGCGCGGCGTGGTCTGTACCTCGTCGCTTGACCTCGGCATCGACTGGGGCGACATCGATCTGGTCATCAATGTCGGCGCCCCGAAGGGTGCATCGCGGCTGATGCAGCGGATCGGCCGCGCCAATCACCGCCTCGACGAGCCGTCGCGTGCCGTGCTTGTGCCGGCCAATCGTTTCGAGGTGCTGGAGTGCCGCGTCGCCATCGATGCGGTGGCGGAGAACGCACAGGACACGCCGCCGTTGCGCACCGGCGCGCTCGACGTGCTGGCGCAGCATGTGCTCGGCTGCGCCTGCGGCGCGCCGTTTCAGGCCGACGCGCTCTATGACGAGGTGCGTGCTGCGGCTCCTTATGCGGACCTATCGCGAAAAGATTTCGACGACGTGGTCGATTTCGTGGCCTCTGGCGGTTATGCGCTGAAAAGCTACGAGCGCTTTGCGCGCATCCGCCAGGACAAGGAGGGGCGCTGGCGCGTCGCCAATCCGGCGGTGCGGCAGAGTTATCGTCTGAATGTCGGCACCATCGTCGAAGAGCAGATGCTGAAGGTGCGGTTGATGCGCTCGCGTCACCGCGGCAGCGGTGCGACCGGCGCCATCGCCCGCGGCGGGCGTATGCTCGGTGAGATCGAGGAGTATTTTATCGAGGGGCTGGTGCCCGGCGACACCTTCGTGTTCGGCGGCGAGATCGTGCGTTACGAAGCGATGATGGAAGACGAGGTCTACGTCTCCCGCGCCAATGATGCCGATGCCAAGGTACCGTCCTACATGGGCGGCAAGTTCCCGCTGTCGACCTATCTTGCCGAACGGGTGCGGTTGTTGCTGGCCGACGAGCGGGCATGGCGCGGCCTGCCGGATCAGGTGCGCGAGTGGCTGACGCTGCAACTGCGGATCTCGCGGGTGCCGGGGCCGCGCGAACTGGTGGTCGAGACCTTTCCGCGCGGCGGCAAGCATTACCTGGTCTGTTATCCGTTCGAGGGCCGGCTGGCGCACCAGACGCTCGGCATGCTGCTGACACGGCGGCTGGAGCGCGGCCGCGCCAGGCCACTTGGTTTCATCGCCAACGAATATGCGCTGGCGATCTGGAGCGTCGGCGACATGTCGGCCCTGATCCGGCAGGGTCGTCTCGATCTCAACGCACTGTTCGATCCCGACATGCTGGGCGACGACCTCGAGGCGTGGCTGGCGGAATCCGCGCTGATGAAGCGCACCTTCCGCAGTTGCGCGATCATCTCCGGCCTGATTCCGCGCCGCTTCACCGGCGAGGAGAAAAGCCGGCGCCAGGTGCTGTTCTCGACCGACCTGGTCTACGACGTGCTGCGCAAGCACCAGGCGGATCACGTGCTGCTGCGCGCGGCGCGGGCCGACGCTGCGACGGGGCTTCTCGATCTGCGCCGACTCAGCGATATGTTGATGCGGATTCAGCGTCACATCACCCACCGGGAACTCGACAAGGTGTCGCCCCTTGCGGTGCCGGTGATGCTGGAAATCGGCCGCGAGGCGGTCTATGGCGAGGCCTCCGACGAACTTTTGGCGGAAGCTGCCGAAGATCTCGTCCGGGAAGCGATGGAATAGTCAGAGGCGGGTTGGACGGCGCGACGATCACAGCGATGGATATTGTATCGGTTTGGGAGGGGAAACCGTGCTGCGTATTCAAACGAGTTTCCAAGATACGCCGGGCGACGGCTATTACTTCGTGCTTCTCCATGAAGGTCGAAATCTGAGCGATCAAATCGACGAGCTTGGCTTAAAGGATGGAGACACCATTCTACTTTGGGAGCCGGATTGCGGAGGCTACACTGTCGAGGCGAGGCTTCTGCTCAACTATCATCATCCGATGATGGGCGAAGCCCACCTTTGGGCTAAGGAAATTTCAAACTGATACACGACCCAGCGATCTCAACGGCAACATGGAAGACCCCCACGATTGTCACCGTGGCGGGCACGCCGCTGGTCGCCGATGTCTCCGGCGCGCTGTTCTGGGAGGAGGAGCACCTGCTGGTGGTCTCCGACCTGCATCTGGAAAAAGGCTCGAGCTTCGCCGCGCGCGGCGTGCTGCTGCCGCCCTATGATTCCGCCGCGACGCTGGCCCGGCTCGCCGCGGCGATTGCGCGCTACAATCCTCGGCGCGTGATGGCGCTCGGAGACAGTTTCCACGATCGCGACGCGCACACGCGTCTGGCAAGCACCGATCGCGGGGCAATCGATGCGCTGCAGGCCGGCCGCGACTGGATCTGGATCGCCGGCAATCACGATCCGGCGCTGCCGCCCGACCTTGGCGGCGCAGTGCTCGATGAGCTGAGGCTCGGGCCCATCGTGTTCCGCCACGAGCCGACCGGCGCCCGTGGCGAGATCGCTGGGCATCTGCATCCCAAGGCGCGGGTTCCGACCCGCGGCCACTCGGTCGAGCGGCGCTGCTTCGCCTGTGACGGGGAGCGTGTGGTCATGCCGGCGTTCGGCGCCTATGCCGGCGGTCTCAGCATTCGCGACCGGGCCTTCGCCGCGATTTTCCGTTCGCTTGAATTCACGGCGCATGTGCTCGGCGACGCCCGGCTGCATGCGATTGCGGCGTCGCGCTGCTACTAAACTCTCTGCCTCAAATTTTTTGGTCATTCCGGGGCGTCGCGAAGCGACGAACCCGGAATCTCGAAATTGCCGCGGGTTGCACCTGCGAGATTCCGGATCGCCGCTGACGCGGCGTCCGGAATGACAGGCTGTTATGCTGCCTTCGCCTGAACCTCGTCGCAGTACGCAGCGAGCGTTTCCGCCAGCCGCAGCGTGGCCGGATTGGCGTTGGGCGTCGCCACCAGCGCAACCTCGGTCTTGTCGATCGGTGCGAAGCCGTCCTTCTCCGTCAGCACGCGATGCTCCGGCTGGATCGCGATGTCGGGCAGGATGCTCAGGCCAAGGCCTGCGGCGACCGCGGCCTGGATGCCCGAGAGCGAGGAACTGGAGTAGGCCATGTGCCAGGCGCGCCCGGTGGTCTCGATCGCGTGAATCGCGCGGGTGCGATACAGGCATCCGGACGGGAAGAAGATCAGCGGCACGGATTTGAGCTGCGGATCGACTGGGTCGGTCTTGCTGGTCACCCAGTGCACCCGCTCCGGCCACACCGCGATGCCGCCCTTTTCACCGGCGTCGCGCTTGAGCAAAGCGAGATCGAGGTCGCCGCGTTCGAGATCCCGCCGCAGGTAGATGCTCTGGTCGGCGCGGACGTCCAGCCGCAGACCGGGGCGCGAACGGGCAAAGCCGGCCAGCAGTTTGGTCAGCCGGTAGGCGGCGAAATCCTCAGGGATACCAAGCCGCACGGCTCCCTCAGCCTCCGGCCGTCCCAGCACGTCGCGGGCCTCCTCGGCCAGCGCCAGAATCCGCCGGGCGTAGGACAGCAACCGCTCGCCGTCTTCGGTCAGGGTCACCTGCTTGCCGATGCGATTGAGCAGCGGGCGGCCGACATCGTCTTCCAGGCGCTTGATCTGCTGGCTGACAGTGGATTGGGTGCGGTGAACCCGCTCTCCGGCCCGGGTGAAACCGCCGGCGTCGACGACGGACACGAAACTGCGCAGCAGGTCGAGATCCAGCATGGTCAATCCATTCGTTTTTCCACTGGTTATTATTTTATCATTTAATTTCCAAATGTGAAGGTGCAAGTCTAAATCAGAGGGCGAAGGAGAAATGCCATGTCCGCCCTGTCGATTGCGCCCCCCAGCAGCCGCATCAATCCGCTGCCGTTTTACATCGTCGTCTTTTGCCTGATCTGGAGCGGCTCGTTCGTCGCCGGAAAGATCGGGGTCACCGACTGTCCGCCGCTGATCTTCCTGGCCGTGCGCTTTCTGATCGCCGGTGTGCTGATTCTGGGGATCTCGGTCTTGCGCCGCGAGACATGGGATCTGTCACGGCGCGACGTGCTGGTGTTCGCCGTCCTCGGCATCGCCAACAACGCGCTCTATCTCGGGCTTGGCTATATCGGGTTGCACACCATCTCGGCCGGGCTCGGCGCGCTGATCGTCAGCGCCAATCCGGTGTTCACCTCGGTGCTGGCCGCCGTGTTCCTCGGCGAGCAGATGACCTGGCGCAAGGTGATGGGCCTGCTGCTCGGCGTGGCCGGCGTCGCGGTGATCGTCGCGCATCGCATTTCCGTTGGAACGGACAGCACCATCGGGATCGCGTTTTCCGTCGGCGCCCTGGTGTCGATCGTCGCCGGCACCATCCTGTTCAAGGTGCTGGCGCCGAAGGGCAGCCTGTGGATTGGCAACGGCGTGCAGAACTTGTCCGGCGGCCTCGCGCTGGTGCCGTTCGCATTCATGTTCGCCAACGTCAGCGACATCGTGCCGAGCGGGCGCATGTTTGCGTCGCTGGCTTTCCTGGTGCTGCTCGGCTCGATCCTGGCCTACCTGCTCTGGTTCCACCTGCTCACCGTGTTCGGCGCGACCGCAGCCAGCGCCTGGCATTTCGTGATGCCGCCGTTGGGCATGCTGTTCGGCTGGATGATTCTCGGCGAGCATCTGGCGACCCGCGATCTCCTGGGCATCGTGCCGGTGGCGCTCGGCGTCTATCTCGTCACCCGTCCGGCCAAGACGTCCGGTAACAAAGCGGCCAAGGTTTTGAAGGCAGAGCTCTAAAAAAAGGACACGCGTCATGAGCCCGTTGCGCATCACTCTCATCGGTGGCCCGACTGCCCTGATCGAAGTCGGCGGCTTCCGCCTTCTCACCGACCCCACCTTCGACCAGCCCGGCGACTACAAGCTGCCGCATGTCACGCTGACCAAAACCGCCGGGCCGGCCCTGACCGCCGATCAGGTCGGGGCCGTCGATGCCGTTCTGCTCAGCCATGACCAGCACAGCGACAATCTCGACCATTCCGGCCGCGATTTCCTCGCCAAGGCGTCGCGTGTGCTGACAACCGTTGCCGGCGCCAAGCGGCTTGGCGGCAAGGTCGAGGGCTTCGTGCCGTGGGCGAGCACGGAGCTGACCAAGGCCGACGGCAGCCGGTTGCGGGTGACAGCGACGCCGGCGCGTCACGGCCCCGCCGGCATCGAGCCGCTGTCGGGTGATGTCATCGGGTTCGTGCTGTCGTTCGACGATGACACGGCGAAGCCGATTTATGTGACAGGCGACACGGTCTGGTACGATGGCGTGGCGGAGGTGGCGCAGCGCTTCAAGGCCGGCGTGGTGATGCCGTTCGCCGGCTCGGCGCAGACCCGCGGGCCGTTTCACCTGACCATGGACACCAATGATGCGATCGAGACGGCGCGGGCGTTTCCCGATGCGGTCATCGTCCCGGTGCACTACGACAGCTGGGCGCACTTCAAGCAGACCGGCGACGATCTCGACGTGTCGTTCAAGGCGCTGGGATTTGCCGATCGGCTGCGCATCCTCACACCCGGTGTGGCCACGGTGATCGATCCGCTGCGCTGACGGAATCCCGAGGCCGCCATCGGCGGTCTCGGGCGCAAACTTGTCATGACCCGTAACCCAATATATGGGATAAAAGCTTATATATTGACTTGGCTTGCGATGCTCATATCCTCCGCCAAAACCGACAGGGAGGGACATCGTGATGATTGAAAGTACGGCTGGCACACAAACGCTGTTCCGTGGCCTCGCCGTGGTCGAGGCGGTCGCAGCCGGCGTGCCGGATCTTCCTGCCCTGAGCCGCGCGCTCGGATTCAGCCGCAGCACCACCCAGCGCCTGGCCGCAGCCCTGGTGAAGGCCGGCTATCTGCGCAGCGCCGATGATCGCTACACCCTGGGCTCCAAGTTGATCGAGTTGGGCTTCACCGCGCGCGAGCAGGTGCCGCTCGCGAAACTGGCCCGCCCGCATCTGGAGGCCTTGGCGGCCCGGACCCAGGACACCGTGCATCTGTGCGTCGCCGATGGCGTCGAGGTGCTTTATCTCGAAAAAATTCCGGGCCAGCGCGTGCTCGAGCTGCGCTCGCGCATCGGTCATCGCATGCCGATGGCACTGACCGGTGTCGGCAAGGCGCTGATGTTGGATATGACCGAAGCGCAGTGGCAGGCGATGTACGTCACCGCCATGACCCACGCGCGCAATCGCGGCACGCCGCGCCCGTGGGACATCTATCGCGGCGAGATGCATGACTATGTGGCGCAGTCCGTCGCGCTGGATCTGGAAGAAAATGAAGTCGGAATCCGTTGCATCGCCGCGCCGATCCGCGATGCCGGCCGCAGCATCATCGCGGCCGTCAGCCTGACGTCCGCCGCCCAGTACATGCCGGAAGAACGGATGCGGGCCGTGGCGCCCGAAGTCGTCGCCGTCGCCGAAGCGATTTCAAGCAGCCTCGGCTGGCGCCACGGCGTGTCCGCGGCAAGCTGATCGCGCACGTCGTTTTGTTGCTGGCGAGATCGTTCCTCGCTTTGATCGCTACACGGAACCCGCATCTCGCGAGACTGTTGTCGACGGTATCGCGAGGTGGATATGTCGGTGGATGACGTCACGGCGGCCCCCAAGGCCGAGCCTCGCGAGACCTCCCGCTTCAAGCGGTTTCTCAAGACGCTTGGCCCGGGCCTGGTCACCGGTGCGTCCGATGACGACCCCTCTGGGATCGGCACCTACAGCCAGGTCGGTGCGCAGCTCGGTTACGGCATGGGCTGGACCATGTTGCTGACATTTCCGCTGATGGTCGCCATCCAGGACATTTCCGCGCGCGTCGGCCGTGTGACCGGGCGCGGCATTGCCGGCAATGCCTGCCGCTACTACCCCGCCATCGTGCTCAATGTCGTGATCGTTTTGCTGTTCGCGGCCAACGCCATCAATATCGGCGCCGATCTCGCCGCGATGGCAGACGCGCTGAAATTGCTGATCGGCGGTCCCGGCTTTCTTTATGTGCTCGTATTCGGCGTCGCGTCGACCGTTGCCCAGGTCTTTCTGGACTACGGCCGCTACAGCGCGATCCTGAAATGGCTCACGCTCAGCCTGTTCGCCTATGTTGGTGCACTTGCGTTCGCGCATGTGGACTGGACGCAGGCGCTGGTCGGCACCCTGGTGCCGCGCCTGCAATGGAATGCGGCGTTCCTGACCACGCTGGTCGCCATCTTCGGCACCACCATCTCGCCGTATCTGTTCTTCTGGCAGGCGTCGCAGGAGGCGGAAGACCAGCGGGTCGACGCCGGCAAGCAGCCGCTCGCCGACAAGCACTACGGCGCCGCGAAAGAGTTTCAACGCATCCGGGCCGATACCGCGGTCGGGATGGGGTTTTCCAATCTCATTGCCATCTCGATCATGATCACGGCGGCGGCCACGCTGCATGCGACGGGGAAGACTGATATCGAGACCTCGGCCCAGGCGGCGGAAGCCTTGCGCCCGGTGGCGGGCGTCTTCGCGGAATACATCTTCGCGCTCGGCATCATCGGAACCGGGCTGCTGGCGATCCCGGTGCTGGCGGGCTCGGCGGCCTATGCCATCGGCGAAGGACGCAAATGGACCGTCGGGCTCGGGCGCAAACCGCGCGAGGCGGCTGCGTTCTATGTCACGCTGGCGCTGGCGGGCGCGATCGGGATCGCGCTCAATTTCACCCCGATCAGCCCGATTGCGGCGTTGTACTGGAGCGCCGTCATCAATGGCGTGCTGGCGGTGCCGGTGATGGTGCTGCTGATGCTGATGGCACGGCGCCGTGACGTGATGGGCAAGTTCGCCATCGCCGGACCGCTGCAGTGGCTGGGGTGGCTGTCGACGGCCGCGATGACGCTCTGTGTCGTGGCGATGATCGCGGGCGCGTTGCTCTAGCGCAATGCCCTTTGGCGCAAAGAGTGGGATTTTCGCCGTTTTTGCGGCGTCGTCGGACTGATAAAGTCGGGATGGGCCTCAAGGCGGCGCGGGATATATAACTTCATGGCGCAGGACATTGCTCTCGTGATTGTCGACGTCCAGCGTGCGTTTGACGAATGGGAAGCCGCGGGCAGGCGGCGCAACAATCCTGACGCCGTGATGCGGATAACAGAGCTGCTGGCCGCATTCAGAAACGCCCATGCGCCGATCTTCCATATTCGCCACGAGGGAACGCGTCCCGGCTCTTCCTTCCGTCCTGACCGCCCAGGGTATCAAGTCAAGGACGAGGCGCGGGAGATCGATGGCGAGCCGGTGATCGTCAAGCGGGTCAACAGCGCCTTTATCGGCACCGATCTCGAGCGCAGGCTGAGAGCGGCCGGCATCAAGACCACGGTGATCTGCGGGGCAACGACCAATCATTGCGTGGAGACCACGACGCGCATGGCCGGAAATCTCGGATTCGATCCATGGCTGGTGCGGGACGCGACATGGACCTTCGATCGCGTTGGCGCCGATGGCGAAAAGCATTCAGCCGAAGACATTCACGCGATGAGCCTGTCGAATTTGAACAATGAGTTCGCGCGCATCGTGCGGGCGCAAGACGCCATCAAAGCTCTGGGCGCGCGTCCGATGGCCTAGAGCGGGGTGAATTTGTGCCTAATCAACTCCGTCATCCTGAGGTGCGAGCCTTGCGGTGCACCTGCACCGCTGGGCGAGCCTCGAAGGACGACGGCCCGAGCGTGAGAGGCTGTGGCCGTCGTCCTTCGAGGTCGCTGCGCGGCACCTCAGGATGACGGACTACGTTGGATGAACCATATCTCGCCATAACCTAATCGCGGCGGAACACCACCGACGCCAGCCAGCCGGTCATCAGCGCCATCATCACCGTGACCAGGCCGTACAGCAGCGGCTGCTGCCGCGCCGCATTGGCGACGAATTGCTCGAAGCCGACCTTGACGATCTCGAACGCGGTGTCGGTCTTGGTCACCAGCGCGCCGTTGGCCAGCAGCTTGATCTCGACATCATAGCTGCCGATCGGCACCTCGGCGGGCAACGGGATGCTGGTGCGGAACAGCGTCGGGGTGAGGAAGGTCACCGCGTTCGTCTCTTCGCGATAGAGCCCGCGTTCGGAGCGCAGCCGCACGAAGGCGCTGCGAAACGGATCGCTCGCCACCACGTCGGCATAGTCCGGCCCAACCCGCTGTGTCAGCAGCACGTAATTGAGGCCAAGCTGCAGGCGGCGCTGCAAATCCGGTGTGGCGATGGCATCGAGCGGACGATTGGCGAACACGGCGAGATACGATGGCACCTTCACGAACTGCCGTGAATCGACATTGACCCAGATGCCGAACTTGCGCTCCTTGCGCCGGGTGACGAGATCTGCCGGCGGTCCGCTCACGGTCACGACAAGGTCGTAGCTGGTGCGGTCGGGCGGCGTGCTGGCATCGCGCTCGACCGAGCCGAACAGCACCAGCTCCTCACCGGAATAGTTCGGCGTCACGGTGACGCGGTGGTTGGAGACCGAGACGATCAGCCGCTCGGCCTGAGCGGGCCCGCTCAGCACGCCGGCGCCGAGCAGGAGCATTGCTCCGAGCCAGGTGCGCAACAGCCGCGCCCTCATGGGCTGGTTCCAATGTCGCGGATGGTGAACAGGTCGTGCGGGCGGATCACCAGTTCAACGGCGAAGCGGATGCCGACCGACAGGATCAGGAGGCCGAGCAGCACCCGCAGATGTTCGCCACGGATGCGCTGCCCGGCGCGGGCGCCGAATTGCGCGCCAGTGACGCCGCCGACCATCAGGATCAGCGCGAGCAGGGCATCGACCAGGTGATTGGTCAGCGCATGCAGCAGGGTGGCGATCGCCATGGTTGCCAGCGTCAGCACCTGGGCGGTGCCGATCACCGTTCCGGTGGGCACCCGCAGCAGGTAGATCATGATCGGGATCAGCAGGAAGGCGCCGCCGATGCCCATCACCGCGCCGACGAAGCCGATCAGCAGGCCGACCAGGACGATCGGAATCACCGACAGATAGATCTTGGAGCGCTTGAAGCGCATTTTCAGCGGCAGGCCGTGGATCCAGCCATGGCTGCCGGAGCGCCGCAGTGTCACGGTTTGGCCGCGACGGGCCCGCCGCATCGCGCCAAGACCCTCCCACAGCATCAATCCGCCCACGCCCGAGAGCAGCACCACGTAAGACAGTGCGATCATCAGATCGAGCTGGCCCAGCGTGCGCATCAGCGTGAACAGCCAGACGCCCAGCGCCGTGCCGACGACGCCGCCGCACAACAGGACAAACGCGAGGGTCGGATCGATGGCGCGCCGGCGCCAGTACGAGATCGCGCCGGAGAACGATGACGCCGCGATATGGCTGGAGACCGAGGCCACCGCCACCGCCGGCGAGATGCCCACGAAAATCAGCAGCGGCGTCATCAGGAAGCCGCCGCCGATGCCGAACATGCCGGAGACGAAACCGACCGCCATGCCCATCGCCAGGATGAGGAACATGTTCACCGGCACATCGGCGATCGGAAGGTAAATCTGCACGCGGGGTCGCTCTGATTTGGGCCGCAAGTCTTTGGGCACACGTCGCAGTCGGTGCAGCTGTGCTTAGACGAAATCAGTAGCAGGTGCGATTAAAGAATCCGGAAGCGCCCTGCGATCCCGCTGACGGGCTCGCGTGTGGTGGTTAACGCGCGGAGGCGCTCTGCCGGTTGACCGGCTTGATGGGGCGCTTGGCCGCCGCGGGTGCGGGCGCGGCGGGTGCGGCATCCCAGCCTGCGGCCGGGGCGGCGACATTGATCGCGCTGTCCGGCTGCTTCTCCGGCGTGAAGGTCTGCAGCGCGAGCTTGGCTGCGGCCAGCGATTGGGCATCGAGACGGCGCGCCACATCGTCGCGCTTGCGGCTGGAGTCGGTGTCGCCCTGGGAGGCGGCCAGACTGAACCACTTGTAGGATTCGGCGAGGTTCTGTTCGACGCCGATGCCGCGCGCATAGAGGATGCCGAGGTTGAACTGGCTGTCGGCCACGCCGTGATCGGCGGCCTTGCGGAACCACTGCGCCGCGCTCTTGTAGTTCGGTCCCTTGTTGCCGCCGTCGGCATCCAGCACCGCGAGATTGTGCATCGCCTTGGCGTTGCCGCCCTCGGCTGCGCGGATGTAGTAGCGGCGAGCCGCGTCGACATCCTTTTTGCCGCCCAGACCCTTTTCGTACAGCGTGCCGAGTCGGAACATGGCCGGCACAATGCCGCCATCCGCGGCGCGGTCGTACCATTTGGCAGCTTCGTCATAATTGACCGGCACACCTTTGCCTTCGGCAAAGCGCACGCCGACTTCGTAGGCGGCGGCCGGATCGCCCTTCAGCGCGGCCGTCCGCAGCACCGGTCCGCCGATCGCGTCCGGCAGTGTGTCGGAGACCGGAGCCAGCGAGACAGGAGCATAAGGCGTCGCCGTCCGGGGTGCGGCAGCACTGGACTGCGGACCCGGTATCGAGCCGGTGATGTCCGGCGAGGCGGCTTTATTCTCGGCCGGTGCCGTCGCGGCGCTGTCCGGAACGGACAGCATTTGTGGTGCGGGCGTTGCGGGGGCGCTCTGACGATCGATCGGCGTCGGCGAGGTGATCGACGGCATCGTCAGTCCGGGGATCGTGGTCTGCGCGGTGCGGCCGGCATCCGGCATCACCGGTGCGGCATCGCTGGACTTCTCGGCCGGCTTCTCAACCGGCTTGTCGATCGCGGCCGATGGCGCATCGCTGCTGCCGAACATCGTCATCGCAACCCGGAAGCCGCTGAGAACGATGACGACGACGCTGGCGCCGACCAGCAGCGAGCGAATGCGCGACGTGATCTTGGATCCGCCCTGGGCGGCCTGGGCATTGGCACGGGCCGCATTGTTGAGCGCGGCCACCCGTCCGGGCTTTTCCTTGCCCTGAGCCTTGGCCTGGTCCTTTGCCGGATTCGCGGCTGCCTGCGCGGCGCGCCGTGCGGCTGCAATGAAGCTCGATGTGCTGGCGGCCTCGCGGGCGGCCTGCGGAATTTCGCTCAGCACGTTTTCCGACGCGGCGATGCGCTGGGACGGCGTCGCCGGCGCGGCAGCGCGTTCCTGCGGCCGGGTGCCGGGTTCGAGCGGCGTATCCGGCGGCAGATCCGGGTCGATCGGCAAACGCGCGCCACTCGGGGCGCGCTCGGCCGGCGCCGTCGGCGCGGCTGGCTGTCGGTCCGCAGCGGCGGCGGCGTTGAGAATGTGCTGGATCGCGACCGGCGGTGCCGCCGGGGCCGGCGATGCCGCTGGCCGCGTGGCCGGCGCGGACTGCGCCGCCGCCGGATTCGGCAGGTCGGGACGCTGCGGTGCCACCGGCGGGGCCGCCGGGCGCGAGGCTGCCGGCATCGGCGCCGAAATGGCGGTCGAGGAAATCAGTGGCGCCAGCGGCGGTGACACGTGGACCGGCTGCCGTAGCTCCTCCTGCGGCATTGGCCGCGCGGAGCGGGCCTCGCGCAGGTCGCCTTCGATCATGGCCAGCCGGTCGACGACATGACCAAGGGTGTTGTGCACGCTCTCGAGCGCATCCTGGGTGGAGCGATCGGTCTCGGTTTGGCTGAGACGGATGTCGGACAGCTCGCGGCGGATCGCGCCGACGGCATCCTGGTCCATCGCGAACGACGGCGCACGCGTCTCGTTCAACGCCGCGAAGCTGAGGCGCTGCTGCTCGAGATGGCGCAGAATATCCGAGAGGCCATCCTCGACGCGTCCGAAATTGGCGGTGCGCGCGTCGACCGCGTCCAGCCGTTCGAGCAGTTGCACGATGCGCTGCTCGACATGGGCGAACGCCGCCGAAGGCTCACTGCCGACCTGCAGATGATCGATGCGGTCGGACAGCATTCGGACCGCCGCTTCGAGGTGACCGGTATCGTCGACCGGCCGCTCGCGGCTTTCGAGGGTGGTGGTCAGTTGCGCGATGCGCTGCTCCAGCGCTGCGAGCGAACCGGAAAAACCGTCCGACCGCGACACCTGGTCGACTTTGGACGCCAGCATCTGCACGTCGTCGCTCAGGCGGGCGAGCGCATCATTCGAGGCGACATTGGACACGATGGCGCGCAACGCGCCGATCGCGCCTTCGAGCTGCTCCATCGAATCCGAATCCGGCTTCGCGCGCACCAGCACGTCGATCTTGTCGCCGAGATTGCGAATCGCGTCATCGAAGCCGGCGAGCTGTTCGGCCGGTGTCAGCTTGAACAGCGTGGTGTGGATATCGCGCAGCGCCTGCTCGATGCTTTGCAGTGCATTGCCGTCGACGCCGCTCTGGCGGCTGTCTTCGATGCGCCGCGCCACCGCGCGGATTTCGTTTTCCAGCGATTCCAGCGCGCGCCGCGGCAGCGCTTCGGTGATGGCCTGGCGCATCTCCGCGAGTTCGCTGCGGAAGCCCGCGATCGCCTGATCGACGCCGTCGGGCCGACGCAGGCTCTCGATCTGGCTGGTGAGATACTGCAGCTGCTTCTCGAAGCCCGAGAGATCGGGGGCGGCAGGGGCCGGCGGCGCCATCGACGGCGCGGCCGCCTGCATCATCTGCTGCGGGCTCTCGCCGTTGAGCTGGTTCTGCCGTGCAACGATTTCGGCGATGTCGAAATCCAGCAGTTCGGGAATCGTGGTCTGTGGCGCGCGATACGCCGCGGGTCGTTCCGGTTGCGGAGCCGGCCGCGGCTGCGGGGCCGCGGCGGGTTGCGAGACCATCGGCTCGGGCGCCGGTGCCGGCCGCGCGGCGGCCGGCGGTGGCGCGGGGGTGGCGACCGGAGCGGGTTGGGAAATCTGCGACAGCCGCGCATCAAGCCGCGAAATGGCATCATTGAGCTGGCGCGCCACGCCGGAGCCCTCGCGCTTCGGCGCTGATGTTTGCGACATGCGCTCGATCTGGCGGGTGATGGAGTCGAGCCGGTGATGGATTTCGCTGACGTCGGCGGCGTTGCGCGACTTCGGCGCCTGGTCGCCAAGGGTGACCGCAAGCCAGTCGTTCAATGACATACCGGCGCGTTGCGCCGCAGCCTCGGCCCGGTCGCGGACGGACGGCTCGATCCCCTCTACGCTCCACGATACGCGCGATGTCATGCTCAGGTCCGGTGTCCCGCCCGGCGCCCTCTCGGCGCCATCAGCCTCGCTGCGTCGTCTTTGAAGATACAAACGAATTTCGACGCGGCTTGCCTGCTTCCGTGCCGACTTTTCCGCTTTACGGTAAACAACGGGTTAAAGGTCCGGCCTGCCGGGCTGAAAAGTTAATCGTTTGGGGTAATATTATGCCGGCGAAGGGGTCGGCCGCTGAACGACCGCCGAAATGGGCTCGCCCCACCGTCCGGCTCGATCGGGGGAACCGAGACAGAGCTGCCATGATGTCGCAGTCGCTGCCTTTCGTCGCCATTTCGGCTTAAGGTTCCAAAATAGCATTGCTGCAATGCAAAAACTTCCCTAAGGAGTCGCCCGAGATTCTGCACCGGGTGCATTTACCCGGGCCGGGACCAACGGGAGAGAGACACCATGCCGAGCTACAAGGCGCCTGTCGAAGACGTGACGTTTCTGCTGAACGACGTGTTTCAGATCGATCGTTACAACAATCTGCCGGGTTTCAGCGATGCCACCTCCGACGTGCGCGACGCGATCCTGTCGGAGGCCGGCAAGTTCAGCGAAGAGGTGTTGCAGCCGTTGAACCGCAGCGGCGATCTCGAAGGCTGCACCCGCCACGACGACGGCCGCGTCACCACGCCCAAGGGCTTCAAGGATGCCTACAGGCAGTTTGGCGAAGGCGGCTGGGTGGGGCTTGCCGCGCCCACGGAGTTCGGCGGCCAGGGCCTGCCGGCCACCATGGCGCAGAGCATCAACGAATTCATGATCTCCGCGAACATGGCGTTCTCGATGTATTACGGCCTGACGCTCGGCGCCGTCGCGGCGCTGAATGTCCACGGCACCGACGCGCAGAAGAAGACCTACATCCCCAAGATGCTGACCGGCGAATGGGCCGGCACCATGAACCTCACCGAGCCGCATTGCGGCACCGATCTCGGGCTGTTGCGCACCAAGGCCGTGAAGCAGGCCGACGGCAGCTACAAGATCAGCGGCACCAAGATCTTCATTTCAGGTGGTGACCAGGATCTCACCGAGAATATCGTCCACCTGGTGATCGCGCGGATCGAGGGCGCGCCGGCCGGGGTGAAGGGCATTTCGCTGTTCGTGGTGCCGAAGGTGCTGGTCAATGCCGACGGATCGCTCGGGGCGCGCAACGGCGTCTCCTGCGGCTCGATCGAACACAAGATGGGCATCCACGGCAATTCCACCTGTGTGATGAACTACGACAATGCCACGGGCTGGCTGGTCGGCGAGGAGAACAAGGGCCTCAACGCCATGTTCGTGATGATGAACGAGGCGCGGCTGGGTGTCGCCGTTCAGGGCCTCGCGCAGTCCGAGGTCGCCTACCAGAACGCCGCCGCCTACGCCAAGGACCGCCTGCAGGGCCGTTCGCTCTCGGGCGTGAAGGCGCCGGACAAGCCGGCCGATCCGATCATCGTGCACCCCGATATCCGCCGTGCGTTGCTGACGATCCGTGCCTTCAACGAAGCCGCGCGCGCGCTGGTGGTCTGGACCACGCTCAAGAGCGACGTCGCCCACCGTTCGGAGAACGCCAAGGACCGCCAGGAGGCCGACGATCACATGGGCCTGCTGACCCCGGTGCTGAAGGGCGTGCTCACCGACATCGGCTTCGCCAATTCGGTCGCGGCCCAGCAGGTGTTCGGCGGCCACGGCTACATCGCCGAATGGGGCATGGAACAGTTCGTGCGCGATGCCCGCATCGCGATGATCTATGAGGGCGCCAACGGTATCCAGGCGCTCGACCTGGTCGGCCGCAAGCTGCCGAAAGATGGCGGCCGTGCCGCGATGGCGTTCTTCGGTGAAGTCAGCGCGTTCGCCAAGGAAAACGGCGCCGATGAGGCCCTGAAGCCCTATCTCGGGCCGCTCACCGCCTCGCTCGGGCATCTGCAGCAGGCCACGATGTGGTTGATGCAGAACGCCATGGCCAAGCCGGACAATGCCGGTGCGGGGTCGACCGACTACATGCACCTCTTCGGCCTGGTGGTGATGGGCTACATGTGGGCACGAATGGTGAAAGTCGCGAACGAGAAGATTGCCGGCGGTGATGCTGCTCCCTATCTCAGGACCAAGCTCATCACCGGAAAGTTCTTCATGGAACGGATGCTGCCTGAAACATCAGCGCATCTCGCGCGTCTCCAGGCCGGTGCCGCGACCGTGATGGAACTGCCCGCGGACGCATTCTGATCAAGAGTTCAAATGCCGCGTTCCTCAGGACGCGGCATTTTTCCACATCAAGATGGATCAAGGGAGGGCATCATGCCTGAAGCATATATCTACGACCACGTCCGCACCCCGCGCGGCAAAGGCAAGTCCGACGGCTCGCTGCACGAAGTCACGGCGCTGGCGCTCGCGACCGTGCCGCTGAAGGCGCTCAAGGAGCGCAACAATCTCGCTGCCGACAGCGTCGATGACGTGGTGCTGGGCGTTGTCGATCCGGTCGGCGAAGCCGGCGGCGATATCGCGCGCTTTGCGGCCATGAATGCCGGGTTCAGCACATCGGTGCCGGGCGTCCAGATCAACCGCTTCTGCGCCTCGGGTCTCGATGCGGTGAACTTCGCCGCGGCGCAGGTGATGTCGGGCCAGCATGACCTGACCATCGGCGGCGGCGCCGAATCGATGAGCCGCGTCGGCATCATGTCGTCGGGCGCGGCCTGGCCGATGGATCCGTCGATGGCGGTTCCCACCTACTTCATGCCGCAGGGTGTCGCGGCCGATCTGATCGCGACCAAGTACGGCTTCTCCCGTGACGACGTCGATGCCTATGCGGTGCAGAGCCAGCAGCGCGCCGGCAAGGCCTGGGAAGAGGGCCGCTTCAAGAATTCCATCGTGGCCGTGAAGGACATCAACGGCCTCACCATCCTCGACAAGGACGAGCACATGCGCCCGTCCACCACCATGCAGTCGCTGGCGCAGCTGCAGCCCTCGTTCGTGCAGATGGGGCAGATGGGCGGCTTCGATGCGGTGGCGGTGCAGGCGCATCCGGAAATCGAAGGCGTCAACTACGTTCATCATGCCGGCAATTCGTCGGGCATCGTCGACGGCGCCGGCGCGGTGCTGCTCGGCAGCAAGGAGGCGGGCGCAAAGCACAACCTGAAGCCGCGTGCAAAAATCCGCGCCTTCGCCAATATCGGCTCCGAGCCGGCGATGATGCTGACCGGCCCGGTTGACGTGACCAAGAAGGTGCTGGAGCGCTCCGGCATGAAGCTCGGGGATATCGACCTGTTCGAGCTCAACGAGGCCTTCGCCTCGGTGGTGCTGCGTTACATCCAGGCGTTCGACATCGACAACGCCAAGATCAACGTTAATGGCGGCGCCATCGCGCTGGGGCATCCGCTCGGCGCCACCGGTGCGATGATTCTCGGCACCGTGCTCGACGAACTGGAGCGGCGCAACCTCTCCACCGCGCTGGTGACCTTGTGCATCGGCGGCGGCATGGGCACCGCGACCATCATCGAGCGCGTCTGATTTCAACGTGGACGCGATCCTTCGGCGCAACCGCCGGGGGATCGCGGCTTTCGCTGCGGCCATTCGGCCTGCGCGTTTTGGATTGAGGGAGCTTCCAAATGGCATTCAAGAATTTCAAGGTCGAGACCGACGCCGACGGCATCACGCTGGTGACGTGGGACATTCCGGGCCGTTCGATGAACGTGCTCGACACCACCACGATCGAGGAACTGGCTGCGATCGTGCAGCAGACGACGAGCGACGCCGCGGTCAAGGGCGTGGTGGTGACCTCGGGCAAGGAGGCGCTGTCGGCCGGCGCCGACCTGACCATGCTCGAGAACATGAACCGCAGCTATGTGGAGACCCTGAAGCAGAAGGGTGAAACGGCCGCCAATCAAATGCTGTTCGACGAGAGCCGCAAGCTCTCCCAGACGCTGCGGGCGATCGAAGCCTCCGGCAAGCCGTGGGTCGCCGCAATCAACGGCCTTGCACTCGGCGGTGCCTTTGAATTGACGCTGGCGTGTCACTATCGCGTCGCCTCGGAAAATCCGAAGACCCGGTTGGGCCTGCCCGAGATCAAGGTCGGCCTGTTCCCCGGCGGCGGCGGCACCCAGCGGTTGTCGCGCATGCTGCCGACCCAGGACGCGCTGCAGATGCTGCTGAAGGGCGAGGCGGTCAATCTCGCCAAGGCCAAGGCGATGAAGCTGGTCGACGCGGTGGTGCCCCCAGCCGATCTGATCACGTCCGCCAAGGACTGGATCAAGGGCGGCGGCAAGGCTGTGGCGCCGTGGGACGAGAAGGGCTTCAAGCTGCCGAGCGGTCCGGTTTATTCCAAGGCCGGCACCATGACTTTCCCGCCGGCGAACGCGATCTTCCGTCGCGAGACCTACGACAATTATCCGGCCGCGCGCGCCATCATGCAGTGCGTTTATGAAGGCCTGCAACTGCCGATCGACGCCGCGCTCCGCGTTGAATCCCGGCACTTCGCCAACATTCTGCGCACCAAGGAAGCGGCGGCGATGATCCGCAGCCTGTTCGTCTCGATGCAGGAGCTCAACAAGGGCGCGCGCCGTCCGCAGAACGTACCGGCGACCAAGGTGAAGAAGCTCGCCGTGATCGGCGCCGGTTTCATGGGAGCGAGTGTCGGTTTCGTCTCCGCGCAGGCGGGCATCGAGGTCGTGCTGATCGACCGCGACCAGGAAAGCGCCGACAAGGGCAAGGGCCATGCGAAAGCGGCGATCGATGCGCTGATTGCCAAGGGGCGCGCCAAGGAGGCCGACCGCGATGTGCTGCTGTCCCGCATCACCGCGACCGCCGACTTCAACGCGTTGAAAGATTGCGACCTCGTGATCGAAGCGGTGTTCGAAGACCGCAAGGTCAAGGCCGAGACCTATGCCAAGGCGCAGCCGCTGCTGAAAGAGGGCGCGATCTTCGCCTCCAACACTTCGACCCTGCCGATCAACTCGCTGGCCGAGGAATTCAAGGATCAGTCGAAGTTCATCGGCATTCACTTCTTCTCGCCGGTCGAGAAGATGATGCTGGTCGAGATCATTGTCGGCAAGAACACCGGCGATGTCGCGCTCGCCACCGCGCTGGATTACGTGCGCCAGATCAGCAAGACGCCGATCGTGGTCAATGATTCGCGCGGCTTCTTCGCCAATCGCTGCGTGCTGCGGTTCACCGCCGAAGGCCTCGAGATGCTGATGGAAGGCGTGCCGCCGGCGATGATCGAGAACACCGCCAAGATGGCGGGCATGCCGGTCGGGCCGCTGTCGCTCAGCGACGAGGTTGCGCTCGATCTCGTGCTCAAGATCATGAAGGCGACGGAAGCCGATCTCGGCGCCAATGCCATCGACCAGGCGCAAAAGAAGATGCTGGTCGAGCTGGTCGAGAAGCAGGGCCGCTTCGGCCGCAAGAACGGCAAGGGCTTCTACGACTATCCCGAGAAGGGCAAGGGCCAGAAGCGGCTGTTTGCCGGCATCGGCGCGTTGCAGCCCAAGCACCTCGATCCCGATACGCTTGACGTCGAGGAACTGAAGCAGCGTTTCCTGGTGGTGCAGGCGGTGGAAGCCGCGCGCACGGTCGAGGACCATGTCATCACCGATCCGCGGGAAGCCGATGTCGGCTCGATCCTCGGTTTCGGCTTCGCGCCGTTCACCGGCGGCACGCTGTCCTACATCGATTTCATGGGTACCAAGACGTTCGTCGAGCTCTGCCACAAGCTCGAAGCCAAATACGGCTCGCGCTTCACGCCGCCGAAGCTCCTGATCGACATGGCGGCCAAGGGCGAGACCTTCTACGGCCGCTTCCCGCCGAAGAAGACGGCAGCCTGAAGCCGACTGCATCAATGAAAAGGGCCGGATCATCGATCCGGCCCCTGTTTTTGTCATTCCGGGGCGTCGCGAAGCGACGAACCCGGAATCTCGACGCGTCCCCCAGTATAACCTTCGAGATTCCGGATAGCCGCTGACGCGGCTTCCGGAATGACCGACGCCGCTCCCGGATGTCGCGCTAGGCGCTCATCCGGGTTAAAGCTTCATGCGCTCAGGCTTCGGCCTGCAGCGCGGCCTGGACTTTCGGACGCGCGCCGACGCGGTCCTTGTAGGCCATCAGATTTTTCATCGACGAGAGGTCGACGCCGACGCGATCGGCCCAGCGCAGCATGGTGTAGAGATAGCCGTCGGCCACGGTGAACTGCGATCCCATCAGATAGTCCTGGCCGGCCAGCTTGCCCTCGAGATAGCTGAACTTGCCGGTGACCCGGTCGCGGAACACCTTCTTGGCGTCGTCCGAGATCATCGGGTTGAACAGCGGGCTGAAGGTCTTGTGGATCTCGGCGCTGATGAAGTTCAGCCATTCCTGCAGCCGGTAGCGCTCCGCGGTGCCGTTGGCGGGCGCGAGCTTCTTGTCGGCGGCCTTGTCGGCGATCATCTGCACGATCACCGGCCCTTCGGTGACCAGTTCGCCATTGTCCAGCGCCAGCGCCGGCACCTGGCCTTTCGGGTTGATCGCGTTGAAATCCTCGCCGGTTGCGAGCTTCTTGGCCTTGAGGTCGACCTTCACGAGTTCGTGCGGGAGCCCCGATTCCTGCAGTGCGATATGGGGGGAAAGCGAGCATGCGCCCGGCGTATAGTAGAGTTTCATCACGGCCTCCCTTTACAGCGGAAGCATTGCTTGCTTCCGTGGCATGTGGAATTACATGCGGCTGCATGGAATTGTCAATGTTGATGCAGCTGCATCGACTGGCGTATAATACGGCATCAAGGTAAGACTGCGAGCATGAAACGCAAACCCTCGACCGAAGCGACCGCCGCCTGGATACGCCTGATGCGCGTCCAGAGCCGCGTGCTGGACGCGGTCGAGCACGACCTGAAGAAGGCGGGCTTTCCGCCGCTGGCGTGGTACGATGCGTTGCTGGAATTGTCGCGCGCGCCCCGCGGCGAGCTGCGGCCGGTCGAACTCGAGAAGCAGATGCTGATTCCGCAGTATTCGACATCCCGCCTGATCGAGCGCCTGGTCGACGAAGGTCTGGCCGTGCGTCGCGAATGCGAGATCGACAAGCGCGGCCAGTTCGTCGAGATCACCGAAGCCGGGCGCGAACTGCAGAAGAAAATGTGGAATTCGTATTCCGCCGCCATTGAACGGCACATCGGTTCGAAGCTGTCCGATGTCGATGCGTTGAAACTTTGCGGCCTGCTCGACCGGCTGGGCTGCACGTGCGACGAGCCCTCGCTCGTCGCCGGCAAAGACGTCGCGTCCGCGCGATGACGGTCTTTTCATCTTTTGCCGCTACCGCAGGTGGCGGATCCTGCTCCCGGCCGCGCGCGTACAACGGCGCAGCATTTCTGAACCGGAACCCATATGGCGCGTGACCAGATCGATATGACGCCGCTGCATTCGCGCGACGAACTCGTTGCGTGGCTGGAAGCGGGCTCGAAGCCGAAGGACGAGTTCCGGATCGGCACCGAACACGAAAAGACTCCGTTCACGCTCGACGGTCACCGCCCGGTGCCGTATGCGGGGCCGCGCGGCATCGAGGCGCTGCTCCAGGGCATGAAGCACCTGCTCGGGTGGGACCCGATCATGGAGCACGAGAACATCATCGGCCTGTTCGATGTCACCGGCGGCGGCGCGATTTCGCTGGAGCCCGGCGGGCAGTTCGAACTGTCCGGCGCGCCGGTGGAAACCGTGCACCAGACCGCCTCGGAAGTCATGGCGCATCTCGCGCAGGTGCGCGAGGTGGCAACGCCGCTCGGCATCGGTTTCCTCGGGCTCGGCATGACACCCTCGTGGTCGCGCGAACAGATTCCGGTGATGCCGAAAGGCCGTTACCAGATCATGACCAACTACATGCCGAAGGTCGGCCGCTACGGCCTCGACATGATGTATCGCACCTGCACGGTGCAGACCAATCTCGACTTCTCGTCGGAAGCGGACATGGTGACCAAGCTGCGCACCTCGGTGGCGCTGCAGCCGGTGGCGACCGCGCTGTTCGCGAATTCGCCGTTCACCGAAGGCAAGCCCAACGGCTTCCTGTCGTTCCGCTCGGAAATCTGGCGCGATACCGACAATGCACGCTCAGGCATGATTCCCTGGGCGTTCGAGGATGGCATGGGCTTCGAGCGCTGGGTCGACTACGCCCTCGACGTGCCGATGTATTTCATCAAGCGCGGCGACAGCTACATCGACGTCTCCGGCTCCTCGTTCCGCGACTTTTTCGACGGCCGTAATCCGAAGTTTCCGAACCAGCGTCCGACGCTGTCGGACTGGGCCAATCACCTGTCGACGATTTTCCCCGAGGTTCGGCTCAAGCGTTATCTGGAGATGCGCGGCGCCGACGGCGCGCCGTGGGATCGCCTGCCGGCGCTCTCGGCGTTCTGGGTCGGGCTGCTCTATGACGATGAGAGCCTGAACGCGGCGTGGGAGATCGCCCGGCACTGGACCGCGGAGGAGCGCCAGGCGTTGCGCGACGATGTGCCCCGGCTCGGCTTCAAGGCCAAGATCGGCAACCGTTATCTGTTCGAGATCGCCAAGGAATGCCTGGTGCTGGCGCATGCCGGTCTGCGCCGGCGCGGTCGCATCGATCACCTGGGGCGCGACGAAGCGCGCTATCTGGAGCCGCTCGACCGCATCATCGAATCGGGGCGCACGCCGGCGGAAGATATGTTGCAGAAATTTAATGGAGCGTGGGGCGGCTCCGTCGAACCTGCCTACGATCAGTATGCTTTTTGAGCCGGCGGTGTGATGTCGCGCCGAAACGTGGCGGCACCGTTCATCTACCGTACAGAAATCTGACGTTTTAATGGGCAGCCGCCGCCGTGATAACGCGATCCGATGCGTCATCACGGCAGGGGACCGCATGTCGTATCCCAACATGTCGTGTCCCAACTGTGTTCGCGTCCTATTGAAAGTCGTCTGGCATGGTCCGAGCCTGTCGTCTGCGCGCCTGCCTTGCGATCCTTGCCGCCTTCGCGGTTCTGATCGCCGCAGCGCCCCAGCCGCTGCTGGCGCAGGCAAATTTCGATCGGCCCGGCGGCGACTATCTCCGCGCACCTGTTTCGTCCGGCGATCCCGCGGACTGTGCCCTGCAGTGCGAGCGCGACAAGCGCTGCCGCGCCTGGAGCTTCAACTATCCGACCTACGCCGCGACGGAAGCCGTCTGCTGGCTCAAGAACAGTGTCCCGCAGCGCGTCGAGGACAATTGTTGCGTGTCGGGCGTCCGCGGCGCCGGCGTGGTCGAGCAGCGCACCGGCGCTGTCGAGATGTCGACGGATCGCTCCGGCGGCGATTATCGCAACTTCGAGCTGAAGGCGAGCGATCGCGACGAGGCTTGCCGGCAGGCCTGCGAGGACGACAACAAATGCCGCGCGTGGACCTTTTCGCGGCCCGGCTACGCCGGCAAGGATGCGCGCTGCTTCCTGAAGAACCAGATCAAGCCGCCGCACCGCAAGCCGGGCTTTGCGTCCGGCGTCGTGCGCTAGCCTTTGAAGGCCTTCAGCGCGGTCTTCGACGCGAGATCTTTCCAGCGCCGCAGCAGCAAAGGCTCCAGCGTCGCCCGGCTGCATTTTGAAAGCCGGACCAGGACGGTCGGCCAGTCCCGATAATGATCGGTGATGTAGAAGATCTTCGGCCGGGTCTCCATCAGCATCGCGCGCTCGTCGGCTTCGATGCCGGGCACGACCAGCGAGTCCCGGTCTTCCTTCAGCCGGACCAGCATCTTCTTGCGCACCTTCAGCGCCGGCGTCCCGTACGACGTGCCGTCCTCGACTTCGGGCCAGGCGAGGGCGAAAGCGCGAACCTCGTCGAACGTCACGGCCGCCTCCGCCCGCAGATCAGTTCACGCTGGTCAGGAAACGCGAGGTGCGCAGGCCGGAGAGCCAGGTCGAGATCGGCTGATTCTTGAGTCCGATGTCCCAGGATCCGAGCACGGTCTCGACGCGTCCCACCAGATTGGCCGTCGGCAGCAACCCGACACCGCCCTCGGTGACCGGCACGCGGCTGTCGGCTGAGTTGTCGCGATTGTCGCCCAGCACGAACAGGTGATCCGGCGGCACGGTGATTTCGGCGGTGTTGTCCAGGAAGCCATGCGCGCGCAGTTTGAAGATCGGGTGGCTGCGGTTGCCGGGCAGTGTTTCGATATACTGCGGCGCCGGCACGTCGGAGCCGTCTTCGGTCTCAGCTTTGCCCAGGCCGTCAGGCCGCAGGGGCGCCGCGACGCCATTGATGAAAAGCTGGCCATCGCGCATCTGGATGTGATCGCCGGGCAGGCCGACAACGCGCTTGACCCAGACCTGCGAGCGATCGCCCGGCCAGCGGAACACCACCACGTCGCCGCGCTCCGGCAGCGCGCCGAGAACGCGCGAGGTCGGCGGCAGCGCGACATTGAGTGGGACGGAGGCGGCGCTGTAGCCATAGGGATACTTGCTGGCGAGCAGGGCATCGCCGATCATCAGCGTCGGCTCCATCGAGCCCGAGGGCACATAGAACGGTTCGGCGATCGCGCCTTTCGCTGCCATCACCAGCAGGAACACCGCAACCATCTGCGCGATGGCGCTCGACCAGTTGCGGACAGTCGTCTTCATGGACGTGGCTTCCATTGTCATGAGCCGGTTCCTCCGACGGTGATGCGATCCATCCGCAGTGTCGGCTGGCCGACGCCCACAGGCACACCCTGGCCGTTCTTGCCGCAGGTGCCAATGCCCGCATCGAGCTCGAGGTCGTTGCCGACCATGGTCACGCGGTGCAGGTCGGTCGGTCCGTTGCCGATCAGCATGACACCCTTCAGGGGGGCGCCCAGCTTGCCGTTTTCGATCCGGTAGGCCTCGGTGCACTGGAACACGTATTTGCCAGAGGTGATGTCGACCTGCCCGCCGCCGAAGTTCGCGGTGTAGATGCCGTTTTTCACCGAAGCCAGGATTTCCGCGGGGTCGCGGTCGCCGGCCAGCATGTAGGTGTTGGTCATGCGCGGCATCGGTACATGGGCATAGCTTTCGCGGCGCCCGTTGCCGGTCGGCTTCATGTTCATCAGACGCGCATTCTGCCGGTCCTGCATATAGCCAACCAGGATGCCGTCCTCGATCAGCACGGTGCGATTGGTGGGCGTGCCCTCGTCGTCGATCGACAGCGAGCCGCGCCGCGAGGCGATGGTGCCGT
>JBGMOD010000203.1:0-43714 GCA_041424235.1 Hyphomicrobiales bacterium
CACCGTCAGCAACCCGGACTTCTCGCTGCTGCCGGGTCAGTACGCCCGGATCCGGCTGCGCCTCGGCGAGCAGAACGACGCGCTGCTGGTGCCGCAGACGGCGTTGGGCTCGAGCCAGCTTGGTAAGTACCTCTATGTCGTCGCCGAAGGCAACAAGGTCGACCAGCGCATCGTGACGCTGGGCCCCACCGACGGCGATTTCATCACCATCACCAAGGGCGTTGCCGAAGGCGAGCAGGTCATCGTCGGCAATCTGCAGAAGATCGGCCCCGGCGCCCCGGTGCAGCCGCTGCCGGAGAAGAAGGCGGGGACGTGAGGATCGTACGGCGGGTCAGCGCAGCTAATCCGCCCTCCTGACTGTCGCCTTTGAGACGCATTGCATAAACAATGATTGCAGCCTCGTAGCCCGGGTGAGCTCAGCGACACCCGGGATTCTCGCCCCGGATGTCGCCTACCGTCCCACTGAGAGGCGGATCGCGGCAATCACCCCCGCAGAGACCACCGAGTCGCTCGGCGTCCCACAGCCCGATGATCCGGCGGAAAAACCGCGGAGTCGTCCTTGTGCTGACATTTTGCCGAGCCGAAGACGCCCGATCTCTATTTTAGAGACAATCCAAGGTTGTTACTCTTCCACCTGATTGGCTAGCTTTGGAGTCTTTCCGATTTTATTTGAAACGGGGGATTCCCAAATCTAGCGTAGCCCGCCATTTCCTGATCTGCCCCACGGACCTGACTCCGATGACCGAAGACGAACCGACCGACGAAATGTCCGAGATCGAAGCGCGGATCGAGGAGCTTGCCGAGAGCGCCGAACGCAGCAGGCGGATTATTTTCGGATCGAAGGTGGCGATCGGCGGTGGGTTTGCGTTGTTGCTCGTCACGCTGCTCGGATTGTTCGGACTAGGTGCGACCGCAGCCGTCGGGTCGATTGCGCTGGTGCTTGGCAGCATCGTGTCGTTCGGATCGAATGTCAGCACCTTGCGGCAGACCGAGGCCGCCATCACCGCCGCCGAGACGCGCCGTGCGGGCCTGATCGGCAGAATCAATCTGCGCGTGGTTCGTGATGCGCCGATGAAATTGATGTGACGCGCCGGTTGGCTACGCAGCACTCAACGTCTTGAGCCGCATCTCGCAGGGCGGCTCGCGAGAGATTTTGCGGCAATCACTGCCCCCGCAGGAGACCACCGAGTCGCTCGGCGTCCCACACCCCGACGATCCGGCGGGGAAAAACCGCCGAATCGTCGATGATACGGTCCGGCGGCGGAAACTTCAGCGGCGAGATCTCCAGGTTCAGGAGACGAAAATCGCCTGTGGGAATGTCGGAATTGAAGGCCGTGAGACGGTCGCTGGTGGCGACCAGATACGCGCGCTTCTTCGACAGGACATTGCGCAGCAGCTTCTGCATGTCGTCGAACGACAGGTGGAACATCACCTCGCGGCACAGCACGACATCGGCGTCCGGAAGCTCGTCGACGGTCGCATCCAGCGCCTTGAAGTCGCGGCCGGGGCAGCCATAAAGTTTGCTGTTGGCATCGACAACGCTCTCGACCACGTCGACGCCCACGTAATCCTGTTCGATGCTGACATGCTGCATCCAGGAAAAATCCCCGCAGCCGACATCGAGAAGTGTCCGGGCATTGAGATCGTTCAGCAGCGAGGGCAGCGCCTGTCGCAGTGCCGCCGTCGCGGCGAGCGACGATCCCTGCCCCGACCCGGGCGTCGCATCGTGGCCATGCTGCCAAACGCCCGTGTCGTAGATAGCCTTGAATCGCGTCCGGAGATCCGCTCCCGCGAGATGCTGTGACGTCCCGCCCCTCCTGGCCCTCAGCCAGGTGATGAGATTGTAGGTGCCCGTTTTGTAGATGAGATGCCGAACCATCTCGCGCGCGGCGGTCTGTGCCACGTTCATTATTCCGCTCCCGCAGATTTAACAGGTGACAGCTCAGATTTCGGCGACTCTTACAGATCGCAACGTCGGCATAAAAGCTCAATCGTATCGCAGATCTCTTGTTTGCTCGGACGCGGTAAACACGCATCATCATGATGCTACCACACGATGAGCGACGATTTGCGAACCTCGCTACGGCCAGCAGCGCGCGCTCCCGGGCAGGACATTCAGAATGTCATCAAACAGGAGACGACCTCACTCTTCGCGGCGCAACAGGACATCCTCTGGAAAGCCCGTCGGCGATCGTGTCAGTACCCCGCGAACGGCAACCGACCGATCAATCTCCTTGACGCCGATAAATCCGGAGTTGAGAATTCCAATACTAAAATACCAAAGCCAGCGCAAAAGCGGCTCGCGCCTGAACAGGCCGGCTATCCAGGGAGTGAAAACATGAACAGACTTCTGTTGGCAGCCGCCGCAGCGGTTCTCATCTCAGCGAGTTCCAATCCGTCGTTTGCAGCGGACAAGAAGACACTTGCGTTTGTCGTCAACGGGGCGTCCGATTTCTGGAAAGCCGCCGAAGCAGGCGTCAGGAAAGCCCAGGCCGAGCTTCCGAACTATAATCTTGTTTTCAAGTATCCCGAGCAGGCCTCCGCAGCGATCCAGATCAGGCTGATGGACGACCTTGTTTCGGCCGGCGTTGCCGGCATCATGGTCAGTTCGGCCGATCCCAAGACATCGAGCGACGCCCTCAATCGCATCGGAAGCCAGGTCGCGTTGTTCACGACCGATAGCGACGCGCCCAATACCAGCCGCGTCGCCTACATCGGCTCGAGCAACACCGACGCCGGAAAGCAGGCCGGCCAACTGGTATTGAAGGCTCTTCCGAACGGCGGGAAGTGCATGGGCTTTGTCGGATTGCTTGGCGCCGACAACGCAAAGGAGCGCATCCAGGGCGTCAAGGATACAATTGCCGGATCGAAGGTCACTCTGGTGGACGTCCGTGGCGACGACATCGACCAGACGCGCGCCAAGCGCAATGTCGAGGACACGCTCACGGCCAATCCCGATATCACCTGCATGATCGGCTTCTATTCCTACAACACCCCGCGGATCTACGAAGCTCTCAAGGACGCCGGCAAGCTCAACCAGATCAAGGTGATCGGCTTCGACGAAGATCCCATCACCCTCGGCGGCGTCAAGGAAGGATCCATTGTCGGCACCGTCGTGCAGCAGCCTTACGAATGGGGCTACCAGGGAATGAAGGACATGGCCAAGTTCCTGGAGGGTGACAAATCCTTCATTCCGGCCAACAAGCTGATTATCATCCCGACCAAGATCATCGATCAGTCGAACGTCGATGCATTCTGGGCCGAATTGCAGCAACGGCAAGGCAAGAAATAAGACCGCGAGACATTAACCCAGACTGTGATCGCCCGGTCGCGGGCGATCAATTCGAGACCGTCAGGTGACGGCGATCCACCGCCGCGGAAATGCGATGAGGCATGCCGGAACCGATTCTCGAGCTGATCGACATCTCCAAGTCTTACCCGGGTGTACAGGCTCTCTCTCATGTCGGCCTTGCGGTCGCATCGGGTGAGGTCGTCGGGCTTATCGGGGAAAACGGAGCGGGTAAAAGCACATTGATGCGAATCCTGGGGGGTGTCACATCGCCATCCTCCGGAAGGATCAAGCTTCGCGGCGAGCAAAAAGACAATCTGACCGTCTCCGAGGCCATTCGTTGCGGCGTCGCTTTTGTCCACCAAGAACTGAATCTGTTCGATAATCTCGATGTCGCTGCCAACGTCTTCTTTGGCCGCGAACCGCTCTCATCCGGTCCATTCCGGCTGATTGACTCCGCGGCCATCGCTTCGCGCACCCAGCCACTGCTCGACCGGCTTGGCGCCGACTTCACACCTCGCACTCCCGTTGCCGATCTCTCGCTGGCCCAGCGCCAGCTTGTCGAGATCGCAAAGGCGCTGTCCCTTGGGGCTCGGATCGTGATCATGGACGAACCTACGTCGAGCCTGACGGTGACTGAAACCAACCGCTTGCTCGACATCATCGCGGAGCTGAAGGCGAGCGGCGTCAGCGTCATCTTCATCACCCACCGTCTGCACGAAATCGAGCAATGTGCTGACCGCGTGGTGGCGCTGCGCGACGGCACCGTGGTTGGGACG
This sequence comes from Hyphomicrobiales bacterium, assembly GCA_041424235.1. Classification (GTDB taxonomy): domain Bacteria; phylum Pseudomonadota; class Alphaproteobacteria; order Rhizobiales; family Xanthobacteraceae; genus Bradyrhizobium_A. Next base: position 4,069 of record JBGMOD010000203.1, read on the forward strand.
CTGCAAAAAGCAGAGATCGCCCGCGACCGCATGATCCAGCTCATGATCGGCCGCGATCTCAAAGCGCTCTATACGTCCCCCAAGGGCGCGCCGGGAGATGAAATTCTTCGGCTGACGGACATCCGCACGCCGACCTACCCCGATCACGCCGTCAATCTGTCGTTGCGGCGCGGCGAGATTGTCGGCCTGGCGGGACTTGTCGGATCCGGGCGAACCGAGCTTGCGCGCACCATCTTCGGAATTGACCGCCCGGTCGACGGCACCATCGAGATCGAGGGGCGCCTCCTGACGATCAGATCGCCTCGCGATGCGATCGCGGTTGGCATCTACCTGATCCCGGAAGATCGAAAGCGCACCGGCCTCATCCTGGAAGACGATATCACCAACAACATTTCGCTGCCCAACCTCAGGTCATTTGCAACCGCGTACCTTCTCAACCGCGATGACGAGCGGGAAACCGCGCGGCACCAAACCAGGACGCTCGGCATCAGAACACCATCGGTGTCGCACATGGCCGGAACGCTGTCCGGGGGCAACCAGCAGAAGATCGTGCTCGCCAAGTGGCTGGCGATGGCGCCCACAGTGATGCTGTTCGATGAGCCCACGCGCGGCATCGATGTCGGCGCGAAGAGCGAAATCTACAGCCTGATCCGCGGGCTTTCGGATGCGGGTGTCGCCGTGCTCATGATCTCCAGCGACATGGAGGAAGTCATCGGCGTCAGCGACCGTATCCTTGTCATGCATGAAGGCCAGATCAGCGGCGGCCTGACGCGCGACCAGTTCAGCGAACACAATGTGATGCAGCTCGCGATCGGACAGGCCATGACATCGGAACCGACATGCTGAAGAAAGATCTTGGTCTCCTCGTTCTGATCCTCGTGGTCGGCGCCATTGTCGCGCTGATCAATCCGCGCTTTCTGTCCCCGATCAACGTGGCCAATACCGCCAATCTGATCGGTCTATTCGGGCTGTTCTCGCTTGGCGAAGGCCTTGTGATCATCACTGGCGGCATCGATCTCTCGATCGGATCGGTATTCGCACTGCTGGGCGTGATCTTCATCGATCTTGTCGTGACGTTGCAGCTGCCTTGGCCCCTGGCCGTCCTGATCATTCTCATCGCGGGGACATTGATCGGATGGATCAATGGGTTCCTGATCACGAAGATGCGCCTGCAGCCGTTCGTGGTCACCCTCTGCGGACTTCTGCTGTACCGCGGGATCGCCCGCTACTACACCGACGACGGAACCGCCGGATTTGCGTTCGGGCAGAGCTTTCCGACACTCGAATGGCTCACCACGGGACGCACCTACGGGGTGCCGCATAGCTTCATCGCCTTCGTTTTCATCGCGATTGCCATGGGGGTGCTTCTGCATCGCTCAGTGTTCGGCAGATATCTGTTCGCAGTCGGGCGCAATGAAGAGGCCGCGCGTTATTCCGGCATCCAGACCGATCGCGTCGTGGCAGCCGCCTATGTGATTTGCGGCGCTCTGGCAGGTCTCGCCTCGATCTTCCTGACGATGTACACGCGCTCGATCGCACCGGCCTCGCACGGTAATTTCTACGAGCTCTACGGGATTGCCGCGGCCGTGCTCGGCGGCTGCTCGCTGCGCGGCGGCGAAGGATCAATCGTCGGCATCGTGCTCGGCGCCATCCTGCTGCAGATCCTGCAAAACCTGGTGAACCTGCTGGGGATACCGAGCTCGCTGAACTTCGCTGTGATGGGGGCGGTGATTTTGATCGGCGTGGTGGCTGACCGGCAGTTCAAGGCCTATCGGCAGCGATCGCTGACGCGTCGCGAAAATGAGGCCCCCGTCGCGGCCAAGACCCCAGCTCTGCTTCCGGCGGATCGCTCCAACAAGAGTTAAACGGCCGAGACCTCCGGCGCCCCCGGCCCGCTCCACACGAAGCGATAGGTCGGCCCCTTGCGCACGTTCATCACCAGCGCCGGGCGGAAGCAGGCGATGCAGGTGCCGCCGCTATGGCGGACGCTGGGATAAACCACGCCGAGCGATCCCTCCTCGAACAGGCGCAACGCCAGGTCCTGCGACGCGAGATAACTGTCCGCCGCCAGGGATGCGCTGAACTCTTCGGACGGCCCGGCGCCGCGGATATCGTGAAACTGGGCGCTGAAGTCGGCGAGATAATCGTCGTAGGTCACCTCTTCGTCGAACCAGTCGACTTCTGCGAGCTCGATCGACTTGTGCCAGGCGATCTCGGCCTGCGAGGTCTCCACCACGAACGCGGCGTACCAGGCGCCGCGGTCCGGCCCGTTGAAGCGACTGCCCTGCGGATGGGCATGGCAGAACGCGGCATTGACGATGCGGAAATACGGCACGCCGAACACCAGTTCATCGATGCCGATCCCGGGCAGCAGGTTGTTCTCGGCGACAAGGCGATCGTTGGTGGCATTGTCGAGATCGAAGATGTCGGCGAGGTGCGCATCGTTGTCGGCGATACGCGCCAGCACGCTATCGTCGCCCTCGCTGTATTTCGAGGGGATCAGGCGGTGGGTGTCGTTGCGGCGGATCAGCGTGGTCGGCGGACTCACACGCCACCCCGTCGCGCATCGAGCAGCCGACGCACGCTCTGCATCGCCGGCAGGCCGCCCCTGATCATGAAGTCGAGCGGTGTCTGGCCGCCGAAGATGCGGTTACTGTTGGGCCGCTGCACCCAGGCGTCGGCGAGCTTTTCGGAATACAGGATGTTGAGCGCCTTGAAGATGCCGACCAGATACGACGCCCGCGTCAGCGCATCAGTATCAAGCGTGCGCTCAGGCTTCTTCTTCATTTCATAGAACGGCCCGTTGGAGATGCCGCCCAGCAGCACCCTCGCATCCTCGTCGCGCACCTTCCACACCGCCATGATGTTGAGGAACGCCTTGATGGCCGACGGACTCAGCCGCTCCCGCTCCGACTTGGCGGCAAGATCCGGAAGCGGCGACAGCTCGTAACGGGAGGCTGGGTAGCGGGGAGCGAGGGACATTTTATTCTCCGGTATGAGAGAATAATAACTCCTATATCGGAGATTTCAAGTCGCGACCGCCGCGTTATTGGCGTGCCATGCGTGTATACCATACCTTAATACCACAAAGTGAGGCGCGAAACTGTCAACGAGCGTAGCCCGGCCAGCGCCATGCTGATGGCAGCCGGCTGGGCTGATCGCCTTCAGAATTTGTAGAGCCGGGCCGGATTGTCGACCAGGATTTTATGGCGCATCGCCGCGTCAGGCGCCCATTCCGCAAGCAGGTTCAGGACACGACCGTCATCGATGGTCAGGGCCGGTGCGATATCGGTTGCCTTTCGCCCGGGCACAACGACGCTGTCCGGGTGCGGCCAGTCACTCCCCCAGATGATCCGATCGACGTTCGCATCGATCAGCGCGCGAGCGAACGGGGCAACATCCGGATAATCCGGCGATCTGCCGGAGGCGCGATAGGCGCCGGAAATCTTCACATAGGCTTTCCCACCGCGCACCAGACCGAGCACCGTGTCGAAGCCTGGTTGGCTGACACCGAGACTGGCCTGGGCACCCGCAAAGTGATCGAACACAATTGGCATCGGCACGCCAGCCAACTGATCCTTCAACGCCGCCACGAGAGACAGGCGCGCATAGATCTGCATGTGCCAGCCGCGATCACGGATCCGGATCACGGCTTCATCGAGAACGCGGGCGGCGATGGCCGGATCGGTGACGCCACCGTTCTCCAGGTTGACGCGAATGCCACGAATGCCTGCTTTGTCCATCGCATCCAGATCGGCCGCGCCCGTGTTCGCCCCGATGACGGCGACGCCGCGCGCCCGCTGCTGGCCGAGCCTGGCGATGCCAAACAACGTCGCCGAATTGTCGGTGCCGTAGACGCTGGGCGTCACGATCACCACCCGGTCCATATGCAGCGCGGACTGCAGCGCCAGCAAATCGTCCGGCGTTGCCACCGGCGGTGTGTAAACGCGCCCACTCCAGAACGGAAATTTGTCGGGATCGGGGAAGACGTGGACGTGAGAATCGCAGGCGCCGGGCGGCACCTGAAAGTTCAGGGGTGTGCGAACCGTCGAGGCCGTGGCGGCGCGCACCGACCCCGAACCCACGGCCAAAGTTGCGACCGCGCCGGCCATGACCAGGCACTCTCTGCGAGACAGCATGTTTCGTCCTCTGTTGATTATACGGTTGGTCCGGCGCGCGCCGACGGCATCGCCGGCGCGGTCCACTGCTACACTGTCGGGCGCAGCGGTTCGGCGCTGCCCGAAGGCACTGTTGCTTTCGCCGGCGGCTTGACGATCAAGAGCGACGACACCGCCGCCAGCAACGCGATAGCCGCCAGCACATAAAGTCCGTGATCGAAGCTGCCGGTGGAATCCTTCACCCAGCCCATGATCGAGGGACCGGCAAAGCCGCCGAGATTGCCGATGGAATTGATCAGCGCGATGCCGCCGGCCGCGGCACTCCCGGTCAGGAAGGTGGACGGCAGCGGCCAGAACGGCGCCTTGGTGCCGTAGATCCCGATCGCCGCCACCGACATCAGCACCACTGCCGGCATGGTCTTGCCGAAATAGCCAGCGCCGGCGAGGCCGACCGCGGTCACCGCAAGTGCCAGGAACAGGCTGATGCGCCGCTCATTGGTGCGATCGGACACGTAGCCCCACACCAGGATGCCAATGGTGCCCATCACATAGGGAATTGACGTCACGAACCCGGTCTCGACATTGGAGAGACCAATGCTCTTGATGATCTGCGGCAAGAAGAACGCCAGCCCCAGATTGGCCGTGGTGTTGGCGAAGTAGATGAAGGCGAGACCCAGCACCCGCGGATCGAGGAAGATTCGCCATACCGACAGGCCATGGGTGGTCTGCGCGATGCGGTTTTCACGATCGATGGTACCTTGCAGCCAGTCCTTCTGCTCACTGGTCAGCCATTTTGCATCGCGCGGCCGGTCCGGCAGCACGAAGAATACCACCGCGCCGAGGATCACCGTCGGCAAGCCTTCGATCAGGAACAGCCATTGCCAGCCGTGCAGCCCGGCGAGACCGTCCATTTCCATGATGCCGGTCGACAGCGGCGCGCCGATGCCGAGTGACGCCGGGATCGCCACCATGAAGGCAGCGATGATGCGGGCACGGTAGGCGGCGGGAAACCAGTAGGTCAGATAGAGGATAACGCCGGGAAAGAAGCCGGCCTCCGCTGCGCCGAGCAGGAAGCGCATCACCAGGAAGCTGGTCGGGCCGGACACGAAGATCATGCCGATCGACACGATGCCCCACGTCACCATAATCCGCGAAATCCAGCGCCGCGCGCCAACCTTCTCCATGATCAGGTTGCTCGGCACCTCGAAGAAGAAATAGCCCCAGAAGAACAGTCCTGCACCGAGCCCGTAGATATAGGCCGACAAACCAACATCTTTATTCATGGTCAGCGACGCGAAGCCGATATTGATGCGGTCGATATAGGCGAGGAAATAACACAGCAACAGCAATGGCATCAGCCGAATAAAGGCTTTTCGGATGGTGGTCTTTTCGACAGTGTCGGTCATCTCGTGTCCTCCCGTTGCGCGAACGCCCGTTCGCATCTGTTGCAAGGCGGCGGTGGATCCGCCGTTCTGTTGCATCGTCGATCACCGCCGCCGGCGGTGACCGTTGTTCCGATCGGCGTCAGGCCGTCTGCTGGCTTGCAGCGAAACGGGCCTTGGCTTCGGCGTTCGGCGGATAGAGCCCCGGCAGCGCACAGCCGGCATAAACCTCGTCCATGATCCACTGCTCCAGCCGCTCCTGCGCCGGCCCCTCGGCCGCGACCACATCGATCAGCTCCTTCGGCACCACTACGGCGCCGTCCTGATCCGCGACGATGAGATCGTCGGGAAACACCGCAACGCCGCCGCAGCCGACTGGCTCCTGCCAGCCGACGAAGGTCAGCCCCGCCACCGAGGGCGGTGCGGCGCCGCCGCGACAGAACACCGGCAGTTGTGTACCCAGGACGCCGGCCACATCGCGCACCACGCCGTCGCTCACCAGGGCCGTCACGCCGCGCTTCTTCATCCGCGCGCACAGAATGTCGCCGAAGATTCCGGCATCGCTGACGCCCATGGCATCGACCACGGCGATGCAGCCGGCCGGCATGTCCTCGATGGCGGCGCGGGTCGAGCGCGGCGAGCTCCAGGATTCCGGCGTGGCCAGATCCTCGCGCGCCGGCACGAAGCGCAGCGTAAAGGCGCGACCGACATACCGCGCCTCGTCGGATGCGCGCAGGCGTTGCGGCCCGCGCATCCAGATGTTGCGCAGTCCCTTTTTGAGCAGCACGGTAGTGATGGTGGCGGTCGACAGTCCCTTGAAGACGTTGAACAGGTCTTGATCGTCAAGCACGGCGAATTCCATTCGGTGTGGGTTGAAAATATCAGATGTTGGCGAGCAACCCGCCATCGACGCGGATCACCGAACCGGTGATGTAGGAAGCGCGTTCGCTGGCGAGATAGGCGACGGTGTCGGCGTATTCTTCCGGACGGCCGTAACGTTTGAGCGGAATGGAGCTGGTGCTCTCCGTCGTGATCGCCTCGACGGACCGCCCCAGGCGCTTCGCCTTCTGCTCATCGAGAAACTGCGTGCGAGCCGTGGCGATCCGGCCGGGAACGATGATGTTCGCGGTGACGCCATCGGCGGCGACTTCGCCGGCAAGCGTCTTCGACCACCCCAGCAACGTCGCACGCAGCGCGTTGGAGAAGGCAAGATTGGCGATCGGCGCAATCACACCTGACGACGTGCTGGTGATGATGCGCCCGAAGCCCCGCGCGCGCATGCCGGGCAGCAGGCGATCGGTGAGCGCGATCAGTGGCAGCACCATCGCATCGAACGCCTGTCGCCATGCCGCAGCATCCTGGCCCTGCGCCGGCGCCGGTGAGGGCCCGCCGGTGTTATTGACGAGGATATCCACCGGTCCGAGGTCGCGCTCGATGCGCACGACGTGCTTGTCAATCGACGCGATATCGGTGAGATCGAACACCAGCGAGAGACAGCGGGGCCTGCCGTCATCGGCCGTCAGCGCCGTGATCTCCGCCGCGGTCTGTCGCAACGCGTCCGCATTGATATCCGCAAGCGCCACACGGGCGCCTTCGCGTGCCAGCGTCACCGCGATGGCGCGGCCGAGTCCGCCGCCCGCGCCGAGCACGAGCGCTACCCGGTTCTCGAGTCCGAGATCCATTTCACTCACTCCTTGATTGCTGTGAGGCTCAGGACCAGGCTTCGGCCTGGCAGCGCGCGATCGCCGCCTCATCGAACCGGTAGCCGAGCCCCGGCCCCTCCGGCAGCTTGAGGCCGCTGCCTGCGATCTCGAGCTGGCGATCGATCAGCCTGCGGAAATTGAGCACCTTGTCGTCGGCGAAAAACTCGACAAAGCGCGCATTCGGCGATGAGGCGACGAGGTGCACATGCACATCGTGGAACCAGTGCGGACACATGGTGGCGCCATAGGCATCCGCGAGGGCCGCGATCTTGCGGAATTCGCTGATGCCGCCGCAGACCAGCGCATCGGTCTGCAGGATCAGCGCGGCCTTCTTGTCGAGCAGCTCCTTGAAGCGCCAGCGGCCAGCCTCGATTTCACCCGTCGCCACCGGGATGCGGATACGCGCGGCGAGATCGGCATGCGCGTCGATCTGGTCGGGGCTGAACGGCTCCTCGATCCAGTAGGGATCGTAATCGACATAACGATCGATGTAGCGCAGCGCGGTCGGCACGTCGGACCAGGCGTTGTTGGCATCGAGCATCAAAAGCACATCGGGGCCGATGGCCTTGCGTGCGGCTGCGATCCGCGCCTCTTCCTCCGGCGGCGACAGACGACCGACTTTCATCTTCACCGCCTTGAAGCCAAGCGCGACATAACCAGCGAGCTCCTCGCCGAGCTTCTCCGGCGTCTTGCCTTCGAGGTAATAACCGCCGCTGGCATAGGCCGGCACGGTCTTGCGCGCCGATGCGCCGAGATACTTGTACAGTGGCAGCTTGGCGAGCCGCGCATTGCAATCCCACAGCGCGGTGTCGACGATGCTGATGGCCCGCATCACCGAACCGGCGCGGCCGTGCAGCAGCGCCTCCTGGTACATCTCCTGCCACAGGATCTCGGTATCGCGGCTGTCCTGTCCGAGCAGCAGCGGCCGCAGCAGCAGGCGCACCGCGTCGCTGACCAGCGCGGCCGCGGCATGGCCGCCGTAACAGTGGCCGATGCCCTCGACCCCGTCCGTCGTGCGGATCCGCACCAGCGCGTACTCGCGCTGGGTAACCTGGCGGCGGGCAAAGGCGGTGGCGGTTTCCAGCGGAACACGAACGGTGCGGGCTTCGACGGACGCAATCTTGGACATCGGGGGGGGCGTTTCCTCGGTGGGCGCGCTCTCATGTAAGCGCTTACATAAATCTCCCTATTGTCAGGACGGGTGGCTGTCAATACACAAAACTGAACTTATTTCTGGAGACTCAGGTGGCTGCACCCCCTGCCCTCAAGCGAAAGCGCTTTCCAAAATCGCCGTCGGCGCAGGCGAGCCTGGCCGATGTTGCCGCCCACGCCGGGGTCTCCACGGCCACCGTGTCGCGGGTCCTGAACGGCAGCGCGCCGGTCGCGGATGAGGTGGCGCAACGCGTCGCGAAGGCCTGCCGCGAGCTCAATTACGTACCCAACGGCGCCGCCCGCGCGCTATCCTCGCGCAAGACCCGGACCATCGGCGCCGTGGTGCCGTCGATCGAGAACGCCGGCTTTGCGGTGGCGATCGGCGCGCTGCAACGCTGGCTCGATACGGCCGGTTACACCCTGATCGTGGCCAGCTCCGATTACGATCCGGCGGTCGAATTGCGCGAGGTCTCACTGCTGATGTCCCGCGGCATCGACGGGCTGCTGCTGGTCGGCGGCGAACATCATCCCGACCTGATCCCGATGCTGACGCAGCAGAAACTGCCGTTCATCGAGAGCTGGACGCTGAGCGACCAGCACCCGTGCGTCGGCTTCGATAACGGCGCCGCGGCCCGGCAATTGACCGACTACCTGCTGGATCTCGGCCACGTCGACATCGGCGTGATCGCCGGGCGCATGCGCAACAATGATCGCGCCTCCGGCCGCGTCGCGGGCGTACGGCAGGCGCTGGAAGCGCGCGGCCTCAAGCTTGCGACCGAATGGACCATCGAACGCCCCTACCGCATTCTCGAAGGTCGGCTTGCGATGAAAGCCCTGCTCGCTGCACCAACGCGGCCCACTGCAGTGATCTGCGGCAACGACCAGCTCGCGTTCGGCGCCATGATCGAGGCCAAGGCGAGCGGATTGTCGGTGCCGCGGGACATCTCCATCACCGGCTTCAACGATCTCGATTTCGCGGCCTACCTCGATCCGCCGCTGACCACGATGTATGTGCCCGCGGATCAGATCGGAGTGATCAGCGGCGAATACTTGCTGGCGCGCGTACTTGATCGCCCGGCGCTGCGGGTCAACGAAATCCAGACCAAGCTCGTGGTGCGCGCGAGCGTCGCACCGCCGCGGGACAAACCAGGGTCGTAATCGCACGGCGCCTCAATGCAGCGATTTCTGCGCCTCGCGCAGCACATCGAGCGGCGTCCAGGGCTTGGCCATGAACGAGGTGCCGTCGGGCAATCGCCGCACCCGCGGCGCGCCGGATGTGACGATCACGTTGAGATCGGGAAAACGTTGCTTCGCGACGTATGCGAGTTCGATGCCGTCCATCTGTCCGCTGAGTTCGACGTCGGTAAACAGCATTGCAAGACACCCGCCGGAGCGCTCCAGAACAATGACAGCGGCCTCCGCGCTCTCGCACTGGATGACGCGCATATCGCTTTCCTCCAGCAGCACGCTGAGAAGCTCACGCAGTGTCTGGTCATTCTCGACGACCAGGGCGATCGGCCGGATGGGTTCCATCTGTCCCATGAGTTTCTCCCTTCGTCTGATGTGCTCGCGAAGCCAATGCACGGGATGACAATCGGTTCACGGGAAAATGAGCGGTGCACTATCTGGGCGACGAGGTTGAAACGGATCAAGCAACCAACCGGAACCAAGTACCCGGAAGTTAAAGCCATTCCAGAATTGCGGATGGGTCATTCGGGCCTTGTATCTTGACCACTGACCGACGGTCAGTCATAGACGGATATGGCTCGAATTGAGCCCGGAAATACGCCACCGCCAAGTGGTGAGCTCGCGGACGGCACAGACCGAATTCCGCGAGAGGAGATGTTATCGTCCATGCCGTCATCCGCATCCGCCGCACCGTCTGATCCGCCTGCCGAACCAGCCTCCGTCGTTCCACCCGCCGGCGTCGCCGCGCTGCTGCGTCACCGTCCCTTCCTGTTCTTCTTTGCCACGCGCAGCCTCTCGCGCTTCGCATCGCAGATCGGCGCAGTCGCGATCGGTTGGCAGATCTACGACCTGACCGGCAGCGCCTTCTATCTCGGCCTTGCCGGACTGACGCAATTCCTCCCCACCGCCTTGCTGGTGTTCGTGGCCGGACACGCCGCCGACCGCTACGACCGCAAACGCGTGATGCAGCTCTGCCAGATCGCGGAGGGTACCACGGCGATGTGCCTGGCGGTGAGCAGCTACGAAGGCTGGCTGACGGTGCCGATGATCTTTGCGGCGCTCGCCATCCTCGGCACCTGCGGCGCGTTCGAAAGCCCCGCATCCGCGGCGTTGCTGTCAGGCGTGGCGCCCGAGGGGCGGCTGCAGCAGGCCACGGCGATCTCGACCGCCGGATCCCAGTTTGCGACAATCACGGGGCCGGCGCTTGGCGGCCTCGCCTATGCGCTCTCGCCCGGCCTGCCCTACGCCACCATGGCGGCGTTCTGGCTGGTCGCGGCGTCCCTCACGGGCGCCATCGGAATTGCACGCCTGATCGAGGCAAAGGAGCCGCCGACCCTCAGCGCACTGTTCGACGGCGTGCGCTTCGTGCGCAGCAACCCGACCATTCTCGGCACCATCTCGCTCGATCTGTTCGCGGTGCTGCTCGGCGGCGCCGCCGCGCTGCTGCCGATCTATGCGCGCGATATCCTGCATACCGGGCCGTGGGGACTGGGCGTGTTGCGCGGCGCGCCCGCGGTCGGCGCGCTGCTGATGACATTCGTGCTCGCCCATCACGCCATCAAGCGCCGGGTCGGCATGCGCATGTTCCAGGCGGTGATCGCCTTCGGTCTCGCCACCATCGTGTTCGCGCTGTCGCACTGGCTGTGGCTGTCGCTGCTGGCGCTTGCCGCAATGGGCGCGGCCGATACCGTCAGCGTGGTGATCCGCTTCTCGCTGGTGCAGCTTGCCACGCCGGACGCGATGCGTGGCCGAGTCGGCGCGGTGAATTTCCTGTTCATCAACGCCTCCAACCAGCTCGGCGATTTCGAAAGCGGCATGGTCGCGGCGCTGCTTGGCGCGATGCCCGCCGCGCTGATCGGCGGCATCGGCACCGTGCTGATCGCACTCGTGTGGATGAAACTGTTTCCCTCGCTGCGCCATGTGGAGCGGCTGGAATGACTCCGCGCGCGAATCCCGCCCCGCGAGCCACGAGGAAACCGGCGCCTAAGCCGCGCACGCGACCGCCGCAGGAGCGCCTCGACGAACTGATGACCGCGGCGCAGGAGCTGTTTCTCGCCCACGGCGTCGCCAACACCACCGTCGAGCAGATCACCGCGCGCGCCGGCGTCGCCAAAGGCACGTTCTATCTCTACTTCCCGTCCAAGGAGGACGTGCTGATGGCGCTGGGCGAGCGCTTCGCCCACGATCATCTCGCGCGCATCACGCAAGCACTCGCCAAACTGCGCCCGGACGATTTCGAAGGCCGCCTCGCCTGCTGGGCCCGCACCGGCGTCATCACCTATCTCGACGGCGTCGCGCTGCACGACATGCTGTTCCACGAAGCGCGCAAGCCGACGCGACAAGGCCTCGTGGACAACATCGTGATCGATCATCTCGGCGGACTGCTGAGCGCCGGCAACGCGGCGAAGGCATGGCATGTCGAGGATCCGCATCTCACCGCAGTGTTCCTGTTCAGCGGCGTGCACGGCATGGTCGACGACGCCATCCTGGCCGCGAAGCACAAGCCGATCGCCCGCAACGCACTGATCGCCAAGGCGCTGGAGGCCTGTTTCCGGGTGGTTGGACTATCGCCGGGGTGATGCCGCATCGCCTGGCGCCGCCAAGCGTCAAGCCCGCAGCACCTGTTCCATCTAGTCGGCAAACGCGCGCGGGGGCTTTGCTACGCGGCCGACCGTGAACACCGCGTGCACATCGATCGGTTCCATGCGCCAGCCGCCGAGCACTTCGACGAGTGCACCGCTGTCCAGTTCTGGTCCGGGAGTCCGTCAACGCGGGCTCCCGGCCTTTGCCGAGATCGACGAATGCAAGATGCGACAGGTCACTCCGTGTTGCTCCGCGCTTGACCCGCCCTGACGGTCTTCCTACCCTTGCCGGTAATGCCGGCCGCAACGGCCGATCCATCGGGAGCGAGCGCCATGCAACAAGAACAACAACAGCCGACCCCATCAACATCGCAAGCGTTCGATCTCGCCGCCATGGTCCATGAACTCAACGCGCTGCTGCGGCTCAAGACCACGGTGATCGGCATGAAACTGTTCGCCAGCGTCGACGAGATGACGGCGATCCCGAAGATCCGGCGACCGAGCGCGGTTCACACCACCGACCAGATCGTCAGCATGGCGTCGCGGCTGGGATGGACGGTCGGCATCACCGCCAGTGATCTGGTCGGCGCACAATGTCGCGCGGTGATCGGACTGGCGCCACAGGACGATCAGTGGCTGTCCGGCAAGTCCTATGTCGGCGTCTGGCACGAAACAGCGGAAGACGCCCGCGCACGGCAGGAAGCGTTGTGCGTGGTGCCCCACGGCCGCTATGAGGCGCTGGTGGTGAGTCCCCTGGCCAGCGGCCGGCTCAATCCACCGGACATCTGCCTAGTCTACGCCACACCGGGACAGATGATCATCCTGATCAACGGCCTGCAGTACACCGGCTACAAGAAATTCGAATGGAGCGTGGTGGGCGAAACGGCCTGCGCAGATTCCTGGGGCCGTGCGCTTGCCACCGGCGAGCCCAGCCTATCGTTGCCGTGTTACGCCGAACGGCGATACGGCGGCGTGCCCGACGAGGAGATGTTGATGGCGCTGTCGCCCGCGCATCTGCAAAAAGCCATCACCGGCATGAAGGCGCTGGCAAAGAACGGGTTGCGTTATCCGATCGCTCCCTACGGCATCCAGAGCGACGTGCGCTCCGGCATGGGATTTTCGTACGCGAAGACCTGACGCCACAATCGCAACGCCGGGACGTTTGCAACGCTCCAGCAAAAGTTCCACCTCTTCTTGTGGAACGGAACCAACGTTCGCGTGATGCGTTGTCATTGTTCAAGAAGAGGGAATTAGGAATGGATACTGTTGTTGAAACCGCCGTCACGCGTATCGTCGACACCTATGGCATGATGTTCTCAGCCGAAGAGGCCGAACGTCGCCGCGACGAGGTGACGAAGTATGTCGACAGGCTGTTCTGGACCGGGCAGGAAGACACCAATCGCCTGGTGGTCGAGGGCCTGACCTATCTTCGACAGCGCTACCACTGAGCCGCATTCCGCTGGCAACCAGCAACGCCGACACGCGCGCAGATGTTTGTTTGCGCGCGTTGTTTTGGTGTTTTGTTATGTGCTGAAGTCCGCCGCCCGAAACATCCCAGCCACGTCCACGCTGCCGGCTCGAGAGAGCCGCCGTTTTTCAAGATGCGCTCGCATTTCAGTGCTTGATCAGTGCTTGACTTTTGTTCTTGTTTTGTTCTAATAAGCTGAGACCGGCAAACTCTGACACATCGCCCGGAGCATCATGCGTGACCCGGCACGTTGCGATCGCGCGAGCGCAAAACCTCGGCAAGTTGATCATGCACTCGAACTGAACTGTGCGTTGGCGTACCCGACGTCATGCAATGCCTTTGTGCGACTTCCAGGCCGCAAGTTTGTCCCCCCGAACTTGGACCTGTGCCCCGCCTCTCCGATCCCAGGGAGGCGGGGCTCTTTTAACCCCTCGCCTGCGATGACGGAGGCTCAGCCGAGAGATCGTGCAACCAAATTGCTTGCTGGCGCTTATTGATCCATTGCATATGCAGATCAATTTGGTTCAAGCCGACCGCGGGCGGAGCAGGAATGGCGAGTGATTTTCAGTCCGATATCGACGCCATCGACCGCATCCCCGCGATTCCAGCCATCCTCGAAGTCATCTGCCGCACCACCGGCATGGGTTTTGCCGCGGTAGCGCGGGTGACCGAACAACGCTGGGTATGCTGCGCGGTGCGCGATGAGATCGCGTTTGGCCTCATTCCCGGCGGCGAGCTGAAAGTCGAAACCACCATCTGCAACGAGATCCGCCAGAGCCTGCAGGCGGTGGTGATCGACGAGGTGGCACGCGACAACACGTTCCGCCAGCATCCGACGCCGGAGCTGTACGGCTTCCAAAGCTACGTTTCGATGCCGATCATGCTGCCCGACGGACGGATGTTCGGCACACTGTGCGCGATCGATCCGCGGCCGGCCCGCGTCAACACGCCGGCGGTCATCGGCATGTTTAAGCTGTTCGCCGAACTCGTCGCGTTTCATCTCGACGCCAATGCCCGGATCACATTCACAGAGGCTCGCCTGGTGGACGAACGCAAGCTTGCCGAACTGCGAGAGCAGTTCGTCGCGGTGCTCGGCCACGACCTGCGCAATCCGCTGGCGTCGATTGCCGCCGGCATCCAGTTGCTGCGCAAGCGACCGGATCCCGCCGTGTTCGCGATGATGGATAGCAGCGTCGAGCGGATGTCGGGCTTGATCGACGATGTGATGGACATGGCGCGCGGACGGCTCGGCGGTGGACTACTGCTGTTTCGGACGCCGATCCAGATGGCCCCCGTCATCAGTCAGGTGGTGTCCGAATTGCAGAGCGCATTTCCGGAGCGCATCATAGACGTCAGCTTCGCTCTGCCGCAGGCCGTCGAAGTAGACCGCGGACGCATCGCCCAACTGCTGTCCAACCTGCTCGGCAATGCGCTGACTTATGGCGCCGCCGGCCAGCCGGTGCACGTGCGTGCCGGTATGGATGCGACCACCATGACATTGTCGGTGGCTAATTCCGGCACGCCGATTGCGCCGCATGCCATGGCGCGGCTATTCCAGCCGTTCACACGCGGCAGCGCCGAGGGACACAAACCGGGCCTGGGCCTCGGCCTCTACATCGCCTCGGAGATCGCCAAGGCGCATGACGGACATATCGACGTGACTTCGACCACCGAGGAAACGCGGTTCACTTTCACGATGCCCCTGAGCGAGAGCAAGGAAGCGGCCGCCTAAGACAACCGTTCAGCATGGATCGCTTATTGAAGTGCCGGCAATCCTGTCTAGATCGCGCGAGGCCGGAATAGGACGCCAGCCAACCTCCAGACATCAAGTCCACGATCGACAATCCGGCGCCCCCGTGCACCTTTCGGTTCCCCGCCCCTGATGTTACGATCAGTGTCCCGAGAGCCAACAAAGACTTCGTCTCGCTGGACTGTTTCAACAGCAGGAATGGAACCTTCCGGGTGGTGATCATGGGCGTACGTTTCATTGTTTCAGCGACGGCGTACGTGATATTTTGCACAGCGACCAGCGCGTCAAGCGCGCAATCGGATCAGCAAGAATTCAAGCTCGTTACCCCGCCGCTCAGCATGTTCAGAGAACAGATACGGCCTTCTGCCGACGCTCTGCCGGTACCAGCAGGATTTAGCAGGGAACAGATCCTGCATGGCGACCGCGTTTTCCATGGCGAAGCCGCCAATGGGCAGTGCAGCATCTGTCACGGCATGGATGGGAAGGGAACGGCAAACGGAAACGACCTGACAGCGGGTATGTTCGTTTGGAGCGACGGCAGCGTGAAAGAGCTGAAGCGGACGATCCTGCACAACATGGCGGTAGCGCCTGGAATGGATGGCGACCTGAAGCCGGCGGATATTGACGCGGTGTCAGCCTACGTTTGGGCCATTAGCCGTCAGCCACCGGCCCACTGACGACGTGAATTTCCCCGGACAGGTTTGACAAACGGAGCAGGACCTTCAGATCGATCGCATTGGTCGACTGAACGGCGAGCTCTCGATGCAGCAACCATCGCGGTCTCGCAATCCTCACGCCCGCCGCGCGAACTGGGTCAGCCCGGTCGGCGGGCCGTCGACCCCGGTCCAGCCGCCGTCCACGAACAGTGTACTGCCGCTGACATAACTCGCCGCATCCGAGGCGAGATAGGCCACGGCGGTGGCGACCTCGTCGGCATGGCTCCAGCGGTTGAACACCGTGTGCGCGGCATAGAGCTTGTGAATGTCCGGCCGCTGCTTGAACGGCGCCGTCAGCGCCGTCTCGACGATGCTCGGCGCAATCGCATTGACGCGCACGCCGAACGGCCCGACCTCTGACGCGAAGCCTTTCACCAGAAGCCCGATCGCCGCTTTGGTCGACCCGTAGACACCGAGCCCCGGCTCGATGGTGACCGCACGCACCGAGGAGCAGGCGATTAGGCTGCCGCCGCCCTGTTTCGTCATTACGCCGCCGAATGCCTGGAAGAAGTACACCGTGCCCTTGACGTTGAGATTGAGCACGCGGTCGAGATCCTCCTCGGTATAATCGAGAATAGCCTTGCGGATGTTGAGGCCCGGCGTCGTCACCGCGATATCGAGCCGCGAAAACGCCTGCGCCGCCGTATCCTTCAGCGCCATCACCGACGATCTGTCGGCGGCATCGCAGACGGCAGCCGAAGCCACGCCACCCACGGCGCGAATGCCGGCAGCCGTCGCCTCCGCGGCATCGTGCGAGATGTCGGCACACAGCACCTGCGCGCCGAGGCCTGCCAGCGCTTCGGCGGAGGATTTGCCGATACCCGAGGCCGCGCCCAGCACCACCGCGGTCTTGCCGGTGAGATCGAACAGTTTGCGGAAATCAGTCATGAGCGCTGTCCTCGAATGCTGCGATGCGAGATCGATGATCCTGATCGCCTGCTTGTTTTCAGGAGAAACCTACGTTTCGGGATTGCCCGAGACAATTCTTATATTAATATACTAGTTCAGCGCGAGGGCTAATTCCCAGTCTTGCAACGTGTGTTCCCGACATCGCATGGCGCCCGCGCGGACTGTCTTCTTTTTCACACTGCCTCCTCGTCTCCGCACGCTCTGCCATACGCCGCTCTTCGATCCCTCCAGGATTCAGATCACGCGTCATGAAACGTCCGACCGCGTCGCGAAAGCTGTCCTCCCGCAAGGCCAAGCCGCGCCGGCGTCCGCAGCCGTTGCAGGCTTCGCCGGTAGGCCCGCGGGGCAGCCCTCGCAGTTTGGTCACGGGGAAACTGACATCCGCCGAGCGAGGACCGAAGTCCCGCAGCAAGCGCGCGGGTCCGCTGTCGGCCACGATCTATGCCGATTTGCGCCAACAACTGGTCTCGCTGCAGCGCCTGCCGGACGAGCCGGTTTCGGAAAGCGAGATCGCCGAGGCCTATGGCGTCAGCCGCACCCCGGTGCGCGAAGCGATCCTGAAGCTCGCCGACGAAGGCCTGCTGGAGATCTTCCCGCAGTCTGGAATCTTCGTCTCGCGCATCCCGATCGCGGAACTGCCCGAGGCGATCCTGGTCCGCCGCGCGCTGGAGGAGACGACCGCGCGGATCGCGGCGTCGCAAGCCACCGCCAGCCAGCTCCTGGCGCTGCAATCGGTGCTGCAGAGCCAGCGTGAAGCGGAATCCGCCGACGATCACGATGCTTTTCATCGCGCCGACGAGGCGTTTCATGCCACCATCGCCGAAGTCGCCGGATATCCCGGCATCTGGACATTGATCCAGCAGGTCAAGATCCACGTCGACCGCTACCGGCGGCTGACGCTGCCGCAACCCGGCCGCATCACGCGCGCGATCGCCGAGCATGAAACCATCCTGGCGGCGATCGCGGCGCACGATCCGGCACAAGCGGTTGCGGCAATCGGCGACCATCTGGAGCGGCTGCTCGCGGATATATCGGCCACCCAGGAACTCAATCCGGACTTGTTCGCAATCGCGGAGTCCAAAGCCGGCGCAGACCGGCGCGTCACGGATCAACAAAAACAACGCGGCCGCAAGCCGGGCCGGGTCTGAACGGGAGATGACAGATCATGAACCGCCCCCCATTGATCAACGGCAAGCGCCGTGTCGCACGCTGACCGCGCTGACGGGCTGCTCGCGTCCGTAACGCCCGACGCGCCCACGCACATCGACGCCCCGCGCGATCCCGCCATCATCCGCGTCATCGATGCCACGGCGGAGGCCCTGGTCGTGGTCGCCCTGCTTGGCGAACTGGTGCTCGTGCTGATGAATGTAGCGGCACGGATCTGGCTGCATCACTCGTTCCTATGGACCGACGAGCTGGCGCGGTTCGCGCTCTCCGTGCTCGCCTTCATCGGCGGCGCGGTCGCCTATCGCCGGCATGATCACGCCTTCGTCCGCGTGGTGCTGGATCGCCTGCCGGAACGCGGCAGCCGCAGCCTGCTGGCGCTGGCGGACATCGTGGTGCTGTTCGTCTGCGGCCTGACCGGATTCGCCTCGATCGAATTCCTCGTCTCAAGCTGGGACGAATTGACCCCGATCCTGCAATGGCCGGCAGCCCTGATCGGCTCGCCGCTGCCCGTCGGCATGGCGCTGCTGGCTATGCATGCCATCATCAACCTGCGCCGCAATCACGGCACGTTTGCGCTGTGGGTCGGCGCGGTGTTCCTCGGCACCGTTGCGGCGGCGGCCCTGACCCGCGACGTCTGGCTGCCGCTGCTCGGCGACGACGCCGCGATCATGGTGGCGTTGACGCTGTTCTTTGCCGCGATCCTCGCCGGTGTTCCCGTCGGCTTCGTGCTGCTGCTCGCCACCGCGACCTATCTCTGGGGCACTGGCACCGCCTCGCTGGTGGTGCTGCCGCAAACCATGGTCAACGGCACCGGCAATTTCATCCTGCTCGCGGTTCCCTTCTTCATCCTCGCGGGTCTCGTGATGGAGCGCGGTGGCATCAGCATCCGCCTGGTGCGCTTCATTCAGCTTCTGGTCGGCCACATGCAGGGCGGCCTGCTGCAGGTGACGGTCGCCAGCATGTATGCGGTCTCCGGCCTGTCGGGCTCCAAGCCCGCCGATGTCGCCGCCGTTGGCACGGTGATGCGCCAGCAGCTCACCGAACGTCACGGCGCGCCCGAGGGGGCCGCGGTGCTCGCGGCCTCCGCCGTGATGGGCGAAACCGTCCCGCCGAGCATCGCCATGCTGATCGTGGGATCGATCACCAATGTCTCGGTCGGCGCCATGTTCATCGGCGGCCTCGTACCCGCCGCCGTGATGGCACTGTGCCTGATGCTGATGATCTGGTTCCGCGCCCGTGCCGCCGGACAGGAGCGGCTGCCGCGCGCGCCCGCCTCCGCCATCGCCCGCGCCGGCCTCGACGCCATCCTGCCCTTGCTGATGCCCGGAACACTGCTGGTTGGCATCCTGGCCGGCATCGCGACGCCCACCGAAATCGCCGCACTGGCCGTCATCTACGGCGTGCTGCTCTCCGCCTTCGTCTACAGGGAAATGACGGTCCGCAGTTTCCTGCGCATCGTGGCCGATACCGCGGCGATGACCGGCGTGCTGCTGTTCATCTTCGCCGCCGCATCCGCGTTCTCCTGGACCTTGACGGTCGCCTACCTGCCGCAGCGGCTGGTGATGCTGCTGCAATCGGTCGGCGGCAGCACGGCGGTGTTCATGATCTGCTCGATCATCCTGTTGATCGTGGTCGGCGTGCTGCTGGAGGGATTGCCCTCGCTCAACGTGCTGGCACCGCTGCTGCTTCCGATCGCCGGCAAGCTCGGCATCAGCGAGCTGCATTATGCACTGGTGCTGATCATCGCCATGGGCATCGGCGGCTTCATGCCGTTTGCCGGCGTCGGCTTCTACGTCTGCTGCGCGGTGATGAAGTGCAACATCGAGGAGGCCTCGCGCGCCATGCTGCCCTATCTGGTCGTGCTGATCGCCGGCCTGCTGATCGTTGCCTTCGTCCCCTGGTTCACGTTGTTCCTGCCCGCCTATTTCGGCTTCCGCGGATAGGCGGTCTCTCAGACTGCAAATACCCGCATCCAACACCAACAACAAATTTCTGGAGGAGAAACCATGGATCGCAGACAATTCCTGAAAGTCGGCACCGCCGCGGCAAGCTTCACCATCGCCGCACCCGCGGTGCTGCGTGCCGCCACCATGACCATGCGGTTCGCGCACTTCGCCGACGAGAACCATCCCGCCAATATCGCGGCCAAGCAGTTCGCCGCCAACATCGAAAAGCGCACCGACGGTGCCATCAAAATCGCGATCTTCCCCAACAACCAGCTGGGCGGCCCGCCGGAGCAGGCGCAGCAGATCAAGCTCGGCACCATCGACATGGGCCTGCCGACCCAGGGCCAGCTCGACAAGTACGACCGCGCCTTCGCCGCCGTCGAACTGCCCTTCATCTTCAACGGCCGCGAAGATGCCTTCCCGATCCTCGACGGGCCGGTGATGGACTGGGTGGCGCCGCTCGCCGAGAAGCAAGGCTTCGTGCTGTTGCGCAACTGGGAATACGGCTTCCGCAATGTCACCAACAGCGTACGGCCGATCAACGTCCCCGACGACATGAAGGGCCTGAAGATCCGTACGCCGCCGGAACTGCAGATCCAGGTGGCGATGGAAGCGCTCGGTGCCACGGTACAGGCGATCGCCTTCCCAGAGCTTTATCTGGCGCTGTCGCAGAGGGTGGTCGATGGCGAAGAGAACCCGGTCGCGGTGATCTACTTCAACAAGTACAACGAGGTGCAGAAGTATCTATCGCTCACACAGCACGTCTATAACAACATGATCCATACCGTGGGCGTAAACAGCTGGAAGAAGCTGACGCCGCAACAGCAGGCGATTTTCCGCGAAGAAAGTACAATCTCGGGCGAACTGATGCGCAAGCTGATCGCGGACGCTGAAGCCGAGCAGCTCAAGAAACTGGAAGCCGCCGGCATGCAGGTGACCAAGCCGGACCTCGCTCCCTTCCGCGCCAGGATGGATCCGGCCTACAAGCGGATCGCCGACTACGCCGGCGCCGATAACGTCAAGACGTTCCAGGCCATCGTGGACAAATACCACCGGGCCAAGGGATGACACGAAGCAGGGATTGAGCCGACAGCGGCATCGCCGGGATACCCCGGCGATGCCATGCCCTTACATCATTCGGCACGGCAGCCGACGAGCGTTCGGAAACGCTATCGACAGAGCGCCACGCGCTCCTCGCTGTCAGAGATATTTCGCGATCAGCTTGAATTCCTTCAGCGGCGCGCGACCGGAGTTGCCGGCGGCCTTGAGCGGGCGTTCGATGCATTCGCTGATATGGTCATGGATCAGCGCCTTTTTCGCATTCTCGATCGCACTCTCGACCGCCTGCAGTTGCTGGGCGATCTGCAGGCACGGCCTGCCCTCCTCGATCATCGTGATAATCGTTTGCAGGTGACCGTCGGCGCGTTTCAGGCGCTTGACGATCGCGGGGTGGTTATCGTGAGCCATCGGGTCTCCTATCCTCCCTGGAGGATAGCAACTATCCCCCCTGGGGGATAGCTCTTTACGCTTGACTCGGTTCCACGGCGGGCGTACTGGCCAATTGTTCGGAGCATACGGCTTCGGACACCGGTACAACTCCAACGAAGAGCGCAACTCTAAACACATGGGCAGTACCAGCTTTGGCAGCACAATCCCGACGACCGGGTGCGCACTGCCGCAGGACAACAAGATCAATCGCGTCGGCCAGGGCCGCGTGGGAGTTGGTGGTCGCGTTTAAGCCGACCATCCGGTGCTCACCGGCCTGCCGCGCAAAAGCGGACGTGGAGGTGAGCGATGTTCGCAAGACTCGCAAAATTCCGGCCTTTCGAGTCACGGCGCATCGCGCCGGGACCGGGCCGAGCCGTATCGACAAGTCATATCCATTCCAATGACAACCGACCGGGTTTTCGCCACCCGGCCGCGCAGCACCGGAGTCCACACCCGGTGCTGCACTGTCACTGGATTCCAATCGAGGGCGGCAACCGGCTGGAATGCCGGTGGCAAGCCGAACCCGGCGACACGCCGCGCGACGGCCTGGACCAGACGCGCCTGACGGGCCGCGAGTTCGAGCCGCCCTTGCAACATCGGCACGGCGGCGGCGCACTGCGCACCGCCGCATAATCAGGGACACAGCATGGACGAAGGACCTAGTTGCCCCGTCGCCCACCGGTCCGGTGCCGCGGCGGGAATCCCTTCGGGGAATAGCATCACATTTCCAATGGCTGTGACCCGATCCGGCCGGGGTGGCGTGGGGACCTGAGTCGCCCGTTCACCTCGGCGCCGGCTATCGCGGGCATCGCAGGTGACTATGGGAGACGAGAATGACTGACACCACTGGGCCCTCCAGTGCACGAAGCGGCATGCCGCATCGCGCGGACGGGCCGGACTTTCAAGCCAATCGACATCATGCAAGCAGGGCAGAGACGGGCGCAGTCGCCCTGGTGTCCGCTCACGTCGCCAGGGAACGACGGCAGGAGCCGGATCTGAAATCCGGCGAGATGGATTGCCTCCATCGTTCGTTCGCGCATGTGACGGCGGACAATCATCCGCGCACAGCGAAACTGCTCGCATCCAGCACCCGCAAGACCGCCCAGAAAGTCATCGAGGAAGCTGGTGAAGTAGCGATCGAGGCCGTCAAGCACCATCCGCGCGGCATCGTCCGGGAGAGCGCCGACCTGCTCTATCACCTTGTGGCGTTGTGGCATCGCACCGGCACCGATCCCGACGACGTGTGGAACGAGATGCGCTCGCGTGCCGACACCCTCGGCATCGCCGAAAAGCTGCCGAAGGATCGCGGTGCCTCACATTGCCGATCAGCCCGTGACGTCAAGCGACCAACGGAAAGGAATGGGTCATGACCGTCATCCATCACCTCCCGACCCCGCGCCGGCCTGCGATCCTGCAACGGGCCGGTTCCGGCACCCCGGGAACGCTTGATCCCGCTATTCACGACACCCTGCAAAGCGCGATGGGGATCGTCCGGGAGACCACCGGGCTGCTTTGCAACATCACCGAACTCGGCCTCGCGCTGCTGTGGAATCCGAAGGCCTCCCGGCCAAAACGCAGCCCGAGACAAGCAGGCCCGTCTCTTTCAGACGGCGCCACCATCATTCCCTTTGCCCTCTCCTCGAAACGTCAGGCCTCCAGCCGGGACTGAGACGAGACAGAAACACAATCGAACGGGACCAGATCAATGACTGTCATCAATGAAATCAACGTACCGGCGGCACGCGGCGCCACTCTGGACGACGCCCATGTCGGCGATATCCGCGGTGCGCTCGGCACCATCCGGCAAGGCGACCACGGCCCGCGCCGGGGTTTTGCGGCACGCTGGAAAACGCTGATCGCGATCATCGGGCCCGGCCTGATCGTCATGGTCGGCGACAACGATGCCGGCGCGTTCGGCACCTACACCCAGGCCGGCCAGAATTATGGCACCACACTGCTGTGGACGCTGATGCTCCTGATCCCGGTGCTCTACGTCAACCAGGAGATGGTGGTGCGACTCGGCGCGGTGACGGGCGTGGGCCACGCGCGGCTGATCTTCGAGCGGTTCGGGAAATTCTGGGGCGCTTTCAGCGTCATCGACCTGTTCCTGCTCAACGCGCTGACACTGGTGACCGAGTTCATTGGGGTCAGTCTCGCCTTGAGCTATCTCGGTCTGTCGCAATTCTGGGGAGTCATCGTCTCCGCCATCGTGGTCATGATCGCGGTCAGCACCGGCGACTTCCGCCGCTTCGAGCGATTCGCGATCGTATTGGTCGCCGGCAGCCTGCTGCTGGTACCGATCGTATTCATGGTGCATCCCCCGATCGGGCAGATCGCGACGGACTTCTTCATTCCGAAAATGCCTGAAGGCAGCAAATTGAGCGAGGTGATGCTGCTGATCATCGCGATTGTCGGCACCACCGTCGCACCGTGGCAACTGTTTTTCCAACAGAGCTACATTGTCGACAAACGCATCACGCCGCGTTTCATCCGCTACGAGCGCTGGGACCTCTGCCTTGGCATCGCACTGGTGATCCTCGGCGCGGTGGCGATGATGGGTTTCTGCGCCGCGGTGTTCGCGGGGCGTCCCGAGTTCGGCAACTACACCGACGCGCTGGGCACGGCGGTGGGGCTGGAGAAGTATGCCGGGAAGCTGCCGGCGATCCTGTTCGCGCTGGCACTGCTCGACGCCAGCATCATCGGCGCAGCCGCCGTCTCGCTGGCGACGGCCTATGCGATCGGTGATGTATTTTCCATCAAGCACTCGCTGCACCGCAAGCCGCAGGATGCGAAAGGTTTCTATGGCGTCTATTTCGGCCTGATCGTGCTCGCCGCGGTGCTGGTGCTGACACCCGGCACCCCACTCGGCCTGCTGACCAACGCAGTACAGACCCTCGCCGGCGTGCTGTTACCGAGTGCGACGGTCTTCCTGCTGCTGCTCTGCAACGACAAGGCTGTCCTCGGCCCGTGGGCGAATTCCCGGCTGCTGAATCTCTTCACCGGCGCAGTGGTCGCGGCACTGGTGATGCTCTCCATCATCCTGACGGCCTCGGTGCTGTTTCCGGAGATGGACGAACACTGGATCGTCGGCATCCTGGTCGGCGGCAGCGTCCTGGCGATTGTTGTGACCGGGCTGGTCAAGCTCTACGAACTGACCGAGCGCAAGGCAGGGTTCGTCATTGTAAAGCCGATCCCGCGCGATCCGGAGACTTGGCGGATGCCGCCGCTCGATCAATTGCCGCCGGCGCGACTAAGCAAGCTCAGCCGGATCTGGATGATCGTGCTGCGCGGCTATCTCGTGGTTGCCGCCGGCCTCGTGCTGCTGCGCATCCTCCAACTCGCCACGGCGGGCGCATGACTGGCGCCCTGCTCGGGGGCGCGCGGCGATGGAGCGCACTCCTGCTCCTGAAGCTGGCGAGGCTGACATTGCGGGGCGCCATCCTCTACCGCCTGTCGGGCTTGCCGCTTCACGTGGCGCTGTACATGACCCGCGTGCTTGAGAAACTCGGTGCACGACTCATTCTCGGACCGCGACGCTATTGCGGGCGACCTCCCTCCGACAACGGCTGACGCGTGATCACGCACTCCGCCTGACATCGCAGCGGCAACGCCCGGCCCGCCGGGACCGCGAAACCAAGACAGCAAGATCCGACCGCCTCGGCCATGCGCCGAGGCGACAGACAGACTTGTGACCAAAAAACCAGACGACTGGGGACGACGATGAAAAAGATCTGCATGTTCGCCGGTGGCATTCACGCCATCATCGCAACGAACTCACTGGCCTCCGCGGCCGACTTGCCGACGCACCAGCCGATGCGGCCGCAGGCTGCAACGATTTACGACTGGACCGGCTTCTATGTCGGCGAGCATGTCGGTTATGGCGCCGGCAGCCTTGGTCCGGGCACGAACCCGGTCCTCGGTCAGGCCCTGATCGTGCCGCCAACGCCGACGGGATTCATCGGAGGTCTTCAGGCCGGCTACAATCTCCAGCTCGCCAACAGGATGGTTGTCGGTGTAGAAGCCGATCTCTCGTTCATCAGCCCGATCGACACTCCGGCGACGGGATCGGCTCCGTTCAACACCACATTCGACGCCATCGGAACAGCGCGGTCCCGCATCGGCTATGTGTTCGGTCCAGTGCTTCCCTACGTCACCGGCGGATTGGCCTGGGCCCAGACCCACGTCAACATCAACGACGATTCCGGAGCGATCGTCTCCCGGCCGGCGAAGACGCTGCTCGGCTGGACTGCTGGCGCAGGTGTCGACTACGCCGTTGGCGGCCCCTGGAGCGCGAGGCTCGAATACGACTACATCGATCTCGCGCGCAAGGCCTACGATTTCGGCGACATCATGCCGGCCGGCCTGAGCGTCGATCCCCGGATGCATCTGGTCAAGATCGGCCTCAACTATCGCTTGTGGGACACAGCGCCTCTTGCATCATCCGCCACACCCGCGGCTCAACCTGCATGGTGGCCGGTGTCGAACGACTGGAACGTGCACGGGCAGACCACTTTCATTCAGCAGGCCTATCCGCACATGCGTTCGCCCTATGAAGGCGCCAACAGCCTTCCCGGTGGCGGCCAGGGGCGCGAGACCTGGACCATGGACGCGTTTCTCGGCTTGCGGCTGTGGGACGGCGGCGAGGTCTATTTCAACCCGGAACTGGCACAGGGCTTTGGCCTCAACACCACGCTCGGCATCGCGGGATTTCCCAATGGCGAAGCGCAGAAGGGCGGCACGGACTTCCCCAAATTCCGCCCGCAGCGCTATATCTTTCGCCAGACCTTCGGCCTGGGCGGCGAGCAGGAGGAGGTCGCCGACGGCCCGATGCAGCTCGCCGGCAAGCGCAACATCGACCGGGTGACGGTGACGGTGGGCCGATTTGCGGTTGGCGACTACTTCGACGGCAATGCCTACGCCAAGGATCCCCGCGCGGACTTCATGAACTGGGCGATCTGGTCGTCAGGCGCCTACGATTTCCCCGCCGATCTTCCGGGAATGACGCGAGGCGCGGTGGTTGAGCTCAACCGCAAGGATTGGGCGCTGCGCGCCGGCCTGTTTCAGGTGCCGCAGGCACCCAACAGCGACGTGCTGGTGTTTCGCGGTGGCGGCGGCTCCGTGGTCGAGCTCGAGGAGCGCTATGCCATTTTCGATCAGCCCGGCAAGCTTCGTCTGGGCGCATTCGCCAATCGCGGCAACACCGCCAACTATCGCGATGCGTTGTCGATCGGCGCGGTGGACCCATCGCTCGACATCAACACCATCACGGCGAGCATCCGCCGCAACCAGCTCAAATACGGCTTCTACGCCAACATGGAGCAGGCCATCACCAGTGACATCGGCATCTTCGCCCGTGCCAGTTGGAACGATGGCCAGAACGAAATCCTGTCGTTCACCGACATCGATCAAAGCCTGTCCGGCGGCGTATCGATCAAGGGGCTTCGCTGGGGCCGTCCGGATGATACCATCGGGATCGGGGGCGCGATCAACGGCCTCTCTGCCGCGCATCGCGATTTCCTCGCCGCTGGCGGCAGCGGCTTGCTGATCGGGGACGGACAGCTCAATTACCGCGCGGAGAAGATCGTGGAGGCCTATTATGCCTGGAAGATCGAAGCATCGAGCACCCTGACCTTCGACTACCAGTTCATCGCCAGTCCCGCCTACAACGCCGACCGCGGGCCGGTCTCGGTGTTCTCCGCCCGCGCGCATGCGGAGTTTTGAGCATGCATCATCTGGTCATGGAGTCGGAGCCCGCACGCGGGCTCCGATATCAACCGGTATGCTACGCCCTACACCAGTGGCACGCCGTAATAGGCGTTGACGCTGCGCGCGCGGGCCGCGTCGTTCCAGTTCCATTCGGAATCCGTGGCGTAGCTCGGCGCCTTCTGCAGCTTGTCGACCGGAATCATCGATTGATAGCCGCCGAGCTCGGTATTGTACTTCAGCGATTGCCAGGGCAGCGGGTAATGATCGTCGCCGATGCCGAGGAAGCCGCCAAAGCTAAGCACGGCGTAGGATACCTTGCCGCTGATCTTGTCGATCATGACGCGTTCGATCGCACCGATCTTCTCGCCATCGGGACCATACACCGCGGTTCCCTCGACCTTGTCGCTGCCGATCAGGGTTCCGGTTTCACGTGCGGCTGTTGCCATGACTGATCTCCCTGTTGTGAGTGAGACCAACCGCCGGACAAGCATGACGTTCCACCTGCGTCCGCGGGCCGCAACGCCGTCCGTCAGGCTGCATTCGCGAGCGCCCTATCACGCTGCGCCGGCTCGGGCGACGCCGGATAACGTCCCAGCGACAGGAACAGCAAGCCGGGAATGATCTGCAGCGCCGCCAGCATGAACAGCGGGGTGACGACGCTGTCATATGCGGCCGAGACCTGCGCGAAGGCGGTCGGCCCGATGCTGGCGCCGAGGGAGAACGCGAACAGGAACCAGCCGAAGATCCGCGACACCGATCTGGTGCCGAAATAGCGGCTCGCCAGATAGGGCAGCAGATCAGTCTCGCCGCCGATCGCAAAGCCCGACATGATGGCCGCAAGGAAGAGCACGGTGCGATCGCCGACGGTCGCGTAGATCAGCGCGCAGCAGGCCGAGGTCGTCACCGCCATGACGCCGACATAGGGAGCATGAATCCGGTCCAGCAGATAACCGAAACAAATCCGGCCAAACAGCACGGCGACACCGCCCACCGCCTGTATCTGGGCGACTTCGGCCGGGCTGAGGCCGGCGGTCCTGCTCAGGATGTACACAAAGTTGGGCACGATCGCATAGAACCCCAGGCCGACCAGACCAAAACACACCGCGAGCTTCCAGAACGTGACGGTGCGGATGATCGCGCCGACCTCCATGCCGGGGTCCGCGACCTGCTCCGCAGCAACGATCTCGACCGGAGCGGCGCCGTCCGGGTGCAGCCCGTAGGGCGCGGGCGAGTCCTTCACCAGCCACGCCACTAGCGGCAGGCAGACAACGATTTCAAACGCGGCCAACGCCAGCAGCGCGGTTGACCAGCCGTGCTGGGCGATGATCTTCTGCCCGAACACCGGGATCACGAACGCCCCCAGGGCCTGCGCACTGCCCGCGAACCCGAGCGCGAGGCCGCGCTTACGGTTGAACCAGAGCGCAATTGCACGCGCATAGGACAACACATTGGTGCCGGCGCTGACCAGGCCCATCAGCGCGAACGCCAGGTAGAACTGGGTGAGCGAGTTGCCGATCTGGCTCAGCACGAGCAGCGAGACCGCGAACGCCGCGATGCTGAATATGGCGAAGCGGCGCGATCCGAAGCGGTCCAGCGGCCAGCCGCAGACCGGGTAGATCAGCGTCTGCAGCAGCAGGAACAGGGTCGCGGCCCTGGCTATCTGGGGCTGGGTCCAGCCGAAGTCATGCGCGATGGCGGTTGTGAGCAGCGCAAAGCCGGACGCAAACACCGGCGCCGACCCGAACGAAATCCCGACTCCGGAGCCGATGACGACCTTCCACCCCGGAAAAAATCCTTGCCTCGCCATGCGCTTCCCTCTGCCCGCGTTGTTCGTCGGTGCTGCTTGGTGCATGCAGGTGTAATCGATTTGCAAGGCCCGGTCACGCCGCGCGAATGCTTCCTCCGCGCAATCGGCGACATCGCACATCAGTCATGCGCCGATTGATCGAACTCCTCCTCGAGACCGGGCTGCCATCATCGTTGCGCCGAACATCGGCCTTGCGTGCCGTCCACGCTATCATTCGAGAGATGCCATATCCAGCAGATGCGATATCCTGGGAACACCCATATTCCGGATATGCAATGGATTTTTCAAGCGATTCTGCGGCCGTTACGCCCCGGCTCGATGCCGTCATCGATCGCGCGCTCGCCGAGCGGCGGATTGTCGGCACCGTGGTGCTGGTCGCCCGCGATGGCGACGTGATCTACCGCCGCGCCGCCGGCCTCGCCGATCGCGAGGACGGCGTTGCGATGCGCGAGGATGCAATCTTCCGCCTGGCCTCGATCACCAAGCCCTATGTGACGGCGGTGATCATGCGGCTGGTAGAAGACCGGCGCCTGGCGCTCGATGACGCGGTGACACGGTTTCTGCCGGACTTCCGTCCGCGTCTCTCCGATGGCAGCGAACCGACGATTACCCTCGCGCATCTCCTGACCCACACCTCCGGTCTCAGCTACCGGTTTCTGGAGCAGCCGGGCAGCGCCTACCATACGCTCGACGTCTCCGACGGGCTCGACCAGCCGGGGCTGTCGCTTGCCGATAATCTGCGCCGGCTCGCGGCGACGAGGCTGCGTTTCGCGCCGGGCACACGATGGACTTATTCCCTGGCGATCGACGTACTCGGCGCGGTCATCGAACAAGTCATGCAGTGCACGCTGGCGGAAGCCGTTCACACATTGATCACGACCCCGCTCGGCATGACCGACACCGCTTTTCACGTCGTCGACCGATCGCGCCTCGTCACCCCCTATGCGGACGGCAAGCCACAGCCGGAGCGCATGACCGACGGAATCGCCGTGCCGATCCTCGGCGGCGCGCTTCGCTTTGCACCCAGTCGCGTGTTCGATGCCACCTCCTATCCCTCCGGCGGCGGCGGAATGGCGGGGACGGCGCGCGACACGCTGCGTTTCATGGAAGCCATCCGGAACGGCGGCGCGCCGATCCTGAAGGCTGCGACCGTCGCCGACATGATGCGCGACCATGCGCGCGCGACAGTGTATCTGCTCGGCCCAGGGTGGGGCTTCGGCTATGGCTGGGCGGTGCTGACCGACGCGCAGAAATCGGGAACACCGCAGTCGAACGGCACCATCATGTGGGGTGGCGCCTACGGCCATAGCTGGTTCATCGATCCGGCCAACCGGCTGACGGTCATCGCCCTCACCAACACCACATTCGAGGGGATGTCGGGCGCCTACCCCGGCGAGATCCGCGACGCGGTTTACGGATGAGAATGGACATACCGAATGCAGAGCACACGGCGGCTCGCTCGCGCCGCCGTGCACCCCGGTTCGCTGGGGTCAGGCCCGGTACATCCGCTTGAGCTTCCGCTCTGCGGAGGCCATCGCGGTCTTGGTGTCTTCGGCACCGGTGGCGTAGTTCGCGA
This sequence comes from Hyphomicrobiales bacterium, assembly GCA_041424235.1. Lineage (GTDB taxonomy): Bacteria > Pseudomonadota > Alphaproteobacteria > Rhizobiales > Xanthobacteraceae > Bradyrhizobium_A. The sequence goes on from JBGMOD010000203.1 coordinate 34,727, forward strand.
ACATGTCGACCACGATGAAATCCGCAATCGCAGCCGCGGCGCTTTCGCTCATCTTGCCGACGCCGGCCGGAGTCGAGGCCAGTTGCGCCACGTTGCGATAAGGCGTGGTCTTGGGATCGGCGGTCCAGATCGGGTTCTTGTCGTAGCCGAGCAGGAAGTGCGAGAGATAGCCCTGCGCGGCCTCGATCCAGGGATTGAACTGCTCGGGTTCCAGCAGGAAGGCGGTGAAGGCCTTGCAGGCCTGCGGGTACTTGGTGAAGTTGAAGATCAGGATCGGAAAGCCGAGATGCAGCTCACGCGTTTTGCCGTCGAGACCCGCCGGCAGATGCGCGTGATTCATGTCCTCGGCAATCGCCGGGTTTTCCTTCTTCGCGGTGACGTAGATGGAAATGCCATTGGTGGTGAGATGGAGCTGCCCGGCGAGGAACGCCTTGTTGTTGGATGAGTCGTTCCAGGACGAAGTACCGGGAATGAAAGTCTCATACAGCGACTTCACATACTCCAGCGCCTTCGCGGTTTCCGGCGAACTGACAACCACCTTGTTGTCCTTGTCGATCGTGGCGCCACCATGGGCCCAGAGTGCCCAGTGCAGCCAGCCATTGGCATCGCCCGAGGCGTGCCCCAGTGCCATGCCGGCCGGGGTGCCGTTCTTCTGCAGACCCTTGCAGAGTTCACGGAAGCCGCCGAGATCCTTTGGAAACTCCTTGAAGCCCGCCTTCTCCGCGGCTGCGATCCGGTAATTGACCAGACCGCCGGTGGCGGCCACCGGGATGCCGATCCATTTGTTGCCGAGCTTGCCATAGGCCTCGCCCGACGGCGCCCATCCCCCGCATTTCTTGCCGAGATAATCGGCAACATCGGTGACGTCGACACACTTTTCCGGAAACAGGAACGGCAGCGAATAGAGGCCCCACACCATGTCGAGCCCCTGCCCGGTGTTGGCGGCCACCGAGGCTTTGGGCTGGATGTCGTCATAGGATTCGTTGGAGATGTTGATCTTCACGCCGGTCGCCTTTGAGAAGGCATCGACGATCTTCATGAACGCGACGTCTTCGGCTTCGACAAAACGTTTCCAGCGCAGCATGTTGATGCTGGCACCGGCCTCCGGCTTCCACGGCGCCGTCTGCGCCCAGGCTTTCGCATAACCGAACAACTGATCGGCGGACATCGTGGCCGCGGCGGCCAGCGCCCCCGCACTGCCTTTGAGCAAACGCCGTCGATCGGTCGAGAAATCGCGCATCTCGTCTCCTCCCATGTCTGTGCTTTGTGTTTCGTTACCGTGCCGGACCGGTTCGTTGACCGCTCCGTTCTATCGCCCGATCAGCATAGGCAGATCCGGCCGGCTTGTCGAAAGCCAGCATGACGCATGGGGCTTGTGCTTTCGGATGAACCGCACTGCACAACGGCGCGTTCAGCCGATCCTCCAGGGGCCGGCGAAAACGCCTGATGGTGGCGTCAGAGCGGGGCCGGCGGAATGATCCGGGCGAACCAGGGCAGACTGTCGTGCCACAGCATGCAGGCGCGCTGCTCCGGCAGCAGATCTGTTGCCAGCGACGCAATCTGCGCACGCGACAGACCGGAGCGTTCACAGAAGAACGGGCGCAGCGGCACGCGTGAAAAGTAGTTGTAGAAGATCGCGCACCGGTCGCGCTCCACCGCGGGCTTGCCGCGGTGATAGTGGGTCGCGGAATCGCTGAAGATCACGGTCCCCGCCGGCCCCACGCAGCTTGTCACATCACGGTCACTGAGCGGCGCGCCCAGGCGTTTCTCGAGCTCTTCCTGGGTCAACACCGGATAGTTGAAGCCGGACAGGTCGCGGCTTCCGGGAAAATCGCGATGCAGGATTTCGTAAGGACCGCCATCGGCGTCGACCTCATGCAGATAGACCGTCACCTTGACGATACGACGATCCTCGATGTCGCGATGCCAGAGCCTGGCGCCGACCTGCCGCCCGTCGGCAACCGTATAGAAAAAATTCAGGCCGTCGTACCCGACAGGGAGACCGAGATAGGCCTCGACGATTTGCAGCAGGCGCTGGTTGAGCCCCCACCAGACGATCTGCGGATGGCGCATCAGCTCATCGGCACTGGCGAGAGTCGTGTAACGGTTGCGGAATTCGCCCCGGGCGGAGCGTTGAGCATACACCTCCATCAATTGCCGCGCCGAGGACAGCATCGCCTCGGTGTCGGGAAGACCGAGAGCCGCGAGGGAGGTGATGTGAACACCCTTCTGATCGAGATCCGCAACGATCTGTGCGTCCATGCCAGAGAGCGTAGGCAGGCTGGCCTTGTGGCGGGATAGACCGCGCTCGTAGGACGATGAGAGCTTTTGCGCCAATGGCGGGACATTGATCAGCCTGGAAGCGACTTCGGCCGGGAAGCTGCGGGCACGTCTGAGAAGCTTTCGATAAACGGCAGTTTGATCGACAGTTTTATTCATATCGTCCACTTGCTTGCGGCTGCTTCCGGCTGAGCCGTTTCGATCGATGCGGTCCAGGGAACAATCCAGTGCACAGCCTTTTGGGGCGCGAGTGTGACGCCAGTGTATCGACACGCACCTCGAAACAATTTTTCGCTGTTGATGGCTGGATGACGTCGAGAATAGCTCTAAAGCACAACTGGATTACGTCAGAACATCTGTCCCGCGACTCGCGGCACGCGCTCTGTTTCAAGACGCAAGGCTTTTAAAGAGGCAATGCATGCAAACTGCAGGCAGCTCATCCCAGCAAGCCTGCCTCGACGGCCTTGATCTGCAGGCCCAGATATTTCGAATTGATCCGGCATTGCGCAAGGCTGCCGGCGATGAACCACAACCCCGGCTGCGCGGTGCGGGTGTACATGTTGCGCAGCTCCTGAGTGTCGCCGAAACCCCAGATCGGCCCGACGCGATCGGCAACCTCAGGGCCGAACAGCTTGCGCACCAGATGCTCCTGGCCCTTGTAGCCGGTCGCCAACACGATGAGATCGGCAGCCCGCGTTTCGCCACCGCGCAGGCGCGCGCCTTCGGGAACGAACTCCTCGATCTCGTTAAATTGCAGCAGTTTTATTCTGCCCTCGGCAACCAGATCGGAGCAGCCGACATTGAAATAGTAGCCGCCGCCGCGTGTCAGGTACTTGAACTGCCAGCCGGTGCCGTCTTCGCCGAAATCCAGTTTGAATCCGAGGCCCTCCAGCCTGTCGAGCAGCGGTTTGTCCAGTTGCCGGCCCCGCTCGGTGAACAGCGCATGACTCCTGCGCGCGAGCTGCAGCGGCAGCGAGGTTGCGATCAGGTCGCAGTCGTCGGTCGACGGCCCTTCGTCATACAGAGCGTAGGCCAGTTGTGCGCTGGGCTCGATGTTGACGAGCAGCGTCGGGCTGCGCTGCACCAGCGTCACCTCCGCGCCGCTGGAGTGGAGATCCTGCGCGATGTCGTGCCCGCTGTTGCCGGTGCCGATGACCAGCGCCCGCCTGCCCGCCCAGTCCTCGCCATCGCGATACCGGCTGGAGTGCAGCACCGGCCCCGCGAAATTCGCAAGACCCGGGATATCGGGCAGGTTGGGAATGCCGCTGACCCCGGTGGCGAGCACCACATGGCGCGGGCGCATCCGGCGGGTCGTGCCGTCGGCCAGCCGCAACGTCACAGCCCAGCACCGCGCGGCGTCATCATAGCTGCCGCCATCGAATTCCGTACCGGTCCAGAAATTGAGCTCCATGCTCTCGACATAGGCTTCGAACCAGCCGGCCAGTTTGTCCTTGGGAATATAGCTCGGCCAGTTCGGCGGAAACGGCATGTATGGCAGGTGATTGACCTGCACCTGATTGTGCAGGGTCAGCGCGTGATAACGATTGCGCCAGTTATCGCCGATCCGCGGCTCGCGATCGACGATCAGGGTGTCGATCTTCAACTGGCTCAAGCGCGCCGCGATCGACAGTCCTGCCTGTCCGCCGCCGACCACCAGCACCACCGGATCACGATCCGCATACGCCGACGCGGACGTCCGCTGATCGCGCCAGTTTGGCCCGCGGAAGTCGCGCGAGTAGGATTGCCCCACCGGGCGGGCTCGCCCGAGCTGCTCCTCGAATCCCTTCAACTCCTCCAGCGCCGTGAGCAGCGTCCACGCCTTGAAGGCACCGCCGTTCTCCGCATCGGGGAGCAGCCGCAGCACGCCATTGCCGCGCCCCACCCCGGTCTCGAAGCTGAAGATCGCCTCGACGGTGCTGACACCGGCGCGGATCACCCTGCGCGGGGCGGTGCGGGCGGGATCGATCCGGAACCCCGCCGGCCGGACAGCATCGGCATGCGCCGCGAGCGCGGCCGCAATCGCATCCCCGCCACTGATGGTCCGCAGCCCCCATGTTAACGCCAGCACATCGCGCCAGTGACTATCGGAATGAAACAGCGCCCTGAGCGCTTCACCGTCGGGGCGGGTCAGTGCGCTCGCGAACCGCGCGAGCCAATCCGTGGCAACGGCTGTCTCCGACTGCGCCGCTGCGGGTTGCCTCTCAGCCGGCATCTCCACCCTCTCGTGACCGCATTTTTCAACGTCTTCGAGACGGCGATCTAACACCGGCGGGCAGCGGCAGGACAAGACCGCGAGTTGTGCGTGGCGGACGCGGCTGCTCCGCGATCGCGCCACAGGCACCCGGGCCGCGCAGTCCCGATTAACATCACGTTAGAGCTCCCGCTCATTTTGGTCATTGTCGAAGGCACGGCGATCATGACGTAATCGGCCCAACCAATTCAGCCACGCGGCCATACCGCTGGTGTATTCAGGGAGGCATTTGATGTCCTGCAACTACATGTCGCGCAAATTCCTATGCGTGGTGGCACTGATCGCATCGGCGACGGTCGCAGCCGGCGCCGCCTCGGCGCAGACCCCGGCCACGCAGATCGGGATCGACAGCGGACAGATCGCGGGCAAGTTCACCCTCAACACGGCGGTCCGCGCCTTCCTCGGCATCCCGTTCGCGGCGGCACCGACCGGCGAGTTGCGCTGGAAGCCACCGCAGACAGTCACGCCATGGCAGGATGTGCGGCCGGCAACCTCCTACGGCGCGCAGTGCATGCAGCCGTCCCGATCGAAGACCTCCGTCTATTATGAGTATGCCGGCGACCAGCCGACCAGCGAAGACTGCCTGTTCCTCAATGTCTGGGCACCGTCCGAGACCAGGGGCGGCAGACTGCCGGTGATGGTCTGGATCTATGGCGGCGGCTTCCAGCAGGGATCGGCGGCGAACCCCGTGTTCGACGGATCGCGGCTGGCCCAGCGCGGCGTGGTGGTCGTATCCCTCAATTATCGTGTCGGCCTGTTCGGCTTCCTCGCCCATCCCGAGCTCACCGCGGAATCGCCGCAGCATACGTCGGGCAATTACGGCCTGCTCGATCAGGTCGCCGGCCTGCAATGGGTGAAACGCAACATCGGCGCCTTCGGCGGTGATCCGGACAACGTCACCATCTTCGGCCAGTCCGCCGGCGCCGCCAGTGTCGACTATCTCTACGGCTCGCCGCTGGCGCGAGGATTGTTCGCGCGCGGCATCGCCGAGAGTTTCGGCCTGGGCAAGACGATGCCGACACTCGCCGCCGCCGAGAAGAACGGACTGGCGGTCGGTGACAAGGTGAACGCCAAGACCCTCGCCGAGCTGCGCAAGGTCTCCGCACAAGCGCTGCTGGACACCAAAATGGCCGCCAATCCCATTGTCGACGGCTGGTTCCTGACCGACAGCATCTACAACATCTTCACCAATGGCCGCGAAGCGCCAGTGCCGCTGCTGACCGGCTGGAACACCCACGAAGGATCAACCTTCCCGCATGCGAGCACGCTCAGCGCGTATCAGAGCTGGTTGAAGGCGAAATATGCCGGCGATGCCGAGCGCATCCTGGCGCTGTATCCGGCCACGGATGACGAGCAGGCCAAGGCCGCGAGCAAGAACGTGGTGCGCGACGGCCTGTTTGCCTGGGGCGTCTGGAGCTCGGCACGGCTGCACGCCAAAAACGGACATCCGACCTATCTCTACCACTTCACTCATCCGCAGCCGATCGCTGCCGGCCAGCGCTTTGATGAAATCGACTCGGCCGATGGGCTCGGCACCTTCCACAGCTCGGAGTACCCCTACATCTTCGGCACACTCGATGGGCTGTCGCGGGCATGGACGGCCGCGGACCGCGCGTTGTCGGAACAACTGCAGGCCACCTGGACTGCCTACGCCTATGGCGGTTCTCCCAATGCGCCGCAATTGCCACGCTGGCCAGCCTTTCAGGAGACCGCCGACAGCACGATGTGGATCGGCGACCGCAGCGGACCCGGTCCGGTGCCGGACCTCGACCGCCTCAGGATGTTCGACAGCCTGCAGTCGCCATTCAACGGGTTCTAGCTGGAGCACTGCCGAGCGGCGTGAGCGCTGGTTTCTAGACCTGGCCTTCGGCTGCAAAGTCTGCGCGGGACACGCGGGCCAGGTCGCCGCGCAGACGTTCGGCGAAGTCGCTGCCTAGTTCGGTTTCGAACGTGCGCTGCGCCCGCGCCCAGAACGGCCTCGCCTCCTGAAATCTGGCAACGCCCTGCTCCGTCAGCACAACGATGCGGGCGCGGCGATCATCGGCAACCTCGATGCGGATCAGTCCGTCGCGCTCGAGCGGCCTCAGATTGTGGCCGAGCGTGGCGCGGTCCATCACCATCGCCTCGGCCAGTTCGCTGATGGTCGCGTTGGGGCGCCGGCGCAGTTCGGACAGGATGGAGTACTGCGTCACCCGAAGACCGGTGGGGGCGAGCGCTTCGTCATAGAGTTGCGTGGTCCTGCGCGCCGCCTGACGCAGTGCGACCACATTGCAGCGAACGTCGCTCATCTCCAACCTCCGAACCAGGCCCGCCCGAGGCGCACGGGTTCTCTCCGCCTGCGCACGTTTCGGCCGCGCAACCCTATTATGCTCATATGCCCTCAATTTTCGATTGTCAAATACACTTATATGCCCCTAAATAAATGCGGGCATATGCCCACAAATCAACCACTGCCCGCCCCGACCGATCGGAAGGATGCAAGATGACAATGACAACACCGCAAGCCGTCGCGGAGCGCGGCTGGCACTATGGCTGGATCGTGGTTGGCGTGACCTTCCTCACGCTGCTGACCACCGCCGGCGCCATGTCGATGCCGGGGCTGCTGCTGGTGCCGCTGCAGCGCGAGTTCGGCTGGTCGACCGCAACCATCTCTACGGCCCTGTCGCTGCGCATGGCGGTGTTCGGGCTGATGGCGCCGTTCGCGGCCGCCTTCATGATGCGCTTCGGGCTGCGCCGGATGATGATGCTCGCCGTCACCATCACCGCGATCGGCGTCGGCCTCACCGCCTTCGTCTCGCAGTCCTGGCAGCTCACATTGTTGTGGGGCTTGATCGTGGGCGGCGGCACGGGCCTCACCGCACTGGTGCTGGGCGCCACTGTCGCCAATGTCTGGTTCGTACAGCGGCGCGGGCTGGTTGTCGGGTTGATGACGGCGAGTTCGGCATCGGGCCAGCTGCTGTTCCTGCCGGCGTTCGCCCGCATCAACGATGCGTTCGGCTGGCGGCCGGTGGTGTTCACGGTCGCGGCGTCGCTGGCGTGCCTGATTCCCATCATTGCCCTGCTGATGCGCAATCGTCCCTCGGACATCGGACTTAAAGCCTATGGCGAAACCGGCAGCGAGCCCGCTCCGGTTCGCTCGACCGTCAACCCCATCGTCGCCTCGTTCCAGGCGCTGTCCAGCGCGGTCCGCACCCGGGATTTCTGGCTGCTCTCGTTCGGCTTCCTGGTCTGCGGCTCCAGCACCAACGGCCTGATCGGCACCCATCTGATAGCGGCGTGCAGCGACGCCGGCATCGCGGCGCTGATGGCGGCGGGGCTGCTCGCACTGATGGGCGCGTTCGATCTGTTCGGCACGGTGATGTCCGGCTGGCTGTCGGATCGCTACGACAACCGCACCCTGCTGTGCGTCTATTACGTGCTGCGCGGCATCTCCCTGCTGTTCCTGCCGCACGCGCTGGCGACCGACCTGGTGTCGCTGTCGATCTTCGCGGCGTTCTATGGTCTCGACTGGTTCGCGACCTTGCCGCCGACCATTCGACTGACCACCGATCGTTTCGGCCGGATGATGGCCCCGCTGGTATTCGGCTGGATGTTCGTGGCGCATCAGGTCGGCGCAGCGCTGGCCGCGTTCGGCGCGGGCTGGACGCGGACCCTCGACGGCACCTATGCGCCCGCCTTCATCGTCTCCGGCGTGCTCTGCGTTATCGCGGGTGTGATGTCGCTTGCGATCGGCGGCCAGGGCGGTGTGGCACGCAAGCTGGTTCTGAAGGAGAGCCCGGCACAATAGCGGCCCGGCACGCAGCGCAGGAAAACCTGAACAAGCCGAGGGGAAGTGACCAACCTCCGCCCCGGCTCTGGCCGGAGCCAAAGGGGTAAAGAATGGCTCAGGCGTTACTCATTCACGAAAAAAGCACGGCCGGGACGCGAACGCCCCGGCCGTCACTTTAACGAGGCTCAGGCCGCAGCCGACTTGGCGCCGACCGGAACGGTCGAGATCGTCTTCAGGATCTGCGACGCGATCTGGTATGGGTCGCCCTGGGAGTTCGGGCGGCGATCTTCCAGATAGCCCTTGTAGCTGTTGTTGACGAAGGAATGCGGGACGCGGATCGAGGCGCCACGATCAGCAATGCCGTAGCTGAACTGGTGGATCGACGCGGTCTCGTGCTTGCCGGTCAGGCGCATGTGGTTGTCCGGACCGTAGACCGCGATGTGGTCTTCACGGGCCAGCTCGAACGCCTTCATCAGCTTCTCGAAGTACTCCTTGCCGCCCACTTCGCGCATGTAGGCGGTGGAGAAGTTGGCGTGCATGCCCGAACCGTTCCAGTCGGTATCGCCGAGCGGCTTGCAGTGGAATTCGATGTCGATGCCGTACTTCTCGGTGAGGCGCAGCATCAGGTAGCGAGCCATCCACATTTCGTCAGCGGCCTTCTTGGAGCCCTTGCCGAAGATCTGGAATT
>JBGMOD010000204.1:0-4675 GCA_041424235.1 Hyphomicrobiales bacterium
ATGATGGGCGCCGACGATCCGATGGAAGCCCACAAGATCGACAGCCGCGGCATCTATTCGCGCGGCGCCTCCGCCGACGTGCGCGAAGGCGTGACGTCGTTCCTGGAAAAGCGGCCGGCCAAGTTCACCGACAAGGTGTCGAGCGACATGCCGTCGTATTTTCCGTGGTGGCAGGATCGGGAGTACAAATAGCGGGCACTATCTGAGCTTTCTCGTCATCCTGAGAGTCTGACTTGGGAAAGCAACTCACCACGTTCAGTGTCATCACGGGCTTGTCCCGTAAGTCGGATATATCCGACTTACGTCCTCTGAGAACGCAACTCGACATGGTCGAGTTGCTATGGATCTCGCTTAGGAAGGCACTGCGTCCCTAAGCGAGGTTGTGTCCGCGACTTCGGCAAAGCCGAAGTCGCTGAGGACAAGCCCGGCAACGACAAAGATAAGGTGATCTTTAAGCAAGCAATCAATGCTTCGCCGTCGACTCGCAGATCGCTTTCAGCGCCGTCCATTCCTCTGGAGACAGCAGCGGAGGTCCGGTCGGCTTGCGGTCCTCCTTTGTCATGCGCGCCAGCCGGTCTTCGGTGAACGGATGGTTCGCCAGGATCGAGATGCCGGTGTCCCCCTCTTTCCCGGTGACACGGAACAGCAGCTCGCCCATTTTCTTTGGCGAACGCCCCAGCCTGTGCATCACGTCGATCGAAAAGGTATCCGCGGCGTATTCCGCTTCGCGGGAATAAGACGCGTTGACGATGGTCCGCCCGGCAAAAATCAGAACGCTTGAGCCGGTGACGTCGCCGAACAGCAGCCCGATCAGGAACGAGGTGCCGCTGGTGCTGATCAGCTGGCGGGTGTTGTCGAGATGCTTGAGATGCCCGAGCTCGTGCGCCATCACGCCCGCGATCTCGTCGGCATCGTTGGCCTTGTCCAGCAGCCCCTTGAACAGGAAGGCCTTGCCGCCGGGCAACGCAAACGCATTGGAAACCGAGCTCGACAACACGGTGGAGCCGTCGGAGAGGTCGAGGCCGGCAGCGCCGCGCAAGGTGTTCATCAGCTTGGCGAAGGCAGCCTGGCCGGCGGGGCTGTCGCAGGTCTTGCCGTCGAACACGCTCTTGATCTGGCCCTCGGCGACATCGCCGAGGCGTCGTTCGAACGACGGCGGAATCAACGGAGCCAACCGATCGGCGGCGAGCGGCACGCCGAACAGCACCATCAGCACGATCGAGGCCGTCGCCGCCAGCGACCAGCCGACAATCGCCCAAACGCCGCGCCCCGGCGCAGTTTCATCCAGGTTCGGACAGCGCGCGACCAGTTGAGCGGCGGTGCCCTCAGAACGAACCTCGAGGCGCGCCAGCGACGGCGCGCCGCGGCAACTCACGCGCAGCAATCCGGGAGGCGCATCGGCGCGGCGGATATCGCCGTAGGACCAGGTTGCGAGCGTCGCAGTCTGCTCGCTGATGCCAAGACGATCGCCGAACACCAGCGCTACAGTGCGCCGCCGGCTCGATGTCCCGTCGAAATAGATTGCCGTCATGTCCGGTGCGGCGTCCGGTGCAGCAGGTTCGCGTGGTTGAGAACTGTCGTTGTCCACGGTCAAAAGCCTGCGACGTCGAGCCCATCGGCGAGGCCTTCACCAAGTGCGTTGGCCAGATCGCCCTCGGCGGTCACATTGGCGGCCGCCTCGATATTGTGCACGGAGATCGACGTCGCGACCTGCGCCCAGAGATCGCGCATCAGATACACCCGCATCACGACGCCTGTGGCCAGCACGAAGACGAGGTATCCCACGACGAGAAGAACGAGGAACGGAATGCTCTTCACGAGATTGGATGCAACAAAGAACTTGTCTGGCGAGAGTCCCGTGACGCTGCCCGCGGCGAACATGCACAGGCCGACATAGATCGCCATGCCCACCATCAGCAGGAGAGCCCAGCCGATCGCCTTCCAGTACAAGCCGATCAGAGCGCCCTTTCGCAGCGACGATTCGAACCGCACGTCGCCGAAGCGGACACCCGAGAGCCACCAGCGCAGCTCGATTGCCTTGAACGCCGCATAGGCGAACGGAATCAGCGGAAACACCACCAGCACGACCGGCGCCAGCAGCCATAGCCACCAGGCGCGTTTGAAGAGTTGGCCGCCGCGGCCCTCAAAGCTGCCCTGCAGATCTCCGTAATAGGAATGCCGCATCTTGTAGCGTTCGAGCGCGGCTTCGCGCCACGGCAGGACCAGCCCCAGGGTCAGCCCCATCAGCAGTGCCCAGAGTGTGGCCCGCCCGGCGTAGACCCAACCCGAGCCGTCCATCCAGAACCGCACCCCGCGCCACACCGTGCGCGTCAGGCGGTACCGCCGGGCCCGATAGATGGCGAACTGGCCGAATACATAGAAGAAGGCCAGCAGCGGAAAACTGGCGAAGGCCGCAAGACGTTCGGCCTCGAGGCTGATCACGAAATAGACCAGGTAGATCGGCACGACGATCGCCAGCGCGAACAGGAAACCGATCAGAAGCTCCTTGCCGGTACCGGTGTATTCAGCGGAATCGCCGTCGACGCTGGTATTCGACCACAGATGCCGTCGCATGTCGGTGGCGAGCCAGAACCGGTAGAACCCGACGGTGACCAGTTCGAGCAAGGCACCGCGCGTTACCAGCCGGCGGAATTCACCGCGATCGCCTGTGAATGACACCTCTGCCGGTTGCGGCACCGGGGGCACCCGCGGCACGAAACTCATCTGGTCCATGAAAGAACTCCGTATTCCAGAATGAAGCGGTCAATCTTCGACGGGCGACAGAGCTCCAATCGTGGCAGGCCAGCCCATATCCTTTTACGACGATCGACTACAACTAAAGGTTGACCAGAAACATATGTCAACATTTCGCGTGTCCCCGGCGCATGGCTGGGGATACACACGCGGCTGCAACAGGCACTTGCCGTCAGCGGTCCATGACAAGAACCACGCGTCCGATGGCGCGTCGCTCCAGCAGGAGCCGCATCGCCTGAGCGCATTGCGCCAGCGGCAACCGGTGCGAGATGTTCGGGCGTATCAGTCCCTCGTCGGCAAGCCGCCAGAGCGCCGTCTGGCGCGCGACACCAAGCGCGGGATCGCGACGCACGGCCTCGCCGGCCCGTACTCCGAGCACGCTCGCGCCCTTGATCAGCACCAGATTGGTTGCCGCCATGCCGACGCCGCCGGTGAAGCCGATGACAAGCAGGCGCGCGCCCCAGGCGATACACCGCAGGCTCTCCTCGAAAATGGGTCCACCGACCGGATCGAACACCACATCTGCGCCGCGGCCACCGGTGATTTGTTTCACGACATCGCGGAAAGGTTCACTGCCATAACGAATGGTGTGATCGGCGCCGCGGCCTTTCGCAACCGCAAGCTTCTCGTCGCTGGACGCCACGGCAATCACCGTGGCCCCCAACACCTTGCCGAGTTCGACAGCGGCCAGTCCCACGCCACCGCCGGCGCCATGCACCAGCAGAGCTTCGCCCGCCTGCAATCGCGCCCGATCGACCAGCGCGTGATACGCAGTGCCGTGCGCCGCCAGGAAGGTCGCCCCCTCGGCGTAGTCGAACAGTTTCGGCAGCGCCACCACCTGCTGCGGGGTGACGACGACTTCGTCGGCGAGACAGCCATGCCGCAGTTTGACGATCACCTTGTCGCCCACGCTCGCGTCGGCCACTCCGGAGGGGGCGACTTCGACCACGTCGCCCGCGGCCTCCATGCCCGGCGTGAATGGCAGGTCGGGCTTCAACTGGTACTTGCCCTCGATCATCAGCACGTCGGGAAAATTCAAGCCTGCGGCACGCACCGCAACGCGCAATTGTCCCTGCTGCAGCGGCACACGGTCGAATGTCTCCAGACGCAGCGTCTCCGGCGGCCCCAACTCCCTGCAGACGATCGCTCTGGGCATCCTCGATCCTTGTCGCTTCCGGGCTGCGGAATAGGTTAAGCTCCCTTCGCATCAATTTGCTCATACAATAAAAGCCAACGGGACGCCCAGTTATGCTTTTTCCCACCACCATCGCCGGATCCTTGCCCAAACCCGAATGGCTTGCCGAGCCGAATCGCCTGTGGGCGCCGTGGAAGCCGCCGGCCGAGGAGCTCCCCGCCGCCAAGCGCGATGCCACGCTGCTCGCGGTCAAGCTGCAGGAAGACGCAGGGGTCGACATCGTCACCGAGGGCGAGCAGGCGCGGCAGCATTTCGTGCACGGCTTCCTGGAAAACATCGACGGCATCGACTTCGCCCACAAGGTCGAGATGGGCATCCGCGCCGACCGCTACAAGGCGATGGTGCCGCAGGTGGTGGCGCCATTGCGCCTGAAAGGACGCGTCCATGCGTTCGAAGCCCAGGCAGCGCGGGCGCACACCACGCACAAGCTGAAGTTCACCCTGCCCGGCCCGATGACGATCATCGACACCATCGCCGACAGCCACTATGGCGATCGCGTCAAGATGGCGTTCGCGTTCGCCGATCTGCTGAACCAGGAAGCCCATGCGCTGCAGACCGATGGCGTCGACGTCATCCAGTTCGATGAGCCGGCCTTCAATGTCTATATGGGCGAAGTCAAGGAATGGGGCATCGAGGCGTTGCAGCGCGCGGCAAAGGGGCTAACCTGCACCACCGCCGTGCACATCTGCTACGGCTACGGCATCAAGGCCAACACCGACTGGAAGG